>NZ_JCACET010000001.1:0-9172 GCF_059502485.1 Paraflavitalea sp.
AATTACTTAAAAATGATACAATAGGAATAAATGATAACTTCTTCGAACTAGGAGGACATTCAATACTGGCGACACGCATGTTGTCTCTACTGCGTAACAGACTGGGAATAGAAGGAGGAATAAAAGAACTGTTCCTGCATCCTACAATTGAAAGACTTTCGACATACCTGTCAACCAATAAAACAATAAAAGTATTACCTCCAATTCACCGACATATAATCCAGCAAGGGGAAAAGATACCATTATCTTATGCACAGGAGCGGCTTTGGTTTGTTGAAAAGTTACAGGGAAGCTCTCCTTATCATATTTCAACAGCATTAAAACTAAAAAAGAACGTAAAAACAGATGCACTTGAGTATGCTCTTAAAAAGATCGTAACAAGACATGAGGTACTAAGGACCGTAATCGTTGAACAGGACGGCATTGGTTATCAGCAAGTGAAGAGTGAGCAGGATTGGCGGCTCCGACTGATCAAAATAACCGACTGGAATGAAGAGCAGGTTGATAATTATATTAATGATTTCATTGCCAAACCTTTTGACCTCCGGAATGATTACATGTTACGGTCAGAGCTCTTACAAGTCGACGAGGACGAATACATTCTGCTTGTTGTAATGCACCATATTGCCTCGGATGGGTGGAGTCATTCCATACTGGTAAAAGAGCTTACAGAATTATACAAGTCATCAATTGAACAAAAGCCATCCAATCTTTCTAATCCAGCAATACAATACAGCGACTATGCCATCTGGCAACGTACATACCTGGAAGGAGGAGTAATGGCACAACAACTGGAGTATTGGAAAAGTAAACTTGCAGGAGTCCGCCCCCTCGATCTGCCTCTGGACCATGTGAGACCTGCCACTCAAAGTGGAAGAGGAGCCAGCTCACATAAAGTTTTAACAGAAAAACTGGTCAAAGAATTACAACAACTGAGTAGACAGGAAGGTGTCACGCTCTATATGGTTTTGCTTAGTGCATTCAAAGTATTGCTGTATCGATACAGTGGTTTAGAAGATATTGCAGTTGGTACCCCCATCGCCAACAGACGACAGCAGGAAACAGAATCACTCGTAGGATTCTTTGTCAATACACTCGTAATCCGCAGTGAACTTAAAGCCGGGTTATCCTTCAACGAATTGCTCAAACAAGTAAAAGCAACATTACTGGAGGCATACGATCACCAGGACGTGCCTTTTGAAAAAGTAGTCAGCGAAGTGGAGGTAATCCGCGACATGAGCCGTACTCCGCTATTTCAAGCCATGTTTGCATTGCAGAATACGCCCGACCTACCAGATTTCCACTTAGGAGGCATTGAACTCTCCTTCAAAGAGCTGGCTAATAATACAGCCAAGTTCGATTTAAGCATAACAGCTATTGAAAATAACAGCAGAATATATTTAGGGATAGAATATTCCACCGATCTGTTCGATGGGGATACCATAGATCGCATGATGGAGCATTACGAACGGCTACTGACGGCCATTGTAGAAAACCCTTCAGCAAGTCTTGCGTCACTACCATTGCTCAGCAATAAGGAAGCTATTGAACTCATCAACAACTTCAATCCAACAACCGCAGTTTATCCTAAAGAAAAAACCATCACCCAGCTATTTGAGCATCAAGCCGCTCTCACTCCAAGTGCTACAGCACTTACAGACGGGCGACATGTCATCACTTATCAGCAACTCGAACAGCAAAGTAATCAACTTGCCCATTACCTCATACAAAAGGGCGTCCAAAGACATGATCTCGTCCCACTCCTCTTACACAGAACACCACGTATGATCATAGCCATCATGGCTGTTCTTAAAGCAGGAGCAGCATATGTGCCCATAGATATCGCATATCCACCTGAAAGAATACAGTTCATTCTTGCAGATACCAATGCCAAAGTAGTCATTTGTGATGAGGATACGATCCAACTGCCACAAGATATCACCAACATCAACCTCCTGCAACAACAGAACTATATCGAACTGCTGCCGACATATAAGCCGCTTATCAACACCAGCTCTGCGGATATTTGTTATATTATTTACACTTCAGGCACCACTGGAAAACCTAAAGGAGTAATTGTCAATCACAAAAATGTTGTCAGATTACTCATTACCGATCAGCCCATTTTTGATTTCAACGATAAGGATGTCTGGGTCATGGCTCATTCCTATTGCTTTGACTTCTCCGTTTGGGAAATGTACGGAGCTCTCATCAATGGAGCAACGCTCGTCATCGCGTCTTTACAACAGGTCAGGGATATACAGGCATTCCACGAGCTCCTTATAGCACATAAAGTTACTATACTCAACCAGACACCAACTGCATTTTATGCGCTTCAAGAACAGGTGTTACGCACTCAAAAAAACCTCTCCATACGTTATGTCATATTTGGAGGAGAGATGCTCACCCCCTCTAAGGTGAGGCCATGGCAACAGCGGTTTACAAATACATGCCGGCTTATCAACATGTATGGTATCACCGAGACCACTGTCCATGTCACTTTCAAGGTACTCACTGATGCAGAAACAACGACTGCCACCAGCAATATAGGAAAACCTATTCCGACATTGAACTGCTACATTCTTGATCAAAATGGCCAAGTATGTCCCGTTGGCGTTATGGGAGAGATTTATGTAGGAGGAGAGGGGGTAGCAGACGGCTACCTGAACAGGAAGCAGCTCACCAGTGAAAAATTCCTCAAAGACCCATTCAGTCATACCCCCCAAGCACACATGTATAGAACAGGCGACCTCGGAAGGTGGCTCACGTCAGGCGACATAGAGTTCCTCGGCAGAAGGGATGAACAGGTTAAGGTCAGGGGATACAGGATCGAGATGGGAGAGGTCGAAAGTGCGCTGCAACAATGTATCGGTGTGACAGCCTGCGTCGTCATTGCCGAACCTGACTCTACCGGCTCAAAAAGACTCGTCGGCTATGTGGTGCCAGCCGATACTTACGACAGGGCACAAGTCATGCAGACTATGCGCTCCGTCTTGCCGGAATATATGGTTCCAACCTTCATCATAGAAATCGATGCTATACCAACCACAACAAATGGAAAAACCGATAGGGCAGCGCTGCCAAAACCAACAGCAATAAAAACACAGAACAATTATCAACCGCCTACAACTACAATCGAAAAGGAACTTGCCACTATTTGGCAGGACCTACTTAAGAACGACAGAATAGGAGTTCACGATAATTTCTTCGAATTAGGTGGGCACTCGATACTAACCATCCAAATCGTTACGTCGATAAAACAGAAGCTGGGTTATGAAATTCCCGTCAACCTGCTCTTCCGTAATCCTACCATTAAGACGCTTAGTGAAGAGCTCGCAATATTTCAGAAAAACTTATTACCTGATATAGTCAAAGCACCTGATGCCGAGAGCTATGATGTTTCGGATTCCCAAAGACGATTATGGATGATAGAGCAGATAAATCCCTTAGCTAAAAAAGGGTTTATAATTCCTGTTTCATTTGTAATCGAGGGGCATCTTGACATAAATATCTTATTAAAATCTTTTCAACGAGTAATACAAAAACACGAAATACTACGAACAAACTTCATTGAGGTATACGGAGAGCCACGCCAGATCATTCACAATACACCAAAGACCCAATTAGTCTACTATCCTAACACAACTGAGCAGGAAGCTATTCATGCAATGCAGCAAAACGCCATGAAGGTATTTGATCTTGAAAAAGACCCATTAGTCAGGGTAGCTTTATTTGGAATTGGCACCAATAGAACAGCTTGTCAGTTTTGCATTCATCATATCATTTTTGACGGCTTCTCGATGGAGATAATGACAAAAGAAATAAGTTCATTTTACAAACAGGAAAAAGCTGAAGAATCAGTTGAGAATGTGCTTGAATTTCAATATAAAGATTATGTAGCATGGTATAGCAGGTGGCAACAAAACGCCTGGGTCATACAACAAAAACAGCTATGGCTTAATGAATTTTCCGGCAAACTACCCTTGCTTCAGCTTCCGACAGATTATTCAAGACCCGACACCATGAACTTCGAAGGCGATGTGGTGTCAATACAATTGGAGAACGAACTATTAAACAGCATCAGGAAAAAGGCCGCCGACTGTGAAACAACAGTATTTGCTTATTTATTTGCCGCCTATACTATTCTTCTACACAAGTATTCACATCAACAGGATGTGATAATTGGCTTCCCTTTTCATGGTCGCACCAAAGAAGAGCTACAACCGATGATAGGCATGTTTGTAAATATGCTTGCGGTTCGCAGCTTTATCAATCCGGAGGAATCATTTAAAAAGTTTCTTCAGTATCAAAAAGAAAAGATAGAAAAAGCAATCACTTACAGTGACTTTCAATACGACGAACTGGTTCACGAACTGGGCATTGGCATTCAATCCAATCGCAATCCGTTGTTCGATGCGGTATTTGTAATGAACGTATATAATCACAAACAACCTGACGAAGGACGACCTGAGCAATCATTCAAGCTAAGCCCCTTCATCTCAACGGCTTCTTCTTCCAGATTTGACGTAATGCTATCTGCCACGGAATACAATAACTTCCTGGATATAGTATTAACGTACTCAACCAGCCTGTTTAAGAAAGAAACAGTAGCAATTACCTTACAACATTATAAAGCTATTCTTGAAACGATCACCGGAGACATTGAAACATCAATAAAGAATATCCTGACTAATGATTCACTCGGATTAAATCCAGTTCCGGAGCTTGACACAGATGATTTTGTTTTTAACCTGTAAACTGAAGTTATGGACTTTGATTCAAACAAACCGATCCTCTTATTATTGCTTCCCTTTTGGACGCCTTCCATTCCACCTCTGGGCATATCCTGCCTGAAGAGTCATTTGAAAAAAAATGGGTTTCATGTAGTAACAGATGATGCGAATATGGTTGTTCAGTTCAGAGAACGGTATGATGAATATTTTAATACAGTTGAATCTTATGTACCTAAATACAAACGAGGCAATTTTTTCAATATCGGCATGGAAGTGATGAGAAACCACCTGATGGCTCATATTCACTATACTGACCAACTGGAATATGAAGAATTGGTAAAGATTATTTTCGAGCAAACATTCTATCTCCGTTTAGAAGACGACCAAGTAAGAGTATTGAATAAAATCCTCGATCATTTCTACGAAGACCTTTCCAAGTATGTACTTGAATTGATAGAAAAGATAAATCCTACTGTATTCGGCTTATCTGTTTTTAGCGGATCGCTTCCTGCTTCACTTTTCGCTTTTAAACTTGTCAAAAAGAGTTTTCCACATATAACGACCGTAATGGGAGGAGGAACTTTCTCGATGGAATTGCATAAGGATTCTCCCAACTTCAACTACTTCCTGGAACGGGCTCCATATGTAGATAAAATTTTCATTGGAGAAGGAGAAAACCTTTTCTTAAGATTCCTACAAGGTAAACTTCCTTTAAATCAGCGTGTATATACACTTAGGGACATACCAGATGGTAATATAGAAATCCAATCTGCGGTGGCACCAGATTTCCAGGACTTCAATCTTCAGGCATATCCGCAATTGGGAGCATGGACTTCCAGAAGCTGCCCCTTTCAGTGCAGTTTTTGTTCAGAAACGGTACACTGGGGGAAATATCGCAAGAAAAATGCCTCTCAAATAGTAGAAGAGTTGAAAGCAATGTATATATCACATGGCACCCAAGTATTTATGATGGGAGATTCACTGCTTAACATTGTAATAGACGATCTCGCAAATAAATTCCTTGAAGAGGATATTTCCCTTTATTGGGATGGCTACCTCCGTGCAGATCCACCTGTATGTAATGTAGATAATGCCATCCGGTGGCGAAGGGGAGGGTTATACCGTGCGAGGTTAGGAGTTGAAAGTGGTTCGCAGAAGATACTGGATATCATGCATAAAAAGATCACCGTTGACCAGATCAGGGCATCTGTGAAAGCATTATCCCATGCAGGTGTAAAAACAACTACCTATTGGATTGTGGGCCATCCGGGGGAAACAGAAGAAGATTTTCAGCAAACCCTTGACCTGATAGAGGAACTAAAAGACGATCTCTGGGAGGCGGAGTGCAATCCATTTAGCTATTACCTTACCGGGCAGGTGGATTCAGATCTATGGATGTCGGAATACAAAAGGGTGCTTCTGTATCCTGCAAGCAGCCGGCATATGCTTATCACAGAAACCTGGCTGATGAAGGATTGTCAACCCACCAGAGAAGTTATCTATGACAGAGTGAACCGATTTGTAGAGCATTGTGCAATGCTCGGCATTCCTAATCCTTACTTCGAACATGAGATATATAAAGCAGATATGAGATGGAAACAGTTGCATAAAAATGCAGTGCCGGCTCTGGTTGAATTCAAGAATGGAGCTATATATCTGGATGAATGCAAAAAGATCAGAAAAATTGAATCTGTAAAAAGTACTTATCAGGACGAAGGGGATTTTAATTTCTAAAGTGTTTTTACATTAATAATTGAATGCAATGACAAAAAGACCAGGACAATTGGAAATTGCGGTTGCAGCTAATCAGTTTGTCAGAGAGAAGAAATACTGGACCGACCACCTTCAGGACATCGACAATAGCACAGGATTTCCGAGCGACAGGTTGACAGGAAAGGCTAAAGATAGCTGGAAAACATATGAGCATATAACCTGCTCCGAATTGAACAGCACAATGACAAGAGCCATGAATAACTCTTTTCAAAGGCTTCACATGTTGCTCATGGCCGGGGTAACTGTCCTACTTTACAAATACACTAACGAAACAGACTTAACTATTTCAACTCCAATCTACAACCTTGAGCATGATACTAACTACATTAATAACACTTTATTAATAAGGCAAAAATTAAGACCAAATCTATCATTTAAAAACTTCGTTCTCAACACCAGGGCTACCATTATAGAAGCAATAGAAAACCAGAATTACCCCATCGAAACACTTATCTACAACATCGCCCAAGGCTCAGGAAACATAAGCATTGAATCTTTTGGCGTATCAATAGTCCTTGAAAATATTCAACAATCTGAATCGCTAAATCGGTCAAACAATAACATATTATTTAGCTTTTTAAAAACAGAGGAGAATATACACTTAATCGTTTCTTATAACTCTTCCATTTTTATTGAATCAACGATCACTCGTATCGTCAGACACTTCGAGGTATTAATGTTGCAATTATTAAAAAATCCTGACACTTCATTATCCGACGCCAGAATGATCAATAATGAAGAAATAAACTATATCACCAATGTCTTCAATCCAATAAAACATGACATCAGGCAAACCAACGTAGTTACTCAATTTGAGCATATAGCAGCATTATACCCAGACAACATCGCTCTTAGGTATAGAGATAAGGAAATATCCTACCGATCACTTAATACTTACTCCAACCAACTCGCAAACTACCTATTAAAAAAATACAATCCGGACAAAGAAGCTGTAATAGGAGTGATGATTGAACGATCCGATATTCAAATGATCACAGTACTCGCTATCCTGAAAGCCGGATGTGCATACCTCCCAATAGATGTGGAATATCCCGAACCGAGGATTGAAGAGATTATAAAAAACAGTGCATGTGGCCACGTAGTCACGTCAACAGGCAGTCATAGATTCAACGAATCAATCGCCGCTTCTTTTATTAATTTTGATGATTTCTATAACACAAAAGAGAATTACACCTCAGCTAATCCAGATATCGAAATAGAGCCAGATACACTTGCCTACATTCTTTATACGTCTGGCTCAACCGGAGTTCCAAAAGGTTGCGAAATTGAACATGGTAACCTTTCTAATTATATCAATTGGGCAAACAATTATTATTTTTCTGACCTTGATAAGGTAAACATGGGAGTGTTTACTACTTTATCCTTCGATTTTACTATCACCAGCCTTTTCTGCCCCTTGCTTAAAGCAGGCACACTGACTATTTTTGAACAGGAAGCTTTGATTCCCGATATCCTGAAAGAAATCATTTCTACAAGAATAGAAATCAACGCGATCAAATTAACGCCTTCACATGTCAGTTTATTAAAATACCTGCCAGATACTTCTACATCCATTAAGAAGGTAATACTGGGTGGCGAGATGGTTATAACCAAACACCTTGAAATCCTGTCTGCCCAAATACCCTTTGCTCAAATATTCAATGAATACGGACCTACAGAAACTACAGTTGGTTGTATAGTTAAAGAGCTTTTTGATTCTGATGATAAAATATTAATCGGTAAACCGATTGATAACACAGGTATATTTATAGTAGACGAAACACTAAATCAGCTTCCTATTGGAATATCTGGTGAAATCCTCATTGAGGGCGCAGGTGTAGGGCGCGGCTATAGAAATCAGCCAATCTTGACAGAAGAGCGATTTGTTAGTTTCCTTCTTCCTGATGGATCGATTACACGAGCGTATAGAACAGGTGACGCCGGACGGTGGCTGGATGATGGAAATATAGAATTTCTGGGCAGAAAGGACAAACAGGTAAAGGTCAGAGGCTACCGTATTGAATTAGATGAAATAGAGAAATATTTACAACAGTATCCCGGAATACAAGAGGTTGTTCTGATTCAAAACAAACAACATGGTGCCGACGAAGGTATTCTGGCTTGTTTTGTCGCATCTGAAGTATTAAGAATAGATAAGATCAGACAATACTTATCAAACGTGTTACCGCGGTTCATGGTCCCTGATCAGTTTCTGCAAGTAGACGCATTTCCACTGACCATTAATGGAAAAATTGACAAGAGAGCATTATTACTCAGCAGTAAAGACAACCATTTCTCCGACTTTGTAGCTCCTGCCAACGAAACAGAAAAAAAACTTTGTCATATCTGGCAAGAACTACTCAGAGTTGAACGGATAGGAATTAATGACAACTTCTTTGAGTTAGGGGGACATTCATTAAAAGCCACACAACTGGTAGCCGTTCTGCACCAGGATTTCAACGTTTCTATCAACCTGAAGCAATTATTCGAAGCACCAACCATTGAATTGCTGGCTAAAATAATTATCAGTTCTACCCAAAATGTATTTAAGTCAATTCCTCTAGCTTCCTCAAGTGACAGTTATGTGCTATCTCATTCCCAGCGCCGCCTCTGGGTGTTAAGTCAGTTTGAAGAAGCTTCCGTAGCTTACAATATACCAGCCGCCT
>NZ_JCACET010000002.1:0-4034 GCF_059502485.1 Paraflavitalea sp.
GGTCCACTTGTAGCCCCGGTTGTACTCGACTTTACCGTACCACTTCACATCATCGGGGCCTAACCCTTTCTGAAAATTGGCCGCGTACTCGGCCATCACGCTGCGGGCATAGTCTTTGAGCTTCTGAGGGTCGTTGCCGATGTGAGCTAATTCGGTCTGAGAAGGGCTGATGTTGACCAAATAGAACTTGGCTTCCTGCTGCTTGAGTTTGGCCGTGTTGGCGTCGATGCCCTGACGCACTTCGTAGGGCCGTATCTCGTCGCGCTGCTGATTAAACCACAGTTCGGCCTTGTGCTCAGGTTTGAGCTTGTTTTCTTTCTCTAAGTACTCGACGAGCTGGCCACTACTGCCGGCATTGCTGCCCGTACTGCTGGGGGTGATGTTGATGTGGGGCATGTGGGAAAGGGATTACAGGTTATCGACCTGGCTGCGGCTGTGCTCCTGCAAATCCTTCACGGCTCGGCCTTGCGTTAGGGTGTTCAGGGCTTCGCGCTGCTGAATGTAGCTATCGAGGATGGCCCTGAATTTGGCTTTTAAGACGTTCTTACCCTCGCGATGAGTCTTTACCCCATCTTGATACGTTCGTGTCTCTGAGAGCAATTCTTGAAGCTCCTGCGCCATTGCTTTCTGCTGCTTCTCCAACGTCTCCTGCTTTTTGAGCAAATCCGTGTTCTCTTTGGCCCGTTCCCGCTGGCTTTTGAGATAGAAGCCGTGGATGTAGTTCTCCTCATCGACGTTGAAGAAGCCGTCGAACTGGCCAATCAGGAAGTTCAGACGGCGTTGCAACTCGCGCCCATCGGCCATCATCGGGGTGAGGGCCTCTTTCTCTTGGGTTTTGATGAAGGAGATGATGCGGTTGATCCCCTGACCCAGTTCTTTCTTCAGCAATTCGTCGTTCAGATCGCCCGGATCTTTCCCGGATTTGTAGAAATAGGCCACCATCTGGCCAAACAGTTCTTGCTTACTGCGACCCAACTTTGCACTTAACTTGCTGAATTTCAAGTCAGTACCTCCGCCGAAGCGTACAGACTTATTAGCTTTCTCTTCCATAATTAAGCGTATAAATATACTAAAATAAGCCTTAAAATGCTGGAAAAAGGTTTTTTAACCCTATAATATACTTTTTGCTTACTAACTATTAGTAAAAATATTTACTAATCAACTGATTATCAACATAGTGACCTCGTAGAGCAAGTGAGAATTATCGCGCAGCGTAATTCCCGCTTGCTCTTTATAAGACCGCTTCGCGCTTTGTTTTTTCCTCGCTTCGCGCTTGTTTTTTGATCTTTTTTCCCCCTTCGTTTTTTCTTCCCTTTTCACCTATCTTTTTAGTTGACCCTTTTTTACTTTCTAAAACCGTACCTGCAAAAGCACTTCCTTCCCGGCCATCCCTCGCACGCGTACGTATGCGCCCCTACGCGAGACAAGTGTTTGTGTATTTTCAAATATCTCTTGTTAATCTCTTGTAAGCGCAAAATAGAGCTTATAACTATCAGATTTACAGATATTTACGATGTGGATAACTTTAATAAAGACAGGTTTAATCGGTAATAAAGACAGGTTTAATCGGTGAAGTATAGCTAATAAAGACAGGTTTAATCGGTAAAGTATAGCTAATAAAGACAGGTTTAATCGGTAAAATGAGTAATTATAAAAGACATATAGCTTTTATAATCTGCCTTTTATAATTTTGCTTAATAATCAGTAATTTATACATGAAAAAGATAGAGATATTTCAGGATAATGTTCTTACCCTTGCCAGGTATGAAATGACAGAAGCAGAGAAGAATATTCTTTACATGGTCGTTGCCCAAATAAAAAAAGACGACCCTGTAACAAAAATGTACCAGGTGACGGTCAAGGAGATGGCCGAAATTACGGGGTCAAAAGAGTTGATGTTTGAGACTTACAAGCAGGCTACTCAGAAGTTGATCAGTCGTGTCTTCGTTACCACTCTTCCTAATGGGGATATTCTTCAAGCAGGATTTATAGCATCAGCACTGTATCGAAAAGGCACAGGAATAATACAGATTGAATTATCGCAGATGGTAAGACCCTTTTATGTAGACCTAAACACAAGATTTACCAAAATGCAGTTGGCGGCTGCCATTTCACTCAATTCTGCTTATGCAAAGCGGATTTATGAACTACTCTGCATGTATAAAAACATGAAGGATAAGACGTTTCGACGTAACCTAATTGACCTTAAAACAATGCTCAATATAATCAATGCTAAGACAGGAAGAGACAGTTATCCGACATGGACTAAATTTCAGAAGAACGTACTGGAAGTGGCCAATAAAGAGATTAATGGCCATACTGACCTTTCATTCAAGTATAAACCTATTTACGGAGATCGACCGGGGAGAGGGCGCAAACCTGTCGAACAAGTTGAGTTTGAAGTCTTCTACTCAGCCAAGCAGCAGCCAGAGCCAACAACGCCCTTAATCGAACGACTCGTTAAACAATTCAGGCTCCGGCCCGACCAAGCCGCTATAGTATTAGAAATGCATTCAATTGAGGTGATTAACAGGCAACTTTATGATATTGATATCAAGGCCGCAGATGGGAAAGTGAAGAATTTAGGTAGCTATACAGCGAAAGTATTTGGACTTGAAATCAACAAATAAAATAGTCGTGGTTGAACAACAGTTATCTTTGCTGGCTAACAAAAACATCCAAAATACTATGCACATCGCCATTCTCACCTTCGAGGGATATAATGAATTAGATTCCTTTATTGCTCTAGGTGTTCTTAATCGCGTCAAGACACCGGGATGGCGTGTTTCGATTGCTTGCCCTACAGCCAAAGTCCGTTCTATGAACGGCCTCGTTATTGAATCTCAAGCAACTTTAGAAGAGGCTTGCCAAGCGGATGCTATAATCTTTGGAAGCGGCATGCAAACGCGTGAAGTGGTGGAGGACTCCGCTTTAATGGCGCGATTGCAATTTGATCCAACTAAGCAGTTATTGGCAGCTCAGTGCTCTGGTACGTTGATTTTAGCTAAACTAGGTTTGCTGAACGATACACCTGCGTGTACCGACCTAATTACTCGACCTTGGGTACAGGCCACGGGTGTTGAAGTACTCAATCAGCCTTTCTTTGCGAATGGTAACGTGGCTACTGCTGGGGGATGTTTGGCTTCGCATTATCTAGCCGCTTGGATTATTGCTCGACTGGAAGGCATTGAAGCAGCTGAGAGTGCGCTTCATTACGTGGCCCCTGTGGGAGAGAAGGAAGAGTATGTTGAACGCGGATTACGCAACATCAAGCCTTACTTGCCAGAACTTTTAGCAATGGCCTGAACTGATACAGCATATATACAGAAAGTTCGTTCTTCGCATCCTCACTATACGAGACTGATTCTTGTTATATTCTCTTAACATAAGATTGCTTATACAACACCCCTCCAAATAGTCCAAAAACAACGGGGCAAAAAAGGGGTATGATTAGGGGTGCTTTATGCCTAAGAAAACCTGTTCATCACATCCCCAAACCCAAGCCCCGGCTACGCTTCTGCTCGTGCTGAATGGCCTGTTTCTGCTGCTCGGCCAAGGCCAGCTTCTGGGCCTGCTCTTGCTCCCGTTGCAGGCGCAATTGCTCGACCTGCCGTAAACTCGCTTCGATCTGCTGTTGGCGGTCGCGCTCGGTGTCGCGCAGCTCCAGCGTCATGGCCGCCCGCTCCTGGGTTGTGCCATTGCTCATGGTGTTCTGATACCGGAAACTCTCTTCCAACTCCCGACGGTAGCCCATTTGGGCATCAAAGGCCGCTTCGCTACGCTTCTTGAACTCGACCCGGTTAAACTGGCCGAACTTCTGGCCGTGGGCCTCGCTCTTGCCTTGTCCTCGATGGTTGGTCATGGGGCTTAACAGGCGCTGGTTGTGGCTGTCCTTGCGGCTCACAATGATTTGTACGTGCATCTGGTGACCAGCTTTGGCTTCTCCCCGTTGGTTTAAACCGTGTTTTACTTCCAGATCGGTCCACTTGTAGCCCCGGTTGTACTCGACTTTACCGTACCACTTCACATCATCG
>NZ_JCACET010000003.1:0-3663 GCF_059502485.1 Paraflavitalea sp.
CGGGATTTGATGATGGGTGATGTAGTGTCCTGAATGCAGGATAACTATTTATTATCAGTATGTATTTACTCAAAAAATTTGCTGGCGAAGACTTTCAAAGAATTAACCTTATAATAGATAATTATAATGGTTTCCAGAACAGATATATTAATCTGATAGCAAGCGCATCTTACGCTTTCCCTGAAATAACAGATGCAATGCGTTATCCTCTTTTTACTCTGCCAACAGAAGGGTTTGCGCCACAGAGATATTTCCCGGCCAGCAAATACATGGATGAGATTGAAGAGCTCGGAGAACAGTTATGCCTGGATTTGTTTAATATTCAAACAGGTTACAGGGTAAACCTACAACCTCATTCTGGTACGCAAGCTAATCATATTGTTTATAATACAGTACTAAAGGACGATGATACAATCTTAAGTCTTAATTCTACCGAAGGTGGTCATATCTCTCATTCCAAGTTTGCCAACGGCACCATCAGGGTAATCAATTACAAATTAAACAATACCGCACAAATAAATATAGAACAAATAAGAGAATTGGCCCATATTTACAAGCCACGTCTTATTATCGCAGGTGTTTCTTCTTATCCCAGAGAAGTTGATTTCCAACAGATCGCATCCATTGCAAAAGAGCATGCAAGCTATTTGCTGGCTGATGTTAGCCATACTGCTGTTTTTATCGCAGGAGAAGTTCATAAAACTATTTTCCCTTACGTTGACTTCGCAACATTTACTATGGAAAAAAACCTGCGTGGCCCTCATGGCGGAGTAGTAATATATCGAGAAGACTTTCATAAAAAAATTTGTTATTCTACCTTCCCTGTTTCACAAGGAGGTCCAATACAAAATATGCTTTTGGCTAAGTTGGTAGCCTTTCAATTATGGAAAAAGTCAGACATAAAAAAATATGCGCATGCTATAGTATTTAATGCTATTGAAATGTGCAATGTGCTGATAGACGGAGGAGTCAACATCGTTACTGGCGGTACAGATTCTCATATTGTATTAGTTGATTTGTCACAAAGTTTGCTTAACGGAAAAGAAGCCGAAACTTTATTGCAGGAAAATCTTATTCTTGCTAATCGCAACTTGATTCCGGGTGACAAAGGGACCCCTCTATTTCCTTCAGGTATTAGGTTTGGAACAACAACTCTTACAAATCTTAATTATGAAATTGGAGACATCCGAATGTTATCTAAAAACCTTGCACTTCTTTTAAACAAGAAAGAGCCAATAAAAGCAGAAATTTCTTATCTTATTAATAAATACCATGCCATGATTAATATCGCCAGTGAGGGGAAAGGCTAAGCAAAAGATCAAGCTGGCCATGGCCATCCACAACTAATGATGTGATTAGTTCTGTACCTGTTTCTTTTCTTTGGTTAATTCGATCAAGAAAATATGGATTAGGTGAAGCAGTCTGTTGAAGTGAAAGCGCAATCTCAGATTGAGATAGGTTATAAATAACTGAAAAATGAAGCCAGGGATCTTCAAGCAACTTGCATTGAGTATATAACATTCGAAGGTGACTATTGTATTCATTCATTGAAATTTCTTTTAAAGCAAGTCTAAATATTAGAATGTTGTTTGTGAGAATTATATGATCTAACATTAGTGAACGACTAACAATCGAAAGGGATTTCTCCGTATGTCGCTTCGCATCCACATAATTACCCTCTTGAAATGAGAGAATGCCAAGATTACAGAGTGGTTCAAATAGTTCATTGGAATTCAAATTTTCAAATATCTCTACTGCTTGTGATAGACACTTTCGGGCGTTCTCATAGCTGCCATTCCACAGATGTATAACCCCCAGGTTATTTAAGCCAGTTGCCTCCTCGAACAAGAGGCCGTTTTGTCGAAAATAATTATAACTTGTTATAAGGTTTATTAGTGCATCATCATACGAAAAGTAGTGAGCGGAGTTGCGGAGGATAATATAGTATTCATGTCGGTGCGTCTTATTTTTTTGTAATTGTTTTATTATTCTCTTTGCTTCTTTATCGTGGCATAAGTGCTGCAAAATATTTAATTGATAAAGAAATACTTTTTCAGAAGGGTCCAACTCTTTAATAAGCTCTAAAGCCTTCTGGAAATGATAAGTCTGAGTCAAATATTTTACATAAAACAATTTGCAAGACGAAGAAAGACGACCAGATTGATTTTCGATTAATTTAAGCGCCTCCATTCCAAGATAAAACTCTGAAGCTTTCTGACAAGCATCTAATATTTGTTCAACC
This sequence comes from Paraflavitalea sp., assembly GCF_059502485.1. Lineage (NCBI taxonomy): Bacteria > Pseudomonadati > Bacteroidota > Chitinophagia > Chitinophagales > Chitinophagaceae > Paraflavitalea > Paraflavitalea sp. Next base: position 2,243 of record NZ_JCACET010000003.1, read on the forward strand.
GAGTGCTCTGGTAGAAAGTTGATCATTTCCTTGAACTCTTTATAGATGGCTAAAATATAGAAGTACCGATTTGACTTATATTGTATATCAAATAGCCGAATAACATACTCTATTTTCCCTTTAAATTGGTTAGCGGTAAACACACCAACATAACAGTGAAGCAGATAATTATAATCATTTATCTGTATGGGCCCATTAATCAGACTTTCCATCGATGCCAATAATTCTCGATGCATTTCTATAAATTCATCTTCGGACAAACCTTTCTTTATTGAATGAATAATTTTCTCATGAGCTGGTTTGACGAGATCAGCGCTATGGCCATTTAAATATAAATAACCAATTTTAACAAGATCCCCAATTATTACCGAAACTCTCTCCTCATCTTCGACAAGTAATATATTGCTTAAAAGACGGGTTACATATTGGAGTCTTATTCCCGCTGGAAATAACGAAGCGATAGTTACTAGATATTTTTCAAGTCGGGGTAAAGATCTCAACGTTTCGACAAGCGTTTTAATATCATTTCTATTGCTTGATGGGGCTAAATGATTTAGCGATGAAATGTAATACTCAATCTCTTTTAAATTTCCATTCGTTTTTTTATAGCAGTCTTCTGCGATAATATTTGAGTTTGAAGTATAAGTCGACAATTTGGAAAATAACTCGATGGTCTCATGCAGGGTAAAGCTTTTCAACCTTAAGTCAAGCTGCATAGAAGAAAAGCAAGTCGGGAAATATGCATCCGTTTCTGATTCTAACGTCCTGACTACCGTAATGAAACATAGATTTTTTTCAACTGCTTCTATATGCGACTCTAATAATAATCGTAAGTTCCTTTGCAGGAATTGATAATTATCGATCGATAAATAAACAGGCATTCTCTGCGAAAGGAATTCCAGATATTTAAAAAAAGTTACTGCAATATCAGGTGTTGGATCTTCCTTTTCCTTTTCAAAAATATTTTGTGGTATTATTTCCTTTAAAGGCTTTCCATAAGATGGAATCATTTCAACAGTACTGGAAACGACAGCTAAAAATTTTGTTATAACACTTTTTTTTAGTTTACGGGTCTTTAAAAAAGAAGAAAATGCTGCTTTATCGGGAATTTGAAGTAGACTTTTAGAATTAAACGCCTTTTCGTTCCAGCACAAATAGATCAATGACTCAAATAGCATTGTTGTTACAAACTCATCGGAACTGAGATCTATATATAGGATAAGTGAATCTTTATGTTTTGTTGCAACCTGATTCAATACCTGCTTGATCAAAAAAGATTTGCCTGTGCCGGAATGACCCGAAATTATTGCCGTACGGCTTTTATTAGTTTCTGCAAAATTGCAACATGCATCCAATTTCTCCATTTCAATAGCCCTGGAAGTAAAAACCGGGGACAAATAATCCATAATAAATAGTTATCC
>NZ_JCACET010000004.1:0-664948 GCF_059502485.1 Paraflavitalea sp.
CAATAGCCCTGGAAGTAAAAACCGGGGACAAATAATCCATAATAAATAGTTATCCGTTATTCAGTTTAAGTCTAATACACTTCGCTCATAAAAAGAAGGAATCTCAGATCAACAGATGTGGTTGACCAATCAATTAGTATAATCCTGAATGTAGAATGAGTTGGTTGGGTAGGGGTACGAAGCAAGTTCGGAAACCTTACTTTTCAAGCTTAAAGCTCCTTCAAACTAAACGTTTGGCCGGATATAAAAAAACGTATAATCACGGTTTTTTCATCGGGATCACTTTCCTGGCCGGGGGCAAAAGAGGGTATAAGGATATAACTCTTGGTGAATGAATTAATTAGAGCTATTTCTTTTTGGATAAAGCATCAATTATTCCTTTCCTGTATTCGGGGTCTTTTTCGGGTAGAGAGATGGTTTTCGACGCTTCATCTATGTTCAGGAATAGCTCAGGGTTATCGTCATCGGTTGAGAAAAAGAGCTTGGATTGGGCCGCTATCCAGGTGCCAGGTTTAGAAGTATCTACCATGGCTTGAAGGTTTGTATAGGTAACGGTCGCGGAATCTATGAAGACAGGCCCATTGTGCACCAACCCATATATGTCGGCCAGCGACCTCAGGAAATTGTTGCTGGTATCTCCCATAGTTATAAATGTCGCTCCGTCTGAAACAAAGTGTTCTTTTTTACCGGCTCGTTTGAATTTCAGCCAAAAGCCTACAGGCTTTCCCTTGTAGATAGAAAGTATTTTATACCGGCTGTATTCTTTATTTGAATTATCAATGCTATCTATGTTTAACGTGATATCTCCATTTTCCACTATCATTTCGGGAGTGATTGCGGGTTGTGGAGGTGCAGTGTCCGGTTGTTTAGTTTCCGGACTGTTGCAGGAAATGATTGCTATCAGGATCAAGCCAAGAGTTAAAAGCTTTTTCATGCAACTAAAATAATATTTTAAGGCTTATTTTTCTAGTTCAAAAGTTCCTTCACCCTTGTTTTGATGTACCCATTTTGTAAATACTGGTACAGGTTCTTGCCGGGACAATCAGTTTGGGTAGAGTGATCTTTGTGTGAGGCAATCGTTTCGTAGGGGATGTTGTATTTTTTAGCGCTCCAGGCAATGAGTTTTGTAAGTGACTCCAGTTGTTTTTTAAGGCACCACCTGTTTTTCGAAATTACCTACACAGCAAATCAATAAGTGTCCGGAAGGATCGTATTCTGTAGCTGTTTCTCCTACAGTATTCACATTCCTGCCTTCATAGATCGTACCGTCAGGCGCAATGAGAAAGTGGTAAGGGATATCGATCCAGTTCCTGTCTTTACCCATCCCCCAGGTTTGTACATTTTTAATATGTTGTGTTGCATCTTTGGCAGAATCCCATTCTACGCCTTCGTGGTGTATGGTAATTCTTACAGGAGTTTGTTGTTTGAATGGCCTGGGTGCTGCTGCGTTCCATCCTGCACGGGGTAGGATGACCGGCGCATTGGCTGCTATCTTGATCGTGTTCTCTATTTCTTTGAAGGTGCTTTCATTGCCGGTTCGGTCAACAGCTGTGACTACTATATACGTTGGCATGTTTTTGTCGGCAGGCAATTCGAAGAGGGTTGAGCGATCGTTGCGGTTCAGTATTTTGTAACGCCAGCTGTAGTTGCCCGCATTGTCTTTGTATTTTCCATATACTACATAGTGGAATACATCTTTTTCGTTGGGATGTGTCCAGCTAACTTGTACAGCGTTGCCTAATTGATCGAGTGTTACAACAGGAGCTTCGGGCGCCTTGTCATCCAGCCAGGGGCTGGCTGGTATTAACGCCTGTTTTTTGTAGGGGCCATTGAGGATGCCATTGATCATGTTGGGATTTTTGGTGAGCTGTGATATGCTCCAATGGATGGCGCCTGTGCTGTTGGGTTGCATGCCACGGGTGGTCATGATCTGACCAATGATCTCATTGACATTCCTGATGCTGGTATCGGTGCCCACGCTTATGCCGGGCCATAGGTGACGGTTCATCGTGTTTTCGCCTGCCCACCAACCTAATAATATGGGAAAGCTTTGGAACTGGCGACTAATGGGCCAGTAGAGTTGGGGTGAGAAGTAATCTATCCATCCTTTGTTCAACCATAGTTTGGCATCCGCATAGAGTACATTGTACTGATCAAATCCTGCTACGTATTCAGGATAGCCGGGACGCCAGATGCCAAAGGGACTAAGTCCAAATTTCACGTGTTTCTTTTCTGTCTTGATCTCTTTGTATAAACGCTCGATGAATTTGTTGACGGCGTCGCGGCGCCAATCGGCTCTTTCGAGTTTGCCGCCACCAGCTTTGTAAACTGCATAGCTTGCACTATCCGGAAAGTCGGCTCCGTTGTTATAATCCGGGTATGGATAGAAGTAGTCGTCGAAATGTACACCGTCTATGTCGTAACGTTTTACGATATCCATTACTACTGCGGCTGAATGATCTTGCGTGCCTTTGAGGGCAGGATCGAACCACCAGTAGTTGCCTTGTTTGAGTTTCACTACCAGCTCGGGTCTTTTTTTGACGATGGAGCTATCTGTTACTTCTCCGCCTACCGTATGGTGTGCGCGGTAGGGATTGAGCCATACGTGCATTTCGAGCCCACGGTCATGTGCGGCATCTGTCCAGAATTGTAATGGATCATAATATGGATTGGGTGCTTTGCCTTGTGTGCCGGTAAGGTAATATGACCAGGGTTCTAATGAGCTTTGGTATAAGGCATCGGCCTGTGGGCGTACCTGAAAGACCACAGCATTGAAGTTGTTTGCTTTGAGGAAGTCGAGCAGGGTGATGGCTTCCTGTTTTTGTTGCTCGGTAGTAAGTCCGGGCTTGCTGGGCCAGTTGATATTGGCTACGGTGGCTACCCATGCTGCGCGAAATTCGCGGGCTGCTTTAGGTGTTGTAGTGGGTGACGGGAAGGGTTGTTGCACCGCTGTTTGTTTGGATGTGGTACATGCCTGCAATAAACAAATGGTGGCAATGGCTGTAGTAAGAGATAGTAGTTTGTTTGGCATGGGTTAAAGATACTGGTAGCAGTTGTTGTATGTTATGATGAGTATTAATTTCTCTTAAAAATGTGCTGTTATGTGCGGGATTTGGCGAGGGCAGGGTTGTGTGAAGAATGCTTTTAGTGGGTTGGGTTACAAGAACCGGCAATTGTATTGCAACCAGTAATGTAAATTAGTGTTTTGTTATGGCGAAAGAATCGGCTGAGATAAACCCTGCGGGTATTGTGCTTTCACGGCAATCTGATGTGCCGCTGTATTTGCAATTGTATGAATCGTTTCGCAGGATGATCATAGAAGGCAGGTTGCGGCCGGGCGACCGGTTGCCTGCAGGCCGTAACCTGGCTAAAGAGTTGGGCGTAGCGCGCGTGATCGTGAGTCAGGCTTACGAGCACCTCGTTTCGGAGGGTTATGTATTGGGCAAAACCGGTGCTGGTACTTTCGTGGCCGATCAGCTGCCCGATCATTTATTGAATGCCGGAAAGCGTAATGCTTCTTCCATAAAAAAGCCGGTTGCTCAAGCGGCTGCGGCTGTTGAACCTCCTGTGGATATGCAAGCCGGCAGCCGCATTGGCGCCACTGCTTTTCAGATGGGCATGCCTTCGCTCGATCAGTTTCCTTATAAGTTATGGCACCAGGTAGGTAATGAAGTGTTGAAGTCGCTGAAGCAGGCGCATCTTGGTTATGAAGATACGTTGGGCTATTGGAACCTGCGCAAAGCTATTGCCGCTTATCTGCGTATTTCACGTGCTGTTGTATGTGAGGCAGACCAGGTGATCGTAACTACTGGTTCGCAACAGGGGCTTAATCTTGTTGTGTCTTGTTTATTAGAACAGGGTGATCAGGTGTGGATGGAAGATCCGGGTTATCATGGCGCCCGTATCGCTTTTTCTACAGCAGGTGTTGTGCTGTGTCCGATACCCATTCAGCACGATGGATTAGATGTGGCGTATGGCGTTGAGTATTTTCCGGATGCGAAGCTGGCTTATGTAACGCCTTCTCATCAGTTTCCGATGGGATGTACTTTATCGGCTTCGAAACGTGAGCAGCTGCTAACATGGGCGCAGACACATAATAGCTGGATACTGGAAGATGATTATGACAGTGAGTTTCGGTATGAAGGCCGGCCTTTACCCAGTCTGCAAGGTATGGACACTGGTGGCCGCGTTATTTATTCCGGCACTTTCAGTAAGGTATTGTTTCCTGGTTTGCGACTTGCTTATATCGTGTTGCCTTCAGCCAGCCTGGTAAGCAGGTTTAAGAAAATAAAAGACAACCAGGACCGGCAATCACCGGTGATGGACCAGCTCATGTTGTGTGCTTTTATGGAAGGCGGCTATTTCGTGCGGCATATCCGCAAGATGCGGTTGTTGTATGCCGAACGGCAGCAACAGCTGATCAGCCTGCTGCAGTTGCATTGCAAGGATTATTTACGTATAAGTGTTGCTCCTTCCGGTATGCACCTGCTTTGCTGGTTGCCGGAGGGTATCGATATCGTAAAGTTCAAGGAGGCCATCCATCAACATCAGTTGATGGTGACTTTTGTAAACAGTTTTACGTTGCAGCATCACAAGTCTCCGGCTATCCTGCTTGGGTTTACGGCTTTTACAAAGTATAAGTTAAAGGTAGGCGTGGAAAAGCTATTGGCCTGCCTGGAAGGTTCAATGCCAGTTTGAGTGTCTGTTCTTTCCTATGCTTGCGTGAGTACTTCTTTCAGTTTATTCAGCATAAGCTCCCATGCATTTTTTGTACGGCTTACATAAGCTTCCCACTTCGGGTCCATTTCGTGAGTGAGTTCAATGAGGCAACCTTTTTCTGTAGGGGTAATGTCGATATAAACAATGCTTTCGTCTACTGATTCTCCTTCTATGCCCCAGGTAAATACCAGTTTGTTGTAGGGCTGTACTTCGAGGTAGGTTCCGATGTGGTTGATCTGCATTCCCTGCCGCTCTACGAGGAAGCTAAAATGACCTCCTTCGCGAGGGTCAGTTTTTAGATGTATGATCTTTTCATCGCGTATGGCAGGTCCATACATCCACTGTGAAAGTAGCTCTGGGTCGAGCCAGGCATTGAACACTTCTTCTGATGGTACGTGTATTTCGTTGGTGGCAGTAACTTTCAACCGGTTACCTGCATTGTTTGGCTGGTTCATATCGTTACTTTTTTTTGTGTTTTTTCTCCATAAAGGTTTTTAAAGAGCCGAGTCGTTCATTCCAGAATGTCTGGTAGGTGTTGACCCAGTTGGACACTTCTGCCAGTTTTTCCAGTTTGGCTTCGCAGTAGCGCTCACGACCTTCCTGTTCTATAATTACAAGGCCACACTCGGCCAATATTTTCATGTGTTTTGAAATAGCAGGCAGGCTCATATCGAAGTTGTTGGCCACTTCGCTCAGGGTTGACCTTTTTTGGGCCAACATATCAATGATGGTTCTCCGGGTGGGGTCGGCAATGGCCTGGAATACATCTCTTCTCATAAGGGGTGTTGTTTAATACTTAACCGATCGGTTTACAAATATAGTAAAGTAAACCATTCGGTTTAATGATTGGTAGGAATTTTTTTTAGACCCAGGTCCGGCGAATAGAGTTACTTGACTGCAAGTCAGGCCGCTCCAGGCGGCCAGACTGCATAATGGCCTTATTGGTTTTGGGAAAATGGACCTAATGGGGTAAGGGAGTGGCGATTAGTTTTGTTGCTGTAACGAATCAATCAAAAAAAGTATAGCCATGAAAATTGATCAGGTTCATCAATCAAATGCGGCAACATCCCTGGGCGATACGCCTATTATTGCCGCTACAGATCCTCATCCGCGTAAACGGGTGAAGGTGTTGGATACTGAAATGAGTTATGTGGATTCCGGCGAGGGAGAGCCCGTGGTTTTCCTGCACGGTAACCCTACTTCTTCTTACTTGTGGCGCAACATTATTCCCTGGTTGAGCAAGTATCGCCGCTGCCTCGCGCCTGACCTCGTGGGTATGGGGCAATCCGGTAAATCGCCTGGTGCAGCTTATCGTTTTGCCGATCATGTGGCTTATCTCGATGCATGGTTTGAGGCTGTAGGGCTGCGGGAGAACATCGTGCTTGTGTTGCACGACTGGGGTTCTGCACTTGGTTTTTACCGGGCCTTCCGTTTTCCTGATCAGATCAAGGGGGTCGCTTACATGGAGGCGATTGTGCAGCCAAGGCTGTGGAGTGATTTCCCTGCCGGCCGGGACGCTATCTTCCGGGCGCTACGTTCGGAAAAGGGCGAGCAAATGGTGCTGCAAGACAATTTCTTTATCGAAACAGTGTTGCTTAAGAGTATTATCCGCACACTTAGTGTTGAGGAAATGGATGCTTACCGGGCACCGTTTCAACACCCGGCAGACAGGCTGCCCACCCTGTTGTTTCCGCGTGAGATACCTATCGAGGGTGAGCCGCCGCATATTGTATCTATTGTAGAAGAGTATGGCAAATGGCTGGCCGGCAGCCAACTTCCGAAGTTGCTAATATCTGCGGCTCCCGGAGCGTTGCTGACCGGCCGGGCGCTTGACTTTTGCCGGAGCTGGCCTAATCAACAGGAAGTATCTGTGAAAGGGATTCATTATATTCAGGAAGATTCGCCGGCGGAGATTGGTGAAGCGGTAAGAGAATTTGTACTAAACATAGATTAATCGTTGTTATTATGGAAAGGAGATTGGATTATGCGCAGCTTTTTCTGCGGTTGGCTTTAGGTGTTACGTATCTTATTCCGGGGCTTGACAGGTTTGGGGTGTGGGGACCACCCGGTGGCAATCAGATTAGTTGGGGAGATTGGGCTCATTTTTCTACCTATGCACACCAGGTTATGGGCTTCTTACCTTCGGGTCTGGCCGAGTTGCTCGCGATTGTGGCATCGGTAAGTGAGATCATATTTGGTGTGCTGCTGCTGGTGGGTTTGTTGACGAGATGGGTGGCTTTGGGCAGTGGTGTATTGTTGTTGTGCTTTGCGTTGAGTATGGCTATTTCTTTTGGTATTACGGCTCCTGTCAATTATTCTGTGTTTACTGCCAGTGCGGCAAGTTTCCTGCTGACTTGCATTCCGGCATACCGGTGGAGTGTGGATGCGTGGCGTTCACTGCAAACAAAAACCAGTTAGTGTTATGTTCCTAAAGATCGCTCATAGCTATCGGGCATCGTTTTCCAACCTGAGCCGGGAGACCTGGTTACTGAGTTTTATCATTTTGATCAACCGGGCAGGCACGATGGTGGTGCCTTTTATGAGTATGTACGTGACGCAGAGCATAGGACGAAGTGTGGCTGATGCAGGCATCGTGATCACGTTGTTTGGTGTAGGGTCTGTGCTGGGTTCGGCAACCGGTGGATTTGTGATCGACAAGATCGGCTTCAGGCCGGTCCAGATCGTTGCTTCTATTACCGGTGGATTGTTGTTCATCCTGTTTGGCATGATCGACAACTTTGCCGTATTGTGTGTATTGACGGTGGCTGTTAGTTTTGTGGCCGAATCTTTCAGGCCGGCAAATATGACTGCCACTGCCGTGTATTCAACACCTGAAAATCTTACGCGGTCGTTTTCACTGAACCGGCTGGCTATGAATATTGGCTGGGCTGTGGGTAGTAGCATGGCGGGTGTACTGGCCGCTATCAATTATCACCTGATGTTTTGGGTAGAAGGTTGTGCCTATATCATTGTGGGCTTGCTGGTGATCGTGTTGTTGCCGCGCAGCAAACAGGTCGCTGCAAAAGCTACACCTGCCGACTCATTGAAGGCTACGTCGCCGTGGAAGGATAGTTTTGTTGTTCGTTTTTTAGTGCTGGCTACTATCTATATGACTTGTTTTACGCTCATGTTCCGGCTCGTGCCTGTTTTCTGGAAGGAGGAGTTGCATATTAATGAGTCTATGATCGGTTTGTTGCTGGGTTTGAATGGTGTGATCATTGCATTGTTTGAGATGGTGCTGGTACGCCGTTGGGAAGGAAGGCGGAAGCATTTGTATTATATCGTGGCTGGCGTGTTGCTTACCGGCGTGGGCTATTGTTGTTTGTTATTGCAATGGTTGCCTGGTGTGTTGATTGCTACGGGTGCGGTGTTGTTTCTGACTGTAGGGGAGATGATGGCCATGCCTTTTATCAACTCCATGATCATGCAAAGGGCTAATGATCTTAACCGGGGTAAGTATGCTGCTGTGAGTGCGTTGTCATGGTCAGTGGCCAATATTATTGGACCGCTGTTGGGCGCCTTGGTGGTGGTGCAAGGTAGTTATCTTTTGTTGTGGGGCATGCTGGCAGGGTTGTGTGTGGTATGTGCTTTTATTTTTAACCGGCTGCGGGACAGCAATACAGAGCGTGCTAATCAAGGTTAATGGAAGGGATAAATTACTTATCAGATAATAACGATATTCGGTCTTATGAAAATGTTTGCCGTTATCTTCTTCTTTTTCCTGGCCGTGATACCCTGCTCGGCCGTCCTCAAAGTGGCCTGTATTGGCGCCAGCATTACATATGGTCATGGTATCGATAACAGGGAGCAAAATTCTTTTCCTGCACAGCTGCAGGTGCTGCTGGGCAAGGAATATATGGTGAGTAATTATGGCGTGAGTGGCACTACGCTGTTGCGCAAAGGCGACCGGCCTTACTGGAATACTACTCAATACCAGGCTGCGCTGAATAGCCTGCCGGATATTGTTATCATCGACCTGGGTGGTAATGACAGTAAGATGATCAATCGTGTGCGCCTGGGTGAGTATGAAGCTGACTATGTTGCTTTTATTCAATCTTTCCGGCAATTGGCTGCTCATCCCCGCATTGTATTGTTGTTGCCTATTCCTTCCTGGCTTTCTGATACTGCGCAAATCTATGACCGGGTTATTGTAAAGGATATCATTCCCCGTATTCAGCGGGTGGCTTTTAATGAGAAGGTAGAAGTGGTGGATATGCATTCGCTGTTTGTTGACAAGGCTGATCTTGTGCCCGACAGGATACATCCCAATGCTGTAGGCGCCACCATTTATGCGAAGCGGCTGTTTGAATTGGTTAGTGCGAAGCGCGATACTGCTTTCGATATCTTTCCGCGTATTCCTATGCAAATAAAGGAGAGCAGTTTTTACGGGTATGCCTGTGCTGACTTCTCTTTTTTGAACAGAAACTGTAAAGTGGTGAAACCCAAGTGGACTGCATCCAATCGTCCCTGGGTGTGGCGGGCCAGGTTCTGGGGGCATGAGCCGCAGGCTGATATCGCTTTGCTGGAGCGTGGTTTTCATATCGTGTATTGTGATGTGGCAGAATTGTTTGGTAACCGGCAGGCTATTGCCACGTGGAACTCTTTTTATGCTTTGATGATAAAGCATGGCCTTGCAAAGAAGGTAGTGTTAGAAGGTATGAGTCGTGGCGGTGTGTATGCTTTCAACTGGGCTGCAGAAAATCCTACGCGTGTAGCAGGTGTGTATGTCGATAATCCCGTGCTTGATCTGAAGTCGTGGCCGGCAGGGTTGGGCAGGTTGCCTGCATATCCTAAGGAGGCTGCCTTGTTCAAAGCGGATTATGGATTGACGACCGATGAGCAAGTGAAGCAATTCAAAGGAAGCCCTATCGACAAAGTAGATAAGATCGTAAAAGGCCGGTATCCCATTTTTATTCTTTGTGCCGATGCTGATGAAGCGGTGGCGGTAGAAGAGAATACCATCCCGTTTGAAAAGAAGGTGAAAGAACAAAAAGGTGATATTACTGTGATCTATAAGCCAGGCGCTAAGCACCATCCGCATAGTTTGCCGAACCCGACGGTGATTGTAGAGTTTGTGCTGAAGGCGGTGAGGACTTTGCAAAAAAAGATTTAGTCAGGCCGCTCAAAGCGGCCAGACTACTCAAAGCCTCGCAGAGCAATTAACAAAAGTGGGTTTTCTTATTTCGTGGTACTTTCGTTGCTTAAAGATGACTGATGGCGAAAAAGAAAGCTGGCTCAACGACTTTTGCTGACCGGGTAATCGACTTTAACAAACATGTGCATTTTGAAGGGAAGCTTCCTCCGGGTATTCGCATTATGAATCCTTTCCGTGAGGATTCTACCATCATTCCTATTTCTTCTGCATTCTATAAAAAGTTCTACGACGATAATAATGTCCGTCACCTGATCCTCGGGATCAACCCCGGCCGGTTTGGCGGTGGGGTGACCGGTATTCCTTTCACCGATACCAAGCGTCTTAAAAGTGAATGTGGAATTCCCTACTCCGGTAAGGAAACGCATGAGCCTTCTTCTGTTTTCGTGTACGATGTGGTTAATGCTTTTGGGGGCGCCAAAGAATTTTACAGCAAGATCTATATCAACTCCATGAGTCCGCTGGGCTTTACTTCTATTGGTCCGAACGGGAAAGAGATCAACTATAATTACTACGACAGTAAGCCGCTCACCGATGCTGTTTATGATTTTATGGTGGATAATATCCGGAAACAGATTGATTTGGGAGTAAAGACGGAAGTGTGTTTTTGTTTTGGTACGGGCAAGAATGAAAAGTTCTTACAGCAGCTGAATGATAAGTTTAAGTTCTTTGGCAAGATCGTGGCGCTGGAGCATCCGCGGTTTATTATGCAGTATAAGCTTAAGAGTAAGCAAGTGTATATTGATAAGTATTTGAGGGCGTTTGGCGAAGCGATGGATTTATAAGTTACTCATCATCGAATCGTTTGAGGAGTTTGTCGAGTTCAGATTTGGAAAGGTGGATATCGAGGCCATCACCAGGTATAAAGTTCTTTTCTCTAAGTTGCTTGAGGGTGCGGTTAAGGCTTCTGACCGTGATGGCGAGGTAGTCGGCCAGGTCTTTCTTAGATAATGGCAAATCCTGGTAGGAGAATAGCGAGAGTAGTTTTAATAGTGTGTATTCTATCGGATAGAGCTGCTGATAGGATACCCTGATGGCCAGTTGACTCACACGTGTGGCCAGTTCTTTCAGGATGAGCTTATTTAATGTTGCATTGGTTTCCAGCAATTGTAAAAAGTGTGCACTGTCTGCTTTGTATACGATCAATTCGGTTACTGCCTCCACGGTACTCAATATCGACGAACCCGTCAACAGTTCCAGCTCTCCCATCACTTCTCCTTCGCCAAAGAATTCGAGTATGTAGTCTTTCGTATTATCTTCAGTAATATAGCATTTCACTATTCCCTGTTTGATAAAATAAAGGTGGCGGGCTTTCTCATCCTGCCTGAAAAGTTTCTGCCCCGGTTTAACGGAGTGTTGCTGCATGCCGGGCAGTTGTTCTATAAGCTGTAGTAATTCCTGGTTGGTTCTTATCATGTTAATGGGCTGGGACAAATGTCCTATCTTTTTTTGGAGTGTCCTGTATTTTGCGTGAAATTTTAGTAATGTATGTGGACCAGCCGAATCCTGATAACGGTTTTAATATCTCTTTGTATGTTAGCCTGTACTGAAAAACAGCAGACCGATGTGGCAACCTTGCCTAAGGTAGAACTGCATCACCACCTGGACTGCTCACTCAGTTTTGAAGTGGTGCAAAAGCTCAATCCTGCTATTAGTTACGATGTTTACCGGCGTGATTTTGTTGCTCCTGCCAGGTGTACGGACCTGGCTGATTACATCACCCGCGCTATCAAGGCGGTGGACCTGATGCAAACTGAAGAGCAGCTGCGCCTTGTAACGCTGGATGTTATCCGGCAATTAAAGAAGGATAATGTGATCTATGCCGAGCTGCGCTTTGCCCCGTTGCAACACTTGCAAAAAGGCCTTACGTCCGAGCAGGTAGTGAGGGTAGTGAATGATGCGGTAGAGGAGGGCGTGCGGCAGACTGGTGTACAGGTAGGTGTTATCCTTTGTACACTCAGGCATTATTCCCGAATGCAAAGTATGGAAACAGTGATGTTGGCAGAACGTTTTAAAGGCACACACATTGTGGGCTTTGATATAGCGGCTGATGAAGCTGGCTTCCCTATCGACAACCACACCAGTGCTTTCAACTATGCTCATGAAAAGGGTATTCCCTGCACGGCTCATGCCGGTGAAGCCAAGGGCGCTGCCAGTGTGTGGGAAACGCTGGAACATTTTCGTCCTTCACGGATTGGTCATGGGGTACGTAGTATGGAAGATCCTTCTTTGATCGCTTACCTGAAAAAGCATGGTATTCACCTCGAGGTTCGCCCGACCAGTAATATCCAGACGGCTATTTATGATAGCATTGCAAACCATACGGTTGATAAGATCTATCAATCGGGCGTGTCTATGAGTATCAATACAGATGCGCGCACCATATCAGATGTAAGCCTTGGTTCAGAGTACCAGTTGTTGGAGCGAGTGTTTGGCTGGGAGAAGGCGCATTTCCTGCGGTGTAATTTAGAAGCAATCGATCATGCGTTTACGAGTGAAGAGAATAAACGATTGTTGAAGGAGAAGTTGATCGTGGGATACAGATAGCGGGTTGGAAGCGATTTAGTCAGGCCGCTCAAAGCGGCCAGACTATGCGAACTAAATCCTACAAGTCTCATAAAACGATAGAACGCATTCCTTTACAGCCGGGTTGCGCTCTGCGAGGGTTTTAATCTCGCAGAGCGCAACCCGGCTGTTTTTTGTGGGGAGTTGATAAATGTCATAGGTTAGGTGGTGGGAAATAAACAATTTTGTGCCTGAATCATTATACTTTAAATGGTCTATATGAAAATTGAACAGATCTATACAGGTTGCCTGGCGCAGGGTGCTTATTATATCCAGAGTGGGAAGGAAGCGGCTATTATTGACCCGCTGCGGGAAGTTCGTCCTTATATAACGAAGGCGGCAGCGAATGGGGCCTCCATCAAGTATATTTTTGAAACGCACTTTCATGCCGACTTTGTATCGGGACACGTAGATCTTGCCAAAGCCACTGGCGCCACGATCGTTTATGGCCCGCTGGCCAATCCTTCTTTTGCGGCGCATATTGCTTCGGATAATGAAGTATTCAGGATCGGTGATGTAACCATCAAGGTGTTGCATACACCGGGCCATACTATGGAGTCTACTTGTTATTTACTGTATAACGAAGACGGCAATCCTCTTGCTTTGTTTTCGGGTGATACGCTTTTTATTGGTGATGTTGGCAGGCCCGACCTCGCACAGAAGGCGGCTCATATGACACAGGAAGAGCTGGCTGGTACCTTGTTCGACTCACTACGCAACAAGATCATGCCGCTGCCTGATGAGGTTATTGTTTATCCTGCCCATGGCGCCGGCTCTGCATGTGGCAAGAATATGGCGAAGGAAACCTCCGATACGCTGGGGCATCAAAAGCAATTTAATTATGCATTGCGTGCCAATATGTCCAGGGATGAATTCATTGCCGAAGTAACAGATGGCTTATTGCCTCCTCCTGCTTATTTCCCGCAGAATGTGCGCATGAATAAGGAGGGGTATGAGAATATCGACCAGGTGTTGAAGCAGGGTACTCAGCCACTGGGTGTAGATGCGTTTGAAGCTGCTGCCAATGAAACGGGAGCGCTCATGCTGGATACACGTGCGCCGGAAATCTTTGCACAAGGATTCATTCCCAACTCTATTAATATTGGTATCGACGGCAGCTTTGCTCCGTGGGTAGGTGCGCTGATCACAGATATTCATCAACCTATTCTCATTATTGCCGATGAAGGGCGTGAGGAAGAGGTGGTAACCAGGCTGGCGCGTGTGGGTTATGATAATTCCATCGGTTATTTAAAGGGTGGTATCAATGCCTGGAAGGATGCTGGTAAAGAGTTGGACCTGATTGAATCTATTACGCCTGCTGAACTGGCTGAACGATTGAAGCGTGATCCCAACGTGCTTATTGCTGATGTACGTAAGGAGAGTGAGTTTGCTACTGGCCATATTGCAGGGGCAGAGAATACGCCGTTGGATTTTATCAATGACCAAATTCAAAAGCTCGACAAGCAACAAACCTGCTATGTGCATTGTGCAGGTGGTTATCGGTCCATGGTCTTCAACTCTATTTTAAGGGCGCGGGGTTTCGATAAACTCATCGATGTGAAGGGGGGCTTTAAGGCGATCAAAGATTCGGGCTTGTTTTCGATCGGGGAAGGAGTTTCTCCCACTTCTATGCATTAATTTGCTCTGCATGAATAGTTTTATTGAGCTTATCAGGCAGCCCTGGCCCTGGTACGTATCGGGGCCGTTGATCGGGTTGACAGTACCGGCATTGTTGCTGCTCGGCAACAAGCATTTCGGTATTTCTGCCAACTTGCGTCATATCTGTGCTATGTGCTTTCCGGCTAATATTCCTTTTTTCAAGTACGATTGGAAAAAGGAGTGGTGGAATTTGTTTTTAGTAGCAGGGGTATTGTTGGGTGGTACTATTGCTTCCTGGTTATTATCAGATCCCAATCCGGTGCAGGTAAACCCTGCTCTTGCGAGTGAGTTGGCAGGTTATGGTATTCATAATTATCAAAGCCAGGTGCCGGTTGAATTGTTCAGCTGGGGCCAGTTGTTTACGGTACGTGGGTTGCTGATGATGGTGGGTGGTGGCTTCCTGATCGGGTTTGGTACCCGGTATGCCGGGGGCTGCACCAGTGGTCATGCTATTACCGGGCTGAGCATGCTGCAATGGCCTTCGCTGGTGGCTACTGTTTGTTTTATGGTGGGAGGGTTGGTCATGGCGAATTTTATTTTACCAATTATCTTATCCTTATAGGTTATGCAACCAATTGCCGATACTGATTTCGAAATGCGCTCGCAGGATACTATCTGCGTAAATGAATCGCAGCTTTCGCATAAGTGGTATCACCAGTTGAAATACCTGGTGATAGGAATATTGTTTGGTATTGTGCTGGTGAAGTCGGAAGTGGTAAGCTGGTTTCGCATTCAGGAAATGTTTCGCTTTCAGAGCTTTCACATGTACGGTGTTATCGGCTCGGCCGTAGTGGTGGGCATCATCTCTGTACTAATTATCAAGCGGTTTAAGATCAAAACCATCTATGGTGAACCGGTTCAGTTTCATAAAAAGCAATTTAATAAGGGGCAGGTTATTGGGGGATTGTTGTTTGGGCTTGGCTGGGCCGTTACCGGCGCTTGTCCGGGGCCGATATTCGCACAGATCGGCACGGGCGCCACTGTGGCGATCGTTGTGTTGCTCAGTGCGGTTGCCGGTACATGGGTGTATGGCAAGGTGAGAGACAAGTTACCGCATTAGAAATTCTTATATATGGGCAGCGTGGTTGTATTGTGTATATTAGGTGGATGCAAGTAAAACGTATTCCCGCTCTTGTTTTTCTCCTCTTTTTTATTGTTCCTGTTTTTGGTCAGGTATTGAATGACAGCATTGCGCTGGCTCGTATAGTTGCAGCCAGCAAGCGTAATAGTGCTGTTCCAGGGGCTATTACTTACCTGTCTGATGTGTATGGACCAAGGCTGCTGGGCACTGCTAATTACTATTCGGCAGCCCGCTGGGCAAAAGACAGGCTGGCTGCTTATGGCGCAGACTCCGTATTTTTTGAATCTTTCGATGCGCGTCACCGCGGATGGAATGTTACATCCTTTAATATGGAGATGACTGTTCCTACCTATATGCATTTACTTGCTTATCCGCTCGCTTATACAAGGAGCACCAAAGGCGTTGTGTCTGCTGAAGTTATTTATATAGAGCATACCGATAGCATCCGGAACCTGCGTGGAAAGCTGGCTGGTAAAATGGTATTGCTGGGTGATGGGTTTTCTTCTTTTAATGCTTTACAGCGTTTATCAGGTGAGCGGCTTTCAAAAGAGGTACTGCAACAGGCTGCTGCTAATCCCGATCCCAATGACTTGCTGATCGGCTACCATAGCAGGCGTTCTACGCAGGATGCTATCGCCTGGCAGGAACGCCGGAGAACAGATCTTCAACAGTTTTTTGAGTTTTGCGACCGGGAGGGTGTTGTGGCGCTTGCCGAAGCCAGCGATTATCCCTATGGTATTTTGCACAGTGATGGCAATCATCATGTGCCTTCTTATATAAAACAGGGAGATATCAATCCTGTTCCTTCTTTTGTGGTGGCCAATGAACATTTCGGCAGACTGGTGAGGATCATCAAAGCAGGTGTAAAGCCTGTGGTAAAACTACAGCTCTCCACTTCTTATAATTATACGCCGGCTTTTAATGTGAATGTAGTAGCCGATATCAGGGGAGCTGATAAGGCTTTGCAGGAGCAGCAGGTAATTATTGGCGCTCACCTGGATTCATGGCACGGTGGAACGGGTGCTGTTGATAATGCGGCCGGTTGTGCTGTGATGATGGAGGCGCTACGCCTATTGAAAGCGGCGGGGCTACAGCCGCGCCGTTCTGTGCGATTGTGTTTATGGGGCGGTGAGGAGCAGATATTTGCCGGTTCGCGTGTGTACGTAAAGAACCGTGTAGGCGATCTGCATCGTGATAATCCCGGACCCGACTATAATCGTATTTCCGCTTATTTCAATCTCGATAATGGCACTGGCAGGATACGTGGTATTTATGCGCAAGGGAATGGATTGGCAAAACCTATACTCGAGGAAATGCTGCAACCTTTTGCTTCTTCTAACTGCAATACAGTAACACTTCAGAATGCCAACCAGACCGATCATGAGTTATTCGATGCTTTGAATGTGCCGGCTTTTCAATTTATTCAGGACCCGTTGAATTATATCTCTGCTGTCCACCATACCAATATGGACGTGGCAGAATATGTACAGCAACAAGATCTTCAGGAAAGCGCTATCCTGGTTGCTTATTTGGTTTATAAGGTGGCCATGCGGGATGAGCTTTTGCCGCGCAGGGAGTTTATCAGTGTGGAGCCTTCGCTGAAAGGGAATACGTTGTTTTTCCTGGAAGGATTTAAGAATGCCCGATCGGTTAGTCTTGTAAGTGATTTCAATAACTGGAATATGTTTGGTACGCCGCTGGTTAAAACAGACAGTGGATGGATGTGCCGTCTTAACCTGAAGCCTGGCCGCTATTTGTTTAAGTATATAGTTGATGGTGATTGGACGGCTGATCCCAAAACGCCTGCAGATAAATTGTTGCGGGATGGAAAGGGGCATGCCGGGTTGACGGAGGTTATTGTTGAGTAGTTGATGTGTAGTTGAAAGGTTTATATGTTGATAAGTTGATAAGGTATGTGTTGTTTATATATTATAAGCTATCCGGGAGGGTAGCTTTTTTCTTTTATATAATTGATTGGTATTGGGGCAGTAGTGAAGGTTTTGTAATGGGTTGAAAATATTCTTTCTATTGAAGTGTAATATTCTTTCGTGGTTGTATACATGCGAATGGTTGCAAGTAATCTCAGAAAAATATTCTAATATTTCTGTTGTAACAATTGTTACGCACTACACACTGATGTAGCATAATGTTCGATTGAACACTTCTTTCAAGATGCTACTTTAATTATTACATAAACTCTTAGTTCCATGCTTAAAAGTTGGAAGCATCTGTTTGTGAAAACAGATGAACCTAAAGCTGGAAAGGATGAAGCTGCCGAAGCTTTTTCTTTCCCGGCCAGTGAACCTATTGCCCCTGCTGTTGCTGCAAACAGCTTTGCTTCTACGCCAACACCAGCGCCCGTGGGCGATCCGGTGGTGAATGAAGTAATAGAAGTGTATGAATCAGGATTAGAGTCTATCAACATGCCTGGTTATGACTTCTATGAATTTTACAAAGCGATCAGCAGTACCGGTCTTTCGGGCGAGCATACTTATCAGTTAGCTTACCAGATGGCCAGGTCGATGGACAAAACCATTACGGTGCAAAAGCTGATCAGTGACGCTGAATTCTATATCAGCAAGATAAATGAGGTGCACGGGCAGTATGTAAGTCAGGGGCAGGCTAAGCTGCGCTCACTGGAGGAAAAGAAGAAGGCTGAACACGGGCAGCTGCAGGGTGAGATCGATCAGGGCGCTACACGGATCGCGCAATTACGTGCGGAGCTTCAACAGTTGGAGTCGGCGGTGAATCAAAAGAAAGCTCTGTTGTCGAAGATCGACGAAGGCTTTCTGCCGCAGGAAAAGGCTATCCGGGAGAAGCTGGCTGCCAATGACACCGCGAAAACGGTAAGCATCCAAAAGCTGCAATCCATCCGGGAGAGTATTGCCCGGTTCATTAAACAGTAAACCAATAACAACCAATAATCATGTCAGTAGAAACTAACAAGGTGCTTGAACTGCCTATCCTCAAGCACTTCGAAAAAAGCCAGATCTCCTTCAATCCAAAGAATTGGCGAAAGGGAGAGAAGGGTATTGCCTGGGTGATAGGCCTTGTTCTGTTGGGTACGATAGCCTGGGGTTTGTACCAGTATGTTTTGCCCATTGTATTTACCTGGATCGGTCAGATGCTGGGCGCTATTGCAGCGGCTGTGCTGGTGATCGCTTTCTTCATCATGCTGCCAGTAATCGTGAAAGCGATGAAAAAGTTGTCGCGGTCTACGCACAAGATGCTTATTCGCCACGATCCCTTTGGAGAGCTGGAAGAGCAGAAGGAAAAGATGGTTCAGAACCGGGTACAGTTCAAAGAAGCAAAAGCCAAGATCAAAGCGATCAAAAATAACATGGAGGCTGAATCTGTCAAGGCGGAGAAGGAAGCGAAGGATTACCAGGATAAGGTGGTGGGCCTGCAATCGAAAGCAGCTACTACCAAACAGAAGATGCATGAACTGGAGCAGAAGAAGGGTGAAGCGGCGAAGGAACTCGACGAGTATGTGGACCTGCAAACGAATATGATGAAGACGCTGAGTGAAGCACAACGTGTAAGTCATATGCTGAACCAGAGCACTGGGCTTGTACGCAAGTACGGTAGCCGTGCCCACGTGATCGGTAAGCTCGACAGGAAACTGAATATGGTAGATACTGCCATGGAGATCAAGATAGCCGACTTCGAAGTGAGTATCGATATGCTGAAGAAAGAATATGCTTTTGCAGAGGCTGCCCGCAGTGCTACCGAGCAGGCAAAGAGCGCCATGCTGTTTACCAAGGGCTGGGAGCTGGAGTATGCGCTGGATGTAGTGACGAATACCATTGCTATCGACCTCGCTACTACACAGGAGAACCTGGTAGACCTCGATTCGCTGACGAGTCAGTATTCGCTGGACAGTGATGAACTGTATACGAAGCTTGACAAGCTGGCTGATCAGATCCGTACAGATAACTATGATATTCCTGAATCTAAAAAATATACTAATCCAAATTATAAGCTGTCGCCTGAAGACAGGCAGGAGAGCAAAGGATTTGGAGACATTTTCAACTAAAACCTTTAAATACTAAAACAATGAAATGGTCTAATCTCACTTTATTTTCCAAATCACTGATCGCCTTGGTAGTTGCCGGCGGCATCGGTGGTGCGGTTTATTTTCTCTCTCCCGGCTTGCGGGTGGATGAATCCAAAGCTGTGGAGAAACTAAATGTTTCTGATAAGGATGTCAATAATGTTGTTACCTCGGCCGAGTTGCCCGTGCCTGGTGAGGAAGCTTCTTCAACAGTGGCTTCGAAACCGGTGGTAAAAATAGCGGGGTATGCATGGAATGCTCAATCGGGTATTATCGTTGCGAACGGTGGACCTAAAACGACGCAGGGTTCTATCATGGAAAAGAATGGCGTGAATGTAGAGATCATTCGCCAGGACTGGTTGTCGGAGTTGAGGAACCTGCAGATGAAGTTCGTAGAGGAGTTTGATAAGGGTAATAGTTCTCCGAAAGAAGGTGCTGCTGGCATTATCATCATGGGTGATGGTGTGCCTTTCTATATCAGTTCGGCGCAGCAGGCGCTGGATGATAAGTATGGCGCGGGTAAATACCAATTGCAGGCCGTAGGTGCCGTTGGTTTGAGCTATGGCGAGGATAAGCTGATCGGGCCTCCGAGCTGGAAGATGAACCCGCAATCTATGAAGGGTGCGCTCGTATCGGCTGTTATCGGTGACGGTGACTGGGTGACGGCGGTGAACTATGCTTCTGCCAACGGTATCAAGATCAACCCTGATCCTTCCACTTATGATGCGGAAGCTGTGAACTTCCTGGCTTCTGCGAATGACGACTATATCGAATCGGCCAAGGAGCTGATCAAGTCTCAAACGCAGGGGTGGACTGTGCCACTGAAAGAAGTGAAGGCTGGCAAGCTGACGGGTAAAACCATCGACAAAAAAGTAGACGGTTGTGCTACCTGGACGCCTGGTGACAAGATGGTGTTTGACGCGCTGAATGGTTTTACAGACGTGGTATCTACCAAAGAATTCAATAACCAGATGGCTACGACCATTATTTTCCTGCGCCAGTGGGCGGAAGGTAATAAAGCGGTCGTGAGCAATATTCTTAAATCGGCTTACACTGCTTCAAACCAAATGAAGCAATATGATAGCTGGCGTAAGAAGGCTTCGCAAACGACTGCCAAAGCTTTCAACATGGAAACGCCTGAGTACTGGTACAACATGTTTAAAGGCCAGCAAGGTGAGAAGGGTGGTGTGTCTTATAATATGGGTGGTTCAAGGGTGTTTAACCTGGCTGATGCCAACCAGTATTATGGTATTACCGATGGTACGAATCGTTACAAGGCCGTGTATGACCAGGTTTCGCGTTACCTGAAGGACTTGAATCCTGCTGGGTTTAACCAGAACGTAAAGCGTATCGTGCCTTATGAAGAGGCTGTGAACCTATCGTTCCTGAAGGACGTGAAGGATATCGATGCAGGCGCTTCTTATACGGCCGACTATTCCAAGAAGGCTACCAGTGTGGTGGCTTCGGGTGAATGGCGCATCAACTTCGATCCGGGTCGTGCCACTATCCGTCCTGAAGGAAAAGATGTGCTGGAGCAGATCTATAACCTCCTGGTGCAGGCGGAAGATAGTAAGCTGGAGCTGGTTGGCCACACCGATAATACCGGTACGCAGGATGGTAACTATGCTTTGAGCACTGCGCGTGCAGAAGCTGTGAAGAGTTACCTGATCCAGAAGGGTATTCCTGCCAATCGTTTCCAAAAGATCGATGGTAAGGGTCAGGATGAGCCGATCGCTGATAACAGTACTGGTTCTGGTAAGGCGCAGAATAGGCGCGTAGTAATCAGCCTTCTTAAATAATAACAAATGGAAATAAAAAAATGGCTGCGGCCTTTCGAGTCGGTAGACAGGAAGCAGCAGTTGCTGATCGGTGGGATATGGCTGGTGCTGGTATTGGGTTATTGGTTTTTGTCTTCGGCGGGGAACAAGCATTTGTTCCCCACGCCGGGACAAGTATGGGATGGCTTTAAATCACTGTATAATGAAGGGCTGGTGGTGCATGTTTTTAGTTCGCTCGGCCTGTGCTTACAAGCCACGTTGCTTTCGATCGTGGTGTCGCTGGTGATCGTCTATTTGTCACCGCTGCCTGCATTGAAACCACTGGCCCATACTTTCAGTAAGCTGCGTTACCTGCCGCTCACCGGTATTACTTTTTACCTGGCAATCCTGGTAAGGGATGCGCGTACGATGCAGATCAGTGTATTGTTCATTTTTATGAGCCTGTATTTCATCACTTCCCTGCTGGCTGTATTGAAGGACATTCCTTCTTCGGAGATCGATCATGCGCGTTCGCTCAAATGTAGCCGCTGGGAAGTATTGTGGGAGGTAGTGATCAAGGGTCGTATAGATTATGTGATCGATGTGCTGCGCCAAAACCTGTCTATCACGTGGATGATGCTGGTAACAGTTGAATCTATCCTGGTGGCGGCCGGTGGGTTGGGTGTGCTGATCAAGAACAGCGATAAGTTCATGAACCATGGACGTATTGTGGCGCTTCAACTGGTGATTCTCGTTGTCGGTTTGCTGCTCGACCGAGCATTGCAGCTTGCCCGGAAAACATTTTTCAAGTATTCAACTTTTTAATGGATATGGCAATTCCTTACGAACAAAAAGATACTATTCTTCACGTAGAGAACCTTACTGTTGCTTACGGCGACAAGGTGATTCTGCAAGATGTAAACTTATTGGAGAAAGACACGATACGCGAGGGTAAATCGCAAGGGCAGGTGATTGCTGTGTTGGGACGATCAGGGAGGGGTAAATCAACTTTGTTCCGTACCCTCACAGGTTTAGAGAAACCTGGTTCGGGTAAGGTGCTCATCCCTGATTATTCCAAGCCTGCCGGCAATGGAAGGCAACCAGCCAAGCTGGTGCAGGAGGGTGATGTTGGTTTCGTTAACCAGCAATACACATTGTTCCGTCACAAAACGGTGTATCAGTCTCTGTGGTTTGCCTTGCGCAAGAGTACTATGTCGAAAGAGGAAAAGGAAACAGAGATCATGCACTACCTGAAGGAGTGGGGTCTGGAAAAGAACAAAGATCAGTACCCCAACTTTCTATCGGGTGGTCAGCGTCAGCGTACGGCCATCCTGGAGCAGTTGCTCAGCTCAGGTTATTACATGGTGTTGGATGAGCCTTTTTCGGGTCTGGACATTGGAAACATCATGAGCGTGAAGAAGGCATTTGAGCTGATCAGTCAGCGACATGACTTGAACACGATTATCTTCAGTACGCATGACATTGAGCTGGCAGTGGAGCTGGCCGACTCTATTTACATTCTCGGTTATCCAAAGGATGAAGGTGGCAATACTGTTCACGCAGGTACTGTATTAAAACATTTCGACCTGAAGCAGATAGGTCTTGCCTGGCATGAAGGGTTGACTACATCTCACCTCGAATGTGTGCAGATGATTAAGGAAATTATGTTGAGATCATAAGTAGGCAAATATTGAACCAATAAGAAGACATATTGGAATGATGACCGGAATGTCCTGAAATGACCGGTCATTTCAGGACATTTACGGCCATTTCGGTCACCGTTTTCACAAACAGCCCACTTCAATAGTAAATTTGCTAAGACAGAATAGCAGGACAGAAAAGTTGAATTGAAGAAGCCTATACCAAATCCTGAAGCAGCAGATGAGCCGGGGTTATACCGTACACAAGCCGTACTTAAGCCGTAGTAAAGCCGTACTAATCCCGTATTAATAGCACAACAAGTCAAAAAGAGCCATTTTCACTAAAAACGGCTGGGATGCTGGCGCCCCTGCCTGTTGTGAAATAGCACGCTCGTATTGTTATTGCTGCTTTTGTATGATCAAGCCCTGCTCAGGAACCCATTTGTCGTATTCCATGTACGTGGCAACGTTACGGGCGGCTTCCTGGCCACGTATTTTCGCTACGAGGTGTAAAGCGCCGTCGATGCCTGCAGAGATACCAGCAGTTGTAATAACCTTACCGTTATCAACAAACCGTACGTCCGACAATACTTTGGCCGAAGGCACAGCCTTCTTCAGGTTCTCGATGCTTGAGTGAAATGTTGTGACTGTCAGATTGTTCAATAGCTCTGCTTTACCCAATATAAATGCGCCGGTACAAACGGAGAAATAGTAGTCGGGCGTAGGTTGCCGCTTCAACCATTCTATTACTTTCGGATCATTGTAAGCATTGCCTGCATTACCACCGAAGAAAGCGATGATATCAGCTTTGGGAGCATCATCGATACTATAATCGGGAATTATTTTTAATATTCCCTGGGAGGTGATGGGTTCTTTGGTTTTGGAAACCGTAAAGACCTTAAACTGCGCATAGGAAAATACTTCCATAGGTCCTGCAAAGTCGAGTACTTCCACGCCATCCTGCAGGTAGAAGGCTACTGTTAATTTTTTGGCTTTCATGGTTTGTTTGCGTTCTTCAGGTGTTTGTTCAATGAGTTTCATACCGCAATGAGGACAGGTTCCGGCTGCTTTGAATTCAAGATTGTCGCAGTCGCTGTTGCAGGGTGGGCAATACCAGGCTTTCTGTTGTTGGGCTGTCAATGGAGTGCAGCCCAACAATGATAAAACAAGGATAAGAAAGTGGAGGATGTTCTCTTTCATGGCTATTATTCTTTGTGTAAAAGTAGTAGCAGCAGTTGTTGCAGACCGGGACAGGTTAGCGCAGTATCGGGACATTTTGAGTGCAGTGTCTGGAGTCGGGCGTTCAGAATCGTAGGACGCAGTTACTTTTTTCTCAGAAGCTGGCGGAGTTGGTTGGTGCTTTTGAGGCCACACTGGTTAGCAGTGGCCTGCATCGTATGGCCTTCTTTTATCAGCTGTTGAGCACGTTCTGCGCGGAGCTGGTCGAGATACTGGCTGATGGAGATGTTGGTTGTTTTGCGGAACAGGCGTGTGAGGTTACGGCCGCTCATGTGTACCTGTTCGGCCAGTTGTTCTATGTTCCATTTCTTTTCCAATGATTGAGACAGGAGGTCCTGGGCTTTGTGTATGCGTTCTTCCATGTGGTTACGATGCTGCATAAAGGCGCTTAGCTGTGGATCGGAAGGGTTCCTGCGTATGTATACCACTACTTCTTTGGCTATCTGCGTGGCAAAGTGGGAGCCGAAAAGTTTTTCCAGGAGGTACAAGGACAGGTCGATACCGGAAGCTACGCCCGCACTGGTGTATATGTTGTCCGACTGCACAAAGAGGCGGTTTTGTTGTAAGCGGGCTTGCGGATAACGTTGTGTAAATCGTTCGAGGTATTTCCAGTGGGTAGTGCATTCTTTGTCATCAAGCAGGCCGGCTTGCGCCAGCAGAAAGGCGCCGGTGCATACCGAGCAAATGATAACGCCTTTATGGTGTTGATCGATCATCCAGCGTTGGAAGGCCTTGGATGTTGTGGTGAGGAAACGATCGTCGAGCAGCAGGGTCGCGTCGAGGCCGGGTACAAATATGATATCGCCTTTATGTAACTGTAGTGTATGAAAGTCGGTAAGGTGCGCAAGCCATAACTGGCTGCTGCTTTCTATAGCAGTTTCTTCTGTATGGATGTTGCAGAACCAGGAGGTAACAGGCGCTCCGTAGCTCAGGGCTTCATAGAAAACGTGGGCAGGGCCGGTTATATCCAGCAGATGAACTTTGGGTGGTATAACAAATACGACTTGTACGGCTGCTTTATTGGCCTGTTGCATATAGTGCCATAAAGGTATAAACTTTACAGTATCTCTACACCAGCGGCCCTGTAGGGCGCCAACAGTTCGTGGGTTGGTTCCAGCTCGGTGATGAGGGTGTCCAGGTGGTTTACCGGGCAAAGCTGTACAGGTCTTACTGTATTTAGCTTTTCTGATTTGCACAGGCCTATTACTTTCTGGGAATTTTCAACCATGGCTTTTTTGATCTGTGCTATTTCCCAATCTATTTCACTGATACCGTTCTGGGCGTCGATGGCCTGTATATCAAGCAGGCATACATCTGCTTTTATCTGTTTTATTTTGGCAATGGCTTCGCTGCCTACGGTTAGTTTTCCATTCTTGGACACCTTATCGCCTATGATGATAACCTCGATGGAGGGGTGGCGGGTAAATTCAACAATGGCTTGTATGCTTCCTGATATGAAAGTGGCTTTGAGGTCTTCGGGCAGGCTGCGCGCCAACTGGGCAGTAGTGCTGCCACCACTGGTCATGATGAACATACCCCGGTGGATGAGTCTGATAGCTTTTTGAGCAATGAGTTTTTCGGGGAGAGCTATTCCATGGTCGGGCACTGCTTTTTCCTGTTCAGGCAGTGTCGTGGGCTCTTCGGTATAGTTAAGTGACAGCGCACCTCCGTGTACTTTGATCAGCTTGCCTTTTTCGGCCAGCTCCTGCAAGTCGCGGCGAATGGTATCTTCCGACACATTCATTTTTTGTGAGATATCGGCAGAGATCACTTTTTGGTGTTCGGTGATCTGTTGGAGAATGTAGGCTTGTCTTTCTTTTTTAAACATACTGCCTGAGTTGTATCGATTTTATAACTGAAGCTATGTGCAGTTTATTGTAATTGCCAGTCAGATTGAGCCATTTGCGGAGTGGATTGAGTAATCCGGGCTCCGGATGGACATTAATTTTTCCTGGGCTGTAATTTTTTTAACAGTAGTTCTTTCTTGCTGCGGGATACATCTACTGATGAGCCATCGCTCATGATAAGATTTCCTCCTTCGCCTTTAATGTATTTACGTATTTCGTTGAGGTTAACCAGATAGGAGTGGTGTACCCGCATGAACATGGCATCTTCGAGCATTTCTTCTATTTCTTTGAGTGTACGTGAAACGGTGATCTTTAATTTGTCTTTCAATGAAATGATAGTGTAGTTACTGCTGGAAGCGCAACTGATGATCGTATCCAGCGGAACCAGCTGCAACCCTTCCATAGTGGGGAGGGCCACCTGGTTGACCTGATGGGACGGCTGGTGTAGTTTCTGCAACAGTATCTGTAATTGCTGCGGCAAAGGGTGCTGCAGGCGGTTGACTGCTTTTCTTACTGCTACCTGCAGTTCACTGCGGTCGATAGGTTTTAACAGGTAATCGAGGGCGCTGAACTTAATGGCTTTAATAGCGTATTGATCGTAGCTGGTGGTAAATATGAGATCGAAATCTATACGTGGCAACCGCTCTAATAATTGAAAGCCATTCATGTGAGGCATTTCTATGTCGAGAAAAACCAGTTGCACAGGGTGGGTAGTGATGGCGGTAATGGCTTCTGCTGCTGACTGGCAAACGGCTTCGATGGTCACCTCAGGACAGTACTTTTCCAACAGGGTGCTGAGCACTTCGCAACAATAGGGTTCATCGTCTACTATGATGGCTTTGATCATGATGGTTTATCCAACTGTTTCCTGTGTAAATTCTTTGTACCTGATCTCTACTGTTACCCGGGTACCGGTTATATTACCTGTTTCTTCTATGACGTCTTCAATGCTATAAAAGGTTTGTACAGACCGGTCTTCGTTGAACAATGCCAGCCGGTCGGCGGTCAGCTTAATGCCCAATGATTTTATTTTTTCGGCTGATTTGCTTTTGATCTCGGCTGCCCGGGCTCTTCCTACTCCGTTGTCTTCAATAGTGCAATTTAGAATATTATTACGCATGCTAAATGATATGGATAGTTGCCCATGCCCTTCTTTATGCATAAGGCCGTGCCAGATGGCATTTTCACAGAAAGGTTGTAGTAACAATGGAGGCAGCAGGATATTGGATGGTTCGATATCGTTATTATAGATAATGCTATAATCAAATGTGTTCTTGAAACGCAGTTGCTCCATTTCGAGGTAGAGGCGCAGCATTTCTATTTCATCTTCCAATACAATAAGCGGCTTTTGAGAGTTGATGAGTACCAGGCGAATGAGCCGGGAAAACCGGGTAAGGTAATCGGAAGCTTTGTCGGGTTCGTTCTTAAGGATAAAGCGATTGATGGAGCTCAGGCAGTTGAAGATGAAGTGGGGGTTCATCTGAGCGCGAAGGGCCTGCATTTCCAGCTCGGTAGCGCGGTGCTCCAGGTCTTTGTGTATTTTTTCGTTCTGTAATTTTTCGTTCTTACGTTTCAGAGAGACATTTCCTAATATCACCAGGCTGAAGAAGGCCAACAGTAATAAGCCTCCTATAAGAATATTCCTTAATAGCTTGTTTCCTTTGAGTTTTTGTTCGCTGATTAGCTTCTCCTGTTCCAGCAATTTTATCTGGGCTACTTTTTTATCATCTTCTGCAATACGCCGGAACTCGAATAGTTTTCCCCTTAGCTGGTCGTTCAGGACCGCTTCCTTCATTTGAACATATTGCTTATAGTAATAGAATGCTTGCCCTGGCTGGCGTTCTTCTTCGAAGACGGTGTAGAGGAGCTGGCAGGCTTCGCGGATATTGAGGCGGGCATTTTTTTCCTGTGCTATATTCAGGGCTTCACGGGCATAGTGTTTCGCTTGCCTATAGTCTTTTTTAGCGAAGTATACTTTGCCCAATCCCAGCATGGAGTACATCAATATGTGTTTTTCTCCTCCTTGCTTCAGGATATTGTACAGGTAAGTGAACTCTGCCTGTGCTGAATCGTATTCTTTCCGAAGCAGGTAGTATTCTGCTATGCGCCATTTGGTCGACTTGCTGCCGGGGTTGCCGTTAAAGCTTTGCTGGTAGAAATAAAAAGCGGAATCGAATTTTTGCAGATCGCAATAGACGTCGCCCATGCATTGCGAAAGGTGTCTGTAAGCCCAGTGTATTTTGCCCGGCTTGTAGTCATAGGCTTTTTTGTAATATTCCAACGCGCTGGTATGATCACCAATGTTTCGATAGGATTTACCTATTTCCACAAGCGACAGGACAATGTTGGAGCCATCGTTGATCTCTTTGCTGAGTGCGAGTGCCTGCTGTGCTATTTCAAATGCTTTTTCATAATTACCCTGGTTGCCGTAGATGCTGCTCATGGTCATGACTGCATCTGATATCTCTCTCTTTTTATTGAGTTGCTTAAAGTAATGAATGGACAGGGTGATGGTTGATATAGCCTCGTCGAAATTGCCCTGGTACCAGAGGGCTTGCCCCATGCCTCTGTGTCCCAGGGCTATGAAGGTGTCGTTGCGGAGCTCTGTGGCGAGCTGTGTAGAGTGCCGGTATTTTTCAATTCCTTCTGTGGGCCTTGATAGTTGCAATAGCAGGTTGCCATACAGTTGAGTGGCTATGCATAGCCCCATTTTGTAGTTGTACTTCCTGGCGGCATCCTCAGCCTGTTGTGCATATATAATTCCGGAGTCGGATTTTATGACCCCGGCAAAGGTATAGCGGGCTGTAAGTCTGTTAAGCAAATCAACGCGTTCAATGCCGGTAGTAAAAGGCAGCTGCGCTTTCAGTTGTATCGTGCGTTCATCATCCTGCTGCTGGGCAGTTGTTTTGGTGGAAAGCCATGGTATGAATAATGCAAGTAATAACAGTTTTCTCATAAAGTATCCCGCGATGGTTTAAAGCTAACTATTTAATTGCGGGTTGGGGGTGCAGAATGAGCCGTTTGCGGCCGGTGGTCATAGTTGGTGCCAACGGGTGAGTTTCAGAGCGAAAGGAGGGCTGCTACGGGAGTATAATATGCAATATTGTTGCAAATATTGATAAATGCCTTATTTTTGGCTTCTAAACGGATGTATTATGAATAATGATTTATATGATGTGATCATTGTTGGAGGCAGTTATGCCGGGTTGTCTGCGGCCATGGCGTTGGGCAGATCGTTGCGCAAGGTGCTGGTGGTGGATAGCGGGCTGCCTTGTAACCGGTTTACGCCTCATTCGCACAACTTTATTACGCAGGATGGAGAGCAGCCCGCTGTAATAGCAGCGAAGGCGCGGGTGCAGGTGGAAGCGTATGACTCGGTGCAGTTTGTTCAGGGCCTGGTAAAGGATGCCTGGAGGGAAGGGGATCAATTTATCGTGCAAACTGCCAGTGGTGAAACGTATAGTGCCTTGCGATTACTTTTCGCAACAGGTATCACGGATATTATGCCGGCCAATCTGCCGGGCTTTGCGGAATGCTGGGGCATCTCTGTGGCGCATTGTCCTTATTGCCACGGGTATGAAGTAAGGGGTAAGAAGCTGGGTTTATTTGGCAATGGAGAGCTGGCGTTTGAGTTTACCCGTATGCTGTATCAGTGGAGTAAAGACCTTGTGTTGTTTACGAACGGACCTTCCACCTTAACGGCGGTTGATGACAGCAAGCTGCAGTCGCATAATATCTCCATTGTGACAACGCCGATAAAGCAATTGCTGCAGTCCAATGGTCATGTGCATGGTGTAGAGCTAACTGATGGCTTGGTAGTAAACGTGGAAGCTATTTTTGCTAAACCTGCTTTTCATCAACAATGTGATGTGCCTGCGAAGCTGGGTTGCAGGTTTACTGATCACGGGCATATTGAAACGGATGATTATGGCAAGACAAGCGTGCCGGGTGTATACGCGGCAGGTGATAACAGTAGTTTCTTCCGGTCGGTAGCAGGTGCTACGGCGGCTGGTAATAAAACAGGTGCCTGGATCAATAAGGAGTTGATAGAAGCTTATTTCTAATGATGGTGCATAGCCATGAAAAGTCATAAAACAAAAAGCGTCCCGCCAATTAGCGGGACGCTTTTCTTATGTAGAGAAGTCTCTTTATTATCTTCTGTCTGCCAGTTTAGCCAGCAGTTTCAGTATTTCGAGGTATAACCAAACGATGGTTACCATCAGGCCAAATGCGCCATACCATTCCATGAATTTAGGTGCTCCCTGGCGTGCTCCCTGCTCGATCATATCGAAGTCGAGGATCAGGTTGAGTGCGGCAATTGCCACAACAACGAGGGAGAATATGATGCCGATGGTGCTGCCTTCATGAATGAAAGGGATGGTAACTCCGAACAGGCGAAGCACCATTGATATAAGATAGAATACAGCGATACCTACAGTAGCTGTGATGACTACTGATTTGAATCTTTCTGTAGCGCGGATAACACGGAAGTGATAGAGTGCATACATGGATATTACCACACCAAAGGTGAGGCCTACAGCCTGCATGACAATATTGGGTGCTATTTTAGCAAAGGCAAAGTTGAAATAAGAAGAGATAGCTCCTAAGAAGAAACCTTCCAGTAATGCATAGATGGGTGCTGTGTAGCCGCCCCATTGTGGTTTAAAAGTGGTAACCAATGCAAGGATCAATCCTCCGATGGCTGCTCCTATCATATAAGGAACCACATTTACGCCAGAGGCTGCCATTTTCCAGGCAAGGCCTGCGGTTGCCAGGGCAAGAATCATGAGGATCCCAAACTTGTTGAGGGTGCCACGCACTGTCATTGAATCTGCGTGTGGTGTTGCAATCGTACGATCGAAGATCTTTTCACTTAACGCCGGATTGCTGGATTTGAAAAGGGCCATAATTGTTCTATTTTATTTGATCAAGATACAAAATTAGCAGAAATATGTGAAGCAACAAGTTTAAGGGGTTGAGTAGCAGGAATTAACATAGTTTTTTATACTATTTGAGCAGCATAACGGTCCCTTTGAGGGGAAGCACCTTTCCTTCGTTGCAAATGACCTCCGCTACATATACAAAAGCGCCGGATTCGGGCACCTGCCCTTTTACTTTACCATCCCACCCGGCATTTTTATCGTTGGGCGAAAAGTTCTCTCTGTTGAACACCATTTGTCCCCAGCGATTGAAAATACGCAGGCTTTTTATTTTCGAAAGGCCATATCCCTTGATGTAAAAGAAATCGTTGTTGTTGTCTCCGTTCGGTGTAAAGGCATTGGGGATATGTACTGATCCTTTACCACAGGTAACAAAGATTCTTATATCATCTGATGCCTGACAATTGTATTGGGTGCTTACGGTGAGGCGATAAGAAATCTCTTTGTCTGCAATGAGGCGGGGAGTACTGCAAGTATTACAGCTAAGCCCCGTAGATGGTTGCCAGTTGTAGCGGATCACATCAGTGCTGGTGGCTGGTCGCAGATCAACGATCTGTCCGGCTTCTACGGAGCGGTCGGGGCCGAGATCGACGGTGGGAATGTCGCCCACTATGACTTTAACAAAGCCCGTGTCGTTTGGACAGGTGTTGGTGCTATAACCTACAATCTGGTATAGGGTGGTTATCTGTGGCGAAGCCCAGGGAGAAGCGATTGTGTTATCGCTGAGACCAGTGGAAGGGGTCCATTCAAACTGACGGGCATTGCCTGTGGCAGAGAGGCGTGTGCGGTCGCCGCGACAAATGATGGCATCGTTGCTGTGCTGCAAACTTACTTTGCTGTCGGCATGGATCATAATGCTATCCTTTTGTACACAGCCAAAATTATTGGTAACCTCCACGTAGTAACGGGTACTGGTATTGGCCGTCGCTACCGGGCTGGACGATGCAGGATTTGTAAGATTGGTTTGCGGCCACCAGTTATACTGTATACCATCGCTGGCATGGAGAGGCACCAGGCTACCGATACAAACGGTAGTATCTTTTGGTGATGCCGCCGGAACAGGAAGTGGCCGAATGGTGATCGCCGTGTCGGTGGTTTCCTGACAACCATATTTCGTATTGACTGTGAAGGTCAGGAGGTGATTGCCGGCCTGCGGAAAGTAGTAATATACGCTGTCTTTATTACCGATGATTGTATTGTCGAGCTGCCAGGTGTAATTGATGATGCTGTCTTCTGAGTTAATGTTTGCGGTATAGGCGATACCTGTTTGGGCACACTTTTCAATGGCTCCCACAATATTGAAGATTGGTTTAGTATAGATCTTCACGGGTTGTGTTATGTTGAAGGTGTCCGTGCAGCCCGTATTGCTAAAAATAACCAGTGAAGTTGGGTAGGCGCCGGGAGTAGCATAGGTGTGCGTGGGGCTCGCAGTCGTATAGGATGTATTATCGCCCATATCCCACTTCCAGCCGGCAATGCCGAAATGAGCGGAGGAGCGATCCTGGAAAGGTATAGTCCTGTCATCACCGCACCGGATGGCATTACTGATCGTGTAATCGGCTACCAGTGAGTCGGTAATGATGCGATGTGCGGCAGAGTCCGTGCATCCATGAATAGTGGTGGCAGACAATGCGATGATATGTGTGCCTGCTGTAAGGGGACGGGATAGCTGTGCATTGTTACCTGCAAAGGAGCCATCGATATACCAGGCAAGTTGCGCAACAGGGTCTGCGCTACGAACCTGGCTGGTGAATGTTTTATCGCCGGGACTGCAATAGATGCTGTCGGCCTGGAAGTGTGCTTCGGGTTGCTGGCGAATGCTTACCCCATTGGGCATAGTAAGGGTGTCGATGCATCCATAGCGGCTTTCCACGATGAGTGATACGGTGTAGTCGCCATCAGTGGTGTATGTATGAGCGGGGCTCTCAGTGGTATTGGTTTGATTATCGCCAAACAACCACTTGTAGGATACTGTGCCAAACGCTGTTTGCGAAAGATTGGTAAACTGTATTGTTCTGTCGGTAAGACAGCGCAAGGGTCTGTCGATAGAAAATAAGGAACGTGCGGAATCGACGATAACCGTATCGGTAGCTTTGAGGGTGTAGGGACACCCTTCCGGACTTGTCAGGATTACGTTGGGCAAATACTTGCCTGCAATGGGATAGGTGTGCAGGACTGATGCGTCCTGTGAAGCCTGAACGGGCGTGCCATCGCCATAATCCCAGGCATAGGAGCTGATGTTGCTTCCGGTAACCTGCATGGGTAGCTGGTATGGGGTACAGCCAATGGCTGGCCCTACGGAAAGCTGGCCTATTGGTCCTTTGACCCGAATGACACGGGTAATGGTGTCAACGCATCCGCTCACTCCTTTGATCATCAGTGTGACCGGATAGAAGCCTGGAACGGCATAAATGTGTGGTGCAGGGTCTTTATCGGTAGAGCCTGTGCCGCCATCTCCAAAATCCCAGACATATTGGTTGGCGTAAAGTGAGCTGTCATAAAAGCTGATGGCGATGGGGGCGCATTTGCTGGTGTCGCCTGTGATGAAATCTGCTTTGGGCTTTACGAGTTTGATATAGGCAGCCGTGGTTGTGCTATCGGCGCAACCGTTTTCGTCTACAACTACCAGCTTGATGTCATATTCTCCATTGGTGCTGTAGGTATGAGAAGCGCTGTAGGTATTGGTTGATGTGCCATCTCCAAAATACCAGGTGTAGCTGGCGTTGTAGGCAGCGGATTGATTATACAGGTATACATTGGTGCTGCCACATTTCAGTGTATCGTAGCTAAAGAAGGCAGCTTTGGGTTGATAGCTTTTGACATAGTTGTTGTAAGTAGCCGTCGCTTCGCAACCGGCTGCATCTTTTATGTTGAGGGTAACGTGCCATGCACGGTAGTAGCTGTTGTTGGTGTAAGCATGGCTGATGGCCGTATCCTGTGTTGTTGTATAAGCAGGCGTTCCATCGCCGAAATTCCAGGTCCATTCAATGATTGGGGTTGTGCCATTTTGGACGGACGTATCCGTGAATATCGTAGTAATGTTTGCACCGCAGGTAGTAAGCGGGGTTCCCACAAAGCCAGGTAAAGGGCCTTTTACCCGGATCGGGATGGCATACTCCAGCGAATCGAAGCATCCCAGCTTGTCTTCTATAATAAGTTTTACATAGAACGTTCCAGTATCGGCATAGGTATGTGTGGTATTTCCATTAAGGTAGCGACCATAGTTAAGGAAATAATTCCTGTTGTTGATCGTGTAACGAGGGGTACCATCTCCAAAATCCCATGTATAGTTTTTGATGTTGGAAGAGTCGATGCCTATGGTAGCAAAATTGACGGTCTTATTGCGGCAGATATCGGTAATGGAAGGGACAAAGTTGGCTTTCTCATCTATGATGATGGCTCGTACCTGTGCTGTCGACACAATATTGGTGATCGTGTCGCGCCTGGTAATCGTGACAGTATATTTTTTGTCGGTAGTGGGAAAGGTATGTGTAACGGGATTCAACGGAGATGTTGTATACAAGGGCGAGCCATCACCAAAGTCCCAGCTAAGTGGTGTTGAATTGGTAACGGTATCTGTAAACACAACGGTGTACTTATCGTCACAGTCTTTACCCAGTGTGAAGCCACCTCCGCCTCCACCGCCGCCCCCATCAGAGCCATCGTCATCGCATAGGTCAATGACGCTTACCGGTTTAAGGGTGGAGCTATCGGTACAGCCTTGCTGGGTAATGATCCGGAGCCGGATATTATAAATGCCTGCTGCGGTATAGGTATGCGTGGCATTATCAACAGTAGTAACGAGAGGTGGCCCATCGCCAAAATTCCATACATAGCTCACAACAGGATCGGTGATGTTGCTGAGCCGTGCTGTTGCTTTCACTGGCAATGGCCGGCATCCATTGGGCGGGGTATAGGTAAAGTCTACAATTGGTTTTACGATACGGATGGTGTCCCGCTTTTGCATCACAGCCGTACAGCCTGTGAGTGTATCTGTGACAGTAAGCGTAACAGTATAGTAGCCGGGAAACCGGTAGGTATGAACAGGATCTAATACGGTAGCGCGTGGCGATCCATCTCCAAAATTCCAGTCATAGGTGAGGTTTGTTGTTGGCAGGGTAGTATTGGTGAATCGCACCGCAAAGGGTGTATCGCAGGCTATGGCTCTGTCGACTGTGAAGTTTGGCTGAGGGCCGGGCCTTACAGTAATGGTGTGCAGGGCTGTATCGTTGCAACCTGCATAGTTGAAGGCCACCATCGTTATTTGATAAGTGCCGGGTGTAGTAAAAGTATGTGCTGTATTCTGACCGTATTGGATGGCGCCATTATCCGGGAAAAGCCATTTGACTGTATAGATAAAAGCTGCCGGTGTAATGTTTGCTGCAAAGTTGGTAGTTGTATTGGCGCATACATTCGCAGGGGCCGTGATGGCTGCCGTGGGTTTTCCGGCAAGGATACCATTGTTGCCTGAACGGGTGTAAGTGCTCACACAGTTTGTGCCATTCCTGGCTGTAAGGGTTACTGTAAAAGCGCCGGTGCTGGTATAGGTGTGTGAAGGATTAGGATCAGTGGAAGTTTGTCCATCACCAAAGTCCCACTCATAGGTGATGCTACCACCTCCGGTAGAGGTATTGACAAAATTGGCTGTGAACGGCAGTTCGCAACTGCTGTTGTTGGGAATGGTAAAGGAGGCGTTTACTTTGGGATATACTTTGATGTATTGTGGCTTGATGGCTGCTTCGCTCTCACATCCCCAGCTATTGGTTACAATAAGCGATACATTGTAGTTGCCATTCACGTTGTAGGTAAAAGATGGATTTGGTTGGCTGCTGCCACCTGCTCCGAAATCCCACAAGTAGTTGGTGATGGAGCCGGTTTTGGTAGTGGCGGCATTGGTGAATTGTACAGCATGCGGAGAACAGCCTTCCGTTTCATTGGCTGAAAAGTCTGCTACAGGTTTGGGGTGTACAGTTATGATATCCTGTTTGGTTTTTACATCTCCATTGGCAAAAGTTACTGTAAGCGTGACGTTGAACACCCCATCGGTGAGGTAGTTGGTGCCTACCGTCGCAGCGCCATTATTGATGATGGTGCCGTTTCCGAGGTTCCAGTCGCGCCTGATAACGGTGCTGCCGGTAGAAGCATCAGTAAAATTGACACCACTGAGTGGGACACAGCCTGCTATTTTATTAATGGAGAAGTCCGCTGTGGTTTGGGAAAAGGAGGCTGCACCTATCAATAGCAGCCCCACGCATAGGATAATATGCATGAGCTGTTTACTGATACCGATAGATGCAACCTGGTTTCCCATGATCAATAGCTTAGCCTGGTGGGTTTATTGAATAATGAGTTTATCATAGAAGATGTTGTCTCCTTTTTGGTCTGTTGCTGACAGCACGTACATACCTTTTTGAATACCGTTGAGGTAAATAGTAGTGGTGGTAGTACCAGGGTTTATGTTGCCGGTCCATACGCGTTTGCCGATGGCGCTGGTAAGTGTCAGTTGTACCCTGGTTGTAAAAGGCTGTGTGATGGATAGGGTAACCTTATTCGATGCCGGATTGGGTGCAAAGCTGATGAGCGGCCTGCCAGTTCCATTTACAGTGATCGTAACGATGCGTGAATAGTCTGATCTGCCATCGAAATCAATTTGCTTCAACCGGTAATAATTGCGACCTGTAGTGAATTGACCCGTAGTATGGCTGTAGCGGGAAATACTGTTCGTATTTCCTTTGCCATCCA
This sequence comes from Paraflavitalea sp., assembly GCF_059502485.1. Classification (NCBI taxonomy): domain Bacteria; kingdom Pseudomonadati; phylum Bacteroidota; class Chitinophagia; order Chitinophagales; family Chitinophagaceae; genus Paraflavitalea; species Paraflavitalea sp. The sequence goes on from NZ_JCACET010000004.1 coordinate 36,396, forward strand.
CTTTCCCGATCTTATTAAAGTTGACGCCATCGGTGCTGTATTGTATTTCAAACTCTTTATTGTTCTGTTCCTGGGCTGTGGACCAGTCGAGGTGAATAAGCTCATTTCTATAGATGCCCGTAAAGCTGAGGATGCTCACGGGTAATGACGCCAGAGAATACATGGTCATAAATGTATAGGCCGTATCCATAGTCCCTGCCTCATCGGTTACATGCAGTGAAAAGCCCCGGGTTATAAAACTATCTGCATCAGCTTTGATAAGCTTATAGGGTACATTGTCTATGGTTACAGAGTCGCCGGTGTTGTTGAACTGCCAGGAGCCTTGATTGTTGCCAGTGCCTGTGTTTACAGTGTAGACGTTCTGTGCCTGAAAGTTGAATTGCAGCGCTGAGTAGTCGGTTTGGTTGCTGGTAGAATCTTTATGAAAAAGAGAGATATTGGTTGTCTGGTATACGGTATTGACTGCTTTTATTTTCCAGGTTTTGTTGAGCAGTGCCTGCTGTTGTGCCACGGTGGTGCTGCAGAGCAGGAACAGCGTGGCTATAATAGATGTTACTTGTTTCATGATGTATAAATAGGAGGTGGTAATTAGTTGTTTTGCTGGAAGGTTTTTTTGAGGCGGAGATCGATGTTCTTGAAGAGGATAGAGCCTACGACCACGTTGCCGATGGCATTCATGCGCCCGGCAATGTTAGGGCCACAATAGCTAATACCCGTGCCAAGTGTAACTACCTTTACTTTACCACATTCTTCTACGAGGTAGCGAAATACTTTGCCCGGATAAAGGAAGTGGCCAGGCTGCGTATAGTTGGTAAATGTTAGATTCTTGTCATCAGGAAATATCCATACCAGGTCATAAATGGGAGAGTTGAGTTTGTTGCCACACAACGTATTGTCGACCGTTGCGTCGTACAGTGCCCGGTCGTTGATCATAAAGGGGCTGTTGTATAAACGATAGGAACCGCAAGCTTGTACATCGGGTGGATTGATGGCCATTTGTTCTTCCATCCAATGTTCCCGGCTGTGGTTGTCGACCCACTCACTCACGAATGGTATTTTGGCATTATTAGGGGATACCTTGTTGAGAAGTGCGAGGGCCGGCGTGAGTACATCGGATATGTATTTGATGCCTCCCTGTGGATTGGTCTCGAAATTGGCGGGGTCCCACGCAGCTATTTTGTCTTGTACCACACTGGTAACGTAGTCTCTGTCCGTAGTGCTAAGAAAAGCAGGAGAAAGGTTGTCATATGGGAAATCGAGTGGTGTTGGCGCTGTAAGAGCCACGTTCGATTTCATGAGCTTGTAGATATACTGTGCGTTGCAGTTCTTGCCATTAGGCCCATCTTGTGAGCACAGTTCCGTTTCCAGCTTGTAAGCATGGTAATCCTGGCTTTGCGGTGTATAAAACTTAAGTGCGTCTTCTATAAAGTTGAGGCCCGGCTGGTTGCAGGAAGTATAGTTAACAGAGTCGATTGATAATGGATAATTTCTGCCAAGAGTGCTGCGCATGATACCGGCGCTGGTGGCTATCCACTGAATGGAATCTTTTTCCGATATGCCTCCATATATCTGGTTGGAGATAAGTGCTTGGTTTGCGGTTGTGTATAGCGTATAAGAATTGACGCTGTTTACAGGACCAGTGCCGCCATACACGATAAGGCCCTGGCTTGTACCAATAAATACCTGCCCAAGTTTGTTGCCCCAAATAGCATTGGGATTGAAGGTGGTGCCGGCCGGCAATATACAGGATAGGGTTTGGCTATTGAGGAAGATCCAGTTGGTACCTCTTCTAACGGCAAATCCTTTTCCTGCGCTGATGGTGGTCCATATATCGCCTTTAGGGGTTACATACAATCCGTTGAAGATGCCACCCTGCGGTATGCCAATGTCTGCAAAAGTGAATGCTGTGTTGCTATGGTTACCATGCAGGTCATATTTTATTAACCTGGCAGGGAATGAAGCACCGTTTTCTGCTGTGTAGGCTGCTACGTTTATCCATACTCCGTCAGTGTCTGATGCTACCGAGTATACGTTCCTTGCTTGTGGCGTTTCTGTAGGGCCGGGATTGCAGGTGGCTGCAGGGTAAGGAAACTCATAGGGTTCTATTCCGTTCCTGTAATCCTGCCAGGTTCCTTTGGAACGGAAGATGGTGTTATTGACCGCTTTGAAGGAAACGGTGCCAGGTGTGAGAATGTATTGGTCGCCTGTATTGATCTGGTGGTATTTGTGAGCGCTCCATACGCCACCGTTGACGTCTATGGCGAGTCCTGCGCTATTAAGCGTGCCGATGCCATCACGTTCGAGAAAATCGAAGCAGCGTGCATTTCTGTCAGGTGAATAATGTTGGAGGGCAAGGCTGTTGATGTCGATACGTTCTATTCCTCCCAATGACGCGGTAAGCCCACCCCTGCCATTATGGCCTACCCACATATTCCCTGCCTTATCTGCTGCAAGCGCCTGTATGTTGAACTGGCTGGTAGCGCCTATTTGTGAAAACTGTGCAGCAGGATTGCCTGCTTTGTTGAGCATGTATACACCAGTGCTGTTGCCTGCCCAGATATTGTAATTGGAATCGACGGCGATGCAGGTAAAGGATTGCCCCGGATTGTAGGTGGTGATCTGTGTCTGTGCAATAAACGGAATACAAAGAAGGATGAGTAAACAGGATCTCATGATTACGATTTGGGTGAAAAACAATTATTATGTCAATGGTTTTCACGGACCTCCCGTTGCTGGGTGGGCAGCATTTTAAAAGCGGGATTTCATAAGATGAATGAACTGGCGGGAAAGGGGGTGAAGGGTATTAGCAAAAAGCAAGCGGGTAATAAAGGCCAATAATCAATGTGCAACCTGATCTATAGTAGCGGGTGCATGCTGTGGTTGAATATTTTACTGACCGGTATTTTGAAAAGAAATGTTCGCGTTGCGTTGTAGTGAAGACGTGATGATTGGTTCATGGGTCGGGAATTAGTTTTGATACATGAGTGCGAAGATATATAAGTTTTTATCGGATGATGAATGCTGCGGGGATTAAATTATTCTAATCCATCATAAGAGGCGTTCATCAGATGTGTATGGGTGTCTACAGCTGGTTTATTTGCAGAAGTACATCGCGTATCTGGGTAAATTTCGTCCAGGGAATGAAGTGATTGCCGCCTGGGATGATGAGTTCGTCAATGTGTTTGGCGTTTATGAGTAACTTCTTCGCATAGGCCACATTGCCAGGTGGCACCCAGGTATCGGATGCTCCATGAATAAAGTAAACGGGGCAGCTGATGCCGGCAAACTCCTGTTGGAGTTGTACAAGGTCTTTTTTGAGGTACCAGAGTTCTTTGTTGGAGGGACGGAAGGCGCCGGGGACGAAGTAGTTTAATGGGGTTTTGTATAACCAGGGTCGCCATCTCTCTGGCTTTTCTTCTGCGGGGTCTACAGAGCCAGAGATCATCACGAGGCCCTTGATCAATACCGGATTATCAGCCGCCAGTTGGATGATCAATGGGCCTCCCAACGAATGGCCTGCGAGATAGACTGGCTTATCATTGTTGATCTTTTCCAGTACCGGGCTGATGAGCTCCGATTGGCGTGTGAGGTGTTCAGGTTGCCCGAAATCGCTGTACCCAAATCCTGGCCGGTCGATAGAGATCATGCGATAGTGTTGCAGTAATGCGCTATCCTGCATATAACCGGCAAATGCATCCCAGCTTCCAGGAGTACCGTGTATAAAAACGATGGTGGGCAGGGTGTCGTTTCCGGTAGTAGCAAAGTGTATATTCCTGCCTTCTACTTTTTGTGTGGTGAAGTGTAGTGGTACTCCTTTCTGCTGAAAGCGTTTTATCATTTCCTTATCAGCAGTCCGGAATGTCATGCATCCCTGGGCCACTACCAGCCATACGATGATAAGGATGGTAAGTACCATAACTGATCGCTTCATGAGACGTTTCATGCTTTTTCTACAGTAGGATGAAGATAATGAATTGCTGAAAAGCGACAGGCTGCCTGTTGGGGCAGCCTGTGGTATATGCATTACATCTAAACGATTAGTTTAGTTCTTTTTTTGTGGTGGGTTTGGATTGGGCGGACGTCGATCGTCTTTTTTAGGTTGTTGTTGCTGTTGACGATTGTCTCGCCGTTGCTGCTGTGGTGGTCGCTGCTGGTTGTTGCCCTGGCCGCCACCCTGACCTTGTTGAGGTCTTTGTTGTTGACCGCCTTGCTGGGGCTTTTGCTGCTGGCCTCCTTGTTGACCGGAGCCGCCACCTTGCTGCTTATGTTGTTGTCCACCTCCTTGTTGTTGACCGCCGCCTTGCTGTCTGTTCTGTTGGTTTTGTGGACGTTGTTGCTGTTGCTGGCGATTCTCTTTATGCTGGTGTTTCTTTTTCTTCTCGGCTCTTTCCAGGGTGCGCAAGCTGATCTGTCCTACCAGATCTGCATACTCTGGTTCTACCTCCTTGGGTTTGGAACTGGTGACCTCTACCGCTTCGAGCTGATCGGGTATAATGCCTTGTGCGTTGAGTTGTTTGATCTTACGCACTCTTTCTATCGTAACAGGATATTGCTTGTTGCTATCAGGCAATACATACCACATCAGGTTCTTGAAGATATCTTTTTTGATGAGCGTGGCGTTGCCTTTACCTACCTGGATCATATCTGCATTGTCCGGGAAATGCTGGAGTGCATCAAGATAGGTATCCAGTTCGTAATTGAGACAGCATTTCAAACGGCCGCATTGACCGCTGAGTTTGCTTTGATTAATAGAAAGGTTCTGGTAGCGGGCGGCAGTCGTATTGACTGATTTGAAATCAGTAAGCCAGGTGGAGCAACAGAGTTCGCGGCCACAGCTTCCGATGCCTCCTACTTTGGCGGCTTCCTGGCGGGCGCCTATCTGGCGCATTTCTACTTTTACTTTGAATTCCCGGGCAAGGATCTTGATCAGCTCCCGGAAATCGACCCGGTCATCGGCAATATAGAAGAAGGTGGCTTTACGGCCATCGGCCTGTATTTCCACTTCACTCATTTTCATGTCCAGGTTGAGCTGCTTGGTAATAGCCCGGGATTGTATGAGGGCGTCTTTTTCGCGGGCTTTATTCTGGTGCCAGATCTCGATGTCTTTATCGGAGGCGCGGCGCAGTACTTTTTTCAGGTCGGAATCGTACTCGCTAACGTTCCTTTTCTTCATTTGCATGCGGACAACTTCTCCTGTGAGGTTCACTTCTCCTACATCGAATCCGCTGATGCCTTCTACTGTTATCAGGTCTCCTTTTTCAAAGTGCTGGATAGTGGTATTGCGGAAGAAGTCTTTCCGGCTGCCCTGGTTAAAGCTTACCTCCATGACTTTGCAAACGGTATCCTGATCGCTGATTGGCAGGTTCATAAGCCAATCGTAAGCATTCATCCTATTACAACTGCCTGTGCTGCAACCTCCATTGCTTTTGCAGCCAGCCACTTTTCCTGTGGTTCCACATGAACTACATCCCATTCTATGAGTAATTACGATGAAAAAAATTGTTGACGGCTACCGGTAGCACATGTAGGGAGGTAGTATTGCAAGCGTTCATTTATAAGTGTATTGTATACTGCCCTTTGAACGACGGGTATACAATATTTGGGTCTGCCTGCCTTAAACCGGTAGTTGTTACCTGGCAGGAGAGACGTTACGCAAATTGCAACACAAAGTAATATAGCGAAGTAAGATAACCTGGTAAAACGCTCCTGTTACACAAATCCACCCGCTACAGCCACTCCCTGCAAATCCTTACACCTCAGGCCGATTTACAAATATAGGTGATTAAGTGTAAAACATTACATGAGCCGGGCGACCTGCTTTCGGGCGACTATATGGTATAGCTTGATGGTGAGGGCCAGGAAGAGCATTTTGGCGTTGGCATTGCGTTCTATGTAGTAAGCGGCCTTGTCCAGCTCCTCAATGATGGCCTCCATTTGCTCAAAACCGGCGATCTTATTGAGCCTTAATGCGAAATCCCGTTCATTATCAGGTAGATATACGCCATCTGTGCCGATTGCCTGCAATCTTATGGCCTGTTCGAGGAGGTGGGTGAAGTAGAGCAGGAACTGTTTTTGTTTTTCCCGGCCCAGTTTGCTGATCTCATCGATCCACTTGACCTGGGCGATGGGGCCGTTCTTAAGGATGGAGTTGAGCCACTCACGCAGGTGGGATTGCCAGTCTTCTCCGGCATGTTGTACAAGCTGGAGGGCCTCCCGGTAGTTGCCGGCAGCGATAGAGGCTACGGGCCTTGCCTGCTCGGGGGTACAATTGGCCCTGGCGATGAGGGCTTCCGTGATGGCCTCTGTTGCAATGGCCGGTATTTTGACCAGCTGGGTGCGTGACAGGATGGTGGCCAATATCTGGGATTCGTTTTCGGCTACCAGGATAAAGAGGGTGTCGGGTGGCGGTTCTTCAATGAGTTTCAACAACTTGTTGCCTTCATTGCCCAGGTATTCCGGCATCCAGAGTACCAATATTTTAAACCCGCTTTCAAAACTTTTGAGGTTGAGCTTGCGGATGATCTCGTTGCATTCGTAGGCGGTAATATTACCCTGTTTGTTCTCTGCGCCTATGTGCTGGAGCCAATCGTAGGCGTTGCCATAGGGTGTTTCGGTAAGGAATTCACGCCATTCTGTGATATAATCTGTGCTCACCGGTTTATCACCTGGTTTGCGGGGGATGACCGGATAGGAGAAATGAATATCAGGGTGCACCAGCTGGCTTGCCTTTTGACAAGAGGGGCAAGTGCCGCAGGCGTCTGTAAGTTGTACATTATCAGTTGGAAGTGGTTCTGGTTCACCGAAAAGGGAGGGGCCGGCGAGGGCTGCCTGTTTTTTGCCGTTTACCTTTTCACAAACGACATATTGGGCAAAGGCGATGGCCAGGGGCAGGGCGCCGCTGCCTTCTTTGCCGAGGAAAAGTAAGGCGTGGCTAAGGCGGTTTTGCTGTACCATTCCAGCCAGGTGTTCTTTGATCTCTTGCTGCCCGATGATATCCTTAAAAGACATGGGGCGAAGATAGGCGTAAAAAATAAACCGTTCGCAGTGGTAGCGAACGGTTTAAAAATCTTCCTAACGGAAACGACTTCAACAGAGGTCTTAAGTAGGATATCCCGGATTATCGTCGTGTGTTTGAGCTAAAATTCATTCTTGAGGGTCTTCGCTCCAGGATAGGGCTTTAGTCAATGGATATCAGGATTTCAGCGGTGGTTCCTTCATGGATATTTTCTTTTTCGTTCTTCCCAGGAATTGGATGTGGTCTTTCTTGGTTTTACCGGATCTGGTTTTTTCGCTGGTATTGGACCTTATTAGTTCTCTGGTCTATTGGACGTTTTGCCTTTCAGAGATATTGGATCGTTTCAGTGATGTAAAGTTGTTTAATTGTCAGGACAACAGTAAATCTATTCGGCGAGTGGATATTTTCCTACGATTTTTGGCCCTATTTGGCTGATGTTGCCACAGTGAAGCCGGTATCAGGCTCATTATCAGTGATTTGACAATAGTCAAACGAGCGGGGGTAAGTGGTGAGAATAGGGCCTAAAAGCAGGCGGCGGATACCATGTATCCGCCGCCTGTAAGTATATAATGAATGTAGAGAGCTTAGTTCAGGTACTTGGTCAGCTCTTCGCTCATCGGTTTTGTCCTGCTGGGGATCACGGCGATCAGCTTACCATTCTCATCAATCAGGAACTTGGTAAAGTTCCATTTGATGGGATCTTCAACGCCCAGCTTTTTAGCTTCGTCTGTCAGGTATTTAAACAGGGGGTGGATGTCTTCTCCTTTAACGGATACTTTTTCTGCCATGGGGAAGGTTACGCCATAGTTCTTTCTGCACACTTCTTCGATATCTGCAGCGGTACCGGGTTCCTGGTTAGCAAAGTTGTTGGCGGGGAATCCTATGATCACCAGCTTGTCTTTGTACTTGTCATAAAGTTGTTGCAACTCGGTATACTGGGGAGTAAGGCCGCATTTGGAAGCGGTATTTACCACCAATATTTTCTTGCCTTTGTATTTAGCGAAGTTGATAGGGTCTTTACCTTCAAGGGAAGGGACCTTAAAGTCATAAATAGAAGTAGCTGCAACCAGCAGCAGCGAACAAATCAGCAGGCGTATCATGATGTGAGGTTTTAATGATAATAATCTATACAAAGATGGTGCTTAATTGGTTGCTCGCCTTGAAAAATTTACGGCTAACTAATGAGATAGTATATTATTGTTTTTCATAACATCCGAGATCGGGGAGGCCGACCGGGCGGGGATTTCCATCGAGATCGATAATGGCTGATGAAGCTACTCCTTTGTTCAATGCTGGTGATCCATCTTTCAGGCGGAAGCTGTAGAATCTTTTTTGTGTATCGATGCTATCGAATGCCGGGGCTTCATTGGCGATGATATTGTTGGCTGTAATGTTGCCCGGATTGGTTTTTAGCTTCCACAGGCAGTTTTGAAAGCTTACGTTGAATGTACCATTGCCTTGTTTGGCGGTTATGACCTCATTCTCCACGGTGCTGTTATCGGCCCAGAAGATACAGTTGCTGAAGCTGGCAGTAAGATTGCCTGTTAAGACTGTATTGCCGTCCCGGATAAAATCTGTTACCTGCAATACAGGGTCTTTATGCTGAATGAAGTTATTGGAGTATGCTACTGATGTGCAATGATTGAAGTTGTAGGTGCCACCCAATGCCAGTATCATGTTTTTGCCGCAATTGCTGATGAGACAGTTTTGTGCCCTGATATCGGATTGCACGGCGAGTATGCCTGCATCGTAACAATTATCGATGATGGATTCGCTTATCGTGACTTTGGGATTGGCATTGGTAGAAGGACCGGTAGTGATAATGCCCTGGTAGGCGTTTTTAATGACGGTGTATTGGAGTTGGTTGTCTTTGCTTTCTCCTCTGAAGTAAATGCCTGGCCATGCGCCGGGATAATCGCGATAGGGATCGTCGAGGCGGTCACTGCGGAATATGATCTTTGTGCTATCGTATTTTTCGCCGATTGCTTTGAGGGTTCCATCAACGAGGAAGGGGGCATCTGCATGTAAGTAGATGCGACATCCCTGTTGCATGGTGAGGGTGACATTGGTATCTATCTGTATGCCTCCGAGGATAACATAGGGTTTATCGTTAGTCCAGGTTTCATTGGCAGCAATGAGTCTTGATCGCAGGAAGTGAGCATTTTGTCCCCAGGCTTCCAACTGTACCCATTTTTCCTGGTTGTTGTATTGTATGTGGATGCTGTCTTTTAATACGAACGGAAGGTTTTCTACTGTAGGATCTATTTTAACGGATACGAAGACGTATACGCTGTCATTGGCTTCGATCTCGATGTTGTTTACTGCAGGGCCAGGTGTTCCGTCTACATTGATCTTAAAGACTGAGTTGATCCCGCCGGCGATGGATACGTTCCGGAGCTTTAGTTTCTGGTCGTTGTCGTTAAAGATGCGGAAGTAGTGGGTGACTGATCCAACGCTTGTAAATACGGTATCAAAGTGTAAGGTATCGGCTGATGTGCTCAGGTTGGCGTTGCCGGTGATGAATGAATCCTTTTTGCAGGCGGTAGCGGCAATGGTGACGATCAATATTAAGGCCAATAGTTGCTTCATGCAGATTGCTAAAGTAATACTTCTTATGGTTTAACGTATATCCGGGGTATTAATTGTTGCCAGCTATCCGGTGGCAAAGGCCATGGTGGCAATACTGAGTTTTACCTCGCCTGCAGTCAGCAATGCCCGCCCACAGGCTTCAAGGGTAGCGCCCGTGGTTACCACATCATCTACTAATAACAGGTGTTTACCCATGATCGTGGCTGGTTTCATTACTGCGAATTTGCCTTCCATATTCTGCCATCGTTGTATCCTGCTCTTACGGGTTTGTGATTCGGTAAGTGTTGTTCTTGTAACAACATCTTTCCATACCGGAAGCTCCAGGACTTCAGCGATGCCTGCGCATAGCAGTTCTGCCTGATTGTAGCCCCGCTTTCTTTTCCGGACATCAAAAAGAGGTACTGGTACTAAAGCATCGGGCATGGTAAAATGACTGGACGTTTGCAGTGCTTCGCCTATGCGCCTGCCAAACCAGGCCCCAATGTTTTGCCTGTTGTTGTATTTAAACTGGTGCATGATTTCCTGCAGCATCGAATCTTTGGTAAAATACACGTAGCTGGTAGCGTCGATCAATGGTAACCTTCCCCTGAATTTTTGCTGTAAGGGGTTGTCTGCATATAAATGAAAATTGGTAACCGGCAGTTGGTTGATGCAAGGGAGACAAAGGATCTGTTGGTTGCTTAATACATCGGTGCCGCAGCCTACACAGCAATGAGGAAAGAAGAGATGCAGGAGCGATCTGGCGGTTTCGGTAAATTTCATAGCAATACAGGCTTCGACCTGCGAGCGACGAGCTTTGAGCAATAGTTCGTCGCTCGCGGTTTATCAACTTACGAAATAACTGCGCAACTGGTTTTAAGCTTGCGGTCTGAAGTTCACAACTTGTCCCGCCAGGCGGGAGCTTGCAGCTATCTTAAAACAGGTATTGGTATACTTCGTCCACCCGGCCCATGCTTATTACTTCGATGTTGAACTTCTGCAGGTTGAGGCCTTTCTGGTTATAGCGCGACACGACTATTTTTTCAAATCCCAGTTTTTCTGCTTCGGCAATACGTTGTTCTATTCGATTCACGGCCCTGATCTCACCGCTTAAGCCAACTTCTCCTGCGAAACAGATCAGATGAGGAAGGGGAACATCTTCATAAGAGCTTAACAGGGAGCATAGCACGGAGAGGTCGATGGAAGGATCTTCTACTTTGAGCCCTCCGGCTATGTTGAGGAATACATCTTTAACGCCAAAGTGAAAGCCTCCTCTTTTTTCCAGTACAGCCAGTAACAGTTGCAGGCGCCGAAGATCGAAGCCTGACACCGTGCGTTGTGGTGTGCCATACACTGATTGGGTAACGAGGGCCTGTACTTCTATCAATAAGGGACGCATGCCTTCAATAGTGGCTGCTATGGAAATACCGCTGAGGCGATCTTCTTTCTGTGATATCAGTATTTCACTGGGATTGTTGACGCCGCGCATGCCTTCGCCAGTCATTTCATAGATGCCAAGCTCTGCTGTTCCACCAAAGCGGTTTTTAATGGTGCGCAAGATGCGATAGGTGTAGTGTCTGTCGCCTTCAAATTGTAATACTGTATCGACCATGTGTTCCAGTATTTTTGGGCCTGCTATAGCGCCATCCTTGGTGATGTGCCCAATGAGGAACACGGGTATATTGGTTTCTTTGGCAAAGCGCTGAAACTCGGCTGCCGATTCCCGTATTTGTGAAATGCTACCGGGTGATGAGTCTATATAGGGTGATTGTATGGTTTGAATGGAGTCAACAATTACCAGTTGGGGTTTTAGTTTTTTTATCTCCTGAAAGATGGTTTGTGTGGAAGTTTCAGTAAGCAGGTAGAATTGATCGTTCTGAATCTTTAAGCGGTCTGCACGCATTTTGATCTGCTGATCGCTTTCTTCTCCACTTACATAGAGGATCGTGATATCTTTTAAGAGTAATCCTATCTGCAGGAACAGTGTTGATTTTCCTATACCTGGTTCTCCTGCTATCAATGTGATGCTTCCGGGAACTATTCCTCCTCCTAATACTCTGTTGAGTTCTGCATCTGGTGTGATGATTCTTTTTTGTTCGGGTGTAGTTACTGCATGCAGTGCTATTGTTTTAATTTCTTTCTTGTCGTCGTGAAAGTTTTTCCAGTTGTTCTCTTTTTGGGAAGTTTCTTTATGTATGACTTCTTGCACAAAAGAATTCCAGGTTCCACATGAAGGACATTTGCCGAGCCATTTTGCGCTTTCATATCCACAGTTAGTACAAAAGAATGCCGTTTTAACTTTACTCATGCGATAAAGTTAGTGGTATAAAAAGAATTGAATGTTTGATTAAAAAAAGTTGTGTGAAAAAGTGATCGTTGATGTGATGTTGTGAAGTAGTTTTTTATGCGCAAAAAAGATGTAAAAAAATGCGCGAAAAAAGTGTAGTTAACGATGCAGAATTTTTTAAAAGTAAAAGGGCCAACATTGCTGTTGACCCCTTACTTACTAACCCATTAAATTCTTGCACTAAATTACAAATAAGCGCCACATAACAAAATTATTTTTTAGGGTTGTGAATAAATTTTAACCCCCTTTTCAGGTATACGGGAACGATGTTCTGGAAGTGTGTAAGTTGATGATAATCAATATATAATAAACATATTAATATTTATGGGTAAGTCTTTGTGATAAAATGTCAGCAATTGTCTTTTATCAACTTTTGCGGTGACAAAATGCCCCTTTTTTGTGTGCTTAAACCGACAAAAAAACACCTCAAAATGGTTGGTAACCGTTTTGATGTACAGGTGTTATATAATATAAAATAGCACAAAAAATGACACCATCAATTCTGATTATTTCTTTGATTTTTTTAGGTATCAGTATGCTGGTTTCAGGGGTGCTGAAAAGCAAGTTTACGGCGTATAGCCGGGTACCTCTTTCTGCCGGTTTAACGGGCAGTCAGATAGCCCAAAAAATGCTTAAAGACAACGGCATATATGACGTGAAAGTGGTATCGGTTGACGGCTTTTTAAGCGACCACTATAACCCTGCAACCAAGACGGTAAATCTCAGTCCGGACGTATATAATGGTACCTCGATTGCGGCTGCGGCCGTAGCAGCGCACGAATGCGGTCACGCAGTACAGCATGCCACTGCTTATCAATGGCTTACGATGCGTAGCCGCCTGGTGCCGGTAGTGCAGTTCAGCTCCGGTATCGTACAGTGGATCCTGCTGGGTGGGGTATTGTTAATCAATGCTTTCCCTACCTTATTATTAGTAGGTATTATCCTTTTCGGGTTGACCACTTTGTTCTCTGTGATCACCCTACCTGTTGAATTTGACGCCAGCAAGAGGGCCCTGGCCTGGCTGGAGCGTACGAACGTCACCAATAGGCAGGAGTATCCCAAGGCAAAGGATGCGTTGAAGTGGGCTGCTATGACTTATGTGGTGGCTGCCGTGGCCTCCGTTGCTACCCTGGTGCAGTATATTCTCATCTTCCTGGGCGGTAGCCGGGACCGGGACTAATTCCGAAAAATTTTCTGAAACTTTTAGCAAATTGATAGAAAGCTGTGCAGCAACCTGCACAGCTTTCCTGTCTTGTTAGCGTGCTTGCGCCTTTCAGCCATAGGCGCCTACCTCCAAAATTTATAAAAAGAAGCTTTTTTCCGGCCTTCGGGCTTTTGTGAGCCCGCTCTGGTCACCATATCTAACTGCGCCGGGTTGAACCTGCTACGAGTCCCGGCTATCAATAACCAATGCTAACTGTGACGCTAACTCCGGCCTTCCTGCCGGAGTTTTTTTTATTTGTATTTGTCCCGGACTTATATGCGTGGTGAATACCGGGTTTTTTAATGAATTCAGGAGGCCAAATACCGTGTAAGGGAAGAAAAAGCTCAAAGTCGCTGCACACTTATTGCCCAAATCTGCACACTTACAGGCCAAATCTACACGGTTATAGGTTTGTAGTAGGAGGAATGATTGTCCGTACTTAATTTCACGACGACTTAATTGTCTGATTCCACGAGAGTTTCTGGTTCGCCTTTCTATAGTCTATCGGGTACTCCCTACGGTACCCGATTTTTTTTGCCAAACACTTATTACACGAATTTTATGAGTTGCACGAATTGAAACTATGCAGGCTATATGCTTACATAGATCGCGAAGCATTACTTGTTGGGGAGAGGATGGCTTGTAATAGATTAATTGTCGCGTAATGATCGCGATCAGTACAGATGCGTCTGTGTAATGGTTACAGTTTTATTTCTTCTTCGTGTTTATCGAAGAAGTGGAATTCTGTGAGGTGATAGTTGGTGTTTTCGATAACCTTGATCTTTTGCCCGTACTTCATGCGCCATTTCCATTGTTTTGAACGGAAGAGCCAGCCTCCTTTTGTAAGGTAAGCGTGCATGATGGGGTGAACTACCAGCGTAAGGTCTTTATGCTGGTGGGTAATGAGGTAGCTCATGTTCTTTTCTATTTCATCTTCGAGGAGCAGGGTAGATGAAATTTTACCAGTGCCGGCACAGGTAGGGCAAACTTCCTGTGTATTGATGTTCATCTCCGGCTTCATGCGTTGCCGGGTGATCTGCATGATACCAAATTTGGAAATTGGTAACACTGCATGCTTGGCTCTGTCGGGCTTCATGAATTCTTCCATGGCCTCCAGCAGCTTTCGCTTATTATCGGGCAGCTTCATATCGATAAAGTCTACCACGATAATGCCGCCCAGATCGCGCAGGCGAAGCTGGCGTGCTATTTCGGCTGCGGCTTCGAGGTTGGTTTCCAGGGCATTCAATTCCTGGTTGTTGCCAACGCTTTTGTATCCGCTGTTTACATCGATTACATGGAGTGCTTCTGTGTGCTCTATGATGAGATAGGCGCCACTTGGCAGGTTCACTGTTTTACCAAATGCTGCTTTCACTTGTTTGGTGATGCCAAACTGATCGAAGATGGGCAGGCCATTGTGGTAAAATGCAACGATATCGGCCTTTTCAGGAGCGATGCGTTGTATGTAGCTCCGGGTATCATTATAGATATTCCGGTCGTTGATCACGATCTTGTTGAAGTCCTCATTGAGCAGATCACGCAGGATGCTGGTGGTCTTTGTTTGCTCGCTGAGTATTTTGGCTGGTGCTACAGCTCCTTTGAGGTTGTGCTGTATAGCTTTCCAGGTTTCTACCAGCATGGAGAGGTCTTCATGCAGTTCTGCCGTGTTCTTTCCTTCTGCAGCTGTACGAACGATCACACCAAAGTTCTTTGGCTTGATGGCTTCGACGATCTTCTGCAGCCGTTTGCGTTCATCGGCTGAATGTATTTTCCGGGAAACTGCTACGATGTCGTTGAAAGGAGTGATGACCACAAATCTACCGGGCAGGGATATTTCGCAGCTAAGGCGTGGGCCTTTGGCGGCGATGGGCTCTTTAAGGATCTGCACCAGTATATTGGGCTTACCGCTTAATACCTCATTGATCTTGCCGGTCTTGATGATCTCGGGCTCTACCTGGAAGGTTCCGAAGTCGAAATCTTTACCGTTGTCATTGATGGCCTGCTGGGTGAATTTCAATAACGAGCGGGCGTATGGGCTAAGATCGGTATAGTGGAGGAATGCGTCTTTTTCGAAGCCTACGTCTACAAAGGCAGCATTGAGGCCAGGAATGAGTTTTTTCACCTTGCCGAGATAAAGGTCTCCCACGGCAAAACTGGCATCCGCTTTTTCGTGATGCAGTTCTACCAGCTTTTTATCCTCTAACAAGGCGATTTCTACGCCCTGAGGTGCAGCATTTATAATAAGTTCCTTATTCAAGCGTAACATCTTTATACCGTCTTACCAATCATCACACAAGGAAGGCGCTGAAGCGGAATTATTTGTCAAATATCCATTCGTTCAGGGATTGCAAGCAGCAGGTCTGTAAATAAATGACAAATAATAAATTCAGCTAAAGAAGGAAAGGGGCCCCGTGGTTACGGGACCCGTTGCAAGAAGATAAACGTTAGCGGTTTTTCTTCTTATGACGGTTCTTTCTCAGTCTCTTTTTACGCTTATGCGTCGCAATTTTATGACGCTTTCTTTTTTTACCACAAGGCATAGAACACCAATGATTTTTAATTAACTAATAAGTTTAAGCTTTGCCTTCATCTTATGGTGGGGATGAAGGGCTTTCGGAAAGGTTTTATTTCTTTAACGAGTTGATACGCTCGTCGATATCCTTTTCGAAGCCCGGGTCTTTGAGGAGTTTTTTACCAGCTGTATACCATTTGATGGCATTGGTTTTGTCTCCTTTCCGTTCGCAGGCATCTGCCAGCATCAATATAGCTTCCAGGTTAGTAGGCTCATGCTCTACTACATGGTTTAACCTTTCTATTGCTTTGTCCAATTGTCCGGAAACGAGACCTCCCACAGCCAGCATAAATTGAGCATAGGTATTATGCGGATCGCGGTCGGCTACTTCACGAATTAACTGAATTCCCTGCATCGGGTTGTCGCTAATGCCTCCGAAGAGGTAGCAACTTCCGAGTCCGATCTTAAGGGAATCGTTGGCCGGATTTAATTCTAAAGCCTTCTCAAACAACTCTTTAGCTTGTAAAGCCATCCACTTCTTCAGGGCGGGTTCTTCCTGTCGGCGAACACCGTCTAAATAGAATTGGGCAGCAAAGGTGAGGTTTTTTTGAGAATTTTCCAATTTAGCTGCATTCCCTGTATACCAGGCGTAGGGAAGCAGCAGGTGTGCGGAGTCTCTCCAGAAGTCTGCCAACTGCCGGAATACCTTTATCTGCTGTTCTTTCACGTCGCCGCGAACAACAGCAGATTCAAGCTTACTTACGTGAGCTTGCTGGGATGGAGTGAGCTTCTGGCGGGAGGCCGCCAGGATTGTCTCAATGTCCAATTGTCCCGCAGCAGCGGTAGCTGTTGCGGGCCTGGTGTTATCTTTAGGGGGGATGGTTCTGCCAAAGAAATAAAGCAGGCAGAGCAGCATTACGCCGCCGCCTACTAAGATCATCTGCTGCTTTTTCACAAATCAGTGTAATTTAATGAGCAGCAAATTTACATCTCATCATCGGGGTTTGGCTGATCTTCTTTGACGGATTGTAATTTTTTAACTTCTGCCACAAATTCTTTGGCAGGTTTGAATGCAGGAATGAAATGTTCAGGGATGTGTACCGCAATGTTTTTCTTAATGTTGCGGCCGATTTTAGCAGCTCGTTTTTTAGTAATAAAGCTGCCAAACCCACGAATGTAGATGTTTTCTCCTTGGGATAAGGTATCTTTCACTTCCTTGAACATGGTCTCCAGCGTAACCAAAACATCAACCTTGGGAATACCTGTTTTTTCAGATATTTGGTTAACGAGGTCTGCCTTTCTCATGTCGTTGAATTTTTAACGGGTTTTCAAAATATTATTTACTTTAAACGGCAATTGTCACTAAATCAATTCTTTACTCAAATTAAATGTTAATTCGCACATTTGCAAGAAAAGGTCTAAATAATTGATATTGAGGGGTATCAATTTTCATGCCGGGTTACAGTTAACCCCTCTCATTATCAGAATGTTATATATTCAATATTTACCATGAAACCAATATTCACTGAAAAGCTTTTAGCGTGGAATAAAGCCCAAAATACACGCTCCATGCCCTGGAAAGGGGAAAAGGATCCTTATAAAATATGGTTGAGTGAGATCATTTTACAGCAAACAAGAGTAGAGCAAGGACTGGCTTATTATGAGCGTTTTATTGATGCGTTTCCAACTATTAAAGATCTTGCTAAAGCACCTGAAAAGAAGGTATTCAAGTTGTGGGAAGGTCTTGGTTATTATACGCGTTGCAGAAATCTTATTGCTACTGCTCAGAAAGTTGTGCATGATTACAAAGGGAAATTTCCTTCTACTTATGATGAGATTAAAGAGTTAAAAGGTATTGGGCCTTATACCGCTGCTGCTATTTCTTCTTTCGCTTTTAATGAACCGAAAGCTGTTGTTGATGGTAATGTACAACGTGTGATAGCGCGCTATTTTGGTATTTCGACTCCTATCGATACTACATCGGGCAAGAAGATGTATCAGGAGCTGGCAACAGCCTTGCTTGACACTGAACAGCCGGGCATTTATAATCAGGCTATCATGGATTTCGGTGCTGTGATCTGTAAGCCGCAAAATCCATTGTGCACTGTTTGTCCGCAACAATCCGATTGTGAAGCATTTAAGCACAATTTAATAAAGCAGTTACCCGTCAAGGAAAAAAGCCTTGCCAAGAGGGAGCGTTGGTTCTATTATTTTGTTATTCAGTATCAGAACAAGCTGTATATCCGGCAGCGGACTGAGAAAGATATCTGGCAAGACCTGCATGAGTTCGTTCTGTATGAAGCCAGCAGCCCCGTTCAGGAAATGTTCCAGGAGCTGCCTTTCTTAAAAAAGCTGTTTGGCAAGCAGGCATATTCGGTCAGTCATATTAGTAAAGTTTATCATCAGCAGCTAACTCATCAACTTATACATGGGCAATTTGTTACTGTTACTGCGCTGAAGCCTGTAGCGGCATTAAAAGATTTCATACAGGTTGATAAAAAGCAATTAAAAAAGTATGCTTTTCCGCGTCTTATCAACACGTTCCTGGAGGAGAAAAGCTCGCTGGCACAGTTATTTTAATGTGTTGAGTATGATTTGAAAATGCTCCCCCGTATTAACACTTAGGGGGCCAAATAATTGGCATAATATCTATAAAAAAAATTAACTTTAAGAGTAAATAAAACCGGTAGACGATTTCTAACAATAAACTCATCTTTTATGAGAGGCGTTAACAGGGTTATGCTCATTGGCAATTTAGGAAGGGACCCGGATGTACAGTACCTGGAAGGTAATATCGCAGTAGCAAAGTTTCCCCTGGCGACCACTGAAACATTCAAAGACAGAGCTGGTAAGCTTATTTCTCAGACTGAATGGCACACGGTGGTACTATGGAGAGGATTGGCAGAGTTGGCCCAAAAATATCTTCATAAAGGAAGCCTGGTATACATTGAAGGCCGTTTGCGTACCAGGAGTTGGGAGGATAAGGAAGGCAATAAGAAGTTTGCTACCGAAGTGGTTGGTGACAACCTTATTATGCTGGATAAAAGAACTGATAGTTCAGGCCATCATGGACCTCATACCAATACACACGGTGAAAATATTGAAGGATTCAACGCTGATATTCCCCCGCTGGGTGAATCCTCGCAAGACCTACCTTTTTAATTGCGGACCCGGGATTAAAAGGATTCGCGGATTAAAAACCTTATAAAGTTGCCGGTAAATCCTTTTGATCGTTACAGCGCATCATAATATTTTTGCACAAAATTTGTTTATAAGGGGCAGGTTATTGACCTGCCTTTCTGATGCGGCCTGTAGACTAAACCGCCGGTCATGTTGATCGATCATTGTTAACAAAAACCAATTGCTTTGGATAACCCTTTCCGAGGTTTGTTATTAGGTGAAGCGTGGCAGCCTGTATTGCTGGCGGTCAACGTACAAGCCACTACTATATTGTCTGCCGTAGTACTGTTCCTGTTGCTGCTTTCTTTCTTTATATCGGGGGCCAAGGTTGCCTTTTTCTCACTGACATTCCGGGATGTGAACATGCTCAAAACCAAGCAGGATTCGGGCTGGAAGCGCATTGCCAATTTGCTGGAGGAGCCCCGGGCGCTGCAGGCTTCTCTCATGATCGCCAATACGCTGATCAATATTGCCATCATCATTCTCGCTAATTTTCTTATCGATCCCATATTTACTTTCAAGCAGGATAGCCTGGGTTTAGAGCTCTTTGTATATTTTATCAAAGTGCTGGTTATCTGTAGTGTGATCGTGTTGTTTGGAGAGGTCTTGCCCAAGGTGCGGGCCAACCAGAATAACCTACGTTCGGCTTATGAATCTTCTTTTCTGGTGGAGGTGATCTATTATCTTTTTAAGCGCCTGGCCGTTTGGCTTGTCAACTTTTCTGACCGGGTGGAAAAGGCGTTTGGAGGGAAGGCTTCCCGGGCCAATATACAGAAGCAGCTGGAGCAAGAGATCAGATCTACCATTCATGAGGAGGAAGAACAGCGTATTCTCGCGGGTATCTACAAGTTTGCCAATATTACGGTTAAACAGGTAATGCGTACCCGTCTGGATGTACATGGTATAGAGCATAATGCTTCTTTCAAACAACTGAAGAAAGCGGTGGAAGATCTGCATTACTCACGTCTGCCAGTGTATAGGGGGAGTCTGGATGATATTCTGGGGATCATTCATACCAAGGATCTGATCTCACATCTTAATGAGCCGGATAGTTTCGACTGGCAGAGTCTGTTGAGGCCTCCATATTTTGTACACGAGCAAAAGTATATAGAGGATCTATTGACGGAATTCCAAAGCAAGCGTATTCACTTTGCTGTGGTGGTGGATGAGTTTGGGGGTACGAGCGGCATTATTACGCTGGAAGATATTCTCGAAGAGATCATCGGGGAAATAAAGGATGAGTTTGATGAAGAGGAATCGGGCAATAAGAAGATCGATGATGCAACTTATATTTTTGAAGGCCGCACGATGATCTATGATGCCTGCGGTATTATGAATTTGCCGGCAGATACATTTGACCAGGTGAAAGGTGAAAGCGACTCTCTGGCGGGGCTAATCCTGGAGTTGGCGGGCGAGATCCCTAAAGCGGGAGATGTGGTGCCCATAGGAGATTTTGAGTTTACTATTCTTGAGGTGGACCGTAACCGGATCAAAAAGGTGAAGGTGACAATCAAGCCCGGGACAGTGTAATAGAACATTATAATAATCACTGATTAATAGTATGAAGAACAGATCCATTTGGTGCTTACTTGTTTTATGTATCCTGGTTGCCTGTAACAGTGATTATTCTATTAAGCGGCGTGGATATTATAAGATCGATTTCCCTCCTCATCAATATCAGTCATTCGACCAGCCCGGTTATCCTTATACTTTTGAATATCCCATTTATGCCAAGGTGATAAAGGATACTACTTTTTTTGAAGGTAAGCCTGAGAATGATTATTGGATAAATGTTGATTTCCCCCAGTTTAACGGAAAGATCTACATCAGTTATAAAGCGGTTGGTGCTAATAACCTTACAAAGCTGGTGGACGATGCGTTCAAAATGACGTATAAGCATACTTCTAAGGCAACTGAAATAACGGATTCCCTGATAAGAACCCCTAAGGGTATCAGTGGCCTGTTTTTCAATGTGGGTGGCAATGCTGCAACTGGTAAGCAGTTTTTTGTCACGGATTCTGTAAGGCACTTTTTGCGGGGTGCTCTGTATTTTGATGCTACTCCCAACGAGGACTCTCTGGGCATTGTATATGATTTTCTACAAACTGATATGAAGCACCTGATCAATTCACTGCAGTGGAAATAGCTGGCTGAAAGTCCTTTCTTGTGACAGAAACCTATTAATACGATTGCCTGCTTTCTTTTGGCATTCCGGCCAACTTATTTTATTTTTCGCTTTATCTGACACAACCAAAACTACGTACATGAAAAGTGTGTTCCTGTTACTGCTGGGACTTTGTATCGGCGCTACGCTCACAGCGCAAATGCCCCTCGAGGATAGTTTAAAACGTGGCCTGGCGCAGGCTACCAATGATCAGGATAGGATCAGCAACATGGCGGGGCTCGCTGTTTACTACATGGGGATCAATAACAAGCTGTCGGATAGTTTTGCCAATAAAATGCTGGAAATCGCTGAGGTAAGCCGTGACCGGAAGTTGATGGTCAAGGCTTACATCAATAATGCCCGCCGTTATTTGGATTTTGCCGGTACCAAAGAGGCTGCGGGCCGTGGGCTGGAGTTTTCTACCAAGGCGCTCGAGCTGGCTAAAAGCAGCGGTTTGGATGATTATACTGCTATAGCCTACGTTTCTCAATCAAGAGCATACCGGGTTACGGGTGAAATGGACAAGGCATTGAATGCAAGTAACCTGGCCGTTGCAACGGCAGCTAATAGTGATAATGATTCTGCAAAGGCTGTATCGTACATGTCGCTGGGTACTATTTATTTGCTGAAGAATGAGAAACTACTGGCCTTTCGTAATTATCTCGCAGCGCTCGATATTGCAGAAGAAAGCAAAAATTATTCACTGCTCCGCAACGCTTATTCCAATCTTTCTACTTTTTATACTACACTCAATGATTATGAAAAGGCTAAAGACTTTGAGTTTAAAAAGGTGGCTTTGCAACGGGCTAATAACCGGAAGTATGATCTGGTAGAAACTTATAACAGTATTGGGACTTTGTATAGAAGTGATAAGCAATATGACCTGGCAGAGAAGTATTATGAGAATGCTATTGCGCTTGCTGACAGTATAAAATTTGGGGTATATAAGTTGAATTCTTACCTGAATATTGTGAACTTATACCTGTTTAGTAATCAATATCAAAAGGGGTTGGATTATTTCCAGTCGCACCAGGAGTTAAAGGATTATATTCTTCGTGGCGGAATGGATTTCTTCCTTTACCAGGGATACGGCACGATGTACACTTTTTTGGATAAACTGGATTCGGCCAATTATTATTTTAAGTTGGCGGA
Organism: Paraflavitalea sp.; assembly: GCF_059502485.1. Classification (NCBI taxonomy): domain Bacteria; kingdom Pseudomonadati; phylum Bacteroidota; class Chitinophagia; order Chitinophagales; family Chitinophagaceae; genus Paraflavitalea; species Paraflavitalea sp. The sequence continues at coordinate 58,535 of NZ_JCACET010000004.1, forward strand.
ACCTGGTTTTGAGACCCGTGCTACCAAGATCAATAAGTATCTTTTTTACGGTAATTATGGATTTTATTTCCGTAAGCGTGGTGATTATGATAATGCAATCTTATATTGGCAAAAGGCCAAACAAGTGGGTGATGAGGTAGGAAGTATCGATCTTCAACAACAGGCTGTCCGCAATCTTGATTCATTGTATCAATGGAAGGGTGATTTCAAGAATGCTCATGTTTATACGAATTTGTATTACGAGTATAAGGACAGTTTGCAAAAGCTGGCCAAGGAAAAGGATCTGTTATCGCTCGAGATCGATAATGAGAACAAGCGGAAGGAGCGGGAGGCGAAGCAAAAGGAGATCGAATTGACGCGCAAGCATAATATCCAGTATTTGGGCATGGTAGTGGCTATTGCTGTTATTTTCCTGTTGCTGGTGATGGCAGGTATTTTCCGGGTATCCAAGACCACCATCAAGGTGCTTGGGTTCTTTGCTTTTATTTTCCTGTTCGAGTTTATTATTCTGCTGGCTGATCACAAGATCCATGACCTGACGCACGGGGAGCCATGGAAGGTGATGTTGATCAAGATAATATTGATTGCCATGCTGTTGCCGCTGCACCACTGGCTGGAAGAGAAAGTGATCCATTACCTCACTTCGCAGCATTTGTTGCTGGTTAAAGGCAGAAACTTTTATGATAAGGTGTTCAGGAGGAAGAAAGGGCATGGTTCTTTGGAGAATGTGTGAGTGGCCCTGCTTCGTAATTTAGTTGTAAATTTGTACGGTAAAAACTAATTCTCTTGATAGCAGTCGATAATGTATTAATCAGTAATGAGGTGGTGGAAGCGCAGTTTGTGTGTGATCTCGTCAAGTGTAAAGGCGGGTGCTGCGAGGAAGGTGATGCGGGAGCGCCGCTGGAGGATGCCGAGCTGGACCTGATGATAGAGTTGTACGATAAGGTGAAGCCCTACCTTTCGAAGGAGTCAATAGCAGAGATCGAGCGGAAGGGTAAGTATGTTTACCACCGCGAGTTTGGCTGGGTAACGCCTACGCTGGGTAATGATAATGAGATCTGTGTGTATGGTCTCCGCGATTCCAAAGGGGTCATTAAGTGTGCCTTCGAACAGGCTTATAATGATGGCATTATCGGTTGGAAGAAGCCTATCAGTTGTCATTTTTTCCCCATTATACAGAAGAACGGTCGCAAGGGTGATTTCGACCGGATGAATTACGAGCCGAGGGAAGTGCTGTGTAAGCCTGCTTGCAGCCTCGGTAAGAAATTAAAGGTACCCGTGTACCAATTCCTTAAGGAGCCTATCATTCGCAAATATGGTGAAGACTTTTACCAGGCTTTGGACCAGGTAGCCAAAGATTATTTTGTAGCGAAGCAGGCAGAGTAACCATGTTTTTCACTCCATAACAGGCATCATGAGCGATATTGTTTCAACCTTCATGGCCAAAAGCACGGTAAAGGCAGCAGACCTGGAGCACCGGCGCAAGGTGAATTTCAACATCAGCAAGTATAATGCTACGGTACCGCTGGGTAAGCAGCAGTTCTCCAATGTGCACCTGGCGAGGGAGCGTGCCAAGAATATAAAGTGGCGTGCGATCGAGATGCTGGACGTGTACCTGGAAGAGTTTGAAGCTAATCTTATGAAGCGGGGTGGTAAGGTGATCTGGGCTGAAGATGCTAAGCAGGCGCTGGAAGAGATTGCCAAAATCTGTGAAGAGAAGAACTGTAAGACGATCGTGAAGAGCAAGAGTATGGTGACGGAAGAGATCCATCTCAATGATTTCCTGGAAAAGAAGGGGATTGAAAGTGTGGAGACTGACCTGGGTGAATATATTCAACAGCTTGATGGCGAGCCTCCTTATCATATCGTGACTCCGGCCATGCACAAGAGCAAGGAAGACGTTGCGAAGTTGTTTTACAATAAGCTGCACACGGCGCCTAATCTTACTCCCAGCCAGTTGACACTGGTAGCCAGAGAGAAGCTGCGCACGAAGTATGTAGAGGCTGAGATCGGTATTACCGGCGCTAATTTTATCATTGCTGATATTGGTGGTATTGCGGTTACGGAGAATGAAGGTAATGCCCGTTTGAGTTGTGCTTTTCCCAAAACGCATATTGCTATTGTAGGGATCGAGAAGATCATTCCGTCTATCAATGATCTTGGATTGTTCTGGCCTTTGCTGGCCACGTATGGTACAGGTCAGCAGGTTACTGTATATAATAGCATCGTGAGCGGCCCACGGCAGCCCGGTGAAACGGATGGCCCTGAGGAGATGTATGTGATCCTGCTGGATAACGGGCGTACGAATATTCTTGCTAACGAGAAGACAAGGGAGAGCCTCTACTGTATTCGCTGTGGCGCTTGCTTGAACGCCTGCCCGGTTTATAAGAATATTGGTGGCCATGCTTATGGCACTACTTATAGTGGTCCGATTGGTTCTGTTATCACTCCCCATCTTAAGAAGATAGATGAATGGAAGCATCTTAGTTATGCTTCTTCTCTGTGTGGTAATTGCACGGAGGTTTGTGCTGTCAAGATCAACCTGCATGAGTTATTGCTGGAGAACAGGCACGAAGCTGTGGAAGAAGGGGCGGCCGGATGGGCAGAGAAGATGGCGTGGAAGGCCTGGAAGATTGCCAGTCTAAACCGGAAGTGGATGAATAAAGGGAATGAGAAGATGAAGAACTGGATGGTGAATAAGGCATTCAAGGGTTGGACCGCTCACCGCGGGCCGCTGGATTTTGCCCCTAAAACTTTCAATGAGCAATGGCAGGAGCTTCATGGTCCTCCCAGTAAAAAATGACAATATTATTTAGCAGGAAGTCAACTTTATCGGTTGACTTTTTTATTTTGTGCAACGGATGCTGCTTTATTGCAATACTATCTCTCCCCGACTGCTATATATTGTCGACTTTTTCAGCAAGGAATTGTTTGAAGCGCCTATCTCCATTACAACAGAAAGCCTTGTTTTTGAGCAGTTCAATGGCCCTAAACTGAACTATTCTTCTCAGTCCTTACAGGGTGAGAGCTTGTGTATTCAGCCTACCGGATTGCTTTTTGAAAGTGGTATTCAACCTCAATCGATCCATTGTTTCAAGGTTAATGGTCGTACTGCTTTTTTTGCCACCACCGGGGATCTTCCTTTTGACATTTTCGCTGCTTCTTTTTATTTGCTCAGCCGGTATGAAGAATACCTGCCGCATGAGAAGGATGAATATGGCCGGTACGCACATATAAATTCGTTGGCTTTCCGGGAGGGTTTCCTGGACCAGCCATTGGTGAATTACTGGCTACTTTATTTTAAGGAGGTGCTGGCGCAAAAGTTTCCCGGGATCCTGTTTCGCAAGAAGAACTTCAAGTGTATTCTTTCTTATGATATCGATATTGCCTGGTCGTATTTGCATAAAGGGTTTGTGCGTACGGCAGGTGGTTTTGCACGCTCGATCCTGAAGGGCAGGTGGTCGGAAGTAAAGGACCGGTTGGATGTGTTGCGCAGGGTGAAGAAAGATCCTTATGATTGTTTTGAATGGCTGGATGCGCTGCATCTGTATTGCCGTTTACGGCCTTATTATTTTTTCCTGGTAGCCCGCAAGCAAGTAGGGTACGATAAAAATACTCCTACAGAGGTAAAGCCCTTTCGACAGCTCATTGAGTATTATGCCCGCACTTATAAAACTGGCATTCATCCTTCCTGGCAAAGTGGTGATGACGTCGATCTTTTGCGGGAAGAAAGGGAATGGCTGGAGGTGGTGGCTGATACGGAGATCATCCGCAGTCGTCAACACTATATACGGTTTACGTTGCCGGATACCTATCGTGAATTAATGAAGGTGGGTATTGAAAAGGATTTCTCTATGGGTTATGGCAGTATCAATGGTTTCCGTGCTTCTGTTTGTTCTTCTTTTGCCTGGTATGATCTGCAGCAGGAAGTAGCTACTTCTCTACTGATCTATCCGTTTTGTTTTATGGATGCCAATTCTTTTTATGAGCAAAAGGATTCTCCGCAAGTGGCTTACGCTGAGTTGATCAGGTATCATGAGCAGATACGTAAGCTGAATGGTATGATGATCTCTATTTGGCATAATTCTATTCTCGGCACTGATGTGAGTTTTGCCGGATGGCGGGAGATGTTTGAGTTGTTCATGCGAGAGACTGTGTACTGGGATGCTTATCAGGATTGATGAAAGTGTGAGAAGCCGGTTATTTGTTTTTTCTATAGGCCTGATTGATCAGGTGTACTCCTAATAAAGTAATAGCCCCACCTACGACGATGAATACGGTGAGTTTTTCATCAAAGATCAGTGATCCCAATACTACCGCTACTATTGGATTGATGTATGCATAGATAGACACCTGTTGTGTGGGCAGGTTTTGCAAAGCATAGAGGTAAGCAATGAATGAAATGACTGAGCCAAAGATGGCCAGGTAGGCTATAGCGGTCCATGACTGCCAGGGGATTTCCTGAATGGCTACTGTTTGACCGCTGGCTATCGCGATCACGCTTGTCAGGATGCCAGATATGAGCATTTGCAAGCCCAGGCTGAAGTAGGGATTGAAGGCGGCGGCTTGTTGCTTGGTGTAGAGTGTGCCGAAGGCCCATGTCCATGAAGCAGCAAGGGAAAGGAGGATGCCGAAGCGAAACTCGGGTTGCAGGAAATCGGCGAGGTGCTCATAGAAGATAACGCATACTCCTGTAAAGCCCAGTAGCAGTCCCATGACTGCCTTGCCTGGTATGCCTGAACGGACCGTAAACATATTGATGATAACAATCCATAAAGGAAATGTAGCGGCTATGATCGATCCCAGGCCTGCTGATATATATTTCACTCCCCATGTAGAGAGGCCATTGCTTAATGCAAAGTTCAACAGGCTTAGTATGATAATTGGTCCCCATTCTTTGCCGCGTGGTAATGTGCGCCCTTTTCCCAGGAAGAAGATCACATAGAGTAGTCCTCCGATAGATTGGCGAATGCCGGCCAGTTGTAATGCTGGCATGTGTTTGACGCCCTGCCTGGAGGCTATCCACGTAGTGCCCCAAAAAAAGCACACCATTCCTAACGCAAACAGGGCCTTGAATCGGGTGCCTTTTTGTTGTAGGAATGGTGTTTTATGGGTTGGGTCGGTCATTCAGGCTTTAGTGCTTGAAGTGGCGCATGGCGGTCATGACCATGGCCAGTTTGTTTTGCTGGCAATATTCAATGGAGTCTTTATCTCTCACTGAACCGCCGGGTTGTATAAAGGCTACGATCCCTGCAGCGTGGCTCATCTGTACGCAATCGTTGAAAGGGAAGAAGGCATCGCTGGCCAGTACTGCTCCGTTGAGATCGAATTTAAATTGGTTGGCTTTTTCAATGGCCTGGCGTAAGGAGTCGATACGGCTGGTTTGTCCGCATCCTTTTCCGATGAGTTGTTTGTTCTTTACCAGCGCAATGGCATTTGATTTAAGGTGCTTGCACACCAGGTTGGCAAAGGCCAGGTCGTCTTTTTCTGTGGCTGTAGTATCACGGCCGCCCACTTCTTTCCATTCTACATAGTTGCCTTTGTCGGCGCCTTGTACTAATACGCCATTGAGTACTGATTTGTATTCTTCTGCTTTGGTGAAGGGTGCTTTCTGTTGCAGCAGGATGCGGTTTTTCTTTGACTTCAGGATGGTCAGGGCATCTTCATTGTATGATGGGGCGATCAATACTTCAAAGAAGATCTCGTTGATGGCTTCTGCTGTTGCTTTGTCGATCGTACCGTTGCATACCAATACGCCGCCGAAAGCGCTCTCAGGGTCTCCTGCCAATGCAGCATCCCAGGTTTCTTTCACGGTGCCGCGGGAAGCGATGCCGCACACGTTGGTGTGTTTGATAATAGCGAAAGTGGGATTGCCACCGCCTTCAAATTCACTGATGAGCTGTACTGCTGCATCTACGTCTACAAGGTTATTGTAGGAGAGTTCTTTTCCGTTGAGCTGATCGAACAGTTGTTCGAGGTTGCCATAGAATACGCCTGTTTGGTGAGGGTTTTCACCGTAGCGCATTGTTTTGGGATTGGGAATGGACTCTACGAAATATAATGCGTTTTCGGGGTTGAAGTATTTGGCAATGGCCACATCATAGTGGGCCACGATCTCAAATGCTTTGGCTGCAAAGGCTCTGCGCTGTTCGATGGTGGTGGTGCCTTGCTGGTCTTTCAGCAGTTGTTCGAGGTGTGCATATTCGCTTTTAGCGGCGATAACGACCAGGTCTCTGAAGTTTTTAGCGGCTGCGCGAATCATGGATGGGCCGCCAATGTCGATCTTTTCAATGATCAGCTTTTCTTCGCTGGTGCTGGCCACTGTTTCTTCGAAGGGATAAAGGTCTACGATTACGAGGTCCAGCTCAGGAATGTTGTATTGCTTCATTTCCTGCAGGTCGGTTTCATTGTCGCGACGTCCGAGGATACCTCCAAATACTGAAGGGTGAAGTGTTTTAACCCGTCCGCCCAGGATGGAAGGGTATGTGGTGAGGTTTTCTACTGGTACTACAGGAATACCGAGCTTTTCAATAAAGCTTTGGGTGCCGCCGGTAGAGTATATAGTAATGCCCTGCTTGTGCAGCTGCTGTACTACGGGTTCCAATCCATCTTTGTAAAAAACTGAAATGAGGGCAGACTGTATCTTTTTTGTCATACAACTTAAATTTTCTAAGCGGGTTTTGTAGTGGGAGTGGTTCTCTACTACAAAATGGCCAGGTAAATGTTTTGAGAGGCGCAAAGGTAACTTAATGCCGGCTCAAAACAAAAGCGTCTCTGCCCGTCAGGAGGCACCTTGGTTGTGTATTTTATTGTTTATCAGTTTTATATAAATATGTTTGAGACCTAAATATTGACAATCTGCCATTGGACAGCTATGCCGGTGAGCAGGAATAGCCAAATGGCGCCCAATGCTGTAATGAGGGCAGTATTTCTTTTGTGTAATAGCCAGCTGGCGAATCCTCCGATGATAATATATAATAATATGGCCTGTGGCAGGTTGAGCTGTATATCGTTGGTTGTATTGTAGGGTATCCGGGTGACTGCTTCTATAAAACTGTTCAACAGGTTGATGAACCAGGTGAGTAGCCAGCCGATGGCTTTTGCTGCAAAGGGGATAAAGGACACAGCACACAACACAAGTTCACCAATCAGTATAATGCTTGAAAGCGGGACTGCCAGCAGGTTGGTGATGAGAAAGAGGTTGGGGAATTGATGAAAGTGGTAGATACTGACTGGCAGGGTAAGTATTTGTGCGGCGATGGTAATGGCTATCAGTTTCCATCCCTGGTCAAGGTACTTATTGCGAACATAGATGCTGTTGTATAGGGGCTTCATGAATACCAGGATGCTGAGAACGGCAGCATAGGAAAGCTGAAAGCCTACATCCCAGCAAAGCCAGGGATCATAACATAACAAGAGAAACGCCGATGCTGCTAATGAATTGTATACGGAGGAGGGGTGTGGCAGCTGGTTGCCAATAATGAGGCAGGTAAACATGATAGCTGAACGCAAGACGGATGGGGATGCCCCGGTCAGTAATGCGAATAGCCATAGGGCAACTATAAGGATAATGGGTTTAGTCCACCGTTGCATCCATCTTTTGTGGACCCGATTGAATAATAAAAGGAGGAGACCGTATATTATACCGAGGTGTAACCCTGAAACTGCAATCACATGTACGACGCCAGTGTTGATATAAGATTGTAAAAGCTGCTTGTCGAGGTCATTTCTATAACCAATTAGGATAGCTTCTGCTAATCCGGCTTGCTTTTTGTCAGGGATGTTTTCCCGGATGATATCGAGCACTTTTTTACGGGTATAGAACAGTACTTTTTTTACGGGGTTAATCTGCTTTTTTTCTGCAACTGTGTATTCCTTTTCACATAAATATATCTGGTGGTACATGCCTTTGTATGCGCAATATTGGGCATAGTTGAAGCCAGTTTTACTGCTGATGTTGCTAATGGGTGAAGGTGGTTTAACAAAGATTAGTTGATCTCCGTAGTTCAATCCGGCGGATAGTTTTTCCTTTTTTAGGTATAGCAACAGCCTGCCTTTTAATACATGTTGTTTGCCATCTTTTATGATGGCTTTTATAGTGGCTGTAGTGCTGTATGTTTTTGCTTTTTCTGTGAGGGGTTCTTCGATGGTTGCAACCAGGGTATCTCCTGCTGTGTAATGATGGGTGAACCATTGCGATTGGTGCCTTATATCTTTGTATAAGGTTAGTAATAATCCTGCTGCTAATAATAGTCCATTCAGGAGTATTCCAAAGAGGTAGCGGTATCTGAATTGCAGTGGTATGGAAAGGCGGGAAAGCTGCGCCAGGCCAACTATACAGCCTACAGCGAGGGACCAGTTGATGGCGGGAGACAGGTCGCTATACCATTGAATTAGAATACCTATTGTAAAGGGGGGAATAAATCGTAAAAAAGGGGCTTCTTTCCAGTCAAATAATCCGGGCGAACGCATACTAAATAAAGCTAAACTCTGTTTAGAAAAAGGGCATTATTGCCTTACTGGTATTGAGATGAGGAGAAGAAAAAAGCACCACTTCCACCGCCCAGGCGAAAAAAGAGGATAAGGTAATAATGGTAATGGAAAATATGGTAGTTGCGGTGCTTTAGAGTCAGGTTGGGAAGATCAGAATAAAATTTCCTCAAGTTATTGTCGTAACAAATGCCTTGAGGAAATCTGTCGGCTGGCTTTCACAGGAGTATTGGATTTTGAAAAACGGGATGATAGCAACTCTCCAGTATCTAATTTCAGACAAATAATTAATCTACCCATACAATCGGCTTTTTATTAATGACGGGATTTTGGGCAGTTGAATAGCGGGGGTGGCAACCCCGTTTTTTTACGGGGTCGGTATCCCGGGATTTGACGGTTTTATGTCTGCCTGTTTAACGGTTTTTTGCCGATGTTTTTCACGTGACTCCTTGAATTACTTCAATTTACGAATAATACTAATTTGTAATTATTTGGCTAATACCCTCTTGTAGCCGAAGAACTCCGTCGTGGCTGATTAATTTTACATCGTTATCAAAATCATTCATGTTTAAATCCCCCAAGCAATGACTACTATTGAAAAAAAATCCTTAAAGGTTGGTCGCTTTGTTGACACAAACCATGTAGACACCGTAATCCGGAATTACAAGAGAGAAAGATGGGTACACAATTCAGAGCATATTGGTAAGGAAGATTCCCTGAGTGTATGGTATAGTGTAGAAGATCTGGAAGCGTTCATTGAAAAGATAAAGACTCATGGTGGTGACGGTGTGAGAATGTATTTTGGCGCTTATCCCGAGAATTTCGATAAAAAGCCTGAATACAGCAGCCGCCAGACTATTGTAATGGTTGCTACGCGTAGCAAGGACACCGACGCAGGTATTGCCAACAAGGACCTGTATGTTAACCCCGGCCAGATCCTGGCTTATAACGTGGGTACTATTTGTCCTCCCACTTGTAACAATGGCGGTGGTACCAGCAAGCCTTCCGGCAGTCCTGACAGCCCAAGTGGCGATGACTGGGGCGGCATTGGTGTAACCATTGTTGACCGTGGTCCTAAAGGTTTGACGATTCTTTAATCGACATATTATAAAAGAAGAGCCTCCGGTATTCCCCACCGGAGGTTTTTCTTTTTAAGGGGGTGGTGAAATATGCTATATTGAGGTGCCATGAACTTTCCCGTAACTGTATATTTTGAATTCATCTGCCTGATGTTTTCGCTTACGCTTTACTTCCGAAGGGGCATACCGCTGTATCTGAAGCTTTTTCCTCCTTTTCTTGTTATTACAGTAACTATATAGATCATAGGCTGGATCCTAAGAGGGAAAGAGATAGATACTAGTTTGATGTATTTTCTTTTTATTGCTTTCGAGTTTGTGTTTTATCTCTATATGCTGTATTGTGTCATTCGAACGGCGAAGGCTAAAAAGGCCATTCTCTCTATGGTCTTTATTTATACTATTCTGGCGTTGTTGAGTATTTTCATTTTTGAGGTTAATGTATTTCCTTCTATATCTTATTCTGTGGGCTGTTTGCTTATAGTGGGGGTGTGTATCTATTATTTTTACGAGTTGTTTCATTACCCCTCTTCTGCGAGCTTGTTGCGGGTGCCGGCTTTCTGGATCTGTACCGGATTGTTGTTCTTCTACATTTGCAGTTTCCCGTTGTTTGGGTTGTATAAGCTTTTGTATTCTGCTTCAAGTACTATTATGAATAATATCAGTACGATCCTGGATGTGATGAATGTGTTTCTGTATACGTTCTTTACTACTGCTTTTTTGTGTGGCATCAGACTCAGGAGGGTATCTTTATAGGTAAGTATTTTTAACCGGTCATTACCGGGGGATTTATATTTTGTAATTTGCCGTCCTTCCATGCCTTCACGGGTATCGTTAACAGCTATAAGCACATGAATAACCAGGGCCAGGATCTTTTTATTATCATTATTATCGGCGGTATATTGGCTGTCGCTGTGGTGATTTTTATTATCACTATGGTGTTTTTATACCAACGCAGGCAGCATCGTCATGAGAAGGAACTGACCAAAATGAAAGACCAGTATGAGCAGGAGGTGTTGCGTTCTCAGCTGGAGATCCAGGAAGAAACTTTCAAGATGATCGGTCAGGAGTTGCATGACAATATTGGTCAGGTGTTATCTGTGGTTAAGCTGTCGCTGGCTATATTGCCTATCGATAAGGAGCATGAGGCGTATGAGCCTATTCTTAATTCGCGTCAGATATTGAATAAGGCGGCGATCGATCTATCGGACCTGACGAAAAGCTTGCATAGTGACCGGATCGCTCAAATAGGATTGGTGGAAGCTATCCGGTTTGAGCTGGAAAGTGTACGCAAGAGCGGGCTGATGGAGGTGGATTTTGGGGTTGAAGGTCCGGAGCTTCATTTTGACGGCCAGAAGTCGATCTTCCTTTTCCGGATGTTCCAGGAAATGTTGAACAATATTCTAAAGCATTCCCAGGCCAGTAAGGTAATGGTAAACCTTGATTTCCCAGAGGACGATAAATTTATTCTTACCCTGGCGGATAATGGCGTGGGTTTTGACGTAGAAGCCAAGAGAAATTCAGTGTCTTCTTCCTCCGGTGTTGGATTAAAGAGTATCTTCAACAGGGCAAAGCTGATTGGTGCTGACCTGGATATGAAAAGTACGCTGGGGAAGGGAACTACTGTTACCATTCGATTATCTTTGCCTCAAGAAAGTTAAGCACTCTCCCCATGACAGTTGGTAAACAAATACAGGTAGCGGTTGCAGATGATCATACTCTGATGCGTAAAGCATTGGCGAGGTTGATCAGCACCTTCGAGAATTACACTATATTATTTGAGGCTGATAATGGCTCGGATGTAAAGGATAAGATCAGCAGGCATATTATTCCGGACATTCTTTTGCTGGATGTGAATATGCCGGGTATGGATGGTTATGAGACCGTAAAATGGTTGTTCAAGAACCACCCGCACATTAAAGTGCTGGCTTTATCTATGTCGAGCGATGAAAGTACTATCATCCGCATGCTGCGGTTAGGCGCCAAGGGCTATATTATGAAGAATACGGAGCCTGAGGAACTGAAGATGGCGCTGGATTCGGTAATGGAAAAGAACTTCTATCTTTCTGAATATATCTCCGGCAAGATCATCAGTGGACTGCATAAGGATATCGATCAGCCTGATGAGCCTGTTTCTTTAACCGAGAAGGAAAAAGAGTTTCTTCAGTGGGTCTGTTCGGAGCTCACCTACAAAGACATCGCGGCTAAGATGTTTGTAAGCCCCCGTACGGTGGACGATTACCGTAATTCCCTGTTTGATAAGTTAAAGGTGAAGACGCGGGTAGGGTTGGTGTTGTATGCCATCAGGCATGGTATGGTGGAAGCTTAAGGGGTTATTCATCGCCATTCAACAACTTTTTTGCATAGGCTATCTGCCCAATGTGGTAGATGTTGTGTTGTATATATCCATGCAGCATATATCCTACATTGTACTTACGTCCTCTTACTGTTGATGAAAGGATCGTGTCATCCTTTTGGTTTAATAGCTCTATAATGCGTTTATTGGTGGCTTTGAATTCAGCCACTCCATTTTTCCAGGTATGGATAACTGGGTCTATCTCGCGCCAGTCGTTGACCTCGAACCAGGCGACCTCTTTTTCAGGGGTTCCTTCGAGGCTGTTTTGTACAAACTGTGCCCAGGTGATCATGTGGTATAAGAGTTCAATAAGGGCATGACCCTTTTCGTCGGGATTGACGAATACTGTGGTGGGGTCAACTTCTTTGAAGAGGCTATACAGGGAACGGCCAAACCAAGGTTCTCCATCGAGGGTTTCCTGCAGGTTGGTGATGATGTATTGTATTTCTTTATTCATAGTATTAGTTTGTCTAAAGTTAGCATTGTATAAAAATCATTCCAACAAAAAAGGTGAGTCGCTCTTAAACGACTCACCTTTTTTTGTTGGCAGTATATGTTGTTATTTTTTATCGAAGTTTTCTTTCAGCCACGCATCGAGGGTGCCCGCTTTGTCGGCGTCGATGGCTTTCTGGAGGTCTTTGTTTTTCTTTACGTCTCCACCGAGGTTGTAGGTATTGATCATGCTTTTGACGCCGGCGAGGTATCCTTTGTGTTCGTCTTTGTCATAGTTATTTTCCAGCACCCAACGTGCGTAGCCAGCCATGAAAATCAACATCAGGTTTGGGTTTTTGTCGGACAGCTTCATCACCAGTGGCCTTACGTTTACTGTTACAGTAGGGCTACCAGTTAGCCACATCATAACGAATGCGTTTACCTGGATGCGTTTGTCGTCTTTTTTATTGATGGGAGTGGATTCGAGCCATTTGGCTGCTTTGATAATATCCTGCTCATATTTAGTATGGTCGTCCTTTGTATCAAGTTTTACGTTTTCGGGTACTTCAAATTCCTGAGCAAATGCGGTGGTTGTAAGCAGGAGTGCGAGGCAACAGGTGAGGGTGATATACAATCGTTTCATTGTAAGGGTTTGTTGGTTTCAGGTAAGATACTGTTTCTGGTTAAAATACATAAAAAAAGAGGATATCTTTTTGGGATATCCTCTTACGTCATTCTATAGATGCCTGTGCTTATTTGCTCAGGTACATGCTTCTGTCTTTATACAACTGGCGGAAGTAAGGATCGCGCAGGTCTTTAATGAAGCGGATGGCTTCGCCGGTTGATTTCATTTCGGGACCTAACTCTTTGTTAACTCCGGGGAATTTTTCAAAGCTGAATACGGGTTCCTTGATCGCATAGCCTTTGAGGCGTTTCACCACTTTCAGGTCACGGAGCTTTTGTGCGCCGAGCATTACTTTGGTAGCGATGTTGAGGTATGGTATCTGGTAGGCTTTAGCGATGAATGGTGTGGTACGGGAAGCGCGCGGGTTGGCTTCGATCACATATACTTTACCATCCTTGATGGCAAATTGTATGTTGATGAGTCCCTTGATCTTAAGGGCGAAAGCGATCTTCTTGGCGTACTCTTCCATTGTTTCCACAATCAGGGGCGACAGGTTGAACTGGGGCAATACGGCGTTGCTATCACCGGAGTGGATACCTGCGGGCTCGATGTGTTCCATGAGGCCCATGATGTGTACGGTTTCTCCGTCGCAGATGGCATCGATCTCTGCTTCCTGACAACGATCGAGGAAGTGGTCGATGAGGATCTTATTGCCGGGGATGTGTTTCAACAGGCTTACTACCGCGCTTTCTACTTCATCGTCGTTGATCACGATCCGCATTCTTTGTCCACCCAATACGTAGCTGGGACGAACGAGTACAGGATAGCCTACTTTATTGGCTACTTCTATTGCCTCGTCTACATCGTAGGCTGTACCGTAATCGGGGTAAGGTATTTTGAGTTCTTTCAGCAGGTCGCTGAAGCGGCCACGATCTTCGGCAATGTCCATGCTGTCGAAGGAGGTTCCGATGATCTTAATGCCTTTTTCGTTCAGGCGTTCTGCCAATTTGAGGGCTGTTTGACCACCCAACTGTACGATCACGCCTTCTGGTTTTTCCAGTTCGATGATTTCCCAGAGGTGTTCCCAGAATACCGGTTCGAAGTAGAGCTTGTCGGCCATATCGAAGTCGGTGGAAACGGTCTCGGGGTTACAGTTGATCATGATGGCTTCGTAACCGCATTCTTTGAGGGCGAGGAGGCCGTGTACGCAGCAGTAGTCGAATTCGATACCCTGTCCGATACGGTTGGGGCCTGAGCCGAGTACTATTACTTTCTTTTTCTTGCTTGGTATGCTTTCGTTGGTGTTACCTGTTTCGAAAGTGGAATAGAAGTACGGGGTTTTGGCCTCGAACTCTGCGCTACAGGTGTCTACCATTTTGAATACGCGGGTGATGCCGGCGGCTTTTCTCTTCTCATAAACAGCTTCGTCGTTGCCATCCTGCATGATCAAAGAGATCTGTTGGTCGCTAAAGCCGAGGAATTTGGCATCTTTCAGCAGGGCTTCCGGCAGGGTAGCCATTTTGTATTTGGCTATTTCCTTCTCCATGTTCACGATCTTCTGGATCTCGTTCACAAACCAGCGGTCGATACCGGTGGCTTTGGAAATAGTGCCTACGGATACACCCAGCATGAGGGCATCTTTAATACGGAAGATGCGGTCCCATTTCGGGGTCTTGATGTATTCGATCAATTCTTCGGCATGCATACGGCTGTGGCCGTAATAACCGAGGCCCACAGCATTGTTCTCGAGGCTTTGACAGGCTTTCTGGATGGCTTCTGTAAAGCTTCTTCCGATGGCCATTACTTCGCCTACACTCTTCATCTGCAATCCGAGGGTATCATTGGCTCCTTTGAACTTGTCGAAGTTCCAACGGGGCATTTTCACAATCACATAATCGAGTGCGGGCTCAAAGTAGGCGGAGGTGGTTTGGGTGATCTGGTTTTTCAGCTCATCCAGGTTATATCCTATGGCCAGTTTGGCCGCTATTTTGGCGATGGGGTAACCGGTTGCTTTGGAGGCAAGGGCAGAAGAACGGCTTACGCGGGGGTTGATCTCTACAGCGATCAGGTCTTCTGTTGCGGGATCGAGGGCAAATTGTACGTTGCAACCGCCGGCGAAGTTGCCGAGGCTGCGCATCATTAGGATGGCTTTGTCGCGCATTTCCTGGAAGGCGGTATCGCTCAGGGTCATGGCGGGCGCTACAGTAATTGAGTCGCCGGTATGTACACCCATCGGGTCCACATTCTCTACCGTACAAATGATGGTTACGTTGTCGTTCTTATCGCGCAGGAGTTCCAGTTCGTATTCTTTCCATCCGAGTACGGCTTTCTCAACCAATACTTCATGGATGGGGGAGGCTTTAAGGCCTTTGTCGAGTGCTGCTTCGAGTTCAGACTTGTCGTGTACGAACCCGCCGCCTGTACCGCCGAGGGTAAAAGAAGGGCGAATTACGAGGGGGAATCCGATGGCCTGGGCAAACTCTTTTCCTTCGAGGAGGGAGTTAGCTACTCTGGAAGGAGCTACGGCCATGCCGATCTTTACCATGAGCTGGCGGAATTTCTCCCGGTCTTCTGCGGTATCGATGGCTGCAATGTCCACGCCGATCATGCGGCAGTGGTATTTCTCCCAAACGCCAAGCTCTGCGGCTTCCTTGGCCAGGTTGAGGGCTGTTTGTCCACCCATGGTAGGCAATACGGCATCAATCTGGTTTTCTTCCAGGATCTGTTCAATACTTTCTACTGTTAAGGGGAGCAGGTACACTTTATCGGCCATCATAGGATCGGTCATGATGGTGGCGGGGTTACTGTTGATAAGGATCACTTTGATCCCTTCTTCCCGAAGGCTGCGGGCAGCCTGGGAGCCGGAATAGTCAAATTCACAAGCTTGTCCGATGATAATGGGTCCTGAACCGATGATTAGTACTGACTTGATCGAGGTGTCTTTGGGCATCTTCTTTTACGCTGTTTTTTATCTTTTTTGAAAAAATTCCCGGTCTTACTGGCGGGATAAATTGCGCAAAAGTAAGGGGATGGAGGAAATAATGCGGATTATTTTTTAATTCATGGCAAAGTTGACGTTTTTTGAAGGAGAAAGAAAGGGGGAGATAAGTGATAGAAGAGATGGGCCTGGCATTGATCAAGAGGGGATGGGGGACGGGGCTGGTGAGGAGGGCTTGGGAAGCTAAGTCCGGACAATGTCCGGATAAGGTCCGGATAACCTCCGGAAAAGGTCCGGATAAGGGTCAATTCAAGTAGCCTTTTTGCAAGGCTGGCAAAAATGAACAATCAGCAGCGATGGGGCCAGTATGGGCATAAAAAAAGCCTCTACCACCGGCAGAGGCTATATTTTGCTGGTTGGAATTAATTTGAATGTGATCAGTTAGCATGAAAAGCAGCAATCTCGATATCGTCCAATGCTACACCACCCTGGCGAACGATTTTCTTTTCTTCTGCCAGATGACGCTTTTCCTCAAAACGACTCTTGATACGAAATACCCATTTCTGCTTTGCTTCTGTTCCCTTAAACATCCCGACTATGGACCCTACCGTTAATGCCAGTAGTAACACCGTCCTGTTACGTATCGTACTCATAAAACACAGGTTGTAGATTTATACTTTCATTTCCTATATACTTAGACAATTTATATACGCCAAAAGCTGTTCCAAGGTTCATAAAAAACCATACCACTAAGTGGGTATTTTTGAAACTTAACATACTTATAGCGATTGGTTGTCTCCTGTATGTTTATACCCATTGCCGTGCCGGGTAACCCGCTTGTTGAACTTTTAATATTAGTTTAATATTGGCTGCTCAAACAGGGCTTTTTACTAACTTAATTCTAATGCAATTAGTCGTTTTTTATTCATGTGTAGTAAACAAAACGAGTG
Source organism: Paraflavitalea sp. (assembly GCF_059502485.1). NCBI lineage: Bacteria > Pseudomonadati > Bacteroidota > Chitinophagia > Chitinophagales > Chitinophagaceae > Paraflavitalea > Paraflavitalea sp. The sequence goes on from NZ_JCACET010000004.1 coordinate 75,402, forward strand.
GATGGTAGTCTATTTCCAGTGAACTGACTATTTCCTGATTTGGGATGTTGTGTTCCGGATTCTGGACGGTTTCGTTGTAGTTTTGCGCTCTACTACTAACTCATTAAATGATCAGACAGGATGCGTGTATTGGTTTTTGTTTTATGGTTGTGTTGTTCGCTGTGTTTGCAGGCCCAGGTTTTCCCTCCGACGAGTTACCCGCAGGGTTATTTCCGTAACCCCCTGGCGCTTCCCATGGACCTCAGCGGCAACTTTGGCGAGTTGCGGCCTAATCACTATCACATGGGGCTTGACCTGAAGACGCTGAAGGTCGAAAATCATCTTGTGTATGCAGCTGCAGATGGGTATATATCCCGGGTAAAGATCGAGCCGGGTGGTTTTGGCCGCGCCATTTACATCAATCACCCCAATGGTTTTACTACATTGTACGCTCACCTCAATGACTTCAACCCAAAATTGGAAAACTGGGTAAAGGAGCAACAGTATGCTCGTGAATCGTGGAATGTTTTTCTCGAATTAACGCCTGACCAATTCCCCGTAAAGAAAGGGGACTTCCTGGCCTATAGTGGCAATACCGGTGGCTCTCAGGCGCCGCACCTGCATTTCGAAATCAGGCGTACGGCGGATGATGTGAATGTAAACCCTATGTTGTTCGGTTTTCCACTTGCTGATAATACTGCTCCCCGGATATTGCGGTTGGCTGTATATGACCGGACTAAGAGTATATACGAACAATCGCCCCGCCTTATTCCTGTAAAGGCCAATGGTAATAACTACTCTACGACGCCTGGCTTGCTTTCGGTTGCTTCGCCCAAGGTAAGTTTTGCCATTACGGCTTTTGATACGCATACCGGTTCTTCGAATCTGAATGGTATTTATGAAGCGCTGTTATACGTAGACGACCAGGTAGTGACTGGTTTCCGGATGGATAACATCAGTTATAATGATACCCGCTATCTCAATGCTCATATCGATTACCGCACCAAATCGGCTGGTGGCGCCTGGTTGCAGCATTTAAGTGATCCACCCGGTTATATCAATTCGATTTATAAGGAGGTGAATGGGAACGGGGCTATCGATATCAGTGACGGAGGAGTGCACAAGGTGCATATTGTGGTAAAGGATGGTTATGGAAACACGGCTACGCTCGATTATTCGGTGCAGTACAACGGATCGCCCGTGGCGCCGGTTGTCAATGATGCCAAAATGTTCTACCCTTTTATGCTGGATGGTTTCGAGTCGGAGCATTGTGAGTTTTATATCGGTGAGCGTTGTTTGTATGATTCGGTACATATACGACATAGTGAGGGTGCCAATACGCATCCGCAGGGTGTATCCAATGTACATACCATCGGCGCTTCTACTATTCCTTTGCAGGAGGCGTTCCTGGTACGTATTCAACCAAGCCGTCCGTTAAGTGTTAGTGAGCAGCAGCATACTTTAATGCAATGGACCAGTGGCAGCTGGAATGGTGTGCAAAGGGTGGAATGGAAAAATGGCTGGGCTTCTGCCCGGTTCCGGGATTTTGGTTCTTTCCGGCTGGTGACGGATGATGTGCCTCCGCAGATCAATACGCCCGGCCTGACTGATGGGGCCAATCTTAGTAAGGCCAGCCGCATTGTTTTTTCGGTGACGGATAATATGGGCCAGGTGAAGAATGTGCGTACGTTGCTGGATGGTAAATGGCTCCGGTTTACTAATGATAAGGGGCGTTCTTTTATTTACCGGTTTGATGAAAAGTGCCTGGCGGGCCCGCATGAGTTGGTGATCAGGGCGGAGGACGAGGCAGGGAATAAAGTGGAGAAGGCGATCCGGTTTACGCGATAGGTGTTAGCATTTAGCTATTAGGTATTAGCTAAAGGCTAACAGCCAATGACTAATAGCTTTTTGATGGATAGAACATTTTCAATTGTCTAATTTTTCAATTAATGGTTACATTACAGGTAGGGGATAAGGCGCCCGCATTCAAGGGCAAGGATCAGAATGGGAAGGCTATTTCATTGGCTGACTTGAAAGGCAAAAAGGTTGTCTTGTATTTTTATCCTGAGGATGATACGCCTACCTGTACGGTGCAGGCATGTAACCTGCGTGATAATTACGGGCTGTTGAAGCAGGCGGGTTTTGAGGTGCTGGGTGTGAGCCCCGATGAAGAAAAGAAACATAAGAAGTTTGAGGCTAAGTATAATCTCCCTTTTACTTTACTGGCCGATCCTGAACACAAGATCATCGATAAGTATGGTGTTTGGGATGAGAAGCAATTGTATGGCCGTAAGTATATGGGCATTCTGCGCACTACTTTCGTATTGGATGAGAAGGGCATCATCCGTAAAATATTCCTTCGTCCCAAGAATAAGCAACATGCTGAGGAGATTATTGAAGCATGGAAATCTCTTAGTAAGTAATAACCGGCAATCGGCAGTCGACAATCGGCAATGCATTTGCTTCGATAATAGTATCCAATAGTACTTTTCTACTCTCCCCACTTTCAGTAACATATCGCACATCTTCGGCGATTGTACAGGCTTCTTGTGCAATGCATTTTTGCATTGTCATTGAGACAATTCCTATTAATCAATTATCAACAAGGTTAAACTTTCAATTATGAAGCAAGTACGATTTTTTTCCGGAATGTTATTAGCGGCTACTGTATTCGTGGCCAGTTGCAGTAAGGATGATGACGATTATAATGATCATCCTGCTCCCCCTCCTCCTGCTCCCAAGAGTACCGTGGTAAGTGCATCGGGTGATCTGACTGCTGCTCTTACGCAGTTCAGGACGCTGTTGGGCGATCCATTAAATGCCACTCCGGGCCAAACTGGCGGCCGCCGGGAGATCAACTGGGATGGCGTTCCTGCTGCCAATACGAATAACAATACTTTCCCTTTTGATTTCTTCAATAATAAGGATGCTGGTGGACCTGCCGGCCGCAAGCGTGGTCTTGAATATGCTACCAGTGTCGTGTTGCGTGTAGATAGTACTAATTATGCAGAGATCGATGCTTCTTATGCCAATGAGTTCAAGCCTTTCAGCGGTAAACGACTTTTTGCGCATGCCAATGGTACTACTAATGATGTGTTTTTTAAAGTGGCCGGTACTAATACAGATGCGTTTGTAAAGGGTTTTGGCGTGATATTCTCCGATGTGGATGATGCCAATAGTACTTCGCTGGAGTTTTTCAGTGGTAGTAAAAGTCTGGGTAAGTTCAAAGCGCCTGTGCGTACTGATGCGAATGGTTTTTCTTTCCTGGGTGTTTTCTTCCCGGATGATAAGGTCACTGCTGTAAGGATCGTGAGTGGTAATGGTGTGTTGGCGGCTGGCGCCAAGGATATATCTGCCGGCGGAACGAAGGACTTAGTGGTGATGGATGACTTCTTTTATTCGGAGCCGGTGGCTAAGAATTAATGAAAGGCATCGAGGCAACAAGGCATAAAGGCAACAAGTTATAAGTAGAAAGGCATTAGGATCAATAGTTTGGAACTATATTAATGATGTGCGTAGGTTTTGAAGGTTAGCCCTGTGGAATGGTCCCTCCGTTTTTGCGGAGGGACTTCCTTTTTTAAAGCGGTATCCCCACATGTGGGGATGCCGTTTCCCTTGTATGGGGATTGTAAATGGCTGTGTTGCGACGGACATTTGTACCCTTCAAAAACTAATGATAGCAACATGAAAAACAAAGGGTATTTATTTATTAAATCGGGCAGGTGGCTGGCTGCCGTGTTGTTGGTCGGCTTTTCATTGTCTGCCTGTGACAAGGATAAGGATGATGAGCAGGTAATCATCGTAAGTGGTTCGGGCGATATCCAGTCGAAGGTGGATAAGTTTCGCAGTGTTTTGGGCGGACAGCTTAATACTACACCTGGCGCTGTAGGTGGCTACCGTGAGATCAACTGGGATGCTGTTCCTGATGACCTGATAGGTAAGACTATGCCTAATGATTTTTTCAATACTACCGGAGAGGGCGTACCGGCCAGCCGCCAGCGGGGCCTTACGTACGAGCCAGGTACCGGCGAGTTCAGGGTGAGCGCTACCAACTTTATTGAGGTGAATAATACTACTGGTGGTGAGTTTGCTGCTTTCAGTGGTGATAAGACTTTTGCCAATGTAAGTGCTAATCTGTGGGTGATTGAACCTGAAGTGCCGGGTAAGCGGGAGGCTGCTACAGTCAAAGGGTTTGGTATTGTGTTCTCTGATGTGGATGCGGCTAATTCCACTTCACTGGAGTTTTTCAATGGCTCCAGAAGTCTCGGTAAATTTTTCGTTCCTGCTCATTCCAATGAAAGTAGTTTCTCTTTCCTCGGTGTTTATTTTAAAGATGAAAAAGTGACGTCTGTTCGGGTAAGTCATCAGGGACCTTTGTCGGCTGGCAAGGATGTTAGTGATGGTGGTGCTGCCGACCTGATGGTTTTGGACAACTTCCTTTATGATGAACCGGTTAAGAAGTAAATAATATTTAAGCTATTAAGCTTTGTCTTTTCAGGTAGGGGTTATATCGAGCCGCCGGCATGTCAACAGCATCCGGCGGTATTTTTGCTTTTTACGGGGCTATCCCGGTTTGGCCGGACTTCTGTATTTTTAAGGTGTTGACTCCGCTGTTCCAATTATGCAGTTTATGTGCCGAAAGTTTTTATTACTGCTCTTTTTATTGTCCTGCTGGTCTGCCTTGTCTGCTCAGTCGCCTTCGTTATATTTTGACAGGCTTACGATGCAGAATGGCCTGTCGAGCAATAAGGTCAACTGTATTATCCGGGACCACCGTGGTTTTATGTGGTTTGGTACTAATGACGGACTGAATCGTTATGACGGACGTAATTTTATGATCTTCCGGTATGAGGCCGGTAATTCTTCTACTATTTCGGGTAATATCATCAATGACATTCTTGAGGATGAAAATGGTGTGTTATGGATCGCCACAGCTGATGGCGGGTTGAGCCGTTATGATTACAGGTTGTCGCCCGACAAGCAGTTCAAACAGTTCCGGCATAAGACCGGTGACAGCAATTCAATTCCTGAAAATACGATCACTTCATTGTTGTTTGACAAGGCCGGTTATTTGTGGCTGGGCACCAGCAGCATGGCTGTTTTACGGTTTAACCGGTTTACTGAAAGGTTTGATCCTCCGTTGTTGCGCGGTGGTATAATGGATATGACGCTGGATAGCCGAGGTACGATCTGGGCGGGAAGAATGGGCGGTGGTATGTTGAAAGTTGATCCCCGGAATCTTCAATTTAAAATGGACGATGGCTACCGGGACTTGTATGCCAAGCTGCCTCATCAGGTGGTGACTGCTGTGTACGCCGACGAGCAATATGTATGGTTTGGTTCCTGGGATAAAGTATTGTATCGCCGTTCGCTGGCTGAAGGATCGGAAGTGACGTTGCAGAAAACAACTGACCCTTTTTCGTTTCAGAATGATGAGATATCCTGTTTTACCCGCGATGCGCAGGAGCGTTTGTGGATAGGGGGCAAGCTTGGTGGTTTGCATGTTTATGATCCCAGGGTTGGCACATTTTATAATTATCGTTATGACCCAGCCAGGGAGGGTACCATTTCTGATGATTGTATTAATGGGCTGTATACTGATTCGAAAGGAGTTATATGGATAGCTACGAACAGGGGTATCAGTATTCACCGGCCCAGCCAGCAACAGTTTCAACAGATCTTCTTGCCTGCTGCTGATAGTAAGTCAGGAGGCAATATTGTGATCTATGATTTTTATGAGCAAGGTGATGATCTGTGGATTGGCACGAGTGAGGGTATTTACATCAGGCGTGCCGGTGAACACCGGTTTTCCTGTGTTCCGGTTTTTTATAAGGGTAACCGTTTGAAGGTGACAAGGTTTTTTCGCGATGTGGATGGCACTATGTATATAGGTACAGATTACTCGCTTTTTGTATTGGATGAATATAGTTTCAAGGTGACGCTGTTGCCCAATACGGAGAAAGACAAGGTAATGGGCAAGATCATTGACTCGAGGGTGGTTTCTATTGTGCGGGATACGATCGATGGAAATCCTGCTTTGCTGGTAGCGCCTTATGGCCACTTCCTGGCTTATTATGACCTGGTTGAGAAAAGATGGATATCGCGTCGTGATTCGCTGAAGAATGTGATCACACGGTTCAATTTACAGGACAATAACCTGATCAGAAAATTGTATAAAGCCAATGATGGCCGGTTGTGGCTTACAACGACCAAGCATGGGCTGGCTGTACGGTCAATAAAGGATTCTCTGACCATGCAGTATCATTTTTCCGGCTCTTCCAAACCGGGTGATATGGCCAGTGACAATGTGTATGATTTCACGGAAGATGCTGCTGGTAATTTCTGGGTTAGTACTTACGGTGGCGGGCTTCATTCCTATAATCAGCAGTCCCGTCGTTTTACGCATATCAACGCTTCGAATAACCTGCTGGAGGGTATGAAGCTCGATAAGAAGGGTAATGTGTGGATGATCAGCAATGGTGATGTTCATAAGTATGACCCGTTACGCAAATCTTATATTTCTTTCCAGGTACCTGATATTGAGAAGTCGGGTGGCGTGAGGGGTGAACTCTTCTGTGATCGTGATGGGAATATGTATGCTGCCGGACGTAACTACTTCATTGTATTTAATCCCTTGCGTGTACAGGAAGAGCATTCGGTGCCGCAAGTGTTTTTTACCGACTTCAAGATCTTCAATGAGTCTTTCAACGAGTTGTTGCAAAATGACCAGATAAGACTGGCTTATGACCAGAATTATTTCACCGTGGAGTTTGCTGCGCCTGATCTGTCGGCCCGGCAGGATATACGTTATTCGTATATGCTGGAAGGCCGGGACGGACGCTGGATCGATATTGGCAGCCGTACCTCGCAGGAATTCTCGAACCTGGAGGCAAAGGATTATGTATTGAAGGTGCGGGCTGCGAATAATTCGGGTATCTGGAATGAAAAGGTGGCGACCATTCATATTACTATCATTCCTCCGTTTTGGCAGCGCTGGTGGTTTTATGGGTTATGTGCTCTCCTGATCGGTCTTATTATTTATACTATCTACCGGTACCGGATCGATCAGCTGTTGAAGCAGCAGGCTATCCGGAATAAGATTGCGCAGGACCTGCATGACAATGTGGGGTCTACGCTGAGTAGTATTTCTGTATATAGCCAGGTGGCCAAGATCTATAATGAGCAGGAGCGGCAGGGTGACCTGAAGCAAACGCTGGAAAAGATCAGCGATACTTCGGGTGAGATGATCTCGGAAATGAATGATATTGTATGGGCCATCAATCCACGGCATGATAGCATGGAGACGATCTTGCAGCGAATGGAATCTTTTGCCCGGCCCTTGCTGGCTTCTAAAGGTATCGTGTTTCATTTTAATGTGGAGCCTGCTATCAAGCAGGTGAACCTGGAGATGACGCCCCGCAAGAACTTTTACCTGATCTTCAAAGAGGCCGTTAATAACGCGCTGAAGTATTCGCAGTGTAAGAATCTATGGGTATCCATAAGCCTGAAGCATCACCACATTGAGCTATCGGTAAAGGATGACGGGGCAGGGTTTGACATGGAGAAAATCGAGTTGTATGCTTCGCAGTCATTATCGGGTAATGGCCTGCGTAACATGGAGATGCGTGCTGCCGAGATGAAGGGAACGTGGAAGATCAGCAGTAAGCCGGGTGAGGGAACGGTGGTCCATTTGCGGTTTCCTGCCGGGTAGGTACTCACCGGAAGTGGGGATAGGTGGGTAACGGCAAAAATGCGAATTTTGAGTAATACATTTTTATGAGTCTCCGTATCGCAATATTTGATGATAATAAGAATATCCGTGAAAGTATCAGCTTACTGCTCAGGACCGTGCCGTCTTTTGAGGTGGTGGGCTCGTTTTCTCATGTTCTAGACTGTGTGGAAGATGTTCAGGACTGCAAACCTGACATTGTGCTGATGGACATTGAAATGCCGGGTATGACCGGTATCGAAGCTGTAACTGCTATCCGGAAGGAATATCCCCATATACAGATCCTGATGCAGACTGTTTTTGAAGATGATGACCGTGTTTTCGATTCTATTTGTGCCGGCGCCTCGGGTTATATTCTCAAGAACCACCTGAACACCAAGCTGGTGGAAGCTATTATGGAGCTGCAGTATGGCGGCTCACCTATGTCGCCCTCTATTGCGCGCAAGGTATTGGGTAAACTTCAACAGATCCCTCAACATATCAAGCCGGAAGAAGCTCCGGACTATCATCTCACTCCCCGTGAAAAAGAAGTGCTGGCCTGTATCGTTGAAGGCCTTAGTTATAAGATGATCGCCGACCGGCTGTCGATCAGTTATGAAACTGTGCGCAGCCACGTAAAGAAGATCTATGAGAAGCTTCATGTTGCTTCTCTTACTGAGGCTGTGGCCAAGGCAATCAATCAGAAGATCGTTTAATTTTCGCTCCCCATATCTGGTTACTGTTTCTCTGGTTTTGGTGATTGTACAGTTTTAGCGGATAAGACAATTTTGTGTTCTCAATCCACAACTTTTCAATCATTCAATATTTAAAGCCATGAGTAAGCAAGTATTTTACCTGTTATGGGTGTTGTTGTTATTGGATACTGGTCTGCAGGCCCAGTCTGCGAGAAAGTTTGTTGTTTTTCCTGCCGTTCAAACGATCAAATTGAAAACCGGTGTCAGCCTGCAGTTTGTAGAGCAAGGTGACCCGCAAGGAACGCCGGTTGTGCTGTTGCACGGGATCACTGATTCCTGGCATTCTTATGAACTGGTGTTGCCTTATCTGCCCGCTTCGGTGCATGCTTTTGCTTTAACGCAAAGGGGGCATGGTGATTCGGAGAAACCTTTAAAAGGGTACGATCCCAAAGAGTTTGCAGCTGATGTAGCGGCGTTTCTCGAAGCACGTAAGCTCAAAGCAGCTGTTATCGTAGGGCATTCTATGGGCTCAGTGATCGCTCAACGTTTTGTGCTCGACTATCCTGAAAAATCATTGGGTACGGTGCTGGTGGGCAGTTTTGCCAGTTTTACGAATAACGAGGCTGTTCAGGGCTTTGCGCAGGTGCTGGACACTTTAAATGATCCCATTAGTGAACAGTTTGCTGCAGAGTTTCAGCAGAGTACAATTGCTAATCCCGTCCCGCCGTCCTTTTTGCAAACTGTAATCAAAGAAAGTCTGAAAGTGCCGGCACGTGTATGGAAGAGTATAGGTGCTGATCTGTTCAAGGCTGATTATGTGAGCCGACTGGGTGGGTATACTAAGCCTGCGCTGATCATATGGGGCGATAAGGATGTGTTTTCTCCAAAGGCTGACCAGGAGTTGTTGAACAACACTTTTAAGCGTTCGCAATTATTGATCTATAAAGGTACTGGTCACGCTGTGCATTGGGAAGATCCTGTGAGGTTTGCCGATGACCTTGTATCATTTGTTAAACAAATTAACCCTTCCAAGTAAGAACCGTTATGAAAAATATTTCGCTTTGTGCTATTGTATGTCTGCTGCTGAATAGCTGCAGGAAAGAAAAAAACTCCCGAGAACCAGAGAAAGAGAAGTCGGTTGTTGAATTGCTGACGCAAAAGAAATGGATCCTGACTGGTTATGGGTTCGATGATAATAATAATAAGCTGATCGACGAGAGTGAGAACCTGATCCAGGAGTGCCAGAAGGATAATTCTTATGAGTTTTTTACTGGTGGCTCCGGCGTTGTAAAGGAGAATGAGCAGGTATGTTCTGTCGGAAACCCCATTAATAATTTTCAGTGGGAGTTGGGTAATGGCAATAAGGACCTGTTGATCTCTTTCAATCCTGCAAGGATCGCAAAACTGGATGAATCGTCCATGGTATTGAGGCACTATGTTCCAGGACTCATTGACAGCCTTACTACTGTGTACAAACATTAAAATGATTAACCTGATGAAGCATTTGAGTTTTATACAACTTTTTTTCAGCCGCCGTCAATGGCTGAAGCATCTTTTGAATGATTTACCTACCCCCGACTTTAACCTGAAAATAGTCTTTTATGAAAAGTAATTTATTGGTTGGTTTTGCTATCAGCATTGTATCTGTGGCGGTGATGCTGGTAGCTTTCAAGTTAGCACCGCCTCCCAATCCTGAATGGCAAAAGAGTGGGCGTGTGATCTTTTGCGCTCCTTCTTTCGATGCTGATAAATTGAAAGCTGGCAAAGCGCCTTTGATAAAGGGTTTGGGCAAGCTTCATTATCGTATTACCACCCGGTCGAAAGAGGGACAGCAATATTTTGATCAGGGGCTTACGCTGGTATATGCTTTTAACCATGGCGAAGCCGGGCGTTCGTTCCTGCATGTTATTCAGCTTGATTCTACCTGTGCTATGGCCTGGTGGGGTATGGGCATGGTGCTGGGGCCTAATTATAATGCAGCTTTGAACCCTACCAGTCTGGGAGAGATCAATGATGCCATGGCAAAGGCTGTAAAATATTCTGCTAATGCATCGCCCAGGGAGAAGGCTTTGATCGCTGCATTGGCTAAACGTTTTCCCAAGGAGCCGGTGGCTGATATGTCGCCTTATAATGCGGCTTATGCAGCTGCGATGAAAGATGTTTATGATCGGTTTCCGGGTGATGCCGAAGTTGCTACGCTGTATGCAGACGCGTTGATGAACGAGCATCCCTGGAACCTGTATCTGAAGGATGGTACGCCTCAGCCGTGGACAAAGGCTATCGAGGAGCTGCTTGAGAAAACGATCGCTGCTTTTCCCGATCATCCTGGTTCGCTGCATTTATATCTGCATGCGGTAGAGGCTTCGCGTACAGCAGACCGAGGTCTGACTGCGGCTGGTAAGCTGCTGGATATGTTGCCGGCGGCGGGTCACCTGGTGCATATGCCTGCGCATATTTATATCCGCACCGGCTATTATCATGAGGGTGTGCTGGCTACTGAGAAGGCAAGGCTTTCTGATAGCAGTTATATCGATCAGTGTAAGGCTTCGGGTGCTTATCCATTGTTGCTTTATCCGCATAATATTCATTTTCTGGCTGCCTGTGCTTTCCTGGAGGGTAATAGTAAGAAGGCCATCGAGGCTGCCTGGGGCGTATCGCGCAATGCCGACAGAAAATATCTCGCTTCTTCGGGGACTGTACAGCATTATTATATTATTCCTTTTTATGTGCTGGTGCACCTGGGCAAGTGGGACGATATTTTGCAATTGCCTGTTCCCGGTGAATCGTTGAAGTACCCACGCGCCATCTGGCATTATGCCCGGGGGATGGCTTTTAATGGAAAGGGGAATGTGCAGGAAGCTCAACGGGAATTGAAGGCTTTACAGGCATATGCTGCCGATGAATCTTTGCGGTCTCATTTAGTATGGGAAACGAATAGTTCTCTTGACCTCATTACCATTGCAGCGCTCACGCTGGAAGGAGAGATACTGGCCGGCGTGCAGCAGTATAAGCAAGCCACTGCGTTGTTGAGGCAAGCGGTTGCTATCGAGGATAAACTGAATTACCAGGAGCCACCGGATTGGTTTTTCTCGGTGCGTCATACGCTGGGTGATGTATTGCTGCAGGCGGAGCAGTTTGCTGATGCTGAAAAGGTGTTCCGGGAAGACCTGGCGACGTTGCCGGAGAATGGCTGGGGGTTGATGGGGCTATATAATAGTTTGCAAGGGCAGCAAAAGACTGCCGAAGCAGCTGTTGTGAAGCACCGGTTTGAGCGGGCCTGGCAGTATGCCGATTTTATGATTGTTTCTTCGAGGAAATATTAATTACATAATGCAGGGTGAGCCGTCCCGTCAACGGACGGGAAGGGCGACCCACCCTGCATTCATCAATTTTTTGAAAGCCGATCCCTGTTTCGGGTGTTTAAGGAAACCCTCATTCCCTTATTGACGTATTGATAATATGAACCTGGAAGAAGGTGGTGGTTTCCGGTCGTTGCAGCGGATGACTTCTTTCATGGGTTATCATAAGTTCTAAGGGTTTGGTTCCCTGTCCTTTCCAGGACAGGGATTTTTTTTGAGGCAACCTTCATTATTAAATGCGCGTAAGAGTTATCACAGGAAATGCATTTATATGATGAAAAAAGTTCTTATCACTTTGTTTGTGTGCCTGGCCGTGTTTATAGGCTGTACCAATGATAAAGACGAATTGTTGAATCCTTTCAACGGCGATTGTACGGGTGTGAATGCCAGTTTTGCGAACGATGTATTACCGATCATCCAGGCAAATTGCCAGGGATGTCATGGCGCTGGCTCTACCAATGGTCCCGGTGCATTGACCAATTATGACCAGATTAAGAATGCTGCTGCGCGGATAAAGAATGCAGTTGTTTCCGGCTACATGCCTAAAGATGCCGGCCCCCTGCCTGCTGCCGAGATCAGGAAGATCAGGTGCTGGGTTGATTCCGGAACTCCCAATAATTAATTCATGCGAAAGAAACCGTTAATTATTACTGGTATCGTGCTGGTGCTTGGTGTGGTTGCTATATATGCTTACCGCGAATATAACCGTACGAATGTAAACCTGGTGGAAGTAGCTCCTGATTTTACGGTGGAGGCTACTGCCCTGGTGGATGAATTTTTGGCCAATGATTCGGTGGCGTATAATAAGTACCGCAATAAAATATTGGTTGTGCAGGGAATGGTGAAAGGGGTGGATAAGGTAGATGGCGACTGTACGGTGGTGTTGGGCGATACCGTTGAAATGTCCTCTTCTGTAAGATGTCTGCTGGATAGTGCGCACGTGGCTGCTGGTAGTGCTTACAAGCGTGGCAACCGGGTAACGATCAAAGGGGCTATAACAGGGTTCAAGAAGGATGATACGGGTTTGTTGGGATCGGATGTGGAATTGACGAGGTGTGTAGTGGGTGCAAAGTGAGATGTCGGCAATCGGCAGTGGGCAATCGGCAATACGTTTGCTTCGATAGCAGATTTCTCACTTCGCTGTCGCTCCGTTCGAAATGACAAAACAAAGTGTGTTCACAGTAGTAACGTAAGTGTTAAACTAAAATAGTATTGGAAATGAAAAAGCGGATTATAAGTCTGACAGGTGTATTGGTATTGTTATCGGTGCTGGCTTCTGCGCAGGATAAGTTTTTTACCAAGAATGGCAGGATATCTTTTGTATCCAAGGGCAATGTGGAAACCATCTCTGCCAAGCATAAAGGCATTACTTGTGTGCTCGACTCCAAGAGTGGGGCGATACAGTTTGCCGTGCTGATGAAGGGATTTGAATTTCCCAAGGCCCTGATGCAGGAGCATTTCAATGAGAATTATGTAGAGAGTGATAAATATCCCAAGGCCGATTTTAAAGGCCAGGTGGTGAATAATGGTGATGTGAAGTATGGTCAGGATGGAGTTTATAACACGAAAACCAAAGGCACGCTTACACTACATGGCGTGACCAAGGAGATCGAAGTGCCCGGCAAGATTACCGTGAAGGGTGGAAAGCCTCAGCTGAGTGCGGATTTCACGATCCTGTTATCGGATTATAATATCAAGATACCATCGCTGGTAAAGGAGAATATTTCAAACACCGTGTCTATTACGGTGGACTGTGCCCTGGAACCGTTAAAGAATTAATTGTTTTAATACTGCTGTTATGAAAAAGATATTGGTTGGTTGTTTATTGGTTTTGGCTGTAGTGTTGATTAGTAATGTTGGTTATGCGCAGGACCAGGACTTGCTAAAGGAACTGGGTACTGATTCGATAAAGAAGGAGTATGTAAAAAATGCTTTTAAATCGTCGAGGGTGATCCATAGTCATTCTATGGAGTTTCTTGGTAAGGGTGTGTTGGATGTGCGCATCTTACACCGTTTTGGAACGGTAGACAATGGTTTAAAGGACTTGTTTGGTCTGGACGAAGCTAATATGCGTTTTGGATTTGATTATGGGCTAAGTAATAATCTTACTGTCGGTATTGGCCGGAGTAATCTGAATAAGGAGCTGGATGGGTTTATCAAGTTCCGGCCGGTACAGCAATCCAAAGGGCCGGGCAGTGTTCCTTTTTCAGTAGTGTTGATCACCGGTATGTCTTTAAGAACGCAGGATTTCCCTGAACCGCAGGATGTATATAAGTTCAAGCACCGGTTGGCTTTCTATCAGGAGGCGATCATTGGGCGTAAGTTTAGTGAAGGGTTCAGTTTGCAGTTGAATCCTATTTACCTGCACCGCAACCTGGTGCCGGGCTCCAATGATGAAAACAATACCTGGGCGCTGGGTGTTGGCGGCAGGATGAAGCTGACGAAGCGTACTGCTTTTGTAGTGGATTATACGCCTATTCTTTCCGGACGCCAGGCGGGCACCAAAGATCCGCTGGCGGTAGGCTTCGATATAGAGACCGGTGGTCACGTATTCCAATTGCATTTCACCAATGCTACCGGTATGAATGAAAAGGCTTTCCTGACTTCTACTACTTCCGACTTCTGGAAGGGTGAGATTCGGTTTGGGTTCAATCTTTCGCGGGTGTTTACCATCCGGAAGAAAAAGGAGTAAAGGACGATCTTCCCATATTATAGCCTGAACAGGAGTCTTATGCCTGAAGGGATAGCCGGAACAATAGAGGACTTTTTATCCAGGTCATTAGCTAAGGTTCTGACGGCTCTGATATTGCTATTGGGTGGTAAGTCTGTATCATGCCATTTGGCTCTGATGCCTACTCCGGCATATATTTCAATCAGTAACCGGTCTTTAACGAGAAATTCCTGTGCGCCTGCTTTGATCTGTAACCCCAATACTCTTTTGGTAAGCTTGTACCGGGTATATTGTTCAAAGGCAGGCGTATTGTCTACCACATTTCTGTCTACCCATCCTTCCATGGTATATTCCACGTGTTTATAGTGGAGTTCTGCTTCATAGAAGCTGTTCAATTGCCTGCCATAATATTTCCTTACTGCAGGTCTGAAAATGTATCCTCTTGTTTGCTTTAGGTCTTCAATGCTGGCATCGAATATATAAGCGATATCGGCTGAGACCGCCCAGGCGGGTTTGAACCGGTATTCTGCTCCAATGGAAATATTGTGATCGTTGAAGTCCAGCAACCCCAAGGGGTTGAGGCGCAGCAACCATGTCTTTTCAGGTATTACTGTTATATTCTTCTTTTGTGCCCACAGTTGGCCTGTGCAGCCAAGGAAGCTGCAAATGAGTGCGAGAGCTTTAAGCTGCATCAATTAATTTTTGTAATAAGCTGTGGTGTGAAGGGATTGGAAATATCATACAGGATTACGCCAGTCCTGACCCAACAGATAAGGGTGTTGTTATAAGGGATCACATCTACGTAGGCGCCATCTTTCAGGCTGCCCACCTGTTTAAGTTCATAAGGCTTTTTGATATCAAATACCAGCAGGCTGTCTTTGTCGCAAACGTATAATGCGTCATCCTTGTAACCCAGCCCATAGGGTTCGGCAACCGGGAAAGCGAATTTTTGTACCGGATTGGTGATGTCCTTGATATCATATACCGCCAATATACTTTGTACTCCTCCGCAGGCTGCGTTGGTGCGCAACGTGGCAAATGCTACCGTGTCTTTTGCTACTACCGGATCGCACCGTCTTAATACAGTGGGTGAAATAGCTGTGCTTAGTTTCTGTGGCTGCTCCGGGTTTGTGATGGAGAAGATGTGTACTACACTGGTAGATCCTATAAACAGCTTGTCTTTGAACGGATAAATGGTTTCTATTTCAAATCCTACTGGCACTGTTGCTTTTGCTACCGGGTTGGCCGGATCACTGATGTTGTATACATGTAGTTTTTCATGGTCTACTGTATACAGGTAATTGCCAGCGATAGCAAAGCGGGCCAATGATCCTCCCTGACCTGTAGTGGCCATAAAAGAGCTATCTGAGTTTTTTGTGCATTGCAGTGAGGCGATGCAAATGCTCAGGAATAGTATGGGGTAAATATATTTTTTCAAGTGGTTGTTTTTATTGGTTATCGCCTGCAATTGGCTTTAGGTATTGTTTTGAGCACCCAATCCACTACGATTCCTTTAGAAGGATCGACGCATTCAAAGAATACATTAGAGAAGGGAGGATATTCCTGGTTGATTGCAGGGAATGCGTTTTTCAATCTCTTTACTACTGTGGGTTGTAGTGGATTGGCAATGTCGAATACCACTATATCGCTGACGCTATTGGTGTACAGGTAGTTTCCTTTTACAGCTACTTCTGTGCTGAAGGGAACTTTCAGGAAAGCTATTTTTTTCGGTTGCGCCTGTGAGCGATCTATAATATGTATGCCCTCGTACAATTCATTTTGAAAGATGTAATTGCCGTAGGCGTATATCTTTCCTGCTTTTGTGGTAGAACGTACGGTAGTAACCTCTATATTTTCCAAGGTGGTTGCATTGGCGTATACGGGTACGTAGGCTTCTACGTTTTCCCTGGGAGGGCTATCGACGCGGCCAAAGCAAGCGCCCAGCAGCACGGCGGCTACCAAAGTTGTAAGGGTTATCTTCATATTCTGCCTGATAGCATAGTCGCGTTAAACGTTGCACCCACCGCATGAATTTGACGTTTAACCGAAATACTATATCACCCATTCTATCTCGCCCACCTGGAAATACCTTTCGAGTGTGTCCATGGTTATCAGTTCGCCGGTTGGGGTAACTCCCTGTATGGTGGTTTCGAATACGCTGTTGCCTCTTTTTAGTTTCACGGATTCGCCTTTTTTGTAGAGTGCCTGGTGGTAATCGGCCAGTAGCTGTTCGGGGTTTTGAAGAGACTGGTAGCGTTTTTCGAGGTGGTGGCAGAGCTCGATGGCCAAGGCGTTGATATCGTAGGTTTTACCGGTTATCTGTTTGAGGGAAACGGGGCGCAGGGCTTCCGGGGCAAATTGTGTTTGGTTGATGTTGATGCCCATGCCGGCAATGGCGATTGTCCATTCAGGACTTCCCACCCGTGATTCTATCAATATCCCCCCTGCCTTTCTGTCACGCCAGTAGAGGTCGTTAGGCCATTTGATGCGGGTCTCGTCCCCGGCATAATTTTTAAAGAAATCATAACAGCCGAGGGCGATGGTTGCTGAGAGCAGGAATTGCTGGCTGGTTTTCAGTGGGTGAGGGTGTAGGACAACGCTCATCATGATATTTTCGCCAGTGGTGGTGAGCCAGGTTTTACCCCGCTGACCCTTGCCGGCCGTCTGTTCGAGGGCAAAATACACGGTTCCGTGCCCAGCCTCGCCTGTGGTTGCCTGCCCCATGGCATAGTTGTTGGTGCTGTCTATGGTTGGTAATATAATAAGGCGCTGGCCGATAGTGGGATGTGGCAAAAGATCACTATTTTTGAATTGTACGAAAATAGATATAACTGTTGAACGTTTAAGCTACTATGCTGTTATTGTTAAAGTAAGTGCATAGCGTGCAGGTAAACGGGATACAGATCCTAAATAAGGCAGCCTTTCCGCTATTCAGGATACCCAATTTGACCATTTAAAATGTTTTGATTATTGGAACAATTGTCAATGTTAGCTACTACCCGTCGTAAACGAAGCAGTGTAGCGAGGTTAACCAAGAACTCAAAGATCTACAAAGCTATCATCCACGCTATTCAGGAGAAAAAAGGTAGTCATATCACATCGCTTGATCTCCGGAAAATCCCCGAAGCTATTGCTGATTTTTTTATTGTTTGTGAGGCTGGCAGCACTACCCAGGTAAAGGCCATTGCCGATTTTGTGGAAACGCACGTCAAGGATGTAACGAAAGAGTCGCCATATCACCACGAAGGTCACAAGGAAGCACAATGGGTTCTTGTAGATTACGTTAATATCGTGGTTCACGTGATGTTGCCCGAGACCCGGAAATTCTACAAATTGGAAGAAATGTGGAGTGACGCTGAGGCCGAAGAGCATAAATAATTTGATTCTTAAGGCCGGATGTTTGATATTGTGTACCGGGAGTTGTCAGAAACCCTGCCATTTCTACAGGTTTTTCGAACAATTTGCCTTCTATAATCCTTAATTAGAAAAACAAGCTGAAGTAAGTACTATATGTCACAGGACGATTCAAGACAGAATGAACGCGGTTTTCCCCGCCTACGCCCGAGAGGTGATGACAATAATGGCCAGCGCAAAGGCCCGAAATTCAATATCTACTGGGTTTGGGCAATCATATTTGCTGTTCTGGTAGCATTTCAGTTATTCGGCTCTTTTACACCTGATGCTAAAGAGATCGATGAACTGGAGTTTTACAAGATGCTGGAACAAGGGGAGGTTAAAAGTTTAACCACCGTCACCAATAAGAACCTTATCAGGATTACCCTCACTCAAGCTGGTTTTCAGAAATACAAAGAGCGGCTGTCTCAAAAGTGGCCTGGCGTTTCTGAAAAAGGCCCTCACTTTGAATTCAAGGTTATCAAAGCCGAAGAGTTCAAAAAGGAGTTGAATGCCTGGTATAAGGATCATACCTCTATCCCCGAGGTCCCTAATAAACCCGCTACGGAAGGAGAATGGTTCACCGGTGTTATCCAGTTCTTATTGCCATTGGTAATTATTATCCTTATCTGGGTAATGCTGATGCGCAAGATGGGTGGAGGCGCAGGTGGTGGCAGCGGCCCCGGCGGTATTTTCAACATTGGTAAATCAAGGGCTACTCTTTTTGATAAAGGCACCAAGGTAAACATTAACTTCTCCGATGTAGCTGGTCTCGACGAAGCGAAAGTGGAAGTAATGGAGATCGTGGACTTCTTAAAGAATCCCAAGAAATATACTTCTCTGGGTGGTAAGATACCCAAGGGTGCTTTGCTGGTAGGTCCTCCGGGCACCGGTAAAACCCTGCTGGCCAAAGCGATGGCTGGTGAGGCGCAGGTTCCTTTCTTCTCTATGAGTGGTTCCGATTTCGTGGAACTGTTTGTAGGTGTGGGCGCCAGCCGTGTGCGTGACCTGTTCAAACAGGCGCGTGAAAAAGCTCCCTGTATCATATTCATCGATGAAATTGATGCTATTGGCCGTGCCCGTGGTAAAAATGCGATGATGAGTAATGACGAGCGGGAAAGCACGCTGAACCAATTGCTGGTGGAAATGGATGGTTTCAGTGGCGAGAGCGGCATCATCGTGCTGGCTGCTACCAACCGTCCTGACGTACTGGACTCTGCGCTGTTGCGCCCAGGCCGTTTCGACCGCCAGATCTCTATCGACAAACCCGATCTGAAGGGCCGCGAGCACATCTTTAAGGTGCACCTGAAGCCTATCAAGATCTCTGATAAAGTGGATATTCATAAGCTGGCTGAGCAGACGCCTGGTTTTGCCGGTGCTGATATTGCCAACATCTGTAATGAAGCTGCCCTGATCGCTGCCCGTAAAGGCAAGCAGTCGGTAGAAATGGAAGACTTCCAGGATGCAGTGGACAGGGTGATCGGTGGTTTGGAAAAGAAGAACAAGATCATTTCTCCCGACGAGAAGAAGATCATTGCTTATCACGAAGCCGGCCACGCTATTTGCGGTTGGTTCCTGGAGCATGCTTATCCGCTGTTGAAAGTAACGATCGTTCCGAGGGGTGTAGCTGCACTCGGTTACGCACAATACACGCCTAAAGAGCAATACCTGTATAATACAGACCAGCTGACTGACCAGATCTGCATGACGCTGGGTGGTCGTGCGAGTGAAGAGATTTTCTTCGGTAAGATATCTACGGGTGCGCAGAATGATCTGCAGCAGGTTACCCGCATTGCTTACTCCATGATCACCGTTTATGGTATGAATGAGAAAGTGGGTAATGTAAGTTTCTATGACCCGGCTGCTGAAAACTCTTTCACCAAGCCTTATTCTGAAGAGACTTCCCGCCTGATCGATGATGAGGTAAGGAAGCTGATCGAAGATGCTTACGTGAAGACCAAGGAGTTGCTGACTGAAAAGAAAGCGCAGGTAGAGAAGCTGGCTGAAGCATTGCTGGATAAGGAAGTATTGTTCCAAAGTGATGTAGAGTCACTGATTGGTAAGCGTCCATATGGTGAAAAGAAATTGCTGGATGTGGATGGTAATCCTGCTCATGGCGCCGAAGGTGGTACTATCAGCGAAGGCGTTCCACCTTACGATAGCAATGTGACGAATCATCCTGCTACCTCTTAATTGTAATTATGAAGATTTCTCCTGCAAGGGAAAGTATTCTAAAGAAAATACGGAAGGCGTTGACTCAGTCAACGCCTCTTCCTTTTCCGCAAAGTGAGGGCAACAGTTCTGTGTTCCAGCCTTCTCAGCAGGAACTGGAAGTGCAGTTTGCCGAGCAGTTCTCCAGGCTCCAGGGCAAGTTTGTTTTTTGTCTCAACCAACAGGAGCTGGCTGCGCAGTTGCAGCAGGTATTGGCCCATAATAAATGGGATAAGATCTATTGCCGGGAGGATAAGCTGAGGGGCGATCTTTCGGCCGGTGGTTTTACGTATTTCAATCATGGTGACGTAGCCAGTTGTGACGCAGCTATTACCACCTGTGAGTGGCTGGTGGCACGGACGGGCTCTATCGTCCTGAGTGCCGGGCAGCAAAGCGGACGTACGGTGAGTGTTTATGCGCCTGTGCATATATGCATTGCTTATACCAATCAGCTGGTGTACGATATCCGCGACGGTCTGCAGCAGGCCAAAGAAAAGTATGGCGCCAACCTCCCTTCCCTGATCACTTTTGCTACCGGGCCCAGCCGTACGGCCGACATCGAGAAAACGCTCGTGGTGGGGGTACATGGTCCCAAAGAAGTATACGTATTCCTGGTAGATCAATAACTCAAGTATAATGTCTTCTGAAATATATCAACTCTTTGTATATGGTTCCCTGCTCAGCGGGTTCCATCATCCTGCTTACGGCTACATAAGTCGCTATTTTACGTTGATCGGTCCTGCCAAAGTACAGGGCAAATTGTTTGACATGGGTGAGTACCCGGCCGCCATTCCTGTGAATGAGGATGCATGGATAACCGGCGAACTGTACCAGTTGAATAATAAAGAGGAGTTTGACTGGGCTTTCCACCAGCTGGACGATTATGAAGGTGTTTTCCCTGAAGATGGCGGAGCGCCTTTGTACAGAAGGGAGCCGGTGAACGTGGTGATCAATGAAAAGGATACGCTTGCCTGGATCTATTGGTACAACCAGGATGTGGCTAATAAGCCATTCATCGCTTCCGGCAGTGTGCTGGAGTATCGTGATCGTAAGGAAAGTAATGGTCAGTCTGGTTTCTTTTAGCAAATCTTTGAGGTTTATATAATGAATATTCCCGCTGGTAAAAAGGTATATTTTCTCTCCGATTTTCATCTTGGTGCGCCGGATGCGGCTGCGAGTTTAATACGGGAAAAACAGATCGTGGCTTTCCTCGATGAGATAAAGCAGGATGCTGCGGTGATCTTTATCGTGGGGGATATGTTTGATTTCTGGTATGAGTACCGGATGGTGGTGCCCAAGGGTTATGTGCGCCTGCTGGGTAAGCTGGCTGAGATCACTGATGCTGGCATCCCCGTGCATTTTTTTGTGGGCAATCATGATATGTGGATGACGGACTACTTTCAAAAGGAGCTGAATATCCCGGTATATTTTGAACCTAAAGAGTTTGAATTTAACGGGCAGCATTTCCTGGTGGGTCATGGGGATGGCCTGGGGCCTGGCGATCATGGTTACAAGTTCATTAAAAAGGTGTTCAGGAACCCCGTGTGCCGCTGGTTATTTGGCGCTCTGCCTCCTTATATAGGGATGGGCCTGGCCAATTATCTGAGCCGTCGCAGCAGGGCGATGACTGGCCAAACAGATGAGAAGTTCTTTGGTGAGGAGAATGAATGGCTGATCATTTACTGTAAGGAAGTGCTGCAAAAGAAGGCTTATAAATATCTTATTTTCGGTCACCGGCACCTGCCCATCGATTTTACGCTCAATAAGGATAGCCGGTATATCAATTTGGGTGACTGGATCCGTTATTATACGTATGCGGTGTTTGATGGTGAGGGGTTGACGCTTCAATCGAGGTATCCCGATTTAGAACATAAGATTATTCGCGGTCAATCGGCCAGCTAATGTTTATACGGTCTACGATACTATGTTTTTTTGTAATGGTGTGCATGGCGTGTGCTGCGCAAACTGGTGTGGTTCGTGTGGACACGAACCACGGCGGCAGTGTGCAGGATTCTTTTTTTGTGCTGCAACGTACGATACCCGGCGAATTCACCGACTTCACGGTTGACAATCTTGGTAATATTTATGTGCTGAACCAGACAGGGCAGCTGAAGAAGATGGGTCCTGCAGGTGATTCTATTGCTGTGTTCAACAACGTTCGGCAATATGGTAAGGTGCATTTTATCGATGTCACCAACCCACTGAAGGTGTTGTTGTATTTTAAAGATTTTGGTACGGTGGTCATCCTCGACCGCTTCCTGAATACAAGGTCCACGCTTGATTTGCGCCGCCAGCAATTGTTTCAGGTGAAGTCTATCGCTCAGGCGTACGACAATAATCTCTGGGCTTTTGATGAGCTGGAAAGTAAGCTGAAACGGGTGGGGGAAGATGGCCGGATCATTGACCAGAGCAGTGATTTCAGGCTTATTTTCGATTCCACGCCTTCGCCTTCTTTTATTGTAGATCAGAATAAACTCGTTTATCTCTACGATCCTGCGAAAGGTGTTTACCTGTTTGATTATTATGGTGCATTTAAAAATCGTATTCAACTGACTGGCTGGACGGACTTCTCCGTTATTAATAACACCATCTTTGGCCGGGATGCCAGCTTGTTGCACCGCTATGAGATCGGCACGTTGAACTGGCAGCAATACCCCATTCCCGCCAGTATGCAAAGCGCCCGGAAGATCAAGATCATGCCTGCGAACTTATACCTGCTGCGCGATAAGCAACTGGAGATATATACTTATCGTTAACTGCTGTTTTGTTTAAATTTGCAGCATGGACAGATTTCTGGATGGCGTTTTTCTCGATAATACGATCCGAAGCTATTTGCTGGTAGGTGGTTCTATACTGTTAGCCGTTCTCTTTAAACGTTACCTTTCACGCTACATTGCCGGTTTGATATACCGCATCATTCACCGGTTTGCCAGTGGTGTCGACAAGAAGTCTTTTGTGAACCTGGTCGTTTCTCCGCTCGAAACTTTCCTCCTGCTGCTCGTGTGTATTGTTTCGCTGGACAAGCTTACTTTCCCGAAGCTGTTTGATATTGGCTTGTATAAAATTAGGCTGCACGGTATGATCGATGGCGTTGCCATCATTGTGCTTATTCTAACTTTCATCTGGTTATTGCTGCGTATTATTGATTTTGTGGCGATGATCCTGCAGCACAAAGCAGACCTGACACCTGACCAGACGGACAATCAGCTCGTGGTGTTTTTTAAGGATTTCTTCAAGGCGTTGCTGGTGATCATCGGTGTGCTGATGGTGTTGAAGCTGGCTTTTCATTATCCCATTACCAACCTGATCACGGCCCTGAGTATCGGTGGCGCGGCCATCGCGCTGGCTACCCGGGAAAGCCTGGAAAACCTGATCGCTTCGTTCATTATATTTTTCGATAAACCTTTTATGGTGGGCGACCTGGTGAAGGTGCAATCCATCACTGGTACGGTGGAGAAGATCGGTTTGCGCAGCACGCGCATCCGTACCGACCAGAAGACGTATGTGACCATGCCCAACAAACAGATGGTAGATAGCATCATGGATAACCTTTCACTGCGTACGCAGCGCCGGGCTTTTATTCAACTGGAGTTGAGTAATGACACGCCGCATGATACAATAGATCAGTTTATCATGCGTATTCAGCATCTTTTGCAGGGGCGCAATCCTGTGGTGGAAAATTATACTGTGTTTCTATCTGATATTGTTAAGGATACTTATCTCATAAATGTGGAGTTCTTCACGGCTACTATACCTATTGCCGATTTCAATGCTTTACGGCAGGATACGAACCTCGCTATCATAGCGCTGATGCGGGAAATGAAGATCAAGCTGGCTTCTAAGGAGCCAGGTGTGATCATAACAAAGGAGTAGTTTACAACGACGCTTTTATCTCCAGTAAAAATTCTTTTACTTTTTGTAGCGACTGGATCATTTCAAAGCTTTCGCGGCCTTGTTTGTTCTTCTTCAGGAAGTCTTTGGCGCCTTCGATGGTGAGCTTGCGGCGGCGCAACAGGTCGTAGATGAGCTCCAGGTTCTTGATGTCTACTGGCCTGAAATGACGGTCACCTTTCCTGTTCTTACGCGGCTGGATAATGTCGAACTCGTTTTCCCAAAAGCGCAATAAGGATTGATTGACGCCGAACATTTCGGCTACTTCACCAATGGAGTAGTACTGACGCTGGAAGAGTTTCTCGTCGGCTGGAATGTTGACCAGGTCTGCTTCTGCGTCCAATGCCTTGAGGGATTTCCGGCCACGGGTAGATTTTTTAACTACCGGTTTGGCAGGTGTGGCAACAGCCACCTCCGGCTCAGGTATTGGCGCTGGCGCCTGCTTTTCTACGGGTGTTTCTGCAGACTTGAGGGACTTTACCCTTACGCCTACAGAGGCATTTTCCTGCGGTTGTCCTTCGGAAAAATCAAAGGTGATCTGGGAGAGGTTTTTTGAATCCATAGTTATTGAATGGGTCGCGGTTATTTCATAACAAATATCGTGCAGTAAAACTACGAAGGTTGAAAGAGGGGTAAAAAACGGGTCGGAAAGGTGGCCAAAAACGGGTGTTTCAAGGGTTCAAAAACAAGGCATTAAACGGTGAAAAAAGGTGCATAAAATGGCCCTCCAAAAGCGGCTAAAAGCCTTAATTTTCGTACATTTGCCGGAATCAACATTCTTAACTTACACAAGCATTTTCACAAGCATTTATGGCTACAGAAACCAATGAAATTCTTACCCCCGCCACCAATGGATATGGAGCAGATAGTATACAGGTGTTGGAGGGTTTGGAAGCGGTACGTAAGCGTCCTGCCATGTATATCGGCGATATTGGCGAAAAGGGCCTGCACCACCTGGTATATGAGGTCGTGGACAACTCGATTGATGAGGCGCTTGCCGGATACTGTAAAAATATTGTTGTAACGATTCATGAAGACAACTCTATTTCTGTAATAGATGATGGCCGTGGTATCCCTACGGGTATCAATAGCAAGGAAAAGAAAAGTGCGCTGGAAATTGTAATGACGGTGTTGCACGCCGGTGGTAAGTTCGATAAAGATACCTACAAAGTTTCCGGCGGTCTGCACGGTGTGGGTGTGAGTTGCGTAAACGCATTGAGCACACTCCTGCATGTAACCGTGCAACGTGAAGGAAAGATATTCGAGCAGGAATACCGTATCGGTGTTCCGCAATACGATGTACGGGAAATCGGCGTTTCCGATAAAACAGGTACTACTGTTCACTTCTGGCCCGATACCAGCATTTTCACAGTGGGTGTTTATAAGAAAGATATTCTCGAAGGCCGTTTGCGTGAGCTGGCTTACCTGAACAGGGGTATCAGCATCACCTTGAATGATCTCCGTGAAAAGGAGGAAACAGTAGATGGTGTGGAAGGTGCTACTTACTCCAAAACCTTCTATAGCGAAGGTGGTATCACCGAATTCGTTGCCATGCTGGACAAGAACGCCGGCAGGAACAACCTCATCCCACAGATCATCTACGTGGAAGGCCGCGATGAAAAGAGCAATGTAGCAGTAGAAGTAGCCCTTACTTACAACGACAGCTACAACGAGCATATTTACTCCTACGTAAACAACATCAATACCATCGAAGGTGGTACGCACGTTTCCGGTTTCCGTCGTGCGCTGACGCGTATGTTCAAATCATATGGCGACCGGGAGAACCTCTTCGAGAAGGCTAAGGTAGAGATCGAAGGCGATGACTTCCGCGAAGGTCTTAGCGCCATCATCTCTGTGAAGGTGCCTGAGCCTCAGTTTGAAGGTCAGACGAAGACCAAGCTGGGCAACAGTGATGTAATGGGTGTTGTGGACAGCACGGTATCCAAAGTGCTGGAGAAATACCTGGAAGAGAATCCCAAGGAAGCAAAGAATATCATATCGAAGGTGATCCTGGCGGCACAGGCCCGTGCTGCGGCGCGCAAGGCCCGTGAGCTGGTACAGCGTAAGAGCGTACTGAGCGGTGGCGGTCTGCCCGGTAAACTGGCCGACTGTTCTGACCGTGATCCTGAGCGTTGCGAGCTGTTCCTTGTCGAAGGTGACTCAGCGGGTGGTACTGCCAAGCAGGGCCGCGACCGCTCGTTCCAGGCCATCCTGCCGCTGCGTGGTAAGATCCTGAACGTTGAGAAGGCAATGGAGCACAAGATCTACGAGAACGAGGAAATCCGCAATATGTATACCGCCCTGGGTGTTACCGTAGGTACGCCTGAAGACCCCAAGGCGCTGAACCTGGCCAAGCTTCGCTACCACAAGCTCATCATCATGACCGATGCCGACGTGGACGGTAGCCACATCGCCACGCTGATCCTGACATTTATTTACCGCTATATGGCTCCCCTGGTAGAGCAAGGCTATGTATACATTGCTCAGCCGCCGCTGTACCTCGTGAAGAAGGGAAAGGATCAGGCTTACGCCTGGAATGAAGAGCAGCGTAAAGGATGGGTTACTAAATTCGGCGCCGGTAAAGAAGACAGCGTAAACATTCAGCGATACAAAGGTTTGGGTGAAATGAACGCTACCCAGCTGTGGGATACCACCATGAATCCTGACTCACGTACCCTGAAGCAAGTGACGATCGAGAGTGCTGCCGAGGCCGATCGTATCTTCAGCATGCTGATGGGAGATGAAGTAGCGCCCCGCCGCGAGTTCATCGAAAGCCACGCCAAATACGCCAAGCTGGATATCTAAGTATCTCAGCACTGGTTTAAAATACAAATCCCTCTCCGGACTATTGCCAGAGAGGGATTTTTTTGTTTAGCTGATTAAGTTCTGCTCAGAACTTGCCGATCACCTTGTCCATGGCCTGCACAATGTAATCGTTGTACAGGTTGCCGATGCTTCCTTCATGGGTGTGATGCAGTTGTTTCTTATAATCGAATGAGAATGTGCCTTTTTCAATGTCGTTGCCTACCTGCTTGTAAGCATCGCGGAAGGGAATGCCTTTATTGACCAGCTCATTTACCGCTTCCACGCTAAAGAGATATTTGTATTTCGCATCATCGAGGATGTTCTCTGTTACCGTCATATTCGACAACATGAGGCCCGTCATCTGCAGGCAATCTTTCAGTGTTTCAATAGCCGGGAACAGGATCTCCTTGGTGAGCTGGAGGTCGCGGTGGTAGCCGGAAGGCAGATTATTGACCAGCAGGGTGAGCTCGTTGGGCGTGCCTTGTATGCGGTTGCACTTGGCGCGGATGAGCTCAAACACGTCAGGGTTCTTTTTATGGGGCATAATGCTGCTGCCGGTAGTCAGCTCCGAAGGGAAGGAGATAAAACCGAAATTCTGGTTTATATACAGGCAGCAATCCATTGCCAGGCGGCTGAGGGTGGCGGCCACGGCGCTGATGCCGGTAGCTACTACACGTTCTGTTTTGCCGCGGCTCATTTGGGCGTACACGGAATTAGCGTTCAGAGCGCCAAAATGTAGCAGCTCGGTGGTGCGGGTACGGTTCAGGGGGAAGGAAGAACCATAGCCGGCGCCGCTGCCTAATGGGTTTTTATTGGCCACTGCGTAGGCGGCCGCCAACAGTTCCAGGTCATCCACCAAACCTTCAGCGTAGGCGCCTAACCACAGGCCAAACGATGAGGGCATGGCAATCTGGAGATGGGTATATCCCGGTAATAAGTGTTGTTTGAATTTTTCGCTTTGTGCGATGAGCAGGTCGAAGAGTTGCTTTACTTCCTCTTTCACTGCCAGCACTTCTGCACGCAGGTACAGTTTTATATCTACCGCCACCTGGTCATTACGGCTGCGGCCGCTGTGTATCATTTTGCCGGCTTCTCCAATGCGCTGGGTCAGCAGCAGCTCTACTTGCGAATGCACATCTTCAACGCCGTCTTCGATAACGAACTTGCCGTCTGCAATTTCCTGTTGTATCGTTTGCAAGCCTTTTACGGCTTTGGCTGCATCTTCTTTGCTCATCAGGCCTACTTCTCCCAGCATGGTTACATGGGCAATAGAACCTTCCACGTCATACTTCGCCAGCAGGATGTCGAATTCTTTATCTCTTCCTACAGTGAACTTTTCAATCTGTGCTGAAATAGCAGTGTTTTCTTTTTGCCAGAGCTTCATAATACCTGGTTTAAAAGTTGGATGTACAATTTAATGCCTTCCTTGATCTCGTCTACATAAATAAACTCATCTGCCGTGTGGCTGCGGGCGGAATCACCGGGACCCATCTTGAGTGTCTGGAAAGGCATGAGGGCTTTATCAGATGTGGTGGGTGAGCCGTAATATGACCTGTTGAGCGCGATACCTGCTTTGGTAAGCGGGTGGTCGAGCGCAATAGAGGTAGAGCGAAGGCGTGTGCTACGGGGCTGCACTTCGCACTGTACGTTGGCGCGGATCACTTCCAATACTTCTTCGAATGTATATAGTTCATTCACCCGCACGTCTACTACAAACTTACACTGGGCGGGCACTACGTTGTGTGCTTTGTTGTCGGTTTCGATAACAGTAACCGTCATTTTCACCGGCCCCAGCAGATCGGATACTTTGGGGAACTGGTAGTTACGGAACCATTCTATATCGGCGAGGGCTTTGTAGATGGCATTCTCGCCTTCATTGCGGGCTGCATGGCCAGCCTTGCCATGCGAAAGGCAATCCAGTACCATCAGGCCACGTTCGGCCACTGCCATCTGCATTTGAGTGGGCTCACCTACGATGCCACTGTCGATCACAATATGGCTTTGTGTTTCCTGTAAGGCTGGCAGCAATGCTTCGATGCCGTTCTTGCCGGATATCTCTTCTTCTGCAGAGAGAGCCAGCAGCAGGTTATATTTCAGATCGGTACGGTCGTTGTAATACAGGAAGGTGCTGATCAATGACACCAGTGGTCCGCCTGCATCATTACTGCCGAGGCCGAATAATTTACCATCCTTTTCGATGGGAGTAAATGGATCGAGTGTGTAGCCTTTGTTGGGTTTTACTGTATCGTGGTGTGAATTGAGTATGATGGTGCGTTTGGCCGGATCGAAGTGCTGATTAACAGCCCATACATTGTTGAGGTACCTGTTGGACTTGATAGTATGTTGCTGCAGGAATTGTTCCAGTATAGCAGCCGTTTGGTCTTCTTCTTTACTGAATGAAGGAGTAGCGATCAGTTGTTTGAGTAAAGCGATCGCGTTCTCCTGTAATATGGTTATTCGGTCACTACTCATTGATAATGGTTGTACCGGATGAGCCGGTTATTAATTGTTGTAGCTGCTCTGCTTTTCCGATGATCACTTTCTTCACGCCACTGTTGAGGGCAGCAAAGGCATTGTCCAGCTTGGGGATCATGCCTGCAAATATCTTTTGTTCAGCTTTCAGTTGCTGATAGTAGGATGGGTTGATAGAACCGATCACCGTGCTATCGTCGTTGGCGTCGAGCAGCACACCGCTTTTCTCAAAGGAGTAGATCAGCTGCACATCGAAGTGGCCGCTCAATCCTTTGGCGGTTTCCTGGGCAATGGTGTCGGCATTGGTGTTCAACAGCAATCCCTGCTTATCGTGGGTGATCGGCGCCAGTACAATAGCCAGGTTCTGATCGAACAGGGCTTTGAGCAGTGGGGCATTCACGCTGTCTACATCGCCTACAAAGCCATAGTCGAGGGTAGGGTGCACTCTTTTATGCGCCTGGATCACGTTGCCGTCGGCGCCACTGAGACCAATGGCGTTGGCGCCACGGGCCTGCAATTGGGCCACCACGTTTTTATTGATGTAGCCGGCATATACCATCGTCACGATCTTCAGCGTCTCCGCATCGGTAATGCGGCGGCCATCAACCATTTGCTGGGGAACTTTCATCTCTTCTGCCAGGCGAGTAGCCAGTTTGCCACCACCATGGATCAGTATCTTCTTTCCAGGCAGGGCTGCAAAGGAAGTAAGGAATGCAGCCAGCTTTGCTTCATCATCTATAATGTTACCACCAATCTTGACAACGAATAACTTTTCCAAAAGCGTTGTTTAATAGTTTGCTTTGAGGATTTCACTAAGTACGGCTTGTGCTGCCCACACGCGGTTGGAGGCTTCCTGTGTAACGATGCTGTTGGGGCCATCGAGGATCTCATCGCTCAGCTCCACGTTCCTTCTTACTGGCAAACAGTGCATCACTTTGGCATTGTTGGTAAGCGCCAGCTTCTGATTGGTGAGCATCCAGGCCGGATCGTTGGTATAGATGCGGCCGTATTCATGGTTGAAAGTGCTCCAGTTCTTCACGTATACGAAGTCGGCACCTTTCAGTGCCTCGTCCTGGTTGTGCGTGATGGTAGCGCCGTTGGTGAACTGGGTATCCAGCTCATAATCTTCGGGATGGGTGATCACGAAGTCGGCTTGCCCCCAGGCATTGATCCACTGTGAAAAGCTGTTGGCCACGCATTGTGGTAATGGCTTTACGTGGGGAGCCCAGGTGAGCACGATCTTAGGGCGCTTCGCAGGCGCCTGCTGACTGGTCAGTATTTCATTGATGGTGATAACGTCTGTAAGGCTCTGCAAGGGATGCAGGGTAGCGCTTTCCAGGCTTACGACCGGTATGCCAGCGTATTTGATGAATTGCTTAATGAACAACTCGCTGTAATCGTCTTCACGGTTCTTGAGGGAAGGGAAGGTGCGGATGGCGAGAACGTCGAAGTACTTGCCCATGATAGGCGCAGCGTCTTTCACGTGCTCTACCGTGCTGCCGCTCATGATGGCTTCTTCTTCAAACTCCAATGCCCAACCTTCCTGGCCTACGTTGAACACTATGGCTTCCATACCCAGGTTTTGTGCAGCGATCTGGGTACTAAGGCGGGTACGCATACTGGGATTGAGGAACAGCAAACCAATGCGTTTATGAGCGCCAAGCGATTTGTCTTTTAACGGATCTGCTTTGTAACTTAATGCCTTTGCTACGAGGTCTTTGATGTTGGCAACATCATGAACAGAAATAAAGTTTCTCATCCCGAGTCTGCGATTTTTAAAGTGTTAACGGCTGTATGTTTAGTGTGCGGGCGCCAATACTGCTACTTCTTCTTTCACGGCTTCGAGGAACTGATCGGCATCTTTCTTCGTCAATGCCAATGATGGCAGCAAACGGATCACATTGGGTTTTGCCTCACCAGTGAAGATCTTGTGCTTCCACAGCAGGTTCTTCTTCAGGTCCTTCAGTTCTTCCGGTACATCGAACCCGATCATCAGGCCATATCCTCTTACGTTCTTCAACTCGGGGATGGCTTTCAACTGCTCCATCAGGTAGTTGCCTACTTCAGCGGCGTTAGCGATCAGGTTCTCTTTTTCTATTACTTCCAGTACGGCCAGTGCTGCGGCGCAAGCCAGGTGGTTGCCACCGAAGGTGGTACCCAGCATGAAATGTTTGGCTTGTATTTTCGGAGCGATGATGATGCCTGCAACAGGGAAACCATTACCCATGCCTTTGGCCATGGAGTAGATATCGGCATTTACACCAGCGTAATCCTGGGAGAAGAATTTACCACTTCTGCCATAACCACACTGTACACTGTCGGCAATAAACACAGCATTATACTGATCACACAGCTGCCTGATCTTTTGCAGGAAGGAAACGGAGGCTACGTTGATGCCGCCTACGCCCTGTATGCCTTCGATGATCACAGAAGATATTTCATTGCCTTGTGCTTTGAAGCACGCTTCCAGTGAATCTTCATCATTGAAGGGCAGGAAGATCACGTTATTCGTTTGGTTCACCGGAGCAACGATCGACGGATTGTCGGTAGCAGCTACAGCGAGCGAAGTTCTTCCGTGGAATGCTTTCTTAAAAGCAATGATCTTCTTGCGGCCATTGTAGAAGGAGGCCAGCTTCAGTGCATTCTCATTGGCTTCGGCGCCGGAGTTGCACAGGAAGAGTTGATAATCTTCCTTACCGGAAACCTTGCCCAGCTTAGTGGCCAGTTCTTCCTGTAAAGGGATTCGTATAGAGTTGGAATAGAAACCTACTTTATTGAGTTGCTCGGTAAGTCGCTGAACGTAGTGAGGATGGGTATGGCCAATAGATATTACCGCATGACCGCCATACAGGTCAAGGTATTGTTCGCCATTTGCATCCCATACGTTGGAGCCCTGGGCTTTTACGATGGTGATGTCGTTGATAGGATAAACGTCAAATAACTTCATGGTCTACTACGTTTTGAGCTTGTATTTAGAAATAATTAGCCTTGAGTTTGAGCCCGGCGCATTCATCGAGACCAAAGAGCAGGTTCATGTTCTGCACGGCCTGTCCTGACGCACCTTTCAGCAGGTTGTCGATGATGGAATGCACCACCAGCTTGCTACCTACTTTCTCCAGCTGGATGATACACTTGTTGGTGTTCACCGCCTGCTTTAAGAAGATAGGTTGGCTGCTCACGATGGTAAATGGATGACCGCTGTAAAAATCCCTGTACAGGTCATTCAACTCTTGTTCGGTAAGGTCGCAATCCAGTTGTGAGCTGATGAAGATACCACGGGTAAAATCGCCTCTCCAGGGAACGAAGCTCACATCGATCTGGCCTTTGGGTTGCAGTTGCAGAAGCGACTCGCCAATCTCATTCAGGTGCTGATGGTTCAGCGTTTTATAAGCCTGGATGTTATTGGCTCTCCAGCTGAAGTGAGAAGTCGATGAAAGGCTTTGTCCAGCACCGGTGGAACCCGTGATGCCTGTGGTATACACATGATCCAGCAATCCTGCTTTGGCCAGTGGCAATAAGCCAAGCTGAATAGCAGTGGCAAAACAGCCTGGGTTGGCTACATTGGATGCAGTTCTGATCTTGTCCCGATTCAATTCAGGAAGTCCGTATACAAACTGCCGATTGTCGATTGCCGATTGCCGGCCCAGTCTAAAATCCTGTGACAGATCGATCACCTTGATCTTCGCATCGAATGGATTTTCTGCGAGGAACTTTTTGGCTTCGCCGTGGCCTACACACAGGAATATTACATCTACATCCTGGCTCAGTTCGCCGGTGAATTGCCAGTCAGTTTCGCCTACGAGGTCTTCATGTACGGAATAAACGGGCTTGCCGGCATTGCTGCGGCTATGAATAAAAGAAACAGCTACATACGGGTGATTAACCAACAAACGGATCAGTTCACCACCGGTATAACCTGCTCCTCCAACGATACCTACTTTTACTTGCTTGCTCATAATCTTACTTTTCTTCTATTTCTTATTCTCTTCCTTCACTGACGTCCAGATCGAAGTCTGGTTGCCGAATATCTTGCTGAACCCGCGAACATCTTCGCCGGTAAAGCCGGTATTCATCTCTCCATATTTGCCAAACTTGCTGCTCATCAGATCATAAGGTGATTCGATACCGATAACCTGGAAGCGGTAAGGCAACAGTTGTACATATACTTCGCCTGTTACATTTTGTTGTGCGTTTTCCAGGTAGGCTTCAATATCACGCATTACAGGGTCCATGATCTGTCCTTCGTGCAACCAGTTGCCATAGAACTGTGCCAGCTGATCTTTCCAGTTCAGCTGCCATTTGGTGAGCACGTGTTTTTCGAGGGCATGGTGTGCTTTCAGGATCACCATCGGTGCAGCGGCTTCAAAGCCTACGCGTCCCTTGATACCGATGATGGTGTCGCCTACGTGGATGTCGCGGCCTACACCGTATGGGCCTGCAATGGTTTGCAGGTATTGAATAGCTTCTGTAGGATGGCCGAATGATTTGCCGTTAACGGCTTTCAGTTCTCCTTTTACGAAGCTCAGTTTTACTTCTTCGCTACCGGTTTTGGTAACCTGTGTTGGCCATGCTTCTTCGGGCAACATGCCTTTGGATGAAAGGGTCTCTTTGCCTCCTACACTCGTTCCCCACAATCCTTTATTGATAGAGTACATCGCTTTGGCGAAGTTCATGTCCACGCCCTTTCCTTTCAGGTATTCGATCTCTGCTTCGCGGCTCAGCTTCAGGTCGCGGATAGGAGTGATGATCTCCACGCCGGGGATCATGATGTGGAAAATCATATCGAAACGTACCTGGTCGTTACCGGCGCCGGTGCTACCGTGTGCTACAGCATCCGCTTTCAGCTTTTGCACGTGCTCGGCAATATGTACTGCCTGGCTCAACCTTTCAGCACTTACGCTCAAAGGATATGTGTTGTTCTTCAATACATTCCCATAGATCAGGTACTTGATGATACGGTCGTAATAGGATTGAACGGCATTAACAGTCGTATGTGTTTTAACACCCAGTTTGTAAGCATGGGCTTCGATCTGCTTTAATTCTTCTTCACTGAAGCCACCGGTGTTAACGATGATGCTATGTACTTCATAACCTTTGTCTTCACCCAGGTACTTTACACAAAACGAAGTATCAAGTCCGCCGCTGAATCCTAAAACTATTTTTTTCATTGCTGATGTATGGGAGTTATGATTGATGATTATAAGTTGAAAAAGTAGTGCAGTAATGAACGCTTCCTGCTTACGGTTACCATTTTAGGGTTGTGGTCGTCCTTGTGATCTTTCTTCAGGAAAGGTTGCAGGAGTTTCCATTGCTTGATGCGCAGTAAGCGTTCCAGCATGCCTTTCTTCTCTTCGAAGAATTGTTTGGTTTCTTCTGGCTCGTAGTGATCTTTGGGATCATAGAGCATGGCGGTACACATACAGTTCTTCCTTTCCTTGCTCATCAGGATCTCGTAATTCACACAGCTTTTACAGCCGGCCCAGAAGGCTTCGTCCTGTGTAAGCTCGGAATAGGTAACCGGCTCATAGCCCAACTCACTGTTGATCTTCATAACTGCCAGACCAGTGGTAAGCCCGAATATCTTGGCTTCGGGGTATAGCTTGCGGCTCAGTTCGAAGATCTTCTTCTTGATCATCTTGGCTACACCACCTTTTCTGAAAACAGGCGACACGATGAGGCCGGAGTTGGCTACGTATTCGCCATGGCTCCAGGTTTCGATATAGCAAAAGCCTGCCCATATGCCATCCTGGTTAAAGGCGATTACCGCTTTCCCTTCGCGCATTTTCTGTTTGATATAATCCGGCGAGCGTTTGGCGATGCCGGTGCCACGTGCTTTGGCAGATGACTCCATCTCGTCGACAATAATCTGTGCGAAGTCGAGATGACTTTCATTGGCTACAAGTATCTGGAATTGATGTTGCGTTTCCATTGTTTTTGACAAGACTATAAGAATGTGAACAAATGCAGCGGACGACACTGCGAGAGACACGAACCCCCGGTTGGGGCATAGTTCCGAAAAAAATAGGGGATACTATGGTAAATGAGTATCAACGTCGTACCCTGACGGGAACAGGACGACTAACAAAAACTGTACGGAGTTGTACAGCAAAAACCCCACGCACTATAGTAATAACGCTTTGCGCTACTACATCAGCGAGTATTATGGTGAGATTTTTTTGCATTTCAAATGTGAATATGCTGTTGATTCAAATGCTTTTGACACCGCAAAGAAAAACATTTTTTACAATGTGGGGGGATTTTTACTGTAAAATTTTCGCTAAATACGTAAAAACCAGGGAACAAGCGTTCGTGTGCGCGTCGGGAGAGCCGCCTGGTATTGAGCCTGGGCGCTTGTTGAGCACGCAGTCAAATTCAGGTTTGAGATAATAGTCAGATAGTCAACCCGGTATCGCTCCATCCATGTGTGAACCATGTGTCAGGCATGTGTGCTTCATTGGGGAAAGGGCCCATTTGACACATGGTTGACACATGCCTGAGGCCACGTTTGCACATCATTGGCAGTCCTTTGCCGGAAGTCCCGGAGGATTATTTACTGGTTCCGATGGTAGTTGGCGTGCCGGGCAGGGGATTGAGTAAGATAGCACGCACAACGTCAGGCCGTTGCATGCGGATGAGGTGGCCGGCATTGGGCAGAAAGATGAAGTTGGCCGGCTTGCCTTGCAATACCTTTTTAGCATAATCGATGTTGGCCGGCTCGATAATATCGTCTGCGCCGCCCTGGACTACCGTAACCGGGATGGAAAGCTTTTGCCATTCGGGCGCCAGCAGTCTCAGTTCATTGGCGTGGGAGAACTTCTCGTCGGTAGCGCTTTTGAGGAAGCGGGGGAAGAAGATGTAAGGAAAGCCGCTTTGGACCCAGGGGTGAAACCACCAGAATTTTTCTATGTCAGGATCTATGGCGGCAGCCAGCATCACCAGGTGGTTGAACTC
Organism: Paraflavitalea sp.; assembly: GCF_059502485.1. Taxonomy (NCBI): domain Bacteria; kingdom Pseudomonadati; phylum Bacteroidota; class Chitinophagia; order Chitinophagales; family Chitinophagaceae; genus Paraflavitalea; species Paraflavitalea sp. Next base: position 111,537 of record NZ_JCACET010000004.1, read on the forward strand.
GCCAGGGTATAGCAACGCTACTTTAGCGGCAATGGGTGCTCCGTAAGAACTGCCCATGACCACGCCCTGCTGATGTGACCGGTTGAGGCGGAGCGCTTCGTGAATGATAGTAGCCTGGGTAGTAATGGAAGTAACAGACTTTCGCTTATTCCTGAAGCGCGACTTATGGTAACCGGGCCGGTCGACAGCGATGAGGTGAAATTTCTTTTGCAGAACCGGATCGTCGAGCAGGATGCGGCTGCCATACCAGGCGCCGGGCGCTCCATGGATCATCAACAGGGGAGGCAGGGTGTCGGAGCCTGTAGTAGCGCAAAACAACGAGGCCGAATCATTTTGTATGGTAAAGAAGGTAGGCTTAACGGGCTTGTTGGCGTAGTATTTTTTAACCTGCTTGTCCGTCATCACCCAACGGCGAAAACAGCCCGAGCAAAATAGCCAGGCTGTTAGCAGTATGAAAATGTATTTCGCAGATGCCATCATTCAAATCTAAACAAATGTGACTGGCTTCCGTTGATCGGGTCATTAAGTATTTCTAAAAAAACAATGCCTGCCTTTCATATTATCCTGTTTTATTATTCTCTGATCGACGGTTGTATTTTCAGCACCTGGTGAATGATGGTAGCGAGGTAATTGCCCAACAGTTCATACTTATAGATGTAATTGTTGTTTACTTCTTCCAGCATCTTTTCGAATAACCGGCGGATATGACTTCCCTGGGCTGGATTTAAAAAATACACCGGGCTGGTCCCTTTCTTGAACATCGGCAGTGATTGCAACATCTCGTGCATACCGGCAGAAAGAAAAGCCGGGTTAAAATAGCAGGCGAACCCGGCTTGTTTTTTGGGCAATGGTTCGCCTGCTAATGGCCCCTGCGGATTGCAAAAGCGCAATGTGCTCACTGCTCCCGGTGTATTACCTGCGATCAGGCTGATGGCGTGGTATCCCGTACGATGCTGGTGAAGGACTGCATTATCTATCTCTTCCAACCTGCACACATAGAATTGTCTTGCGGGGCTCATGCCTCAACTGCCTCATGTTCAAAAGCTGTTGACACGGTCACAGATTTCCATTCTTCCAGTTCCTGGCGAACAGAGTTGATCTTGTTGTACGCCATGTTGTATGCATCACTGCCGAGGAACAAATGCAAGGGAGGATTTTGAGATTCTGCTACCTGAATCATTGCCAACGCTGCTTTGTCGGGATCACCCAGCTGATTGCCATTGATGGTACTTTGGTGAAGCGCTTGTGATTCTCTTACTTCCTTATACGCTTCGATTGGATTTTCGGGAAGACCCAACGACTCGGATGAAAGGAATTGTGTTCTGAAATAACCGGGAGAAACGATGGTCGCTTTGAGGCCAAAAGACTTGATCTCTGTTGATAAAGATTCTGTCAATCCTTCTACAGCGAATTTGGTAGCGCAATAAATGCCAAAGCCGGGGAAGGTGCCGATGAATCCACCAATGGAAGAGATGTTGAAGATATGGCCCGACTGCTGTGCGCGTAAATAAGGCAACACTTTGCGGATCACGTTCAACGTACCAAATACGTTAACGTCGAAATTCTTTCTTGCTTCTGCATCTGAGAGTTCTTCCAAACCACCAACAAGGCCATAACCTGCGTTGTTTACCACAACATCTATCTGACCGAACTGGTTAACGGTTTCATCGATTCCTTTTTGAACGCTTGCTTCGCTGTTGAGGTCAACACCGAGGGGCAGAAAATTATTATTGTCGCCCACTGCTATTTTTAATGCTGACTTATCCCTGGAAGTGGCGGCTACGGTATAGCCTTTGGCCAGTAATTGTTGAACGAGTGCCAGGCCGAGTCCCTTGGAAGCGCCTGTAATAAACCATACTTTTTTCTGTTTCATGATCTGTTTTGTTTTGATAGAGCAAAGCTACGATGCACCAGGGCCCTTGCTATTACGCTATCCAAAGCAATACTTACGAAATTCAAACCGGGGTTCTGAAATTTATTTTCAGGGCTCGTATGTAATGTGTTTTGCCACGGCATCCATACTATAGAATATCCCTTTTCCACCAAATCGAAGTGCATGAGACGATTGCTACTCGTATCATTATTATTGCCGGTATTCGCTATAGCGCAGGACGTGAAGCCTGTGCTGTCGAAAGATTACCTGGACCTCATCAGCAAGGACAGCCTTCCCTGGAGTAAATCTATCATTACTGATTCTACCAATAACATCAACAGGGCTTTATTTCGCAGGAGTTATCATTATAACGGGCAGGAAAATGTTCGTAAGGTCATAGTCAGGAAAGATGGCATACATATAAAGCCTGCTTATACCAGGAGGCTGATGATCAGCGGTGGATTTAGCAGTATTGCTACTATCAAGCAGGCCAACCGTACGCCTGCACTGCAGTCGGATTATGTGCAGGGTCGTTCAGCAGGAGGCGCCTTACAATGGCGTGGACCTGAGACAAATGAAGCGTTTAGTTATGGACCTGCTGTGCGCGATCTTGAGTTTGATAACAGCAACTACGTATATGATGTGAACGGGAGGCTGGTGCCTGCGGGCTCCGGCAGTGGCAATAAAGCGAAGGTGTATGATAATAGCATTTTGCGCACCGGTTCTTTCTTTGAGCAAAGCCTGAATGTGAAAGGGAGGTACCTGGTAAATGGGTCAAGGGTGTTGACAGCCGTTGTTCGCCTGGGCCAGAGTACGGAGAACCTGGTGATCAGCAACAACAGGAATACAACGCAGAACTTTTCTACCTCGCTGGAGGCTTATGTAAAAAAGCTAATATTCACAGGCTCTTATACTACTATACGGGACAAATTTTCCAACAATAACCGGTATGGATTTTTGAACAGGACTTACCAGCAATCATTGCTTACCCCGGTGAGCTTCGATAATGGACAAGGTTATCTCTTAGGAGCGGGGCAACGTAGTTATAATTTGTACAATGACAATCCCTGGTTCCTGCTGAATGATAATGGCAATTCTTTTGGACAGCTGCATCAAACAGGCAGCCTGGGCGTGGAGAAGAAATTGGGTGATCTGAAGTTTAAGATGCTGCATTCTATAGAGTCGTTCCGGCAAAACAGTAATGAGTCATACAAAGTTGGTACTGCCGGATTTCAGGATGGTGTGGCAATTGCCCGTAGAAAGAATGATGCCAATTACCTGTTGAATGCAGAGGCCAGCATGATACTCCCCATTTATCCTTTTGATGGTACTGCCGGCCTGATCTATTTCTACGGCAATAATAAAACGCATATTGGCTATACGCCTGGTGATCAATATAACTACCAGCGTTCTTCGCATGATGTATCCATGTATTACCAGTTGCGGAATGATGATGGAGATGTTAGTTATGGCCTGAATGTGCTGAATAAGATCTATGCTTCCAATACCAGCACCCGCGATCATTTTTTCCTTCCCGGTGCTACTGCCTTTGTTCAAATATACGACCTGTTCGATGCGCGATCCCTGCGGCTGAAAGTAACGGGTTCTTATAACAGGATGGTGAGTGAGCTGCCCATCGATAAATCGCTTGCTGCCCTGAACTTGTTGCAATATTCTACGCAGCAAGCTTTGGGCTATCTACCAGTAACGGAGGCTGCAGGGTTTGATGGCTTAAAACCCATCGGCCATGATGAATGGACTGCCAAAATGGAATTGGATTATAAAGGGCTCCTATCATTGCAAGGAGAATTTTTTCTCCGGCATAACCGCGACGATATTTTCCCGGTATTTAGCAACGGACAGATGCAATTGATGAATATGGCCGATCATCGAAACCAGGGTGTTGAGTTGTCGTTGAGGGTTGGACCGGGTTTGTTGAAGGGCAAGACATTTTCAATCTATCATGAACTTTCCTTCTTTACTTACAACAATACGGTGACGCAAGTGCGCGATGGTTATGACTATACGCCAATTGCGGGTTTCAGCAATGTGCATAAAACAGTTGTTAAAGGTCAGGTGCTGGGCGCCATTGTTGGCAGCAGTTACCTGCGTGATGCCAATAACAATATTGTGATCGGCAATGATGGTTTCCCGCTCGTGAACCCTGATCCGGTGGTGGTGGGTAATCCCATTCCTGACTTTGTAATCAAGTTGAATAATAACCTTAGCTGGAAAAGATTCTTTGCAACGGTGGACCTGGAGTGGAAGAAGGGGGGTGATGTATGGAATGGCACGCAGGCTGTGCTGGATTATTATGGCCGTTCGGCTAATGCTGGCGCTTTGCGCACGGTCACTGATTATATTTTCCCTGGTGTATTGTCCAACAGTCATGTAAACGATATCCCTGTTAAATTCTACGATCCTGCCCAGCCGATTCAAAATAACCGGTGGGTGAGGTATGGCCAGGCTGGCGTGACGGAGGCTTATATTCAGCGGGGCGATTATATACGGCTTAACAATATCACAGTCGGCTACAAGGTCAAATGCAGAAGGTATCCTCAATCGATCACACTCTCTGCTTTTGCGGGCAATATCCTTCTCTGGACGCCGTACAAGGGTGGCGATCCCAGTCAGCTACTATATGATCAGCCACAAACTGACGGGTTGGATTTCTTCAACCTGCCTTCTATAAAGAACCTGGGTGTAACTGTTTCCGTTCAATTTTAACGCTATGAAAAGAATCATCAACTCCTATATTTCCTTGTTGGGCATAGTTTGTATGAGCCTGTTGCCGAAAACGGGTTTTGCACAGGAAGCTGATTATGGTGCAGCTAAAGAGAAAGTATACCTGCATACCAACCATGTATTCTTTAAGCCGGGTGAACAGGTTTTCTTCAAGCTATATGTGGTAGATGCCAAAAGCCAGACCCCTTCGGCGGTGAGCAAAGTAGTATATGTAGATGTTATTGATCCGTCGGGCAACACGTTGCAAAAGATGAATTACAAAGTGGAGCATGGTTATGCAGAAGGTTCCTGGGATTTCAGGGAAGAAGCGAAGGGCGGCGTGTATAAGTTCAGGGCCTATACCACCTGGATGCGCAATGAGCAGGATGCAACGTTCTTTACCAAAGAGGTCACCCTGCAAAAGGTGATTACGCCACGGGTGTTGCTGAAGCTCGACTTCCCCGGCAAAGGGTATGGTGCAGGTGATGAAGTGATGGCCGATTTCTCCATGAGAAACCTGCTTGATCAGCCCATCAGGAACCATAGCGGCACGTTTGTGGTTTCATTGGCTGGTGCAGCTGTTACCACAGCAGGATTCTCTACCAACAACGAGGGTAAAGCAAAAATAAAGTTTCGGCTTCCCGCCACGCTGAACACCAATGATGGATTGCTGAACGTAACTGTGCAATATGATTCCTACACTGAATCGATATCGAGGAGCATTCCCATTGTACTGAGTAAGATCGACCTGCAGTTTATGCCCGAAGGGGGAACCCTGGTGGCAGGTATTCCTACTCACATTGCTTTTAAGGCATTGAACGAAAATGGCAAGGCGGCAGATCTGAAAGGTGAAATACTGGACGATCAGGGAAAGAAAGTAGCTGCTTTTGAGAGCTATCATTTCGGTATGGGCAAGTTTGCCTTTACACCAGAACGTGGGATTGCTTACAAAGCGGTAATCACTTCGCCGGCCAACATCAGCCAGCAGTTTAGTTTACCAGTGGCCAAAGCATCAGGTATTGTGATGAATGTTGCCAAAGAGAACGGTAAAGTAGTGGTGTCGCTTAAATCAAGCGGCCAGGTGGCAGTAAAGCTGTTGGGCCAATCAAGAGGCGTTACTTATTATACCCGGGAGCTGACATTGGAGAAAGGTGAGCAAAGCCTTGCCGTCGATGATAAGCTGTTTCCGGTGGGCATCAACCGTTTTACCGTGTATGCTGCAGAGGAGTTGCCGGTAGCGGAACGGATCGTGTTTCTGCATGAAAACAAAAACCTGAAAGTCTCTATCACTACCGATAAGAATAGATACCTGCCGCGTGAGAAGGTGACAATGACATTGCAAACACTGGACGAGCAGGATAAACCCATTCCTTCCAACTTCTCACTGTCGGTGGTCGATGATAAGTTGTGGACGTTTGCAGATGATAAGCAGGACCATATCTTATCGTGGCTGCTGATGAGTTCGGAGCTGAAAGGAAAAGTGGAGGAACCTGTATTCTATTTCAAGAAAGAAGAAGTGAAGGCTGTTCCTGCACTCGACCTGGTAATGCTTACACATGGCTATCGGTACTTCGACTTTATCGAGTATGTTCAAAATGAAGGGAAGCTGCAGTTTTATTTCGACCAGGGCAATGTGTTGAGTGGCGTAGTGAACGACGATGAAAGTAATCCTTTGCAGTCGGATATCTACCTGGTGAATGTTCGCGACCAGCGTAATGCCATCCATTTTAAAACAGGTGAAAACGGCTTGTTCTTTTTTTCACAGCTTACTGCAGGGAATGATTATTATTTGTTGGCCAAGGCCAACAACAAACGCAGGAAAGCATATATCAAGATCATACAAAACGGTATTGGCTACAATCCTTTGCAGGCAGATAAGATCATGCTGCATGCTAACAGAAGCAAATATGTTTCAGAGGTGTTGCTGGCACAGGGATTAGCGAAGAAGAGAAGGATGGCCAATGACAATAAAGTGGATGATTTTGTTGGTATTGAGACGAATGCATTTAAACCCAATGCTCAATTGAATGAAGTGCTGGTGATTGGATATGGCACCGCCAAAAAGAAAGACCTGACAAGTTCTGTGACAGTAGTAGCCGCCAAAGACCTGTCGGCGCCATTGGTGCAGGCTTTGCAAGGCAGGGTAGCGGGACTTGCTGTCATCAACAACGGCAATGTATTCGATAATGCCATGGTAAGGATCAGAGGGCAGAACTCAATAGCTGGTACCAATGTTCCTTTATACGTAGTAGACGGAACGCCGGTAGAACAATTCAAACTCCATTCCCTGAACCCCAACGATATAGAAACGATCACGGTATTGAAAAACGCTTCGGCTACAGCCATTTATGGAAGCAGGGCAGTGAACGGTGTTATTATTATTGAAACCAAAAAGTTCACTACTGAAAAGATTGCCATCGATCTCTCTACCCAATATTATTACAGTACGCAGACCGTGCGTGCTGTAGGGGTAACTTATTCTGTAGCGAGACGGTTCTATGCGCCGCGTTACGAGACAACTGAAGTGAAAGAGAAAACCGATTTCCGGGAAACGATCTACTGGAACCCTGTTGTACAAACCGACAGGCAGGGAAAGGCCACCGTTGAATTTTACAATTCAGATGCTACTACCACATTCAGGGCTATTGCTGAAGGTATAGGCTATAATGGAAGCCTGGGAAGAACTGAAGCCACCTATGCCGTGCAGGATATGCTGACAGTGGATGCAAAAATACCTCCCTACTTAACGGTGGGTGATAAGGCGCTGATTCCGTTGGTGATCAAAAACAACAGCAAAAGTGAAATATCGATCTCTATACAGTTACAGTTTCCATCAGGTCTGAAACTGGGTCATTATGCAAGTCAGCTGCAACTGGCGCCGGATAGCTCAACACAGGTGCTGGTGCAAGTGGAGGCACTGAAACCTCTGCGTGATACGATACGCTTTAGTGTAATGAACGAGAAGCATCCTGTAACATTGGCGCTGCCTATTGTTGCCAGTGAAAAGGGATTCCCGGTGATCGCTACGTTTTCGGGTAACAAGTCGGGTACACACGATTTCAATATTCGTTCGGCGATACCGGGCAGTGTGCATAGTGAGTTGAAATTACTGCACAGTATTGAAGGGCAACTGCTGGATGGCATTGAGTCCATGCTGCGCGAGCCGGGTGGTTGTTTTGAGCAGACTTCCTCTTCTCTGTACCCCAATATTTTCATCCTGAAATACCTGAAGAGCAGTGGTAAGTCGAACGAGGCAATAGAGAAAAGAGCATTGGGTTACATCAGTAATGGGTATAAGCGACTGCTTGGTTTTGAAACGGTACAGCGCGGTTTTGAGTGGTTTGGCAAAACACCGCCACATGAAGCGCTGACAGCTTATGGCCTGCTGGAGTTTACCGATATGGCCGAGTTTATCGATGTAGACAAGCAAATGGTGCAACGTACCAAAGACTTCCTGCTAAGCCGACGTGATGGCAAAGGTGGATTCAAGCTGGCCACCGGCGGGTATGATCAATTCGCTTCCGTGCCTAATAAGATTGCACATCTCTATATTGTATATGCCCTGACGCAGGCTGGTATTGGTAATGAGATCAAGCCAGAATATGAAGCTGCTGTGAAGGAAGCGCTCGAAACCAAAGATGCTTATTTGATGGCGATGATGGCGCTGGCAGCCAGCAACATGAAGAATGACAAGGATTACAAACAATTGATGAATGCTTTGAATGAGCATTACAGTAAGACAGCCCTGGCTTCTGAAACAAGTGTCGTCAATTCAAGGGGGGTATCGCTGAAAGTGGAGACGCAGGCTTTTTATGCACTGGCATTGATGCGTCAGCCGCAACCCGACCTGGGACGGATAGCAGGGCTCCTGTCGCAACTGATGGCCAATAAATCCTATTATGGTTATGGATCTACACAGGCTACTGTGCTGGCGCTAAAAGCGATTGTAGAATATTCGAACCTTACCAGCGCTAATTTGAAGGATGCGAATGTGCTCTTCACCCTCAATGATAAAAAGACCGTGAACGGTAGTGATATCGGGACTGCTTTGCAGGAAGGTAAAAACAGTTTTTCGGTTGCTTATGATAAAGAAGGTAAAGGAGTTCCCTATAGTATGGAAGTCTCTTACAACACTTTCATACCTCCGAATAGTGAGAAGGCTGTGTTGCAGCTGGCTACCCATTTGAAGAATGCGAGCCCTGCCATCGGTGAAACTGTTCGAATGGAAATAGAAGCCACCAACAAGCAGAGCATGCTGCAGCCCATGAGTATTGCGAAGATCGGTATCCCCGCAGGTTTATCTGTTCAGCCCTGGCAATTGAAAGAATTGATGGATAAGAACCAGGTAGCGTATTATGAAATATTCGACAACTGGCTGGTGTTCTACTGGATGGGCTTTGCGCCCAATGAAACCAAAAAGATCAACCTCGATCTGAAAGCGGATATACCGGGCACTTACAGAGCTAAAGCGAGCAATATCTATTTATACTATACACCGGAAGACAAACATTGGAACGAAGGTGCTGAAGTAACGGTGCGGCCTTAAGTAGTGGTGGTTATAATAAAGAAGCGGCGTCTTGTTTGCATTGCAAATGAAGGACGCCGCTTCCTGTTTTCTTCTTATATCTAAATATTCCTGAAAGCGGAAGGAGTGAGTGCTACTTGCTTCTTGAAGAAGTTATTGAAATGAGAAGGTTCTTCAAAGCCGAGGCAATAGCTGATCTCTGATATGTTCCAGTTAGTATGTTTCAACAGCGCCTTGGCTTCGCTGGTGATCCTTTCCATAATGTGCTCGGTAGTGGTTTTGCCGGTCGTTTCTTTGATGGCCCTGTTGAGGTGGTTCACATGGATGGCCAGCTCTTTGGCAAAGTCGTTGGCCGAGCGCAGGGAAAAGCGTTGTGCCGGTGAATCGATGGGGAACTGGCGTTCGAGCAATTCCGTAAACACCGATGTAATACGCGATTTGGCATTGGTGTGCTGATGAATGCTTTCGGAAGGCTGCATCTTCAATGCATAGTGGATCATTTCCGTAACATAGTTTCTCAGCAGATCATACTTGTATACATAATCGGAGCCGATCTCTTCCAGCATCTTCAGGAAGATCTGGCTGATCTCTTTATCCTGCTCTTTGGTGAGTGAATAAGCTGGCTTGCCTCCGGGCGTGAACATGGGAAACTCGCTGAGGCTGCCGCGCATTTTTTCGCTGAAGAAACCTTCTTTGAAAATGCAGAAATAGCCGGTGTAATCTTCATAGGTGCCTTCCCAGGTGTAGGGCACTTTGGGGTTGAAGAATACCAGGGTAGAACCGGAAACAGGAACGCTCTTATCGGCGTAGTGAAAAATAAACTCACCGCGCATGAGGCTTACTTTGTAAAAGTCACGCCGGCTGTATTTCACGGGCGTGGAGCCGGGTCCGGAACAGTCTTCTGTCCTAAACACGTTAAAGTGGCCAATATCCTGCTTGAGGTTCTGTGGCAGGTAATTCATTTTCTTCTGGTAGAAGTCTTCAAGTGTTTCTGTCTTTTCCATAATCCCGAGTATTAGCAGTTATACGATGCGGAGTAACCTGTGTGAGATACAAAATTAGCGACTCCGGCTATCCTGAAAATTACGCTAATCAAACCGTCTATTGCAAAATTCAAACATTTAGGGTGTCGCTGTTGGGCCTTTAATTGGCCCGAAAGGTTCATTTTTAAAGGAAAGGAGCTATTTTTAAGGATACCCCATAACCCCCAACCCCATATGTTCTGGAAAAAGAAGAAAAAAGAAGAGCCTGCAACAGACCAGGTCATTCTCGGAATGGTATTGTTGCATGATGCACAGCCATTTAGCTTTAGCAGTGTTGTACAAGACCTGCGGGAGCATTATAATTTACAAATAGGAGAGACCTCCGGAGCAGAGGAAGTAGTTGTTTTTGATGTGGACGGGCAAATGGTGGCGCTCAGTTTTATGCCTATGCCGGTTCCCAGTGGCGATATTGAAGGGACTGCTCAATATGCTTATAACTGGAGAACGGCTGTTGAAGACCTGAAGGATCATAAAGGGCATATCATTGTCTCCGTTCTTAATGGGGATGGCGGTCCTGTAAAACGTTTTACTGCTTTCACACAGGTCATTTGTGCATTGCTGCGGACTACGAATGCTATAGGAATTTACCAGGGAAGTCAATCGTTACTAATACCCAAAGACGATTACCTGAAGCAGTCAGCTTCCTTGCAGAAAGACTCAATTCCGCTCGATATATGGATATATGTAGGATTTAGAAGTGTTGATGGAAAAAACTCCGCCTATACGTATGGGCTGAAGGCATTTGGTAAAACAGAGATGGAGATACTCAATTCCACTAATAGTATTAGATACGTTGGAGGATTTTTGATGTCTATAGCAGATTATGTGGTAACAAATGATGTAACCTTTAAAGACGGAGAAACCTGCGGGTTCTCAGCAGAGCAAAGGATTAAAATAACTTATTCCAAAGGACAGTTTGTAGAAGGAAAAACTTTCAAGCTGGCTTATTGATCGCCTCTCATGCTTTAAAACAATTATGATACCGTGTTTTTCACGGTGGTACTGCTATATGCCTGTCATAAATTAGAGAAACTCATTTTTTATGAAACAGGTATCATTAACTAATATTTTCTTGGCTGTCATTGCTTTCTGTCTTGTCTTTAATCTACTTGTCAATGGGAATTTGATTTCAAAAGCCCAGGCTCAACAGGTAAAATCCACTCAACCAATAGAGGTAATGATCGTAGGTGTAAAAAATAGTGCAGGCTCCCTACCTGTTTCTATTGATTATGGATCACGAAGGAGTCCAATAGCTGTTAATGTGTTACAGATAGACGGGAAATACCTAAAAGAAGCTCCTTCGATTAAGGTTGTACAACAACGTTGATATAGTATTACTTCAAAACATACAATAAATTTTTCCATTCATGGAAGCTGCGAAAAATTTTACCGATTACCTACAGGTATTGCTCCGGTATATTGCATCAGGTATTGTCACTGTTATGCTTATTGTTTATGTACATGATAAAAGTTTACAGTTTTGCAGTAATTATCTAGAAAAATCTCCTTGGGCGGTATTAGTTTTAGCCGGAACAATTGGCGTTTTAATTTATGCAATACATCATTCGGTATTAGATAAGTTATTTTACGCCCTATCCATCTTTATTTATAGATGCCGGCGCAAAGTTCCGGTAAGACTTATTGAAGCTGTAAAAACATATCATAAAGCTACAAGCAAAAGCAGGTTGCCGGCAAAAGGGAATGAGAATTACTGGAGATTGAAGTTCGCACTATTTACTCAGTGTTATTTGAGAAGAAGCTCCAAAGTTGATTTCATTGTTTCCATACAACAAGAAGTCGATAAAAAACTGGCGTTGTTGAATTTCCTTTATTGTTGTTTTTATTCCTTCTCCGGAATCGTAATAGCTTTTCTTTATAATTATTATTTCGATACTGCAGCAGCAGAAAAATTCAACAGTGAAAGAGTTTATCAAATCGCTATTGGTGCAGTTATCCTTCTTTTTGGAGCCGTGTGTTATGATTATGAGATAACTAAAAGGGAATTTTGGCTCATTGAAAACTGGTTTCAGGAAACTCCTCATCCCGATAAGGAAAAGCTTTTGGATGATACGCTCCCGCATAGACCGGAAGAGCAGGTCATTAACATTATTAATATAGAGCACGTATAAAACGTATGTCTAAGCAGGCCTTTAAATTGGACATTACGACGCCTTCACCGGCACTGAATGTATCGCTGCGCTCATTTCCTTGATCAGCGAAGCATCTTTCTCGATGGCATTGCCAATAACGATCACATCGGCGCCGGCCTTACAGTTACGGTAGGCCTTTTCGGGGTCGGTAATGCCGCCACCGATGACGAGGGGGGCTTCAATGACCTGTGATACTTTCTCGATCATACTTTCTGTGATGGCCCGGCGGGCGCCGCTGCCAGCATCCATATAGATCAGCTTCATGCCCAGCATTTCGCCGGCCATGGCAGTACACATGGCTATTTCGTTCTTGTCGGCCGGAATAGGGGCCGTATTGCTGATATAAGAAACCGTAGTAGGGGCGCCACCATCGATCACCATATAGCCGGTGGAAATGATCTCCAGTCCGCTCTGCTTGACAAACGGGGCCGATATCACGTGCTGACCGATCAATAATTCCGGATTTCTGCCTGATATTACGGAGAGGTATAATAATGCATCGGCATAGCGGGAAACCTGGGAAGGGCTGCCGGGAAAGAGGATCACGGGGATATCACAATTCTTTTTAACCTGTTGCACCACTTCGTCCAACTGGTTCGAAATAACCAGGCTGCCGCCAATAAACAGGTAGTCTACCCTTGCTTCCACTGCGAGGGTCGTCAGTTCATCTATTTTCGCCGCATTTACCTTGTCGGGATCAATGAGTACGGCAAACGACTTATGTCCTTTCGCTTTCTGAAGTAGCAGAGATTGGTATATACGATTCGTCATGCCTTAGCTATTGGATCGGTTACAAAAATGCGAAAAGTTTTTGGCTTTCACGCAGTTAATTAACGATGTGGATAATCCCTTATAAACGTACGTAAGTGGCTATTTGTACGATGTGGTTATTCGTAAAATCTTTGCCAGCTCTGTTAATATATTGGTTCATATAGCCAAGTTCTGCGTCGAATTTCTTGTGAAAGCGGTACCCAAAGGCTATATATGCCCGATTCTGGTCAAAGAACTCCCCATTAACGCCCGACTTATCGCCCACATTCACAAATACCTCGTTTTGCAGCGCCAGGAAGGGGGCTCTACCCTTTGCCGACCAGGTCTGGAGGGGTGTTATATTCCGGATGAAATACCGTAGCCGGTTGGAATATACGTTCCCATCATTCACAAACTCACTGCCCTGAGGATAGGATTTGGGTATAAAGCGCTGTTCTATGCGCAATCGGTGTGCCAGTGTGCCCTGAAGCTTACCTCCACCAAGCACCAATGGATGGGTGTATTGCAGTTGTTCGAAAATACGGCTCTCAGGCGCATAACCGGCTATACCCCCAGTCAGTACGCGACGATTAGGAATATATCCGTAACCGACTGTAAGTGTCAGCCTGCTATTGACATGATAATTGAGACCTGTTCTTAGCAGCAACGTTTGCAGGTGGTCCAGCTGATCGGTGCTTCTCAATTGCACCTCACCATGTATACTGAACTTGGTATTGATTTTGAATGTATTGAAGCTCGCAAACCAACCTGAAAATTGTGTCTGCGCCAAAACGCGATCCATACTAAGCAATAGCAATCCGATGATGACAATGTTCCTGTAGTTCATGCTTACAAATAAAACGATAAAATAGTAAAGCAATGCAGGCAAGGTAAAACACTAAATTAAAATGGCGTTAAGAAAATAGGCGAAATATACATGAGGATGTATCAAACTATGTTTTACAGAGGTTGTTGTTAATCACAGACTTTGATATTTTTTATCGTAAAATCATGATAGAAAAGGTACGCTTGAAAGATGGTGAAATTACGGTCTGTGGCCACTTTCAACATACTTTTTTTATCAGTGAATACCAAATAAAATTTGCCCCAAAACCTGCGTCAAAAATTCAATGAATCAAGAAATATAATGCCAGTGCGGAAACCAGTATCTTATCCACATTAAGGCATGCTGATGTTAATATTTACGCCATTGGAATTTCATACTAGGAAGATATTTTCGTCTCCTCCTACCCCTATCTGAAGACTCCGATAGCAATCATTTTTATTAATTGTAAACTTATTAATTACTAACCTTATGACTAATAAGAAGCAATCTCCAAAAGGCTTGCAGTTTAATCGCCGTTTCACCAAAGATGACGTCAGTGTGTTCGACCAGTTTGAGTATGATTATCGCTCGTCGGTGATCCGGAACCCAAGCGGGGAGGTTGTCTTCGAAATGACCAATGTAGAAGTACCTAAACAGTGGAGCCAGATTGCTACTGATATCCTTGCACAAAAATATTTCCGCAAAGCAGGTGTTCCCCAGGCTGATGGTTCTTTAGGTCGTGAGACTTCCGTTAAGCAGGTAGCTCACCGTATGGCCAATTGCTGGAGGGTATGGGGCGAGCGCTATGGCTATTTTGCTTCTGCCAAAGATGCTCAGGTTTTCTATGAAGAGTTAGTATACTGCATTATTAATCAAGCTTGTACTCCTAATAGTCCACAATGGTTCAATACCGGTTTGCATGAAAGCTATGGCATCACCGGCAAACCACAGGGACACTATTATGTAGATCCTGTAGACGGACAATTAAAGAAATCCACTTCAGCCTACGAACGCCCTCAGCCACATGCCTGCTTTATATTAAGCGTGAGCGATGACCTCGTAAACGATGGTGGTTTGATGGACCTGTGGGTACGTGAGGCACGTATCTTCAAATATGGTAGCGGTGTAGGTACCAACTTTTCCCAGGTGCGTGGAGAAGGAGAGAAGCTGAGTGGCGGTGGTACTTCCAGCGGCCTCATGAGCTTTCTGAAAATAGGTGACCGTGCAGCAGGCGCTATCAAGAGCGGTGGCACTACCCGCCGGGCCGCCAAGATGGTTTGTCTCGACCTCGATCACCCCGAGATCATGGACTTCATCAACTGGAAAGTAGAAGAAGAAAAGAAAGTAGGCGCCCTCATCGCTGCCGGCTATGCCAGTGATTATGAAGGAGAAGCTTATCGCACAGTGAGCGGACAAAATTCCAACAACTCCGTACGTATACCCAACGAGTTTTTTGAGAAACTGGAAGCTGATGCAGATTGGGAACTGAAGGCCAGGACCGACGGCCGCATCATGAAGCGCATTCCTGCTAAAGAAGTATGGAACCAGATCTCTTATGCCGCCTGGCGTTGCGCCGATCCCGGCACTCAATATGACACTACGATCAATGAATGGCATACCTGCCCGCAGGGTGGTCGCATCAATGCTTCCAATCCGTGCAGCGAGTATATGTTCCTCGATAATACGGCCTGTAACCTTGCCTCCGCAAACCTCCGTAAGTTCTATGATGAAGCTACCAACACCTTCGATGTAGAAGGCTTCGAGTACACTTGTCGCCTGTGGACAGTGGTGTTGGAAGTGTCCGTACTGATGGCACAATTCCCCTCCAAAGAAGTAGCACAGCTTAGCTACGATTACAGAACGCTGGGTCTTGGCTATGCCAACCTCGGTTCTATGTTGATGGTAATGGGAATTGCCTATGACAGCGAAGAAGCCCGTGGAATTGCCGGCGCTATCACGGCAATCATGACGGGTATTGCTTACAAAACTTCCGCAGAGCTGGCTTCTATCTTAGGGCCCTTTGCGAAGTATGAAGAGAATAAGCAGGACATGCTGCGTGTGATGCGCAACCACCGCCTGGCTGCTTATGATGCTGATGAGTATGAAGCGTTAAGCATTAAGCCCGTGGGTATTAAAGCGCGCTATTGCCCCGACTACCTGCTGAAAGCTGCTACCAAGGCCTGGGACGATGCAGTGAAACTGGGTGAGCAATACGGCTACCGCAATGCACAAACAACGGTGATCGCTCCTACCGGCACCATCGGCCTGGTAATGGATTGCGATACCACTGGTGTTGAGCCCGACTTCGCGCTGGTGAAATTCAAAAAACTGAGTGGTGGTGGCTACTTCAAGATCATCAACCAGTCAGTGCCCACCGCGCTGAAAAATCTTGGTTACAAAGCCAAAGAAATTGATGCTATTGTAAAATATGCAGTAGGCGCCGGAACGTTTGCCGGAGCTCCTCACATCAATCACCAGACACTGAGCGAAAAAGGATTTATTGCAGAAGAGATCAAGAAGCTGGATGCCGCTGTAGGTTCTGCTTTCGAGGTCGGTTTTGTATTCAACGTATATACGCTGGGTGAAGAATGTTTACAACGCCTTGGTTTCAAGCCCGAGCAATATTTCAACTTCGAGTGGAGCCTGCTGGAAGCACTGGGCTTCTCCGATGAGCAAATAGAAGCTGCCAACGATTATGTATGTGGTACCATGACAATAGAAGGTGCTCCTTACTTGAAAAATGAACACCTGCCTGTATTTGATTGCGCCAACAAGTGCGGTCAGAAAGGCGTGCGTTACATCCACGCACATGGCCACATCCGCATGATGGCTGGCACACAGCCTTTCCTGAGTGGCGCCATCTCCAAGACCATCAACCTGCCCAATGAGGCAAGCGTAGAAGAGATCGCCGATTCTTATATGATGAGCTGGCAGCTAGGTCTGAAAGCCTGCGCCCTGTATCGTGATGGTTCTAAACTGAGCCAGCCGCTGAGCAACAAGAGCGATAAGAAGAAAAAGGCCGACAGTCAGGAAGATGGAAAGGCTGAAGAGAATACGACAATAGCAGCTGCACCGGTTTCCAATATTGTAGACATGGGCAAGTTGACGATCGATGAGCTGTTGGAAGAAGTACAAAAGCGTGTACAATCTTCACCTGATACCAAACTGAAACGTGAATTGGCACGTATAGTAGAGAGAAGGACCTTGCCGGCCAAGCGTAGAGGATTTACCCAGAAGGCCAAGATCAATGGTCAGGCGATGTTCCTCCGTACCGGTGAATATGCTGATGGAACGGTAGGTGAGATCTTTATCGATATGGCGAAAGAAGGTGCTACTATGCGCAGCATGCTGAACTGCTTTGCTATTTCGATCTCTATCGGGTTACAATATGGTGTGCCGCTGGAAGAGTTTGTAGAGAAATTCGTGTTCACCCGCTTTGAGCCATCTGGCATGGTGGACCACCCGAATATCAAGAGCACTACCTCTATTGTAGACTTCATCTTCCGCGCACTGGCGTATGAATACCTTGGTCGTACCGACCTGGTGCATGTGCTGGACAAACCGGAAGTGATGAATACCGGAACGGATGACTGGGACGAAATTCCTACATCATTAGAATATGACCAAAAGCCCGAGCTGAGTGATGTACGCATCGTGGCGGGGCCTAAGAATACCAAGCCTGCAGATTCCGAGCCGGTAAAATCATCTTACCGCCCGGTGAAAGCAGAAGCCAGCCTGGATGCTGTGAATGCGGCCGCCAAGAGCATGCAAAGCGATGCACCGGCTTGTAACACCTGCGGTCACATCACCATCCGTAGTGGTACCTGCTACAAATGCTTGAACTGCGGCAACAGCATGGGTTGCAGCTAAACTAAAAACAATCGACCTGACCTGACTGGCTTTGGAAGCAGAACTGGTTATGGCTTACCAAAGCCGGTTGGTCACCTAAACATATTGGACGGTTTATTAAACATAAACTTCATCCGCTCATTTCCATGGGCGGATTCTTTTTTATGCTTACGCCGCTCTTCGGAGCTTGCAGCTCCGAAGGTCTATTTTGTTGCTTTTAGCAACATTGTACCCCGTTTTTAAAGCAATTTTTCCCAGACGCTTCCCACTGCGGGAATAAAATCCGGATTGGCATGGTTTGACGTATATCAAATAGGACGGTTGAACTATAAGAACGCCAGGTATTTAGGCATGCCGAAAGAGCCGAGCTAAAAATTGGCATTGTTTTACGATATCCGGTATACAGTTACGGTTTAATTGTTCGTTTAACCCTTGTTAAAAATTTCAATCTGGACGTTTATGAAACTTAAAACTATTCTTTCAATCGCAATCGTTACCATGATCTTCGCATCTTCTTGCAGCCGTTTTATTACTCCTTTTCAGGCGGCTAACGGAAAAGCTAAATGTGGACGTGGTTTACGCTAAAAAGAGGTTGCTATATCATTACATTTTTTTCAGTTACAAGCATCAAAGTACTAAGGCATATCCCATAGATTGGGGGATACTTTCAAACGGATATGCCAAAGAAGAAGCCCCGGTGGTATGCCGGGGCTTTTTATTGCAATTCGTGTAATTCGTTTTACTTCTTCTTCTCCACAAAGTCTTTCAGGTAGCTACAGGTAGTAAACGCTTCCTTATAAAAGGGAGTAGCGCTATAAGAGGTGGCCAGCATGGTAAAACGCTGATTCACCATGATGTCTTTATTGTATTGCAGCTGAGCTTTATTATAATCACCGTATTCCTTGTACTGTGACCAGGAAGGTACAGGTACTTGTTTCTGATCGCACTTTGTGACCATAAACAGGCAACGGGCCTTGAAGTTTTTGTCGCGGGACACGTTGAAGGCTTTCACATAGTATTCCTCTGCTCTATAAACACCATAATAATCCTTATCGCCGGGTTGTGTCTCATTAGCGCCACGCAAGCCATCATTGCCACTCCAGTCGTAATGGACCAGCATCCAGCTATTGCCCCAATAGCTCATATGGTATAAACCCTTGGCAATCTCATAATAAGCCTTGGCCTGCTGCTCCGGGTCTTTCAGGGTTTTGGCTTCCTGTTCCAGCTTCAACAACTTGCGGCAGAAGCTGAGTTTGGTGTACTTCTCCGTATCCTGCTTGGTAGGGGCATGCGTGTCAAGGATAAGATCGGCAAAAGGATTGGCGGCGAGGTAAGTGGTATAAGGTTCCTTTTGGTAATAGGCAGGGCTTACTTTGGCAAACCACTTTTCTGCCGCTGCAAAATTGAACTGGCGCAGCCAGGCGGTGCCTGCTACATCATTTACATCGTCTTTGGAAAAGGCGTTGTGGCTTACGAGATACTTTTCAAAGTCGGTCAGGGTCTTGGATTCCATCAGCTGGATCAATTGCTCTACCTGCTCGGCCGTCATTTCATAACGCAGCATACGCAGGGCATTGGGATCGTAATAGCCGCCCCAGCCATCTTTAACAAACTCCTTGCTGATCCAGTTGGCCACACCAATACTGAGAACACGTTTGGTATTATTGGTCTTTTGATACCGGTTACTGATGATGTCGCTAAAGATGCGGCGATAGAACCGGGCATATTCTCCATCTGCAGCAGCCTTCTTTTCCAGCCATTGCAGAGAAGGTAACAATTGCTTTTCAAAAGCAGCATCGATGGTTGCCTGGGTATTGATGGTAAGCAGTAGGTTGCTCATAGCCCATTGGTCCTGCAGCTTGGAAGATAGTTTGAGCTTCTTGCTTTCATCCAGCAACTTACGCGCGTTGGCATAGTCGCCGGAAATAATGGAGGTGTGAGCAGCCACAAGAGAATAGAGCCCTTGATTGTTCACAGCTTTATTGGCAGCTACCTGTTGGCAAAAGGCAGACAGGTCTTTCGTTTCATTGCGGTAAACGATAAATGCACTATCGGTAGGATTGATGCTTGTGTAACCAATATTACTTTCTTTTTTGCCTTGCTGAAATTGCAGGGCTGGTGTGAAGTAATATTCCTCCAGCTTGTTCACCTCACGGGTGGCGAGGATTTCCAGCAGCGCAGCATTGGGTGATAACTGGTATATCTTTTTGAGCGTATTGAGTTCATTGCGGTTACTGCCAAGGGCAAAGAGGCCCAATAGGTTGGCTTTGTCTTCATTGGTCTTGCAAAGCGCCTGCAAGGCATTACGGTTCTTTTCATCGAAGCGCTTTACACACCAGTCGAAACTCATATAGTTCGATACGCGCTTCAGCTCACTTTTGCTGAATAGCTGGCTGAACATAACGGCAGCTTCCGCTTTCCGGTCTGTACGCATCAGTGCACCGGCTTTCAGGCCAAGGCTGAGGTCGTGCAATATACTGGTGGTAGTATTGGGCTTTACCAACTCTTCATACCAGCGCAGACAATCCTCGTAGCGCTGGCTATAATGGGCCAGCCTGATCACCTGGTAAGCTAACCTTAATTTGATGGCATTGTTCTTTGCTACTGCATACAACTGCTGACCATTCTTGATGAGCTTGCCCATCTTCGCGGTATCCCGCTCGATAGGGGCCCAGGTGGTCCAGTCTCCGGTAACATTGGGCTCCACTTGTTTGGCATACAGGATATAACCCAACGCTTCCAAGTCCTTACTGTTCATAAACCATTTGGTCATGCCGTTATTCTTAACTGAATCAGGCACCTGTAAAGGCTGACTCTTTTCGAGGTGATAATACAGACTGGAAAGATCCTTACGCGCATAGCCCACCACAAAAGCGCGGGCATCATTGGCGGTAAAGCTGTTGTTGCCATACCCTACCCATTCAGCAGAAGTAAGGTCGGCCGTTTCCACGGGTTCCTTCTCCTGGTAGAGAAATTGGTAATTGGTATAATAGAAAGGTTCGTAACCTTTAGCATCCGAATTGTTTCTGTTGAAGAAAGAAACAAAATAATCATAAGGATCGGGTTCACCGCCGGCGCAGCCAATGATATTATAAGGCAAAGCGAGACAGGTGATATTAATGCAGACTATTAAAAACTTCTTCCAGCTCATAGGTTGAATACTTATGAAGGGTTAATGAATCAAGATGATAAAGTGCTACAGTAATCGATGGAGTAACCAGTTTTGATCTGAGTAACCGCGTGGCTTGAATGATCTCCTCAAAATTAGCATCTTCCTGCCGTATATGATCTCCTTTTTTCAACGAATAACCATTCAATAAAGTATCCTGCAAAACGGTGAAGGTATTGCTACTGGTTTTCCGGCATATGTTTGGTCGATCCAGCAAAGAATCGGGTAGGCCTTGTATTAATCCGGCATAAACCTGATCGCGGTACAGCACCTTCCAGTCGAACAGAGGCAGGGCAATGTCCAGTGGCAGTGGATATTCCTGCAGGTTGCCAATGTACTTTGCCAGCTCAGCCGCTTCAAGAATAGAGTTACGGGTTTGCTGGTTTTTTAGATTGCCCATATTGTAGCACATAAGCAACCCCCGATTTACAGGTGGCACACCGGTTCGCTCTTTATACTTGCATTGGTACAGACGGATGGTAGCCGAAAGTGTTTTCTGCTGAAAAAAAGACAATGTTTGAAGCTGCCTCAATAAAGAGAAATAATTATCCTTACTGGTGGCAGTCCAATCGCAATCCATTTGTATTTCCTGAATGTTAGCTATGTCTGGAAACAAGGCGGCAATGCCAGTAAGCAATTCATGCATGCGGCCAGCCAGCTCCGGAATAGCGGTGCTGTCGATAGATTGCATGCACTCGTTGGTAATAAATACAGTGGGGATAATGGCGATGTTGTGGTGCGGTAGCCAGGCTGCCACGCTGTCGCTAAGCTGGACTTTTGCTACCGGCAGCGGCCGTTGATGATTGGCATCCCACACCACATCGAAAAACTTGACGTACAGTTTTTTTACCTGCAACGTGTCGAGCGCCTGCTTTTCTGTGGCTGATAAAGTCAGCGTTGATTTCCAGTAATAAAATCCGCGCGTAATAACAGTAGGTTCATGTGGCTGCTGGCAGGCCGCCAGGAGCAAAGAAAATATTAACCCCCATTTAATACTGTTTTTCATGCCCGTCAAAATTATAGGAACTGTGGTATACGCCTATTCCTTATTTTTACGCCTTAACCTTGTAAGGAATGACGATTCAATTTGGCTATGATAAAAAAGAGGTGGTGCAGGCGTTGCGGTATCATTTTCTTTCCCGGCCCGAGATCAAAATACTGCTGGTTTTGGTGAACCTGTTTGCGATCCTTTCGGCTGTCATGTTCTATCTCAAATATATCCAGGCTGTGTCCTTCCTGCTATTTTCTATCCTGTGGTTTATCCTCATGCTCGTCATCTGGCGCATCCTGCCCGGCAGCATTTACCGGCGTTCCGCCACCTTCAAGGATCAATTCATTATGCATTTCCAGGACGATATGGTGGTGCTCGAAACGGAGCGTGGCTCTAAAGGATGGCCCTGGAATCTATTCAGCCATTTCGTGGAAAGCCATTATTTCTTTCATCTGTACTTCGATGCACGCTCCTTCTTCCTGGTGCCCAAAGATGCCTTCAAAGACATTACTGAACTGCAGCAGGTAAGAGAAATGTTCCGGCAAAAAATGGGGAAGAAGTAAGGTTACTTCGGTTTGTATTTACTCTCCTGGTAGATTTCCATCGCAGGCACTTGCAGCAAGGCAGACAGCTTCATATCAGCATGCTTATCCATATATTTCTTCACGATCTGCCAGCCGGTGAAAAGACCAATATAACCCGGAGAGCCTGCTCCCAACTCCTGTGTTTGAGGCGCTTCGCCCATATAATTTTTAAGCATGTCGGGATCATTGTTCAGCAGCAGGCTGTTGGTGAGGAAGAAGTTCCAGATCCTGCCTTCATTGCTATAGCATCCTTTAAGCTGTAGATCGGTATATCCAATTTTAAGTGTATCGGGGGTGCCGGGCATCAGGTTATCCAATACATACAGGCGCTTACCTTTTTCTACCATCTGCTCTACAAGCGTTTTACCGGCCAGCTTTTCGGGATAAATATCATCGATCACATTCTTCATGCAATTCACCGGGATGTATTCCGGCCCAAAGCGTCGTGAAATATAGGCAGGGTACAGAGAGCGGCCCATCTCACTGGTATAAAGACTGAAATCTTTACCTAAGTGTAATTGTAAGCCTACAGCCAATCCTCCGTTGGTAATAGCATCACCGTAGCTGCCAAGAGATGCCTGGTACAATGCATCCATGGGACCGATATAGAAAATGACGCGTTCCGGCGCCTTGTATTCCGGGAAATAATACTTCACAAATTGTAGCCCTTTCCTGATGTCCGCTTCAAAAGCACTGGTGGAGGGAAAGGTTTTATCTACTGCTTCTTTGATAGGCCGGTAGTCACGTAAAAATTGCCTGGTCAGTTGAGAGGCTTCATCACCACCATCGGTAAAAGGAGGAAGCCCTAATATATTTTGAAAATAGTCGGTAATAAAATGGGGGTATTGCTGGCCCAACTGTTGCAGCGAGGGCATCAGGTTATTGGTGTCGATGGCAAAGAAATCCTTGTCAAAACGTTGTGCAGTCAGCGTAACCTTGATGTTGGACACATCTGGCGCCTTTTTATCGCCACAGGCGAGTAAAGTGCATAACACGATGGCAATGAGGAGCGTTCTTTTCATGTGCAACAAACGTTTCAGTGAGAATAATGTTGTAAACATAAATCTAAAATTTTGTTATACATGATTAATTTGCAGCCTTTTGCGTTTAGACCCCGGGGACTTCAAAATCTTGTGTCTACCATTACATTCTGTAAATTTGTTGTATGAAGATCGCATTAGCCCAGCAGAATTATCATATCGGCAATTTCGAAGACAATACATGGAAAATAATAGGAGCTATACAACATGCTAAATTACGCGGAGCAGACCTGGTAGTGTTTTCTGAGCTAAGTGTATGCGGATATGCACCCCGTGATTTCCTGGAATTCAATGATTTCATCAATGAGTGCTACCGTGCCCTCGACATTATCAAAGAACACACAGAAGATATTGGCGTTATCGTAGGCAGCCCCCAACGCAACCCCGAAATAGCGGGTAAAGACCTGTTCAATGCCGCCTGGTTTTTGTACCAGAAGAAAGTGCATGGCATAGCCCAAAAGACTTTATTGCCCAACTATGATGTGTTTGACGAATACCGGTACTTCGAACCCGGTTACGAGCACAACGTAATTCCTTTCAAAGGAAAAAAGATAGCCCTGGTAATTTGTGAGGACATCTGGAACCTTGGCGATAACCCGCTGTACCGGATAGCGCCGATGGACGAGCTGATCAAACAGCAGCCAGACCTCATCATCAATATCTCTGCTTCTCCTTTCGATTACGACCACGATGTAGACCGTATCGAGGTCATCCGCGCCAATGTATTGAAGTATAAACTTCCCATGTTCTATTGCAACGCGGTGGGTTCACAAACTGAGATCATTTTCGATGGCGGTAGTTTGGTAATGGATGCTAATGGCAGGATCGTGAAAGAGATGAAGTATTTCGAAGAAGACTTTGCCACCTTCGATGAAGCAGATTATGGAGCAAAGCCGTCAGATGCCGCCTCGAAGACGGAGGATCTCAAGCCTCAGGCTACAGACTTCGACAAAGAAATGCGGGTGTCAAAAATAAACAACCCCGAACTGATCATCGATTACCTCACGGCCGAAAAGAACATCAAAGAAATACACCAGGCGCTGATATTAGGCATTCGCGACTACTTCCGTAAAATGGGTTTCAGCAAAGCCATCCTGGGTTCTTCCGGAGGTATCGACAGCGCAGTTACCCTGGCACTGGCTTGCGAAGCACTGGGGAAAGAAAATGTGCGCGCCATCCTGATGCCTTCGCAATATTCTACCGGTCATTCGGTGAGCGATGCAGAACAGCTGAGCAAAACGCTGGACAATCCCTATGATATTATCCCGATCAAAGATGTATATGATGCATTTCTTACCACGCTGAAGCCGGTATTTAAAGATCTTCCCTTCAGCCTGGCAGAAGAGAACATCCAAAGCCGCACAAGGGGTAACCTGCTGATGGCAATTGCCAATAAGTTTGGCTACATTTTACTCAATACTTCCAACAAGAGCGAACTGGCCACTGGTTATGGCACCTTGTACGGAGATATGGCGGGTGGCCTGAGCGTGCTGGGAGATGTATACAAAATGCAGGTATACGCACTGGCCAGGTACATCAACCGCAATGGAATAGTGATACCGGAAAATATTATTTACAAAGCACCTTCCGCCGAATTACGTCCCGATCAGAAGGATAGCGACAGCCTTCCTGAGTACCATGTGCTGGACAAAGTACTTTACCAATACATCGAAAAAAGACAGGGACCAAAGGAGATTGTTGCCAAAGGCATTGATGAAGCCCTGGTAAGCAGGATACTGAAGATGGTCAATACAAATGAATACAAACGAAATCAGTTTTGTCCCATCATCCGGGTAAGCTGTAAAGCCTTTGGTGTAGGTAGAAGAGTGCCCATTGTAGGGAAATACCTTTCATAAAATGTTATGCTTATAGCAGCCATATATAGGTGCAATAAAAAAGCCCATGCATTTGCATGGGCCTTTCTTTATCAGTAGAAAGTAACTTACTGTTTTACAAATACGGCCTTAGCTGTGCCGGATATGCCACCTTGAGAACCGCTTCCTTCAATAACGAGGGTCTTTCCATCAAAAGACTTAACGTCTCCTGAGTAACCATCGATATCGATATAATTACCATCCAGTTCCCAGGTAGATGAATAACTGGCGCCCTGGCCACATTTAGTGCCTTCATCATTTACCTGTACAGTGAAGTCTGCATTTAATTTATAAATATCGTCTCTCTGGCAGGCTTCGAGGTAGGTAGTGTACAAGTCAACAGGTTGACCTGCCACAATAAGCTTAAGCTCAGTAAGCTTGTAGCTGCCAAGCAAATTTTCCTTAGTTACAGAAACCGCTTCATCCTTGTCTTTCTTACAAGCACCGAATGTGATAGCAAATAATCCCAGTGCTAATACGAGGCGGATAGAGGTCTTTTTCATTTGTTGGATTTTGGTGAGAAAATATCATCTCCCGGTAAACGAAATTGGGGCTATTTTATTGCTTTTCAAGGCCCTTATTTGACCTTTTTAAAGCCTTTTAATAAGTTGGCAAGTAACTTGCATCGGCTTTGTTCGTATTTTCATGTTCCTATACTGATTATCAATCGTTCATAATAAACGCTCAATATGGTGGCTACAGCCGACGATATTCGTCAACTTAATGAAAAAATTCAATACCACAGCACGTTTATTGACCGCCTGCGCGATGAAACAGCCCGGGTGATCATTGGCCAGCATACCATGCTCGACAGGCTGTTGATTGGCCTGCTCAGCAATGGCCACGTATTGCTGGAAGGCGTGCCAGGACTGGCTAAAACACTGGCTATTAAATCGCTCGCACAGGCCATTCATGCCAAGTTCAGTCGTATACAATTTACGCCTGATCTGTTGCCGGCTGACCTGATCGGCACCATGATCTACAACCAGCCCAAGAATGAATTTATGGTGCGGAAAGGCCCCATTTTCGCCAACTTCATCCTGGCCGATGAGATCAACCGGGCCCCGGCAAAAGTGCAAAGTGCCCTGCTGGAAGCCATGCAGGAGCGGCAGGTAACGATTGGCGATACCACCTACAAATTGGATGAACCTTTCCTGGTACTGGCCACGCAGAACCCGCTGGAGCAGGAGGGAACGTATCCCCTGCCAGAGGCACAGCAGGACCGTTTTATCATGAAGGTGATCGTTGACTATCCCACCAAAGAAGAAGAACAAATTATCATACGTCAGAATGTACAGGGCCTCAGGCCACCGGAAGTAGGGCAGGTAGTGTCCATGCAGGAAATACTGCAGGCGCGCGACCTGGTACGTCAGGTATACCTCGACGAGAAAGTGGAGAACTATATCCTGGATATTGTTTTCGCTACCCGTTTCCCGGAGCGTTACCGGCTCGATAAATTGAAACCATTGATCGCCTATGGCGGCTCACCCCGTGCCAGCATCAACCTGGCGCTGGCAGCCAAAGCACAGGCATTCCTCAATAAACGTGGCTTCGTAGTACCGGAAGATGTACGCAGCATATCCAAAGATGTACTGCGCCATCGTCTGGGATTGACTTATGAAGCCGAAGCTGAAAACGTAAATGTAGAAGCTGTTATCGATGATATACTGCGCGTAATACCTGTTCCATGACATTAACGACAGCTGAAATATTAAAGAAAGTTCGCGAGCTGGAGATTAAAAGCAAGAAGCTCACCCGTCACATATTTACGGGCGAGTACCACAGTGCTTTTAAAGGAAGGGGTATGTTATTTAAAGAAGTGCGCGATTACCATGCAGGCGATGATATCCGGTTTATCGACTGGAACGTATCAGCCCGTTTTAATCATCCTTACAGCAAGGTCTTTGAAGAAGAGCGTGAGTTGACGGTGATGCTGATGGTAGATGTAAGCGCCAGCTCATTGATAGGAACCGTCCACGCACGCAAAAGAGATATGATCACGGAGATGGCGGCCGTACTGGCTTTTTCAGCCATCAGCAACAATGATAAAGTGGGGCTCATATTCTTTAGCGATGGCGTAGAGAAATTCATCCCGCCTAAAAAAGGGCGTGATCATGTGCTGTACATGGTGCGCACACTGCTCACCATGGAGCCATCGCGGAAAGCAACCAAAATAGGAGAGGCGCTGCGCCGTTTCAACAACACGACGAGGCAGAAATGCATAGCCTTCCTGCTTAGCGATTTCCTGGATGATGACTTCAACGACGACCTGAAAGTAGCCGGCAAAAAGCATGACCTGGTAGGCATTAAGGTATATGATAAAATAGATATGCAACTGCCTGATGCAGGATTGCTGGAGATACAGGATGCGGAGACCGGTGAAAGAAGATGGGTAGATACCAGCGACTTTAGCGTGCGGCAGCAATACCAGGCGGCATTCTTCCAGCATACCAATTATTGCAAGAGCGTGTTTACACATGCCGGCAGCGACCTGTTGCATATCCGCACGGATGAAGACTATGTGAAAGTATTACAGAAATTCTTTGTTGGCCGTAATAAGTAATGGATTTAAAACATACATGAGCCGGTTTGTACGATATATCATAGCAGGGATTTGTTTACTCGCCAGTACACTGCACGTAAATGCACAGGTATTGGTAAAGGCAGATATCGACCGCGATAAAATAATCGTTGGCGACAGCATTATACTTACACTGGATGTTCGTGCACCACTGGGCCAGGAGATGACCTGGTTCAACCTCGACACGATCCCGCACTTTGAATTCATCAATAAAGGAAAGATAGATACAGCCGACGGCGTAGATGGTAAGAAATGGGTGCAACAACTAACCATTACCAGCTACGATTCCGGTTCCTGGCAAATTCCCCAGCTGGCTATCAGGATAGGCGATAAAACCTATTACTCCGACTCGCTGAGTGTAGCAGTAAGTTACTCCAATGCAGACCTCTCACAGGATTATAAAGACATTAAGGAGATAGAAGACGTACCGAATACGGATACAAATTATATCCCCTGGATATTAGGCGCAGTGACCCTTGTTGCCCTTGGCATTATGGTATGGCTTTTTAGGCGAAAGAAAGTAGCGCCGGTTGCTGCTCCGGTAGCGGTTAAACTTACACCGTACGATGAAGCCCTGCAGGCATTGGAAGAACTGCGGAAGAAAGACTTGCCTGGTAAGGGAGAAATTAAGAAATACTATACAGGCCTGAATGATATCCTGCGGGTGTTTGTGCAGCGTAAGCTGAACATCGCTTCACTGGAAAAGACCAATGAGGAGTTGATCATCGAGCTGAAGAAGCAACGCATGAACGACGAGTATTTCAAGGAACTGTCGAATGCCTTGCGGATAGCAGACTTTGTAAAATTTGCCCGTTATGAACCGGGCGCCGCCGACAATGAAAAGAATTATGGAGTTATAGAATCGGCTATTAAAACACTAAATAATATCGCTTAAGCTTTGCTATACGATTGGTTTAAAAATATTGACTTTGCATATCCCTGGGCGTTCAGCTTATTCCTGCTGCTGCCCCTGATGATCTATTGGTATTTTACCCGCTATTCCAAACAGCAGGCCACCATCACAGTTTCTACTGTATCGCTGATAAAAAAGACCAGCTCCTGGAAACAAACCTTCCGGCATGCCATGCTGGTACTGCGGTTGCTGGCATTAAGCTGTTTGATCATTGCCCTGGCG
Source organism: Paraflavitalea sp. (assembly GCF_059502485.1). NCBI lineage: Bacteria > Pseudomonadati > Bacteroidota > Chitinophagia > Chitinophagales > Chitinophagaceae > Paraflavitalea > Paraflavitalea sp. Next base: position 140,651 of record NZ_JCACET010000004.1, read on the forward strand.
CGCCCACAAACGCGTAATGATGAAGAACTGAAAATGGGAGAGGGTATCGATATCATCCTATGCCTGGACGTAAGTGGTAGTATGTCGGCGCAGGACCTGTTGCCCAACCGGCTGGAAGCCAGTAAAGCAGTGGCGGCAGAGTTTGTAGACCGTCGACCCACTGACCGTATAGGGGTAGTGATCTTTTCGGGCGAAAGCTTTACCCTCGTACCGCTGACTACCGATAAGCACATATTGAAATCACAGATCTACAGCATCCAGCGTGGCCTCCTCGAAGATGGTACGGCAATAGGCGATGGACTGGGGGTGAGCGTTGACCGCCTGAAAAGCTCACCTGCCAAATCGAAGATCATTATCCTGCTCACCGATGGAGAGAACCAGGGTGGGTTGATCGATCCGCTCACTGGTAAAGACCTTGCTAAAGCCCATAAAATAAGGGTCTACAGCATTGGCGTAGGAACCGAAGGATATGCACCTGTACCCTCCTCCGATGGCCGTGGAGGCGTTGTGGTGCGGCAGCAGAAAGTGAACATCGATGAGAAACTCATGCGCCTGATTGCTGAAGAAACAGGCGGCCTCTATTTCAGGGCCAGAGACAATGAAAGCCTCAAGAATATCTACGGTGAAATAGACAAGCTGGAGAAGTCTAAAATAGAAATAACTACCCTAAAACGCTTTACAGAGCGCTTCTTTCCATTTGCATTGGCCGCCGCTGCCTTACTTTTGCTGGAAATAATATTGCGGTATACCCTATTCAGGAAGTTCCCATAAGAACAGCTTTGAATATCCGGGTAAATCCTTCAAATCCAGGTTCAGACAGATGAAAGCATTGGTGTATAAATCAACAGGCAGCTGGTATGTGGTGAAAACCGAGACCGGACAGGTATTGAATGCCCGCATCAAAGGGATATTCAAGATCGACGGCATTACTTCTACCAATCCTATCGCGGTAGGCGATGAAGTGATGATCGACATGGAGAATGAAGTAGAAGGCAGCGCCATGATCAAAGACATACTGCCGCGCAAGAACTATGTTGCCCGTCAATCACCCTCACATAAAAAACAGCATCACATCGTAGCATCCAATCTCGACCAGTCGCTGCTGTTTGCCACACTTAAAGACCCGAGGACATCACAAGGCTTTATAGATCGTTTCCTCGTTTCCTGCGAAGCCTACCATATACCGGCATTGATCATCTTCAATAAGGCCGACTTGTACAGGAAAAAAGAACAAGAGCAATACGAAGCTTTGAAAGAAATGTACAATGCTGTGGGCTATACCACGGTGGCCATGTCTGTTCCCAAAGGAGAAGGGGTAGAGGAAGTGAAAAGTCTGTTGAAAGACAAAGTAACACTCATGAGCGGACATTCAGGCGTGGGTAAATCCACTTTCATCAATGCCATCTTTCCGGAGCTTAAACTCAAAACAAAAGACGTAAGCGGCTGGAGCGGTAAGGGTATGCACACCACCACCTTTGCCGAAATGTTCGACCTGCCGTTTGGCGGAAAGATCATCGACACGCCCGGCGTGCGGGAGTTTGGACTGGTAGATATATCGAAGCAGGAACTATCCCACTACTTTCCTGAAATGGCTAAGCTGATCAATGATTGTCAATTCAATAATTGCCTCCACATCGAAGAGCCGGGCTGCGCTGTAAAGAAAGCAGTAGAAGACGGCATCATCACCGAAGACCGCTTCTTTAGTTATTATAAAATACTCGAGTCGATCGAAGAAAAAGACTATTGATGCTCTGCGAGACTTGTAGTCTCGCAGCCCTATGCTTTGCTTGTAGCAACAGTAATAACTCCTGCTTAAAACAAAAAGAGACTGCCATAAAATAGCAGTCCCTGGTTTTGTTTCAGAAGTAAAACTGTATGGTAAGCCAACGCTTGCCGGCTATGAGCGCCGGCAGGTTTCAACTAAGGTGACAGATGGTAAACAATCGTTATAAAGAAGTTCTGCCAGCTGTAAATATTATGATACGAATTTCTTCGCCTTATGGATCATCAATTTATTCTCGAGGAAATTAGCAACCTCTATCACTGCATCATTATCCTTTCGCGGCGCTTCGCGAAACTTGAAAGGATAGATGGAAATGCCGGTGTAGATGTTGTAGTGAAGTGTAAGAATGTGGCCTTTGTACAGGAAGTTCCAGGTTAAAGTATCAAAGTCGTCCTGTTTTTGAGTGAAGCGGATGGACAAATTGTCGGAGAGAATGTTGGCCACTTCATAAAAGCGTTTTAGACCGCAATCGTCGTCGATGATGGCTTCGGTACAGCCGAAGTCAGTACGTAGCGTTAGGCTCATACAGTATGGATTTATTAGTTATCTAATGGGTACGAACAGAAACTTCGTAACGGAAATTAAGATCTGAACTTTCTCGCCTTCGGTACCTTCTCTCCACTCAGTATTCGTTCTGCGCCTACATTTTTACCATTCGAAGGACAGCCGGTTTTGGGTCCGAAAAGACTACAAGAGCTGCCACACAGGATGACCATTGAACAGGCTAAAACGATTACTAATTGATGGATTTTCATAACTGGATTGCAGTGGATTTTAAACGCTCTTTAAAACTATATATATTATTCGGTAGTTGCAAGCGTGGTTCTACTTTTCCTCATCCACCTGATCGCGAAACCAGTCGGCATACTTGATATAATTGTTTGCTATTCTGTCGATTTCGCCATGTATTTGAGATTGGTCAATTGTTTTTACACGCTTCGCTGGTACGCCTGCCCAGATCGTTCCCTCGGGTATTTGGGTACCCTCCAATACGACGGCGCCGGCTGCTATAATTGTATGACTGCCGATCTCTACATTGTCCATGATGATAGCACCCATACCAATGAGCACATTGTCGTGAATAGTGCAGCCGTGAATGATGGCATTGTGCCCGATGGAAACATTATTACCAACGATCGTCTTGGTTTTTTTATACGTACAATGAACAACAGCACCATCCTGCACATTCACTTTATTGCCCATGCGGATGCTGTTCACATCACCACGTATAACCGTATTGAACCAGATACTGCAATCATTACCCATCACCACATCGCCAACGATAGTAGCATTGGGAGCAATAAAAGTGTTATCTCCGAAAGTAGGGTATGTACCATCTACATGTAATATGACAGGCATAAGTTGAAGTTTAAAGTGGAAGATTTGGTTTACTAATTTGCGGCACTACAAATATACTAAACATAGAAACGGTAATCATTGTTGAAGAAGCTCATCCCTGTAATCTGAACTTGTAACTGGTGACCTGCAACCGCCAACCCCTATCTTTGCCTCATGAATCAACGGGAGTTATTTTTTCGCCATGTGGCACAAACATCCAACGCCCCCCTCGCATTGGAGATCGTGAAAGCTGAAGGGAGCTGCCTGTGGGATGCAGATGGAAAGGAATACATCGATCTCATTGCCGGCATCAGCGTGTGCAATGTGGGCCATCGCCATCCCCGGGTGGTAAAAGCCATTAAAAAACAGGTGGATGAGTACCTGCATTTATTGGTATATGGCGAGTTCATCCAATCACCCCAGATACAATATGCCAGGCTGATCACAGACCACTTGCCAGGCTCCCTCAATTCCGTCTATTTTACCAATTCAGGTGCCGAAGCCGTTGAAGGCGCCATGAAGCTGGCCAAGCGGGTTACTGGCCGCACGCAGGTCATTGCCTTCAACCAAAGCTACCACGGTTCCACCCAGGGCGCATTGAGCATTATTGGCGATGAATACTGGCGGCGTGCATTCCGGCCTTTATTGCCCGATATATTGCACCTGGAGCACAATTCCTTTGCTTCCCTCGACATGATTACCGAACGCACAGCTTGCGTTATTGCCGAGCCGGTACAGGCCGAGCGGGGCGTATACACACCTGCCAAAGAATGGATGCAGGCGTTAAGAAAGAAATGTACAGAAACAGGCACCTTGCTGGTGCTGGATGAAATACAAACCGGGTTTGGACGCACCGGCACACTATGGGGATTTGAACAATTCAGTATTACGCCCGACATCCTGCTGCTGGGCAAAGCCTTGGGCGGCGGTATGCCACTGGGCGCATTCATTGCCGGTCAAAACATCATGGGGCAGTTGACTGATAACCCGGTGCTGGGCCATATTACCACCTTTGGCGGGCATCCTGTATGCTGTGCGGCCGGCCTGGCAGCATTGAAAGTATTGCTGAAAGAAACATTGGTGCAGGAAGTAAAAAAGAAAGAAGAGCTCTTTATAAAACAATTACAGCATCCACTAATTAAAGAGGTTCGCTCAAATGGGTTGATGATAGCCGTGGAATTTGATAGCTACGAAACCAATAAAAGGATCATCGATGCCTGTATTGCAAACGGGGTATTGACCGACTGGTTCCTCTTTGCCGCCAACTGCATGCGCATCGTACCCCCACTCACCATATCTCCAAAGGAGATTAAAAAGGCTTGTAAAATAATTCTTGAAGCAATAGAAGGATAACTTCTTTAAGTTGTCATTTTGAAAGGAGTTCCCCTTGTTTTGTCATTTCGAACGAAGCGATAGCGCAGTGAGAAATCTGCTATCGAAGCAAACGCGCTACCGCGTTCGAATTGCCCGGTCCCTTTAGGGCCGGGACTAAAAAATCACCACACCCTTCTGGGCTTTAGCCCAATTTAGTTTTCAATCTCTACAATGACTTCCACCTCCACTGCAATATTCGACGGCAGCGAACCCATACCTACTGCAGAACGAGCATGCTTGCCTTTATCTCCAAACACTTCTACCATGAGGTCACTATAACCATTGATGACTTTGGGCTGATCGCCAAAACTATTCTCACAATTCACCATGCCCAGCACCTTCACAATGCGCTTCACTTTATTGAGACTGCCCAATTCAGCTTTGAGTACCGACAGGTGGTTGATGCCCACGAGACGGGCAGCCTGGTAACCTTGCTCGATAGTGAGGTCTTTACCCACCTTGCCGGTAATGTTGGTGCCATCGGCCTTAGTAGGACCTTTACCAGATAAATACAGCAGATTGCCTACCCTAACGGCATTTACATAATTGGCAATGGGCGCGGAAGGAATGGTGAGTACAATACCTTTCTCTTTCAACTTTTGCTCGATGTCCTGCGCCTGAATATCCATAACTATAGAGGAGATAATTAAAATGAGTAGAAGCTTTTTCATTCACTCAAGATAAAAAATATTTGAATACCATGGCTGCCAGCAGGGCACCAACGATAGGTCCTACAACAGGTATCCAGGCATAACTCCAGTCACTGTTTCTCTTTTGGGGAATAGGCAAAATAAAGTGAGCGATGCGCGGGCCAAGGTCACGGGCAGGGTTGATGGCATAACCGGTGGGACCACCCAGCGAAACACCGATGCCCAACACCAATAGTGACACAGGTAATGCATCAAGTGTACCAAGTGTGCTCTGAGGTTTGATGAATAACAAGGCCCCCAGCATAAGTACAAAAGTGCCGATGATCTCGGTAATGAGGTTATTGGGAGCGCTGCGGATGGCCGGACCAGTACAGAATACTGCCAGCTTGAGGTCGCCATCGGCAGTTTGTTGAAAATGCTGGCGATAGGCCAGCCAGGCAATGATGGCACCTGCAATAGCCCCGGTAAGCTGCGCGGCGATAAAAGTGCCTACGTTTTCCCATTTGAAATCACCGAGATAGGCCAGCGCAAGCGTTACAGCAGGATTGAGGTGACCGCCGCCGCCGAGTTTGGTGGAAGCATATACACCAACAAAAACGGCCATGGCCCAGCCAAAAGTGATCACGATGAGGCCGCCATTATGGCCTTTGGTTTTATTCAACAATACATTGGCTACAACACCACTTCCAAGAAGTATGAGTAGCATAGTGCCGATAAACTCTCCGGTAAATAAATTCATATTGGCAAGAATTAAGGATTTCCAGGTAAATAAGCTTTCGCTACTGCATTAAACGCTGTCAGCTGCTGCTCCACCCACTCCGGTCCCTGCTTCATCTCGGCAGCCATCAATTGAGCTACTACAGGCGCTGCTGCGATAGCGGCTTTGGCATCCAACAGCAAAGCCCTGGTGCGGCGGCTCAACGCATCTTCAATCGTCATACACATTTCCTGCTGCACGGCCCAGATTATGGTGGCCTTCGTATAAGGCAGGTCAGGATGCAGTAAAGACCCCAGCTCAGGTTTGTTGGCTATCAGCCCATCTACACCCACTTTATCGGTACCATAATAATAATCGGCGGTAGAATAATCCGAAGTAGGTTGAGCGCCGTGGATCGCCAGCTCTTTCGTCACAGGTTCCATATAAGCCAGCGAGCCTTGCACGGCAGCAATATTGATCACGTCGGCAGCCATCTTGCGATAAGTAGTCCATTTACCACCGAGGATACTCACCAGACCGCTGTCGGAAACGATGATGGAATGATCACGTGATATCTCGGCTGTTTTCTTGGCCGTGCTTTTCACCAAAGGACGCAGGCCGGCGAAAATACTTTTCACATCAGCACGCGAAGGATCTTTGGTAAGATACCGTGCCGCATGTTCCAGGATGAATTGGATCTCATCCTCCTGCGCCAGCGGTTCATCGGAAATATGATCGACAGAAGTATCGGTAGTACCTACAATGATCTTCTCATGCCAGGGAACGGCAAACAATACACGACCGTCATCCGTATGTGGTATCATGATAGCAGCCTCACCCGGTAAGAACTCTTTATTGAGCACTACGTGAATACCCTGACTGGGAGAAATGCTCACCGGCTTTTGCGGGTCATCCATTTGTTGCACACCATCGGAGAAAACACCGGTAGCGTTGATCACCACTTTGCCTTGCACTTCATATACTTTGCCGGAAAGTTCATCCTTCACCTGCACGCCGGCCATTTTATCCTGCGCTTTCAGCAGACCGGTTACTTTGAAATAATTAAGTACAACGCCACCTTGCTCTACAGCAGTTTGGGCAAGATTGATGGCCAGCCGGGCGTCATCAAACTGACCGTCATGATACAATACGCCACCACGCAATCCTTCCGCATCCAGTGTGGGCGCCAGTTGCAACACTTCTTCGGTCGATAACCACTCGGAAGTGCCCAGCCCCAGGCTGCCACTCATCCAGTCATATACCTTTAAACCCAGCCCATAATAAGGGCCTTCCCACCATTTATAATTGGGTACGATGAACGACTGATTCTTGACGAGGTGCGGCGCATTCTGTTTCATAATGCCCCTTTCTTTCAGCGCATCCATCACGAGCTTGATATTACCTTGTTGCAGGTAACGAACACCCCCATGTACCAGCTTGGTAGAACGCGAAGAGGTACCTTTCGCAAAATCAGCCTGCTCAAAAAGAATAGTACGATAACCACGGGCAGCTGCATCTACCGCAGCCCCCAGCCCGGTAGCCCCACCTCCAATTATAATAACATCCCACGGCCCTTTATTAACTTCGAACTGCTCTATTAACTTTGTACGATTCATCAGATACTCTTTTCCTTATTTATCATCAGCCCAGGCTATGGATGCCTTCACCGCACGGTGCCATCCTTTCAACAATTGTTGAACCTGTTCAGTCGGCATATTGGGATTGAACTTGGCATCCACCTGCCACTGCTTCTGCAATTCTTCCACACTGTCCCAATAACCCACAGCCAGCCCTGCGAGGTAAGCAGCGCCCAGCGCAGTGGTTTCATACACTTTGGGACGCAATACAGGTACCTGCAGCATATTACTCTGGAATTGCATGAGCGCATTGTTGATAGTTGCGCCACCATCCACACGCAACTCCATGATGGAAATACCTGCATCGGATTCCATCGCCTTCAACACATCGTTGGTTTGATAAGCGATACTTTCCAAAGCGGCACGGGCAATATGTGCGTCGGTAGTGCCGCGGGTAACACCAAACAAAGAACCACGAGCATGCTGGTTCCAGTGTGGTGCACCCAGGCCCGCAAAAGCAGGCACCATGTACACACCATTCGTATCGGTTACGCTGCCGGCCAATGCTTCCACATCAGACGAGTTGCGAATGATATGCAACCCATCACGCAACCATTGCACCACGGCGCCCGCAATGAAAATGCTGCCTTCCAATGCATACTCCACTTTATTATGGATCTTCCACGCAACCGTGGTCAACAAATTATTGGTAGATACAACCGCTTTCGAGCCGGTATTCATCAGCATAAAACAACCGGTTCCATAAGTATTCTTCACCATGCCGGGTTGTGTGCACATCTGTCCAAACAGGGCAGCCTGCTGGTCGCCGGCAATACCCGCAATAGGAATATTGGCATGCTTCACCACGGCCTCGGTTACCCCATATATTTTACTGGAAGGTTTCACTTCAGGCAACACACTGGCCGGAATATCAAACAACTTCAACAGCTCGGCATCCCACTCACAGGTATGAATATTCAGCAGCATGGTGCGCGAAGCATTCGTTACATCAGTGATGTGCAACTTGCCGCCGGTGAGCTTCCAAATTAGCCAGCTGTCTACCGTTCCAAAAGCCAGCTGACCCTTGTTGGCCTTCTCCCGCGCACCATCCACATTGTCCAGTATCCACTTCAGCTTGGTGGCGGAGAAATAAGCGTCGATGATCAGGCCGGTTTTCTGTTGAACAGAAGCACCGTGGCCGGAAGCTTTCAGATGATCACAATACTCAGCCGTTCTGCGGTCCTGCCACACGATAGCTTTACATATTGGCTTACCCGTTTGCTTATCCCATACGATAGTTGTTTCGCGTTGATTGGTAATACCGATTGCCGCCACCTGGTCGGTAGTGATGCTTTTCTTGGCCAGCACTTCGGCCATTACGCTGAACTGGGATGACCATATCTCTTCAGGATCATGCTCTACCCAGCCGGGTTGGGGATACCATTGTTTAAACTCTTTTTGGGCTACGGTAACGATGCTGCCGGCATGGTCAAAAAGGATGGCACGGGAGCTGGTAGTGCCCTGGTCGAGGGCGAGAATGTATTTCGCAGACATGCAATCTATTTAAAGCAAAAGATAAGAAAATAAATGCTTGACAAATCACCTGAGCAACCACTCATAATAATTAAAAATCCGATTGCGCACAGAGTTGTAATTTTCTGCACGTAAAGTCAAAAACTACAAGCCTTATGAGTATCTCCTTCTTAAAAAACCGCAACCGTGGACTGATCGCTGTGCCAGCTGTATTGCTGGCGGGCGCAGTGTTGGCAGCCGCTGGCAACAATACTGCCGTCACGATAGGGCGGAATGAAACACCTGCGGACACGACCCGCAAAGACACCGTGAAATACACGGAATACAAAAGCCTTCCCCTTAAGCCCGAACGTAAGATTGCCTTTGCTACCAACGAAGGTACATGGATGTCGGTAGATGTGAGCCCGGATGGACAATCGATTGCATTCGATTTAATGGGAGACATCTATACGATGCCGATCACCGGAGGCAAGGCCACACCGGTTACAAAAGGGTTGGCATTCGATACCCATCCGCGCTATAGTCCCGACGGAAAAAAGATACTCTTTACGTCCGATAGAAGCGGCTCTGAAAATATATGGTACATCGATACCGAAAAGCAAGACACGGTACAGCTTACCAAAGATGGCGACCAGAACTATCCCGGCGCCACCTGGATGCCCGATGGCAACTATGTCATCACGGCGCGTGGCCGCCTTGATATTAAACTATGGATGGTCCACAAAGATGCAGGCAGCGGTCTACAAGTAATAGATGCTCCGGGAATCAAGACCATTGATCCTGCTGTTAGCCCTGATGGCCGTTATATCTACTTCTCTTCCCGTAATGGCTTCTGGACCTACAATGCCCCGATGCCCCAATACCAGATCGGTGTATATGATCGCGAGAATGCACGTACATCTGTTATTACTTCACGCTACGGATCAGCCTTTACACCGGTCCTTTCCAAAGACGGCAAATGGCTCGTATATGGATCGAGGTTCGAAGACAAGACCGGCCTTGTGATCCGCAACATTACAAGTGGCGACGAAAAGTGGCTGGCATATCCTGTACAACGAGATGATCAGGAATCCATGGCCACCATGGGCGTATTGCCCGGCATGTCCTTTACGCCCGACAGCAAAGCGATCGTTGCTTCCTATGGCGGAAAGATCTACCGCATTCCTATCGAGGGCGGCAAGCCAACAGAAATACCATTCACCGCCAATATGGAGTTGGAGCTTGGGCCCAGGCTGGAATTCAAATACCCGGTGTCCGATACCTCCCACGCACTGGCTACGCAGATACGCGATGCTGTTCCTTCACCTGATGGAAAGAAACTGGCATTTACGGTACTGAACCGGTTATACGTAATGGATTTCCCCAGCGGTACGCCGAGAAGATTGACCACCCATGAATTCACAGAAGCAGAACCATCCTGGTCGCCCGATGGCAACTTCATCGTATTCACTACCTGGACGCCACAGGGTGGCAACCTGTTTAAGGTGAATGTAAATGGAAAAGCTACTGTTCAAAAGCTCACCAAAGATCCCGGCTATTACTCGTCAGCTATTTTCAATCCAAAGAACGACCGTATCGTTTTCATACGTGGCAAATTGGAAAGATACAGAGAAGCCATTGGACCAGGTGCTGATAACACAGAGAACGACTTATGCTGGATGAGCACCAATGGAGGAGATATTAATCTGATCTATCGTGCCAACTTCAGGAGCAACCCGCATTTCGTAAAAAGTGTAGAAGACCGTATCTATCTGAATAGGGGCGGTAGCCTTGTATCAATCCGTTGGGATGGTACTGATGAAAAAGTACATGCCAACGTAACGGGTATTACTACCTCCGGTATCAGCAACTTTAAAGACCCCGAGCACCTGCACGACCTGAATGCTACCGACTTCTGCCTGCTTACCGAAAAAGTAGCACAGGCTATGGAAGTGCAGATGCCTTCAGGCGCAGCGCAGGTCAACATATCACCTACAGGCGACCGCGCCCTGGCGTTGGTGAACAATGATATTTTCGTATTCACCTTGCCCAACACTGGCCGTCCGGCATCGATATCCCTCGCAAACCCAGCCGGCTCATCATTCCCTGCCCGTAAGCTCACAGAGTTGGGAGGTGAGTTTCCTGTCTGGGAAGCCGACGGTAAAAAAATACACTGGTCACTGGGCAACGCGCATTTTGTATACGATGTAGACAAGGCATTGGCACAGGAAGACAGTGTGAAGCAGGCTAAAAAAGCAGAAGCCAAAAGAAAAGCCGATTCACTGGCCAAAGCCATCACCGATGTAGTGAAAGTAAAAACCGATACTACTAAAAAGCTGATCGATACGCTGGCTAAGACAGTAGTAGAGAAGAAAGAAGAATTCAAATACAAACCGCAGGAAGTAGCGATTAAGCTATACTTCGAAAAGGACTTCCCGAAAACATCCGTACTGCTGAAAGGCGCGCGCATCGTTACGATGAACGGTAACGAAGTCATTGAGAACGGCGACATCCTGGTGGTGAACAACCGCATCAAAGCAGTAGGTGCAAGCGGAACATTACAGGTGCCTGCAAACACAAAAGTGATAGATGTGGCAGGCAAGACCATTGTGCCGGGATTTATCGACACCCACTCACACATGTGGCCACAATGGGGCATACACAAAAACCAGGTATGGATATATGCTGCTAACCTGGCCTATGGTGTAACCGCTACCCGCGATCCACAAACCGCCACTACCGACGTGCTTACTTATAGCGATATGGTGGATGCCGGTAAGATTGTAGGTCCCCGCGTTTATTCAACGGGTCCCGGCGTTGGCTTCTGGATGTACAATGTGCGCGACTCTGCACATGCCAGCAGCATCCTCCAGCAGTACAGCAAGTACTACAACACCAAGTATATTAAAATGTACCTCACAGGTCCCCGCCAGGTAAGGCAGTGGATCATCAAAGCCGCGAAGGCGCAGGGATTGATGCCTACTACAGAGGGCGGTTTGAACTACAAGCTCAATATGACCAACCTGTTTGATGGTTATCCCGGGCATGAACATACTATACCGATCTTCCCGCTGTACAAAGACGTGTACAAGTCCATCGCCGAATCGAAGATGGCTGTAACACCTACCCTCTTGGTGGCTTATGGTGGCCCTTGGGCAGAGAACTTCTACTATGAGACAGAGATGCCCTACAATGATAAGAAACTGCAAAACTTTACCCCTTACGATGAATTGGCGCCCAAAACCCGCCGCCGCAACAGTGGCTGGTTCATGCCCGAAGAACACGTGTTCCAGAAACACGCCAAATCTATGAAGTCGATGGTGGAAAGCGGCGCATTGGCAGGTATCGGTAGCCATGGTCAATTACAGGGATTGGGTTACCACTGGGAACTCTGGTCTATGCAAAGCGGTGGCATGAGCACCCACGATGCGTTAAAAACAGCTACTATATTGGGAGCACAGGCATTAGGATTGGATGGAGACATCGGTAGCATTCAGGCTGGCAAACTGGCCGACTTGATCATTATGGATAAGAATCCGCTTGAAAACATTCGCAACACCAATACCATCAACATGGTAATGAAAAATGGCCGTCTGTACAATGGCAGCACCATGGATGAGGTGTATCCCACTGTACGCAAGCTGGAACGTAGCGAATGGACATTTGAAAAACCAGTCAATACAACAGGAATTAAAGAGTAGGCGAACCCCGTAGAACCAACGAATTTATCCTGCAAAAAGGCCCCGCGCACAAGCGTGGGGCCTTTCCATGTAAACTTCATCCCGAATTAATTTTATCTTGTACTAATCGATTCGTTTCTTCGTTGTAGCAACTACCGTTATGAAAAGATCCCCCTTTACCTGCTTCCTGCTGCTGGCCCTGGCCATGCTGCCACTGACAATTTGTGCGCAACAACCCATACAAAACAAGCTATTATGGCGTATTTCCGGCAACGGACTCACCAAACCATCCTGGCTATATGGCACGATACACTTGACAGATAAGCGGGTATTCAACTTTGGCGATTCGCTATATGCAGCCCTGGAAGCCTGTGAGGGATATGCCATGGAGGTAGACCCGGATTCCATAATGAGTTCCGTGCTCAAAGACGGACTGGAAAACAGAGGCCTGCTGAAAAAAGCGGTGAGCGCAAAAGATTTCGAGCGGATGAAAAAGAAATTGCAGGAACGGTTGGGTAGAAACCCGGAAGTCATCACAGTAAATGAGTTCAGGAATTATTACTACAAGCTCACAAAAGGATCAGGAAAAGAACACATGCAGTCCTTCATGGACGCCTGGTTCTATGATGCTGCTAAACGTCAGGGTAAGTGGGTAGGAGGAATTGAAGATGTAGACGACCAAAAAGGATTGGCAGAAGAGATAGAGCCCCTTTCAGAATACGTGGAAGACTTTATCAATGACTATAAGAGTAGCAAGGCCATGCTGGAAAAGATGATCAATATCTATCTGGCGGAAGACCTTGAAGGATTGGAAGATATAGCGGCGGGAGGAGGTGAGGCTTTCGTCGACAAAGTCTTGCTGCGGCGTAACCGTAAAATGGCGCGGCGTATAGATAGCCTCGCACATATCAGAAGTACATTCTTCGCTGTAGGTAGTGGCCACCTGCCAGGCGATTCGGGCGTTGTGAATTATTTGCGAAGGCTGGGGTTCACGGTCCAGCCGGTAATTTCATCCAAACACATTGCTGCCAGCACCTATCAGTTTGCAGTAAAAAATGTGCCCTGGGTAACAGTTACCTCTCAAAACAAAGCCTTTACAGTTCAACTGCCCGGACAGCCACAGGACGCCGGAAAGCTCACCGCTAACATGGACATGAAAGTATACGTAGACATCGGCGCCAACCTGGTATACCTGGCCATGGGTGTTGAAGGCACAGAAGACCTGAACATCGATACTATGATCGTACAGATGGTAAAGAACATGAGTAAGCAGGCCCGGGTTACCGAAAACCGTAAGATTGAAAAAGACGGTATAAAAGGAACCGAAATGCTGGCCAAGGGACCCGAAGCAATCTATCGTGTACGTTGCTATGTACAACCACCGATGGTATACATGACCATGGTGAGCTCCTCGATAGACACCCTTGTCCGTTCTGCAAGTGCAGAACGTTTCTTTAGCTCGCTGGTCATGCATAAAAAAGCACTGTCCAACTATGTTCCCTGGTCAGTATACACCAGCAAACAACATGCATTTTCCCTGCGTTTTCCGGGAAAGCCAGCGGTGAAATTGAGTGACGATCAGGTGCCCAATGCGATTACAACCCTGTATTCTTCCATTGACCTCAAGAACAATGTATACTTCCAATGCATGATACAGGACATGAAGAAAGGATTTTATCTCGTAGGCGACACGAACACTTTTAATTACTACAGAGATTTCATAGACAGCAATGAAGACATGCATCTGTTGAGCAGTCGCCTCGATACAGTATTGCAATATCCGGCCATGTGGTTGAAGTTTAGTTCATCACAAGATAAAACTACCTACTACAACAAAGTGCTGAACCTGCACAGGGGCAACCGCATATATTACCTCTTTGCTACTTTCGAAGATTCGGTAAAGAATAAGCAGGCCATCGACAACTTCTTTTCTTCGTTTCAGCTTTTACCACACAAGGAAAGCCAGTGGAAACAACAATCAGCGCCGGATGGGAGCTTCTCCGTTTGGTCGGCCAGCCCCGTGAGCATATATTCCGATCCCGAAGAGCCCGCTGATAAACGGATAATATTTGAGATATATGATTCCGTGGCGCCCGCTACCTGGTACGTCAACAAAACACCCTATTCATCCAACTACTGGACAGATAGTGATACCTCTTTATTACGGCGTACAGCCGACGGTATACTGGACTACGATGATAGCCTGATCAGCTTTAAATGGGTCACCAACAGTGGCTACAAAGGAGCAGAAATAACAATCGATCTGGGCGATAACCACAACGTAAGGAAAACGCGTTTACTGATCGTAGGCGATACGCTCTTCGAGATCTATAGCTTTGGACCACCGGAGATCATGTCACAGGAAAATACCCGCAAGCTACTCGAAGAATTTAGGGTGAACCATCAAACTAAATCTACCATCTTTACATCGAAAGCAGTAGCATTACTGAAAGACCTCCACTCGAAAGACTCCACTATTTTTACAGAAGCGAAAGATCAGTTAAGTCGCGTACACTTCACCAAAGCAGACCTGCCTCTCTTGCATAAAGCCATGGTTGAAACGTACTTGGATGATTCACTGGATTATGCCAATACAAACAACATGCTATTTACGATAATAACCAATTTAAAAGACGAGACTACGCCGGAGGCTGTGAAGCAAGCCTGGAAACTGTTGCCGTCTGAAAAAGAAAGATTGCGTTATAATATGTTGGGCATACTGGCCAACCATGCCACAGCTTCATCATATCAGTTGGCGAAAGAGTTGCTGCTACAGCATACGCCACAAACTGGAAATCCCCTGGCGTTTTTTGGTTTGTTGAGTGATACATTACAATTAACGTCGACCATCTTACCGGAACTATTGCCTTTATTGAGCGATTCACTGGCCGGTCCTAATATGATATCCGCGGTAGAAGAGTTATTGGATAGCAGTCTGATAGATACCAGGTTAGTGCTGGAACACAAAGAGCGGTTGTTTAAGATGGCGGAAACGGCACTTAACAATACAAACAGGGAGGAGAATTACTCCTGGTATTATAATTTCCACTCGTTGATAAGGGTGCTGGCAAAGATGAAAGACCCTGCTGCTAACCAGTGGGTGCGTAAATTTCTGTCTCAAGCTAACCTCGATGTGAAGTATACAGCGGCTCTTGCTTTGCTCAAGGTGGGCCAGCCGGTACCGGCGGCAGAGATGTTGAAGCTGGCCGCCGATAGAGGGCAACGTTTTTACCTGTACAATGAGCTTAAAACAATTAATAAGCTGGCATTATTCCCCAAACAGCACCTTACCCAGCAGGCATTGGCAGAAAGCGAATTATATGCCTCTGCAAGCGAAGACAATGAAGTGAAGAAAATGACATTTATCGGAGAACGGATAATGGTGTACAAAGGAGTTCGTAAGAAATTTTACCTGTACAAAATAGATATGTCCTACGAAGACGAAAAGATAATCAACCTTGGCATTGCAGGCCCTTATTCATTAAAGCCCGCTGGTGTAATGACGGGGGCAGGAGCCATTGGGGTAAATTGGGATAAAGATTACAATGCAGCTACGATCGATGCCGACCTCAAAGCATACTTAAAAGAAGTAGAACAATACGATAAAGAACCATAATTCATTTACACACACTGTCATTTCAAACCTCCCTTGTTTTGTCATTTCGAACGGAGCGATAGCGGAGTGAGAAATCTGCCAACGAAGCAAAGGAACTTCTATTAAAAGGCTAACCTGAAACTGGCGAACACACCAAAGCGTTTCACCTTTTCCGGAGGCAATGGAGTAGGAGCCACACGCCATATAAAATCTACGCGGAACAGTTTGAAGATATTGTCAACACCAGTGCCAACCTCTACATAAGTTTTGCCATTCAGCGATTCAAACTTATAATCCGAGCCGGCTGGCATATTATAATCCCTGTTCTCGTCACTCAGGCTGCCAATCAGCGCCTTGACAGTCCAGAACTGGCGGAACTTCAGCTTCCGCGTCAGCGGGATAAAACGGAACAGGCCATTGCCGATATTATGCTCAACGTTGATGCCGGCATAACGGTCGTGCAGGTATTCAAACCGGTTCATAAGGTTGAAAGCATACTTGTTGTAGTAGTATATCTCATTACCCGGTGCCACATCCAGCAATGTATACGGCAGCTTGCCCCAGGTACGTCCGGCAAATACATTGAAATACAACGTACCAAAAGGCGGTATCTTGGAATAATCCGAAATACTGGCACTCAGCTTATGATAATCGTATTTGCCATTCAGCACACCATTCAATCCCCTTGTATAACGTATCTCACCAATAGGATAGTCACTCCCCAGGCTATACCGGTTAAAGGTAGTTTCAAGAAATTTTTCCAGGTAAGCATAGCGGATGCGGATAGAAGCTTCAGTGGTGCTGATAGAAGAATCTCCCTTGTCGTCCACAAATAGCTTTTTATATGGAATATTAGCTACGGGATTAAAGTTCTTATGATTACCACTGAGTGTAACAGAGAAACCCGATTTGGTGGAGCCAAACAGATCGACCTTGGTTTCTTCCACCATCAGGAACTTGATAGGCACGCCAGCCTTGCGGATGGCCAGCGCGAAGATATTATCCTGGGTAATCTCGTCGTAATACTGCTGGCCCCGGTCGAAGTCATACTTGTGAGAAATAAAGATATAGGTACGGGGATTCTTATTGAAAAGATACATCCCATCAAGCTGATACTTGAACTTCTCGTCTTTGAAACCATAAGCGAGATAACCATGAAACAGGAACTTTTTGCTGAAGTGCCGGTTAGTAGCCAGGTCAAAACGGGTTCTGAAACCCTCCTGCTGATTGCCGGTGATCCAGTTGAACCAGGGACCGATCTCATAATTGCCAATATTCATATACCCACTGCCGATAAAATTAAGCGTGCGGGCAGTTCGCTTGAAAGACGGCATCTTCAGCAGCGTATCGATGGTCTGGTAGATCTTCTGTTCCGTCGTAGTCAATTCTTCATGACGTGATTCTGCCCAGAAAGAATCAGGCGCCTGTCGGGCATTAAGAGGCAAAATAGTTTCTTCCAGCAGTTTGTTCTTGCTAAGCTCCGTCACTACCGAAGCATCATTCACTTTAATATTCCGGTAAGTAGTATTCTTTCTGCCAATGGCCGACAGTGCTTTCTCGCCCGCGAATGACAGATCTACTACAAATTTATCCCGTGTAAGGAACCAGGTGGTATCATCAATCAGTGAAAACTCCTGTATAAGACTCAGCTTATCGACGAAATTGATATTCGCATCCTTCGAAAGCCGCAGGTTCATCTTTTGGATAGCCCAGGTAGTATCATGCGCCCAGCAATCACCTTCAAAAGTATTTTCACCCTTTCGTTTAGGCGTAAAAGACATGTGGATCAGCCGGCGGCCATTCACCATTTGAGAATCCAGCACCTTGTAGCGGTAATAATTATCACCGTTATCGCTGATGGGGCTCACAAACGACTTATCGAATACAGGAATGAAGTTGCTGTAAAAATTGATGTTCTGGTCCATGCCACCCAGGAAACGCGAAACACTTTCATTGTTCATGCCCAGCGTCTTCGTGCCCTGAAACACCTCACGCCGCCTGCGGGGCGATTTCTGGTAATAATAATCAGAGATGGCCTCTGTAAGGTAAATAGGCAGGAACGTATTGCCCTCTTCAGTAGTGTCGATATTATTCAGTACGAAATTGAACTTCTTGACAAAAGGCAGGTTTTGCCATTTCTCCTTCTTGATATTCTTGATATCGACTTCCAGTTTGTTGTACAATTCATAGGAGAAATTGTCAAACCGGTAACGGTCATTCCGCGGCTTGTTGCGCACAATACGTTTCCACATCAGCAACCCACGATCGATCTTTTGCCGTACCACCACTTCAGACGTAAGCTTACCTCTCTCCAACAAAATACTCAGATCGATAATGTTGTCTTTAGCCCTTTTAACAAGGTTAGAGTCGATCACCAGGAAAAAATCCTGGTAACCTACATAAGTGATTTTAATAGTATCTGTAGGCCATTGATCAAAACGAAAGGAGAAAGAGCCGGCCGAATCACTTAGTTTACCGGTACCAGCTATCCGGAATTCCATGGAAGCGAAAGGGATACGTTCATCACTGTGGGCGTCTTTGATAACGCCCCGCAGGATCTTGGTTTGGCCTTGGGAGGCCTGAAACACTAATAAGCAGCAACAAAGCCAGGCTATACTCGATAAAAATTTCTTCACGCGCGCGATTTGTACACTAATGACCAAAAATACGATTAAGACCCCTATCGGATACTGTTAAAAACATCAAAAAACAGGGGTAACGCGAGAAAAGTTTGCAAATATGGATTATTTGCACCTACTTTGTACTACAAAGTGCTTTATATGGACCACCAACACCAACCATTAGAAACGCTACAGGACATAAAACGTATAATGGAGCGATCATCACGCTTTATCTCATTGAGCGGGTGGAGTGGTATCAGTGCGGGTATTTGCGCCCTGATAGGAGCATGGGCAGCCCACACAAGGTTGGGTAGCTTTGTTGTTCGCGATACAGGGGGGCTTGGCGAATACGAAAGAGGCGGCAGTACTGGTAGTAATACAGGTGATCTGTTTTTTGACCTGCTGCTGATAGCTATTGTCACTTTTGTGGCAGCTTTTATATCGGCTTTTTTCTTTACCTATATACGCAGCAGGCGCAACGGAGTACCCTTATGGGATCGTACAGTACAACGACTGGCCTGGAATACCATCATGCCGATGGTCGTGGGTGGCATCGTGATCCTGCGGGCGTTGCAATTTGGATATTATGAATTGGTAGCGCCCGGCTGCCTCATATTTTACGGCTTAGCCCTGGTCAATGCCTCCAAATACACGCTGGGCGAAGTAAGGTACCTTGGCTACGGACAAATAATATTGGGGATACTGAATCTCTGGATAATAAACGAGGGGTTGTATTTTTGGGCCGCAGGCTTTGGCGTACTGCATATTATATATGGCGCTATGATGTGGTGGAAATACGAACGCTAAAGGCTCGAAGAAAACGCATTGCCGGTATTGTCGACTGCCGATTGCCGGCGAAGCTAAAAAAGTGACGATGAAGAACCCGATTGGAAATCTTAATAAAATATTCGACAGCCGCATACGTCTGGGGGTCATGAGCATCCTCATGGTGAATGAGGAGGTGAGCTTTAATGACCTGAAGCAAATGATGGAAGTTACCGATGGTAACCTGGCCTCCCATATGGTAAACCTCGAAGAAAATGGGTTCATCAAAGTACATAAAGGATTCATCGGCAGGAAGACCAATACCACCTATTCTATTACCAAGGCAGGAGAAAAAGCATTCAAAGAGCACATTGAAGCACTGGAAAATATGATCAGGGGAGTAAAATAATATTTTTTTTGCCTTTTCACTTTGCAATACAAAGCACTTTATAATACGCCTTATATGAAACAATTCACTACAAAACTAAAAGATCAGCTATACATCGTTGGCTTGATAGTCATCGCCATCTCACTTCTTATGTTCTCGCTGCCCCTGCTTATGGACGTACCGGCAGATCGTGTAAGCGGCTACTTCGTAGTCAACTTTGGCTGCACCATCGGGTACTTCATCGCACTCTGTGCAAGCGGCAGGCTGCGGGAAGGACGCGAAGGCCTGATTCCTTTATTTATATTGTTCATCCTCTTTCTCATCGGCGCTTGGTCGCTTAACCGCGATATGACCCTTTTCGAAGAGCCGGTGGCCTGGTTCTCAGCATTGCAGGCCATCCTTTGTGTAAACTATATACTATTTAAGTTCTTCGACATACTCCCCCGTTGGGCAAAACATACCATGATAGCGTTGCTGGGTGTGGCGGTAGTGCTATTTACTTATATGTCCCTTTTCCTGATACCATACACGATCATGGGGATCGCACTGTTTTTTGTACTGGGCATATCACTCCATGCCTGTGTGCCCCTGCTCTTCCTCATATTCTCCATCAAGCTCATGCTGAAAGTAAGCCGTGAAGACAAAAAACTTTGGTACAGCTTTGCCAGTGGCGCCGGTGCAGTAGCGATAGTCGCTATAATATTTACGATACAATGGGCGAGCGTTACCCAAACCATCAACACCACCTATCGAAAAGCAGGCGTAGCCGAAAGCAATGGCGTGCCCCAATGGATAGCCGCAGCACAGCATACATCACATGGATATATCACCGAAAGAGCATTGAAAGCCGACTTGGTATATTCAACCGCTGCCAACGGCGGAGGAGACATGGGCGACCTCTTTTGGAGAATGCCTGCACGCAGAGGCTGGGAAACAAAGAAACATGATCCATTGGTGATGGTCGCTACCTTCTTTGCCAGCAAGCCCAACCTGCAGGATGAAGACCGCATCAAAATACTGGAATCAATCTACGACTCCCGCCACCAGGCACAGGAACGCCTGTGGGGTGGTGATGATCTCTACACGGAATATATTACCTCAGCCGTACAGGTATGGCCGCAGTTTGGATTAGCCTACACAGAGAAAGTGATCACTGTTACAAATGCTGCCATGACCCGTGGCTGGAACGATCAGCAGGAAGCCGTTTATACTTTCCGCTTGCCGGAAGGTGCAGTGATCACGGCCCTTTCCCTGTGGATAGAAGGACGCGAAGAAAAAGGGATACTGACATCCAAAGGCAAAGCAGATACAGCCTATAAAACAATTGTAGGACGTGAACGACGTGATCCATCCGTAGTGCACTGGCAGGAAGGTAACACCGTTTCCGTGCGCGTGTTCCCGGTGGTGGCAGGCCAAAGCCGCAAGTTTAAACTGGGCATCACGGCGCCATTGATTAAACAACAGGGCAAACTGGTATATCAAAACATCTGGTTCGATGGACCTGCATCGAACAATGCCACAGAAGAGGTGACACTGAATTTTGAGCAGGCGCCAAACGAGCTTGTTACCCCTGCCGTGTTCAGTAGCACGGGCCAGCGTACCTGGAAACGCTCCGGTAAATATGAGCCAGACTGGAAAATACAATTGAACGAACAGCCCCTCTCTACCAATGCTTTTAGCTTCGATGGGAAAACATATACAGTTCATCCTTACCATCCACAACGATTGGCTTTCGACGCACAGGCAGTTTACCTCGATGTCAACAAGTCATGGACAAGAGCAGAGTTTGAAATGATATACGACCTGGTAAAAGACAAGCCTGTGTTCGTATATAACAACGGCTTAGAGAAAGTGACGGCCGATAACAGGAAACAGCTGTTTGAACAATTACAGGAAACACAGTTCAGTCTGTTCCCCCTCTTTGAGATCAAAGATCCGGCAACAGCCTTGCTCATCACTAAAAACCCTGTTGAATCGCCCAACCTGAGTGATCTTGCTGACAGCCGTTATATGGAGCAGTTAAAAGGCTATCTCGCTGTCAATGGCAAAGTGCGCGTGTTCAATATCGGCAACCAATTATCCCCCTACCTGAAATCATTGAAAGAGTATCGCACATTTAATTATGAGCAGGGAGAAACAGCTTTGCTGAAAGAACTGCTGGAGAAAAAGATATTTGCCCAACCCATAGAAAATGATGAACAGATCGTCATCGACGATGCCGGCATGATCATCAGAGAGCAGGACGGAGCCTTGCCATCAGCTGCCCCCGATCACCTCATGCGCCTCTTTGCTTACAACCACGTGATGCAAAAGACAGGCAGTGGCCTGCTGACCAACAAGCCGGTAGAAGATTCCGTGGTACAGGAAGCAGTGAAAGCCTATGTAGTATCGCCGGTGTCGAGCCTGGTAGTGCTGGAAACGAAGAAAGATTACGAACGCTTTGGCATCGAAGAAGGTAAGAACAGTTTGCGCAACGCATCCCTGCAGTCAAAAGGAGCAGTACCCGAGCCACACGAATGGGCATTGATCATCATCGCAGTGCTGGTAGTGCTGACCATCAAATTCAAACCCGTATTCCAAAAGAATAGGTCATGATAGACAACAAGACAATGGGGCAATCACTCGCTCGCCTCCGGCGAGTGAGGCTATTGGCAAGCCTCCGGCTTGCAACTCCGAACCAGTCAGGCCGCTTCAGCCGGCCAGACCGTACGATCGGCTGGGCCTGTGCAGCCTTCCTGTTCTACGCAGTGCTGTTGATCTACGCGCTGCACACACACATCATGTGGAAGTCGGTAAACGTGTTGTTGGGCCTGATATCCTTGCCAGTAGTTACCACCATCCGCTATGGAAACAAAGGCTACACACGATACGCTTGGGCGGCCATGTCGATAGCTGTATTATGCATATGGTTACCGGTAAACACCCTTTTCTATATCGCGGCTGCATTGGCAGTGATGTTTGTGGTCGAAAACTTTATCGGCAAAACCAACCTCTTGCCATTGGTGGTGATCGGCATGATGAGCCCTATGTTCCAATACCTGGCCGATATATTCAGCTTCCCCATACGCCTGCAATTAACTGAAGTGGCAGGTAAGGCCATGCAGCTTATGGGCAGCGTTGTACAGGTAAAAGGCAACATGATCTATTATGGTCAAAATGAGTTTTCCGTAGACCCTGCCTGCATGGGATTGAATATGATGGTGACCTCACTCTTGTTGCAGGTGCTGCTGGTTGCAATCTATCAGAAAAAATATGGACGGACCGGTTCCTGGTGGCAGGTTATCCTGCTGCTGGGTCTGGTAGCCGGTTTAAATATAATATCCAACCTCATCCGCATAATAGCACTGGTGCAGTTCAATATAATGCCCGGTACTACGATGCACGAAGTGATGGGAATTATTTGCCTGCTGGTGTATGTGGTCTTGCCTGCGGTGTATGTTACAAAATGGGTGATCAGCCGGTTTGGCAAAACAACAGTGATCAGTATAGCAGCTGATGCTAAAACTGGCAAAGTAAAACAGATCGTTGTACACGCAGTATTGGCAGTGTTGATGATCGTTGCGGCAAGAGGAGTAGTACAACGCGATACTGCGACGAATAATGTGCTGACCACCACTCCAACAGTAGAGGGGTATCGCGTGCAAAGCATTACCGATGTGTTCAAACTGGAGAATAGCCAGTCATTGGTATACATCAAGCCGATCAAAGGATTTTATAGTGCCGACCACAATCCGATGATCTGCTGGCGGGGTAGTGGGTACGAATTTAGGAAAGTAGAAAAAGGCAACGTGAATGGGCAAAGCGTATACATGGCCTTGCTGCAGAAGGAGAAGGATACACTTTATACCGCCTGGTGGTACGACAACGGCACGAAGCAGACGATCGATCAGTTTACCTGGCGCTGGGATGCTTTGCAATACAATACCAAATATGCCCTGGTAAATGTAACAGCCGACAGCCGTGCAACACTGGAACAGGAAATACAAAACATACAACGACAGCAACGATTCAAAGAATTCTTAAAGAAGTATGCCCCATGAAAAGTAAAGGTAATCCCAACTCAGTCGCCAGCCTCTGGCTGGTGACGGGTATTTCAAAGCCTCTGGCTTTGTTGCAGTAAGAATTAGAGCCTGTACTTGACTCTTGAATCACAAAAAAGAAAGAACGATTGCCAGGCCGTCCTGGTAAAAAGGTAAAGCCTGGCAATCATTATCTGAACGCACAACAACAAACCAACCGTATGAACAAGAAAATATCACAATGGATACTGGTCATAGCCGGAGGCATATTGTTCAGCCTCGTATTCTGGCAGGAAAAACTGGGCATCAACACCATTTTCTTTGACACTTTTATATTGGCAGCAATCTTCTACTTATACGCCAACGCCAGGCAAAATGCTGTGGTGAGGTGGTTGGTATTTGGCCACCTCATCTGCCTGGCTATGATCATCCTGCACAATACACTACTTAGTAAAGTAGCTTTCATTACTACCTTACTATTGATCGTTGGTTTTACAGAATACGTCCACCGGTCGGTATGGTTTGCCGGCGGCTCTGTATTATTGAACATTGTTTTTTGCGTAGCATCGATCGGCGAACAATTCAAACAAAAGAAGACCACAGGAAAGAAACGTAGGAATATATCCCGGATCATCAGGTTTGCAATTATACCCGTACTGCTGGTCATTGTTTTTTTTATCATTTATTCATTGTCCAATAGTGTCTTCCAGGAGATCACAGCAAGGGTAGAACATTATATTGGCCAATTCTTTACATCTGTATTTGATGTATTCTCTCCCCAGCGATTGTTGTTCCTGGTATTCGGTATTTATGTAACAGGATGCCTCTTGCTGCGCAGCCGGCTCAATTATTTCTCCGGCAAGGAAAGCACGCGAAAAGATGATCTGCAGCGTACCCGCCTGCCCTGGAAGAAGCGGATACAAAAAACATCCTTTGCATTTGCTGAAACGGTGATGGGCCGTTTTGCACGGGGCATGCTGGCGTTGAAGAACGAAAATACTACCGGCGTGATCACCTTGCTCTTGTTGAACGCATTGCTATTAGTGATCAATATCATCGACGTCAGTTACCTGTGGTTCGATTTCGATTACATGGGAGATGTGTTCCTCTATAAGATGGTACACGAAGGAACAGAGTTGTTGATCATGTCCATTGTGTTGGCCATGTTGGTCGTACTGTTTTTCTTCAAAGGAAACCTCAACTTCTATCGTAAGAACAAGTGGCTGAAATTCGGTGCTTATGCATGGATCGTTCAAAACAGTGTGTTGGTGATCTCCGTATTGCTGCGCGACTATTATTACATAGCCCGGTACGGCCTTGCCTATAAAAGAATTGGCGTATTGTTCTTCTTGCTGATGGTGTTGATTGGCCTGGCTACTGTATTCATTAAGATATGGCAGAAGAGAACATCCTACTTCCTGTTCCGGGTAAATGCCTGGGCTGGTATAGTCTTGCTGGTCTTGGCTTCTACCATACACTGGGATGAATTCATCGCCAGCTACAACTTGCAGCGGAAAGACCGCGTACCATTAGATGCAGAATTCCTGCTCACCCTCTCCGACAAAACACTACCCCTGCTGGATGCCAACTTGGAGGCATTTAAAAAAGTGCAGGCAGCTACGCCCCGGCAATCGTCTGGTTCAGATAGCGAAACTGACTCCTGGAGCCGGAGCAAAAACTGTGATACCTGCTTCGTAGAACAGATACTGGCACGGAAAGACCTGTTCCTGCAGCAGCAATCACACCTGAGTTGGCTTTCCTGGAACTATGCAGATGCAGCAACAGCACGATATTTAAAAGATCATAATAACCATTAACCATTTATATGTCAACCCTGTCTTCCAGTTTTAGAATATGGGCGCTTACTGTTTCACTAAACGCTGTTTTTTTCACGCTGATACAATTTGGTACGGGAGATATGGAATTGGCAGTAGTATCAGCTATCATTTGCCTGGCAGGATACATTATAGGCATGCCTGGCTGGTTGCTGATTTGGTTGCTGATGGAATTTATTATGCGTTTCCCTTATTCCGCCAATGTACGGATTGTCTGGTTTGGCTGCATTGTGAGTGTATGTGTGGCTTTATTCTATGCATTTATGAGCTGGACTACTTCACGCGACTTTTCTCTACACGATCCGTGGCTGCAGTTGTTAACGGGAACAACAATTGCAGCGATGATAGTAACCCTGCTCCTGGACCGGGAGGCGTTTTCCGATGCAGTAAACAGTACTTCCATTGCTGATAACGAATAACTTAATAAATATGAAACCAGCACCATTTTCAATCAAGGCCAGAGCAAAGAGTTTTGGATATGCCTGGGAAGGTATCATAGCCTTTGTGCGGCGCGAACACAATGCCTGGCTCCATGCCATTGCAACAGTAGCTGTAGCAGTGCTGGCCTTTGTGGTGGACCTCACAAATACTGAAAAAATAGCGCTGGTATTTGCTGTTGGATTTGTGTGGGTAGCAGAGATGTTCAACACCTGCATCGAGCACACCATGGATTTTATTTCCACAGAGAAAAAGCCGGCAATCAAATTCATCAAAGACCTGTCAGCAGGCGCCGTACTGGTAGCAGCCATTACAGCACTGATAACCGGCAGCATTATTTTCATTCCTAAAATATTCTAATAAATCTAAAGTCGCCAGCCTCTGGCTGGTGACGGGTATTTCAAAGCCTCTGGCTTTGTCTAAACATTAAAAACATGAAGAACTTAGTAAGACCCTTGTGGCAGTACCGCCAATTGTTTTTGCGCAGCGAAGTAGATCGTATCATGACACTCTCCATGCTATTCGGTTCCCTGATGGTATTGGCAAGAGTAGTGTATACCGGCGAGCGCGATTTCCTGTTCCTGATCTGGAACCTCTTCCTGGCCTACATACCATATTTTATATCAGGCTG
This sequence comes from Paraflavitalea sp., assembly GCF_059502485.1. Taxonomy (NCBI): domain Bacteria; kingdom Pseudomonadati; phylum Bacteroidota; class Chitinophagia; order Chitinophagales; family Chitinophagaceae; genus Paraflavitalea; species Paraflavitalea sp. Next base: position 167,554 of record NZ_JCACET010000004.1, read on the forward strand.
GTTGACGCGAACGCCATCCTGGGCCGCCTATTGGCGCAAATTCGTACCCGTATTTATAGTATGGATGCTGTTCATTCCCAACAGCTTTTATATCCTGACCGATCTCTTTCATTTAGGCGGCCACGATGGGGCGCCACTGTGGTTCGACCTCGCGTTGATTATTTCCTTTGCCTGGAACGGTTTGATGTTGGGTATCCTGTCTGTTCGGCAGATGGAAAAGATCATACAGCTCTACCTGCCCGGAAAAACCGATTGGGTATTCCTGTACCCCGTGATGGTGCTCAATGCATTTGGAGTATACATTGGTCGCTACCTGCGCTTCAATAGTTGGGATGTACTTACCAATCCATTTGCACTGGTGGCTGATATCGCACAGCTGATATGGCATCCGCTGCAGTACCGCGAAGCCTGGGCCATGGTCATCTGCTTTTCCATGCTGATGATCCTGGTATACACAACCCTCAAGAAAATTAGTAAGATGATCATGTAAACATTGCCCGTTATACCCTTCTACATAACGGTTGGTTTAAGTTGGACACGGCGCTGTATTCTTACAGCGCCATTTTTGTCTGAACCTCAAAACGCAAGAGGCTACCAATCTGGTAGCCTCTTGCGTTTATATTTTCCTCAAAATCCTTTAAATCAAGTAAATCATGGTTCAGATGGTTAAAAATCCACACCCATCGCAAAATGCAATACAGGCTTGCCCCTGAAGAACCCGCCCATTTCCCAGCCGGCATCGAGGCGAAGGAAATAACCCAGCAGCATACTGCGCACACCGAAACCATAACCGCCGGCAAAAGGACCGATACCACCAGCTTTGATCCTTACCGTTACAGTAGGATCGTTGGGGTCATCAGAATAAGTCTGTTGAGGACGCTCAAAGTTTTTGAAACCACCATCGAAAATGTCACCATTCCAGGTGTTACCCAGGTCGAAGAACTGAACCACCTGGAAGTTACGCAGGAATGCATTATTGATAGGACGATTGATCAGTGTGCTGAAAATCGGGAAGCGGAACTCACTATTCAGGATCAGCGAATTGTTGCCATTAGCAAGGTTCTGACGGAAGCCGCGCATGTTCACGGCCAGTGATTGATAAGCATAATCATTGGAAGGATCAGGGTTGGGCTGACTATTATACTTGGGGAACATCCAGCCATCTACACCACCGAGGTAGTAGATAACCTTCTGATTACCCCAGGAGAAATCGGCAGCAGCACGACCCGCCCAGATGAAGTTGCGGTAGATAGCGTGATAGTAACGGCCATCAAAACCTAAATTGAACATGTTACGGCCAGGCTTGATCAAACCTTCCCTTGGTTTATTGATCTGGGAATTGAAATCCATGAAGATCTTATAACGCACGCCATTCCAGATATTCATAGCCTTTTGAATGGCATTGTCATGAATATACTCGATGCGCGTTACAGCCCAGGTTTGCTTATTCAGATCGGGTGCTTTCAGCGTAATAGTATCGAACTGTGTACCACGCACCACCACACGGTCCAAACGCACACCGGCAGAGATACGGATACTGCGCACTTTATCCAATGGATATTTGATAACACCCTGATACAGGTTGCTGTACGATTTACCTTCATACACATTGATCACCGTACCATTTTGTGCCTGCACACCACCGATCTCCGTTTTACGGTAGTACACCAAAGAATAATCCATGCGTTTCTTCAGGTAATCGATACGGGCAAACCATTCGCCGCCACCATCAAATAAAGATTGGTTCACAGGCGTAAAGATGGTAGTGCCACCTGTGCCGATGCTGGCCCCGCCACCACCGCCACCAATGAGAGGCAAACGAATAGCGCCGGTGAAACGGATGTCTTCAAACAGGTCGAACACCGAAGCCTTCAACATACCATTGAAAGCACCGCCACTCTGCAGTTGGATAGGCAACGAGCCGGTAAATGGCTGGTAGCGGGTGATCAATACATCATTATTGAAACCACCGGAGAAATTATCCATGGAGAATTTCAACCGGTAAGGGAACAATTTAGCTTTTTGTGCCACAGTTTCTTTTACCTCCGCAGGTTCCTGGAAAGGATCGATCACTGAAGTAGGCTGCTGCTTTTTGGTAGTATCCGGTTTTTCCGGTTCAAAGCCAGTTTCAAAAAAGGCATCGGCCTTTTTCCGGGCACTGCTATCTCCTTGTATTATTGTCTCCTGGCTATGTCCGCCAGTGAGCCTCTCCGCTGCAATCAATCGGCGGCGATAATCAGTAGGCTTGGGAGTCACATTCCTGCGCTGCAAAGCCGTTTGATCCACACGCAGCCTGTACACCAGCTTCATGGTGCCTTCCTGCCTTACTTCACTTACCTGCCCATTGTCGCCGGCAGCCTTGGTTTCTACAAGACCACTTTGATAATTCGTAATGGGGAATACATAAGCTGAATCGTTCGTAACAGAGTACGCAAATACAGAATCAGGTGCAGGCTTGCCCCAGGCCTTCAGTGTAGAGTCAAGGTCTTCAGGAGTTGGGTTACGCAAGATCTCATCACCTACAAGATAAACACTGTCAAGACCAGCGCGGCGCGTAGTGAAGAAGCCGGCAAAGCGGTTGGCAATACCAGTTTCATCACTGATGAAAGTAAAGTGAGAAGTATTGTATTGCACCGGATAGCGGGCGTTGCCATACTTCATTTTACTCAGCTGCGTGATCTGACGGAACTCACTTTTATTATAAACGTCGGTCAGGAAAATATTATAACGGTTGGTAGAGATACCGGTATCGCGTCCCAGTGCAGTGGCATTGGGGCGGTTGGAGGCGAAAATGATACCCGTCTTATTGGGGAACGCCACAAAAGAAGCATCCAGGTCGGCATAAGAATCATTGGTCACCTGCTCATAAGTATCCTCTTCTATCTTGTAGATAAAGATATCCGGCTGTCCTTTACGAACGGCACTCATCAGGATGGTATTGGAATTCAGCATGAAACTGGCACTGGTGATCTGCTCGAAGTGAGAGATCTCCATTTTGATAGCCTTGTAGTGCTTCACCATGTCATACACAAACAATTTCACCTTGCCTTCTTCCCAATAAATACAACCAAGGCGCGTGCCCTTTCCATCCCAGAACAGGAGCGGATAGCTGGGGTTGATCTCATTTTCCATGGAGCGTACGCCGTTTTTCAACAGTACACGCCTGTCCACAAAGTTCTCATACAACACCACCTGGTTTTGGCCCTTTACAAACTCCACTACTGCATAAGTTTGGCTGCGCGGAGCAGGATTGGGAGTGAAACGGATATAATCACGGTTGTGTGTTACATCTTCGGTGAGGATCACGTTACCTTTGGGAGCATTCCTTCTTCCCTTAAGATCATTGTAGTACTTCTCGGCCGTTTGCTCCATAAAATCCTTCAACACATCCTTGAACTTCTTTTTACAGATACGTTGCGCAGCACTATTGAGGTTACGGTACACGCGGGCGAGGTACAGGAAATAAGTAACATTCTCCTTCTTATACTTCTCCTCGATATAATGCCAGAAAGCGTGACCAGCCAGCAGTGGTTTTTCAAAAGCAAACTGATAGAAATTCCGGAATTCAGCCGATAACATGGCCGATTTCAGTTTATCGTCAAGGTCGGTACTCCAGTTTTCAGCTACATAATCCACATACCCGTCCACCAGCCATTTGGGCAGGTCGAGTAGCGCCTGGTTGGCAGCAAATTCACCCAGGTCGTCACCAAACAGGATGTTGTCGACAAGAATACGGGCAATACCCTGACGCACCTGCCTGCGCAGGTCCGCATGGTCCCCGTTGAAGTAAACGATCATCTTATTGTTCACCAGCTTGGTGATACCGCCGGTAGTTTGCCAGTCGAGGTTGAGGCCGATATTCGACTGCTCCAGTTCATTGAAATTGTTATAAATGACAATGTTGGCGCGGCGTTGCAGGCCATATTCTACAAACTGTTCGATGGCAGGCAATTCCTCTTCAGCGATCTGCATAACATAGTTAGCGATCGTTTTGCCATTTTCGTAGAAGTAAGTGTTGAAATTGGTCGATTGGAAATATTCCCATTTGAATTTTCGGAATTGGACCCGGTTCTTACCAAACTCCACAGTGTTCACCTGAGCACTCACATCCAGGTGCAAAAGCAGTACGGAAACAATAAAACCTAAAAATACTTTTGCGGATGCCTTAATCTGTTGAAATTGCATATCCTGTCATTAATGTTTTAAAGTTAAAACAATACCAGATACCCGGGTTAAAAAAAATTCGATTGGCCTAATACTACCTATATGCTTAGAATAAAACAATTTACATTCAGTCCTGTCGAGGAAAATACCTACGTAATTTATGGCGAAAAGGACGAGTGTTGCATTGTTGATCCTGGTTGTTATTTTGGCAATGAACGCAATGAATTAAAAGAATTTATTCAGGAAACCGGCCTCTCCCCTAAATATTTGTTAAATACCCACTGTCACCTCGACCATGTATTCGGCAACAAGTTCGTTCATGATACCTGGGGGTTAACCCTACACCTGCACGAAAAAGAAAAAGTAGTACTGGATTATGCGCCGGTTTCAGGTATGAACTGGGGGCTTCCCTTCGATAATTACAAAGGCGACCTGATCTATTTACGGGAAGGAGATACGATTAGGTTGGGTGACGACAAATTCGATGTCCTCTTTACCCCAGGCCATTCCCCCGGTCACATCAGCTTCTACTGCGCTGCGCAAAACTTCATACTCAGTGGCGATGTCCTGTTCCGGGGAAGTATTGGTCGCACCGACCTGCCCGGAGGCAACTTTGACACCCTGGCCCAAAGCATCCGGGAGCAGCTGTACACCCTGCCCAACGAAACAGTAGTCTATTCAGGGCATGGCCCGGAAACAACAGTCGGAAAGGAAAAAAGGACGAACCCTTATGTACAAGAGCAGGCTAAATAGTGTTTTAGTAGGAGTGTCTTTTTGGCAGATTTATTCAGGGGAAATAGAAAACCAACCCACCCTCAGCTGTATGGATACTTCAGGTTTGCTGTATAGATACTGAAGGTTAAAGCTAAACCAAAACTAAACTAAAGCTAGACTTAAGCTAAACCAAAGCTAAGCGGACCACTTTTTGAACCCCGGTTGGGGGCAGGAAGAAGACGCGACAGGAGAATATGGTAGAACTGTTGAAAAGCATAATAGACATTCCTTAAACTTACGAAAAATATGCCAATTTGGCAAAAAAACTTGCTGGCTTTTTAACGCCTTTCCGTCTTCCCGGCTAAAAGTATTTGCCGATAAAAGGCATTTTCTTCAATTCCTTCCGCTCCACTTTCATGATAAGAAGGGTAAAAAGACCAAAGAAAAGGAGGGAAGTACCATAATATGTCAGGTAGGAAACAGTCGTCCAATCCATTTTTCTCTTGGGCACCAGGAAATGTACGATCAGGTATTCATGAATAATATAGAACAGCGTAACGATGACAAGGTAGGTAATGAGCTTTTTCCGGGCGTAGGGGATGGGGTAATACTTTTGTCCCTGTACATAGCTCACGATCATCATAAACCCGTAGCACAGGAAAGTAGCCCAGGCAGCACCAGTGTAATGATATAGAGGAATAAGGAAAATGTTCAGGATAATGGTGATCGCAGCGCCGCCCAGCGTAACCCAGGCGCCCATCATATTGCGGTTGGTGAGCTTGTACCAGATAGAAAGGTTATAGTATATGCCAAGGAAGATGCTGCCCATCGATAAGATAGGCACAATATGAATACCCTGTGCATATTCAGGATGCGTGGAAGCGATCAGTCCTTTCCAGATGTCAAGGAATAAAGCTACTACCAGGAACATAAAGCAGCAGGCGATCACGAATAGTTTCATCACCCGCGCATACATCTTCTGAGCCCCCTCACTACGCGATTGATTAAAGAAAAAAGGCTCCGCCGCCATCCGGAATATCTGGATAAAGATGGTGATCAGCACGGCCAGCTTATAGTTGGCCCCAAATACGCCCAGTTCAAACTCTGCCTGGCGTGCGCTTGCATCCAGCACCTTGCGGTAGATCACCCGGCTCAACATCTCATTGATCATGCCGCCAAAACCCACAATAATAAGCGGATAAGAATAATGCATCACCTCCTTCCATAGCCCCTTATCAAAGACAAACTTGAAAGAAGTAAACTCTTTATACAGCAACAACAGCGTGACGCCGCTGGCAATTACATTGGCAATGATAAAATACCCAATACCGATGCGGGGATTGTATAAGAGCGCCAGGAAAGAGTTTTCCCCGGCCTCATGCGCAGGTTTGGCTATATAGAAGAAGAACAGAACAATGAGGATATTCAGAACGATCGAAAAGACATTCACAAAAGCATACTTCCGCGGACGCTCTTCCAGCCGCAGCTTGGCCAGCGGAATCGTATACAGCGTATCGAAGAACACGATCAGGAGCATCCAGGTCACAAACTCCGGGTACTTCTCCATTTCGATGAAACTGGTGAGCGGCCCCTTGAAAATGAACAACAACAGCGTAAAAAGGATGGTCGTAACCCAGATCGAAATGTTCAGCGTATTAAATAATTTTTGCCGATCGTGGGTTTGCGCGAAACGAAAGAAGCTCGTTTCGAGTCCATATGTAAAGAGAACCGTCAGAAAAGGTATTACCGCGTATATCTGAGTGTAGGGATAAGAGCCATTAGGGTCGAACAACTGGAAACCCAACAGGCTGACGCCGAAATTGAGGAACCTGCTGACAATGCGGGGAATGCCATACCAGAGCGTTTGACCAGCTAATTTCTTAATGCTCAACTATACGTGATTTTGAATTGTAGTGCCAAAATTAAGGGATAGCGCCTCAAAGTGCTCGTTAAATAGCTGTTTTTGAAAGTAACATTTATGATCACTTAGCGACCCATAGTAAAGTTGTATAACGCCGGGTTGCAACGTTTATGCTTTAAAGTATCTTTAATATACCAAATAAACACCCTTGGCTCGTGGGAACACGGGCCAGAACCAAAAATCAAGCATCTATGCGTAGAATTTTACCCTTGCTGTTCGTACTGGCACTCACAGTATACAGCGTTCAGACCGATGCACAGGTAGTAGCTTCAGAAGGTAAAGTAGAACACACCAAAGGAGACAAGATAGCGGCTGTCATTGAACTACCTTACCCGGTAGAAGAAGTAGAGGCAGCCATTGCAGAGCATTTTTCCAAAAAAGGCGGCAAAAGCGATAAAAGCAAAGGATTCCAGATATTCCGCAGCATGAAGCTGACCGAAGAAGACATAGAACTGAATGACCTGCACTTCAAAGTAGAGCGCAAAAGCCGCAAAGAGAAAGATATTACCGTAGTATACCTGCTGGTAGGAAGACCCAGTGAGAACGTAGGTGTTCGCTCAGGTGTAGACCGTCACAAGATCAACGAGGCCAAAGAATTTTTAAACCAGTTGACACCCTCTGTTGAAGCCCATCACCTCGATGTGCAGATACTGGCGCAGGAAGACGTAATGAAGAAAACCACTAAGAAGAACCTGTCCCTGATCGACGAGCAAAAAGACCTCGAAGAAAAGATCAAGAACCTGCAGCAAAAGCTCGAGCAAAACAAGATCGATCAGGCAAAACAATCCGAAGAACTTACCCGCCAGCAAGGCGTCCTCGATGCCATGAAGGCAAGAAAGAAATCCTGATAATTTGCGTTTAACAGTCAGGCCGCTCAAAGCGGCCTGACTAAACGCGCTTATCTCACTGAGCAAACTCCGGACATTCCAATCTTAGATCCGCAACAGCCAACGGTTGATTGAGCAAATTGCAGTAATGATGATCCCTTCTGTTGCCACCATAATACCGGCAATTGTAGCACATGCGCTGTGTAGAAATGATAGTGGCCTGATTGAGCCGGTAGATCAGGTCTAATACAGAAGTCAGCAATAACTCCTTTTGAAGAGCCGGCAGTTCATCCACACCGGCATCGAGCGGGCTGGTAAAGTTTTCTGCCGCTGCAGCCAGCCCTTCACCCTTAGGTGTAAGCGAAAGAATGAAACTGCGTGAATCATTCACATCATTGCTCCGTTGAATGAGCCCTTTTTGTTCAAGCGCTTTTATCGAATCGGAAATCGTGGCCTTGGTCACATGAAACTCGCGCGCCATAAAGGCCGCCTTCCGCTGGTGAGGAGCAGGATGGAATTTGATAAAGAGCAACAACTGCAGCTGCGTTCCACTCAGGCCATGACGTTGCGCCTGCGTTTGCAGCAACACCCAAAATACCTCCGATAGTTTGGCAAGGGAGGCAATTACTTTACTGTTAATGTTGACTAAATGCTGTTCAGGGTCTAAAGATGACATATCAGAATAAGGTATACCCGGTTTGTAAACAGGTAACCGGTTAAAACTCTCCGGCGCGTATATAAGGGTACGTCATCAATACTGCTGTAAGCACAACCGCTTTGAACCATGCCTGGTGCATAGCTTCCACTTCCTCCGGTGCATGACCTTTGCTGGCCAGCAGTGGTTTGACAGTAACTGTGATAGGATATATGAATGCGGTGATATAGCGATAATGGACAATCGGCGGGGCCTCTACTTCATCCGTTTTATTCTTTTTCAGCTTATGGTGGCGCAGCCCTATTTCGTATTGGTAATTCAGCCAGGTCTGATCAAAAGGGCGAAGGCAAACATCTTTAACCCATTGGATGAAGCGCATTCTTACCGCTGTAAGATATTCCAGATTTGCCATATTATTTCTACTAAAATAATGCAACAGGTGAGGGTGGCTGCCGATCATCTCATACCAGATATCCATGATAGCGTCGGCCTTTTCTATTAATATCTCTCCTCCTTTGCGTAGGTTCTCTTCATCAGCCGGTGTAAACAACACTGTGGCTTTCAATAGTTCCAGGTCGTGTAATGTAACGGGTGATGTTCCTGCCTTACCATAATCATAACCTTTGATCTTTGTGTCTGTGCTGCCCATAATGTCCCGTTTTGCGTGGTGATCTAATAAGGAATCCTAATCAAACTTATTTAAGCAACAAACCCTACCCGGCATGCCGGTAGGGGATTCCCTTTACTTACGAAAACCACGTAATCAACAGATTAGCAAAAGGGCGATTATTTTATTAAAACAAGATTAAAGAAGAGGCATTAGCCGTTGGGTATTAGCTTTTAGCGATTGGGAAGGGAGGTTATCAGCAGACGGAGTAAAAGCGCTAACAGCTAAGCGCTAAAGACTAACAGCTGTTATTTATTATTCTTCTTCACCTTCAACCTTGTTGAGGCCAAGTTTGTCGATGGCGATGGCGGCGGCGATCTGGCTGGCGTCCTTCTTATTATACGCCTTGCCTTCGGCCAGGAGCGCACCATCCACTACGGCGCCAATGGTGAAGAGACGACGGCCACCCTCGATACGCTCATCCAGCGTTTCAAATTCGAGGTTCTTGCCATTTTTATTGGCCCAGCCGTACAGCTTATTCTTGTGGTTGATCTCCAGTGCCTCGAGATCTTCCATGTATAAGTGAGGGATGATGATACATTCCAGTACCCATTTCTTTGTCTTTACAAAACCCTTATCGAGATAGATGGCGCCTACCACAGCTTCCAGCGTGTTGCCGAAGATCTGGCTCATCTTAAGAGAATTGTCAAACTTATTATAGAAAGTGATCTTCTTTAAGCCCATCTTGATGGCGATCTCATTGAGCTTATTACGGTTCACCATCTTACTCCGCATCTCAGTGAGGAAGCCTTCTTCTTTGTAAGGATATTTCTTGAAGAGGAAATCGGCCACGATACCACTCAGGATGGCATCGCCAAGATATTCGAGGCGCTCATTATTTTCGTCTGCACTATCACGTACAGAGCGGTGCGTAAGAGCGGCCTGGTACAAAGCAGTTTTGCCGGGTGTAAACCCCAGCACATTACGAAGATTCTTCTTGAAAGCAATATTACTTTCCTTGCCAATAAATCGGTCCAGGATTCCCACGATCGTCAAGCTACATTTTTTTCTTTAAGCCAAAAAATTCAATATAGGTAAAGGGCTTCTGGTTTGGTACTACAATATACCAAACAACGAACAAGGTTGTAGAAAAATTATGCAGCGTGCTTTTTAGTACTTTTTAACAATCACACAAGCGTTGTGACCGCCAAAACCGAATGTATTACTTAAGGCAGCGCGCACAAGTCGTTTCTGAGGTTTTTCAAAGGTAAAATTAAGACGTGGATCTAATTCGGGATCGTCAGTGAAGTGGTTAATCGTAGGTGGTACCATGTCCTCTCTGACACTCATGATACAGGCAATAGCCTCTACCACGCCAGCTGCTCCCAGGCAGTGGCCGGTCATGGACTTTGTAGAACTGATATTGATTTTATAGGCGTGTTCACCAAAAACGTCGGTAATAGCTTTCACCTCGGCTACATCTCCCAGCGGGGTGGAAGTACCGTGAGTATTGATATAATCAATATCCTCGGGTTTCATACCTGCATCATCGAGGGCAGAAAGCATTACATTTTTAGCGCCTAAACCTTCAGGGTGAGGGGCTGTTACGTGGTGGGCATCGGCAGTAGCGCCGCAACCCGCAATTTCACAATAGATCTTGGCGCCGCGTGCAAGCGCGTGCTCCAGGTCTTCCAGTATCAGTGCGCCGGCAGCTTCTCCCATAATAAAACCGTCGCGGTCTTTATCATAAGGGCGGCTGGCCGTTTTAGGATCGTCATTTCGCTCACTCATCGCTTTCATGGCGTTGAAACCACCTACGCCCGACTCGCTGATCACCGCTTCTGAGCCACCGGCCAGAATAATATCAGCTTTGTTGAGACGAATGAGGTTGAACGCTTCCATAATAGCGTTGGTAGAAGAAGCGCAGGCGCTTACAACAGCGAAGTTGGGACCCCTGAAGCCATGGCGCATGGAAATATGACCAGCTGCAATGTCCAGGATCATTTTGGGAATGAAGAAGGGATTGTACCGGGGGGTACCATCGCCCTTGGCAAAGTTGATAACTTCTTCCTGGAAGGTGATAAGACCACCGATACCACTGGCGAAAACCACGCCGATACGATCGGGATTCATGGTCTCTTTATTAATACCGGCATCGGTTACAGCCTGGTCGCTGGAGGCGAGGGCGATCTGCGTAAAGCGGTCAAGCTTCCGGGCTTCCTTTTTATCGAGGTATTGTAACGGGTCAAACCCTTTCAGCTCACAAGCAAATCGGGTCTTGAATTTCGACGCATCAAATAAAGTAATGAAATCTGCACCGGATACGCCATTCATAAGGCCGTTCCAATAATCTTGTAAGCTGTTTCCTAATGGAGTCAATGCGCCAATACCTGTTACAACAACGCGTTTTAATTGCATAGGATTCTTGTCCGGAAGTTTGGAAGTTTTTTAAGTAACAAATCCGCCTTCGGGGCGTACATAGCTATCGAAGGGCGGATTTAATTTATTACACCTGAACAAAAGTCCAGATTACTTTGCATGCTCTTCTAAGTAAGCGATAGCCTGGCCAACAGTAGTGATGGTCTCAGCTTGCTCATCAGGGATGGAGATGTTGAATTCTTTTTCAAACTCCATGATCAGTTCTACGGTGTCCAGTGAATCGGCACCTAAATCATTGGTGAAAGAAGCCTCATTGGTAACCTCTGCTTCTTCTACACCTAACTTATCAACAATGATCTTTTTTACTCTGGTTGCAATGTCTGACATTTTTGTAAAGTTTAGTTACGGCTGCAAAAATATAGATTTTGGAATAATGACAATAAATCACTGGTTTTTAATTATGCTTCCGATATTTTTTAGTTTCAATGATTTGTAGTACTATCCGGCATCGATTTCCGGCAAATTCAATGCCCGCGGGCACTATAGTTATCTACTGACACCCTCCATCGATACAATATAATACGGTCTGGCCCGTCATTTATAATGATAGAAAACTGACTATCCCTTATCCTTAAATGACTGTTATCAGTTTAATTTTTAATATATAGGGACTGCTGTTAAAGGGTAAATCCTTATATTGCAGCGACCGAAACACCACTCAAATACGCTCGCATGGCTCTCAAAATCATTGATCACGGTACGAAAGAATACCAGCAAATGGTCCAATTGCGGAATGACATCCTCCGCAAACCACTTGGCCTTAGCTTTACCCCGGAAGAATTAGAAAAGGAAAAGACCGAAATTTTGATAGCCGCCTTTGAGGAGGAAAAAATACTGGGCTGTTGCATGCTCATTACCGAAGAACCCACTACCGTTCGGTTACGCCAGATGGCGGTATTGAACAACCTCCAGGGAAAAGGAATTGGCAAAGCACTGATGCAATTCGCTGAAAACATCGCCCGCGACCGTGGCTTCCGCAGAATAACCATGCACGCCCGCCAAACAGCCGTCGGCTTTTACGAAAAACTCGGCTACCAGATCAGCGGCGACCAGTTCGAAGAAGTTTCCATCCCACATTATATAATGGAGAAAGTGTTATAAAAACTGTCAGGCCGCTCCAGGCGGCCAGACTGGTTTTAAACAACCTATCACCCCACAGTCGCCAGCCTCTGGCTGGTGACGGGTATTTCAAAGCCTCTGGCTTTGCGCCCGAAAGGCGCCACATCTCACAGGTTTTCCCTTTCAACTCGTCAACCTTCCAACCTATCAACCCATTCTAAACGTCAGTGCCGCAAAATCCTGCACCGACAACTGTTCAGCCCGTTTATTGAATATTTCATCCTGTAACACCTCCGCGGAGAAGAGACCCTTCACGGCATTACGCAAGGTTTTACGGCGTTGATTAAAGCCCGCTTTCACCACTGCAAACAAGGCTTTTTCACTTTTCATGGCCACCGGCTCGGCCAGCGGTAGCAGGCGGATGACCGCACTCTTCACCTTGGGCGGCGGGTTAAAAGCCTGCTCATCCACCTCAAACAGATACTCCACTTTAAAAAATGCCTGTACCAGCACGCTGGTTACCCCATATACTTTGGAGCCTTCCTTCGCAGCTACCCGTTGCGCCACCTCTTTCTGGAACATGCCTGTCATGGATTCAATTTGTTCCTTCCAGTCGAGCATCTTGAAAAGGATCTGAGAAGAAATATTGTAGGGGAAATTACCCACCACGGTAAACTTACCTTCAAAAGGAGCAGCTATATCGAGGATGCTCTGGTGAATGATCTTGCCTTGCAACACAGGATACTGTTGCTGCAGCCAGGCTACCTTTTCATCGTCCAGCTCCACACATTTTAGATCGATACCTTGCAGCTCGATGAGGTATTTGGTAAGCGCTCCGCCACCCGGCCCTACCTCCAGCAGCTGCTGAAAAGGATGCTGCTGAAGCTCCTGCACGATCCTGCGGCTGATATTCTCATCCTTTAAAAAATGCTGGCCAAGTGACTTTTTGAGCGTATACATGCCGCAAAGGTAAGTTTCTTCGTACTTTAGCCGTTCTGAATCAAGAATTATGAATGCACCGCAACAAAAACCGGTAATCGGTATCTCTATCGGCGATCTGAATGGCATTGGAACTGAGCTGATCATAAAGACCTTCTCAGATCACCGTATCCTCGAACTGTGCACCCCTGTTATTTTTGCTTCCAATAAAGTCATCAATTTCTACCGCAAGGGCCTGCCCGACCTCAACTTCAATTACCAAAGCATAAAAGAGCTGAACCGCATTACCCCCAAGCAGGTCAATATCTTCAACTGCTGGGAAGAAGAAATAGGCATCAACCCCGGTCAGCTCTCCGATATAGGCGGCAAGTATGCCATCAAGTCGCTGACCATGGCCGTACAGGCACTCAAAGAAAATAAAATACAGGGACTGGTAACAGCTCCCATCCATAAGAAAAATACACAATCAGCCGAATTCCAGTTCACCGGCCACACGCCCTACCTCAAACATGTATATGGTGTGAACGACGTGGTGATGCTGATGGTGGCGGGCGATTTCCGCGTAGGGCTGGTTACTGAACATGTGCCCCTGCGCGAAGCAGCCCAGCACATTACCCGTGAGCGTATCGTATCCAAACTGAATATTCTCAACCAATCCTTGATCAAGGATTTTGGTATCGACAAGCCGAAGATCGCCGTACTGGGATTGAACCCCCATGCCGGCGACGAAGGACTGATCGGTAAAGAAGAAGAAGAGATCATCAAGCCCGCTATCAAAGACGCCAAGCGCAATATGATGGTGTTTGGGCCTTACAGCGCCGATGCGTTCTTTGCCCGCCGTCAGTATGCAAGATTCGATGCCGTGCTGGCCATGTATCATGACCAGGGATTAATACCTTTCAAATCACTGGCATTGGGCGAAGGCATAAACTATACAGCCGGACTGCCGGGCATCCGCACCTCTCCCGATCACGGAACTGCGTTTGATATTGCCGGTAAGAACAAAGCCGACCACTCATCCTTCCTCACAGCGATCTATGAGTGCATCGATATCATCAACCAGCGCCACGGATATGCCGAGTACCGCAAGAACCCGCTGAAGAAAATGACATCCGTGATCCTCGCCAATGCCGTTGACGAAGCAATCGAAATGTCCGAAACCGACGACGAATAACGAACCAGTCAGGCCGCTCAAAGCGGCCAGACTCTAACGAAAAGAGGCTGTCTCCCGTTTTTGCAAACATGGGAGACAGCCTTTTACTTTATTGGTAAAGGCAATAAGGTGAGGCAGAATCTTCATCAGGCAATTCTTCGTATGTTAACCGGGTCCCCTTGTCAAAAGATTGCTTGATAAATATGACAAAAGTAAAATCCAATAGTAAAAAGAGTAAACTCCATAACCAGCAGACCAATCAATATGACAAGATACTCCGTGAAAACCTGGAAGCTGCATTGCCGGGATTGATAAGAAACCTGCTGGGCATTCATGCCAGGTATACGGAAGAGCTGCCAGATGATATACAGCATACCAAGGAGAGAAAGCCGGATGTGCTTAAAAAAGTGACCGACACCAATGATGAAACCTTTGTACTGCATATTGAATTGCAGGTAAAGGACGAGCGGGAAATGGCCTTCCGGATGGCGGAATATTATATCATGCTGCTGCGGAAATACCAGCTTCGGGTACGGCAATATGTTATTTATATAGGCGCCACCCTGCCCCTTATGAAGGACCATATTCACTCAGAACAAATGAAATTCAAATACCGGCTGATAGCCCTATCGGCGGTTGATTATCATTTATTACTTAGCTCGGATAAGCCGGAGGAAAAAATGCTGGCCATTCTAGCGAACTTTGGAGAAGGAAACCATTCGCAGGCAATAGAAAGCATTGTAAAACAGGTCATTGACGCCTCGGAAGGAGACTTTTCAAAACAACGACATATACAGCAATTGCGCATATTAGCACAATTGCGTAACTTAGAACCAGAAATTGAAAGCATCATGGACAGCATTGCAGGACTTATAAAACCAGAAAACGACATTTTCTACAAGTATGGAGTGAAAAAAGGTAAAGAACCTTTTGTAAAATATCTTTTAGGCAATACCAAGTTTACAATAAGCAAAATTGCCAGTTTAGCTGAGGTTACAGAGGATTTTGTAAGGAAGGTGAAGAAGTCTTTAACAAAATAAGCGTTTACTCCCGTTCAAGGATAATATATTTGGCCCCTCAAAGGGGCCTTTTTTATTGGGCTCTTTTCTTTTTTGCCACCTTCTTAGCTACTTCCTTCACTGCTTTCTTTTTTACTACTTTCACCGGCTTCTCCGGTACATCTGTAGGCGCATCAACCCGCACTCACTACTTAAACACACTATCCGCAATCCCCTTATTCACTGCATAATTCGAGTAGCTGATCTCCAGCTTGCCCTTCTGCTCTTTATCAGTAGAAGCAGCCTGAGGTTTTTCCCCCATATCATAATCGAAGGCAAGGCCCTTGGGCAGTTTGTAATCTTTAGTATTGAAGCTGAACACCACTTTATCAGGCAATCCCCAGTTGGAGTACTTGCCATACATCATCTCCATTTCATAGGTGCCACCACTGCGACTGGTGATGACAGCCTTCCTGATCAGCGATTGCGTTTCATCGATATACAAGGTAGCTACTACCACATCACTCTTTTCATCGAGCGGCAGCAGCTTGATAACGCTGACTGCTACGCCTGCTACTGTATTCTTGCCAGCGGGTACTGCCGTGTAGTTATCATTCACAAACAGGCTTCCCAGGTTTACATTCGACCCACCCTTGGGCACGATGGCAATACCATCCTGCTTTTTCACCCTGAACTTGTCCGGGTGCTTATAATAGATCACCACTTTGGATTCGGGGATCTTAATAAACGACACATCCGTTTTCATGATCCCATCAGCCTGGTAATCCTTCACCGTAGCCAGTTTGTCCTTCACTTTTTTAATAACGGCATTTGCTTCCTGGGCAACGGAAAAGAAGGCGGTCAGGATAAGCGCTCCTGCCAACGCCAGCGGTTTGAGAATTGCTTGCATAGACCAC
This sequence comes from Paraflavitalea sp., assembly GCF_059502485.1. Lineage (NCBI taxonomy): Bacteria > Pseudomonadati > Bacteroidota > Chitinophagia > Chitinophagales > Chitinophagaceae > Paraflavitalea > Paraflavitalea sp. The sequence goes on from NZ_JCACET010000004.1 coordinate 183,947, forward strand.
AAAGTTAGTGATCAGTTGATAGGTTTAAAAGTTAAAAGGTTGATAAGGGGAACGTTCCCAACTTATCAACCTTTCAACCCGTTAACCTGTCAACTGCCAAGTCAACTCGTCAACTTATTAACTTTTCAACTAAAGAAAACTGTCCGACTCTCTGTAAGCCTTGATCAACGCAGTCTCACCATCCTTACCCGGCTTGGCATTACCATGCTCCATACCCAGGATGCCCTTATAACCCTTGGCGTGAATATGTTTAAAGATGTTCTTATAGTTCATCTCACCGGTAGTAGGCTCCTTACGGCCGGGGTTATCGCCAATCTGCAGATACCCGATCTCATCCCATGACCTATTGAGGTTATTGATAATATCGCCTTCATTACGCTGCATGTGATACATGTCGAACAGGAACTTGCAGCTGGGGCTGCCTACTGCCTGACAGATCATATACGTTTGATCCGAATGGCGCAGGAACAGATCAGGGTTATCGCTCAATGCTTCCAATACCATTACCAAGCCGTGAGGCTCGAGGATAGCGCTGGCCTTGCGCAAAGCGTTGATCACATTGGCAGTTTGGTATTCAAAAGAAAGACTGCGATCATAGTTGCCGGGTACTACAGTCACCCATTTGGCGCCACAGCGTTTGGCCACTTCTACTGTTTCTTTACAGTCCTTGATCATTCTGTCGATCCACTCCTGTTTGCCAGTAGTGAGCGACATTTTCCAGTGCCAGCTATCGGAGGTAACCACGAAAACACCCATACGCATACCGAGCGAAGCAAGTGTTTCACCGATCTTCTTTTGCATCTCCGGAGTCCGGCCCATCATACCATTATCTTCAATGGAGCGGAAGCCCATGCTGTGCGCAAACTTTATCTGATCAATGAAATCAGCACCACCAAGGTTCTTGAACATTCCATCATGGAAAGCATAGTCAAGGTTAAATGTTTTTTCAGCATTCGTTAGGGTATCCGTCTGCTCATCCGACTTACCCAATACAGTGGCAGATGCTGCCAGAGAGGCGCCGGTGAACAGGGAATTACGCATAAATTGTCGACGTTTCATGTTCTGAGTGTTTGGATAAATTTAACATCAATTACCTGTTGCATGGAAATTATTTTTGTGCAATCGATTTCTCTACCTGACAGATATAGTTTAGGAAGAGGGATGTAGGATTATTTTCTTATCTTTCGAGCACTTAAAACATATATAAGAGTGAAAAGACTGGTGTTATTCACTATTTCAGCTACAGCAACGATAGTAGCCTCCGCACAACAAGCAACTAATTTCGCGCCTTATGAAACGACGATCCCTGGTTCGTCTATCATGTTCAAAATGACGCCTATTGCCGAAGGCCAGTTCCTGATGGGCAGCCCCGCTGCAGAAAAAGGAAGATTGGCCGACGAAGGACCACAAAAGACAATTAAGGTGAGCGCATTCTGGATGGGCACGCACGAAGTAACATATGATGAATTCCTGTTGTTCTTTAACGACGAAAGCACCAGCCGTAATTCAGAAGTAGATGTGGTAACTAGGCCAACACCGCAGTACATCGACCTCAGCTGGGGCATGGGCAAGCAAGGCGGTTTCCCCGTCAATAGCATGTCGCATCGTACAGCCCTCATGTATTGCCGGTGGTTATATAAAAAAACAGGCATGTTTTACCGGTTGCCTACAGAAGCAGAGTGGGAGTACGCAGCCCGCGCCGGTAGCACTACAGCATATTATTTTGGAAATGACCCAAAACAACTAAAGGATTACGCCTGGTTAAACGTCAATAGTAAGAACAAGTACCAGAAAGTGGGGCAGAAGAAGCCCAACGCCTGGGGACTCTATGATATACTGGGCAATGTGGCCGAGTGGACCCTGGATCAATACGATGAGAAATTGCTGAGCACGCTGGCAGATGGTACAACCGACCCTTCTTCTGTAGCAGAAGATGTGTACCCTAAAACCGTGCGTGGCGGTGGATACCTCGACAAGCCGGAAGCATTGCGCAGCGCCAGCCGTGGCAAATCCGATCCTTCCTGGAACAAACGTGATCCACAGATACCCAAAAGCAAATGGTGGCTCACAGATGGGATGTCGGTAGGGTTCCGCCTCGTAAGGCCGCTGAAAGCGCCCACTGCCGAAGAAGCAGAAGCGTTCTATAAAAAATATCTTGGTAATTAGATTGCTCCATTTATAAAACAAACAACCATGCGTAAAGATGCACCCAACCAGTCTTCCCGGCGTGATTTTGTGAAACAGTCGTCGCTGATAGCCGGCGGATTGATCGCCGCACCTCTATTTTCCAAAGCCAATTATTTCTCCGGCGCTGATGATGTCATCAAAGTAGCGCTGGTAGGCTGTGGTGGCCGGGGTACCGGCGCCGCTATGCAAGCTTTGCTCACCAAACAAAATGTAAAACTGGTAGCGATGGCCGATGCCTTCAAAGACCGGTTGGACAAGTGTTATAATTCTTTGACAGCCACTTCCAAATCGGGCGATAAAAGCGTGAAAGACCGCGTAGACGTTCCCGAAGACAGGAAGTTTGTAGGCTTCGACGGATACCTGAAAGCCATTCCCCTGGCCGATGTGGTGATCCTGGCAACGCCTCCCGGCTTCAGGCCCATTCACTTTGAAGAAGCCGTTAAACAAGGCAAACACATATTCATGGAAAAACCGGTAGCAACCGATCCTGCCGGTGTACAGAAAGTACTGGCCGCTGCCGAACAGGCAAAAGCCAAGAAGCTGAACGTGGTAGTAGGCCTCCAACGTCACTACCAAACCAGCTACCGCGAGTTGTTTAAAAAGAAAGACCTCATCGGAGATATCACTTCAGCACAAGCCTGGTGGAACAACGATGGCGTATGGGTAAACAAACGCCAGCCCGGCCAAACCGAAATGGAATACCAGATGCGCAACTGGTACTACTTCGTATGGCTTTGCGGCGATCATATTGCAGAACAGCACATTCACAATATCGATGTGATCAACTGGTTCAAAGGAGGTTACCCCATTAAAGCCCAGGGTATGGGTGGTCGCCAGGTACGCAAAGGAAAAGACAATGGTGAGATCTTCGACCACCACTTTGTTGAGTTCCATTATGCCGACGGCTCTATCCTCAACAGCCAGTGCCGTCACATTCCCGGCACTATGAGTAAAGTTGATGAACTGTTGATCGGTACCAAAGGAAGCATCCAGACAGGTGCAGCCAACATCATCAATAAAAAAGGAAAAGTCCTCTTCCAGTTCGATAAAACGAAAGAGAACCAACCCTACCAGGCTGAGCACGATGAGCTGTTCGAAGCCATTGCCAACGGCCAATACAAATTTGCCGATGCTGAGAATGGCGCTAAGAGCACCATGACCTCCATCCTCGGCCGTATGGCTACCTACTCCGGCCAGGTAGTAGAGTGGGACAAAGCAATCAATTCAGGCCTCAACCTGATGCCCAAACAATTCGATTGGGCTGCCGCACCTCCCATTTTGCCTGATGCAGATGGCTTCTACCCCGTGGCAACACCCGGTGTGACCAAATACGGTTTTTAGTAGAACTCACTTATAAAAAGAGGGTGGGTCTCCTTCCAAAGGAGGCTCACCCTTTTTTATTGATCCCATAGGGGCACACTCCAGGAAAGTTGTCATTCACACAGCGCCTTTGTTTAATGAATAAGGCATTATGCTTATATAACGTTGAAATGACACTATTTTTAATTTCCATTTGATCACCAATTGCATAATTCAGTTACCTTTAGCGCAAACCTTTAAAACAAACTAAACCAACGACCTTGGCCAAGTTGAGCTATTGGATAGCCCTACCCTTTATATATCTTCTCTCTCTGCTACCTTTTCCGGCATTATACCTGCTGTCGGACTTCTTTTTCCTGTTGCTATACTACGTCATTGGCTACCGCAAGAAAGTCGTGTACACCAACCTGCGCAATTCATTTCCCGAGAAGTCGGAAGCAGAGATTGCCGCCATCCAAAAGCGCTTTTTTCGCTACTTCTGCGACCTTTTCCTGGAGACATTCAAAACACTCACCATTAGTCCCGCCTCCATGCTCAAACATTGCAGTATGGAACCGGCAGCCGAAAAACTGTTCAATGACTTTGCGGCAGAAAATAAGAGCCTCATCATCGTCATGGGGCACATGGGTAATTGGGAGTGGGCCGGTAACACCTTCAGCCTTAGGTGTAAGCATCAATTATACGTGATCTACCATCCCCTGGCTAATCAGCATTTTAACAGTTTAACCATAAAAATGCGCACGCGGTTTGGTACTAAGTTGATCGCCATGAAAGATACGTTCCGGGAGATGGTGCAGAACAGGAGTCATTTATCAGCTACTGCTTTTATTGCCGATCAAACGCCACAACCGGATAGAGCATACTGGATGCAGTTCCTCAACCAGGATACACCTGTTTTCTTCGGTACGGAAAAGATCGCACAAAAGATGAATTACCCGATCGTATATGTAACTGTTAAAAAAATAAAACGGGGATATTATACGTTAAGCGCAGATATACTGAAATTGCCGCCATTCAATGCCACACAGGAAGGAGAAATTACAGAGGCGCACACCAAAAGACTGGAAGCAGACATCATCAAAACACCGGACACCTGGCTATGGACACATCGCCGGTGGAAACATAAAAGACCTAATAACCAATCATCCAAAGTAAATCAATAAACATGCTGAGTGGAAAAGAGTTAATACTCGCAACCAAGCCGTTTGCCAAAGAGGACAGGAAGAAAAGCTGGTGGTATACGCTGTCGACACTTGGCCTGTGTATCGCTACACTGGCAGGAACGGTATTGCTGCCCTGGCTGGGAGCAAGAATTGCGTGCAGTATTATAGCCGGCCTGTCACTGGTGCGCATGTTTGTGATCTACCACGATCACCAGCACCATACCATTCTCCACAAATCGGCAGTGGGCGATGCGATCATGACGGTGTTTGGCATTTACATGCTGGCCCCCACCAGCATCTGGAAAAGGTCACACGATCATCACCATAAACACAACTCCAAATTATTCAGCGCCAGCATTGGTTCATTCCCTATCGCCACAAAGCAGAAATACCTGGGTATGGGCACCGGTGAAAGGATTGGTTACCTCGCTATCCGTCACCCGTTGACGATCGGATTGGGTTACTTCACCATGTTCCTGCTGGGCATGTGCGTAAGCTCGTTCCTCAGCAGCCCCCGCAAACACTTCGATGCATTGATCGCTCTGATACTACACATTGCAGCGGCAGTATGCATATTCATATTCATGGGTTGGGAAGCCTGGCTCCTGATGTTCTTTGTTCCTTTCCTCATCGCATTTGCATTGGGTTCTTACCTGTTCTATGCACAGCATAATTTCCCGGGCGTTACCTTTTGCAGCAACCAGGATTGGGCTTATGACAAAGCTGCCCTCGAATCATCCAGCTATATGCTGATGAACCCCGTAATGAATTATTTCACCGCCAACATTGGTTACCATCATATTCACCACCTCAACTCCAAAATACCTTTCTACCGTTTACCTGAGGTGATGGCCCATTTCCCCGAATTGCAAACCGCTAAAACAACTTCGCTAAGCCCCAAAGACATCTTTGCCTGCCTGCGCCTGAAAGTATGGGACCAGGAGAAAGGCCAAATGATCAGCCTGAAAGAGCTGGGCGTCAGCAGGCGTAAACGGAGTAAGTTGGCCGCTGCTTAATACATTACTACAACAGATTACGATAAAACATCCTTCCTTTTGAAGATATAGATCGCTGTGCCTACAAATGCCACAATATGGAATAGTAGGGTAGCAGCCGATTTGAATATACTTCCATACGGCACCGGATTATAGAAGAAACCCTTCCAGCCCAACATATGCGAAGTGAAGAGATACGGCTTCATAAGCGTGAACAACGGAAGATCAACTGTAGAGAGGATCGTAAATACAATTACAATACTCATAGTAGCTACGATAGGCCCGATGGAATTTTCAGCAAATAACGACAGGAAGAAAGAAAGCGCTGCCACGGAAGTCATAGCGATGGCTGCAAAGCCAAAGGCGGCAAAATAACGCCACATAACATCAGCCTCCCTGATAATAATGATCTCCTGACTTTTTGCCACCAACAGGTCGCCAGTGCCAAATGCCAGCATCGAGAGTACCAGAGACAGAAATGCCATCCACAAAAGCAATAACAACGTATAGATAGTACTGGCTAAGAACTTTGAAAAGAGCAACGTACTCCGGCTGATGGGTTTGCTGGCCAGCAGGCGCAGGGTGCCCATGTTCGCCTCTCCGGCAATCATATCGCCACCAATAAGCGCAATAAGCAGCGGCACATGGATCAGCAACGTTTGCAATACAAAATAGCATACGAAATATCCATTGGCAATATCACCTTCAACGGCATATTCGGACCTCACTGTTTGGAGCAGGAGGTCGATGTAAGTGTCAGAGTCCACATACAAGGCCAGCTGGATCAACAACACGATGGCGGCAATAGCAGCAAAGGCAATGTACGTACGCGGCCGTTTGAATATTTTATACAGCTCAATTTGTAAAAGAGTCCACATGTCTGTTGGCGGTTGTTAAAGCCAGGAAATAGGCTTCCAGTGAATGTTGAGGTTGCAGGGACGTAATAGCAGCTCCCATCTTTACGAGATCGGCAGCAAGAGCAGGCACTTGCTGCTCATCCATCTGAAAGCGTATATTATTTTGCTCCTGTTCTTGCAGGTAGCTTTTCCAGGAACTATTATTCAGCTGCTCCATAGTGTGGGCAATATTCGCCACACTCACCTGTATAATCATTTTCGTGGGATCGAACAATTCCTTCACACCTCCTTCCGCAACCTTCCTTCCCTTGTCGATGATGATCATCCGGTTAGCAGTCATTTCTATCTCATAAAGCAGGTGCGAAGAAACAAGAACAGTTTTGCCATACGCTTTACTCAGCTGCAGGATCAGGTGCCTTACATCGGCAATCCCCTGCGGATCGAGCCCGTTGGTAGGCTCATCTAATATTATGAGTTGCGGATCATGGATCAGCGCCACTGCAATACCCAGCCGCTGTTTCATGCCCTGTGAGAAAGTCTTCACTTTACTGTTTGCTCTGGCTGCTAAACCTACCTGTTCCAGTTGTTCCATCAGCTTTTGCCGGCTCACTTTAGCGCCGCTGATGCGGGCAAACTGAGAGAGGTTTTCGTAAGCCGTGAGGTATTTATATAAGTCGGGACGCTCGATAACAGCACCCACTTGCCTGAGAATTTCCTTGCGGTGCTTCTTCAGGTCCATCCCAAATAGTTCAATGCTCCCCGTTGTAGGTTCTATCAAGGTGAGCAACATACGAATAGTGGTAGATTTGCCGGCGCCATTCTGGCCAAGGAAGCCGTAAACATCTCCCTGGTTCACGGTAAATGAGATATCATCGACCGCTTTTAACTCCTTGTATTGCTTGCTGAGGTGGTTGACCTGTATGATGACAGACATAAAATAATTACATTACAAATTACAACTCAATTTGTTAGGAAACCATAAAAAAGTGACACTTAACCTATGTCAAGCCGGGAGATTAAAACATAAAAAAATCACTATAAAATACTTGCATATTCCGGCAACCCGTTATACTTTTGTTCTACAATTCCTCGCATCCTCTGATAATTCCGTTACCCGCAAGACCACACGAACATTCCTCTTGCGCAAATTCCAAAATCTTCCAAGTCTGTTTTGTATTTAACCTGTTTAAGGTTTGCCTATATAGTATTTCCAATAGCTATGTGAGCTCAGAGTGGGTTTCTATGCCCTCATTCGTATTCCCTTGATACCGTATTCTCCTTCCTTTGAATGCCTACCGATGAATGCATTTCATCACTGACTTACTTATTCTAAACTCTGAAACTTACACAAAAATGAAACGGAATTTTACTTCCCTTGTACTCTCATGCCTATTGGCTACCTCAATCGGAGCAAACGCTCAGGTAAACGAAAAATTCAACTCACGTCCCGGTGCTACACTCGCTCAGGTTAAAGGTTATCTGCAAGACCGTTGCTGGGTAATCAACGGATTCGATGTAAACAGTGGCTGGACACCTGGTATCGAAGGCGATGGTGCGATGGTATCTGTATCTACCAGCGCTACTGCTACACAAAATGTTGGTATCTACTCACAGATACTGGATTTGCCCGGTGAACTGACAGTTTCTTTCCGCTATAAGATCAGCGACCAGCTTCCTGCCGGCGCAAAACGTTGGATCGATATTTATTTAACTTCTCCCGACCTGATCAATGCAGGCCCTGCTATGGAGCGTATCGAGATCCCCAGCACGGCAGTACCTGGTCAGGAATATACTTTCAGCAAAAATTTGACTCCATGGGTTTCAGGTCCTTACAGGGTTTACCTGAATTACCAGGGCACAGGTGGAAATACAAGGCTCGCTATCGATAGCCTTTTAATTAATGTCCCGCTTTATTATCCAGGTGGTTGTAACCCAGCACCCGTTGCAAATAATGATAATTTCAACGGTGCTGCCAACCGCACGGCTTCTGGTGATGTATTGTTAAATGACACCGATCCTAACTTCGAATCATTTGACGCTTACCTCACACAACAGTCTCCCAACGGTACAGTAGTATTGCAACCCAACGGTTCATTCACTTTCACACCGAATGCTGGCTGGACTGGTTCTTCTACCACCTTCAAATACAAGATTTGTGACTTTGGATACTATCCTACTTGTTCTCAGGATGCCACAGTTACCATCGTGTTCACTAACGCTACATTGCCAGTAAGCCTGGTTGATTTCAAAGGTCTGTACCAGGATAAAGGCGACGTAGAACTGACATGGTCTACCAACTTCGAGCAGAACAGTGATCGCTTTGAAGTAGAAAGAAGCCTGGATGGTTTGAAATGGGATGTAGTAGGTACTGTTAAGACGGGTGCTAACTCAGCAGTAAAGAAAAATTACCAGTACATCGACGAGGTAGGTCGTAACACAGCAAACAAGAAAGATATCTACTACCGCCTGAAACAAGTTGACCTCGATGGTCGCGAATCACGCAGCAGGATCCTGATTGTAAGAGTGTACAACACACGCTCACTGAAGATGGTAAGTGTGAGCCCCAACCCTGCGAAGAATGATATCGCTGTAAACGTTCAACTCAATGAAGACTCTTATATCGTAATGAAAGTGATGAACTCGAATGGTGCAGAAGTATTACGTAAGAGTGCGAAGGCCGGCGCTGGCAACAACAGCTACCTCATGGAAGGCAGCAGCAGCCTCAAGCCTGGTATGTATGTCCTCGAAGTGACTATTAACAGCAAAGAACGCATGATCGTTAAGCTGATTAAAGAATAATTGGTTAGGTTTCAACAGAGGTAAGAAAAGCATCCCCCCGGCCGAAAGGTTTGGGGGGACTTTTTTATGTAAGCTGTCGCCCTGAGAAGTTGGTTGTCACCCTGAGTCTGTCGAAGGGTGTTTAGAAAGGGCTTCGACAAGCTCAGCCTGACATGGAATTACTTGTTTCCCGTCCCGAGATATGACTGTAAATTCTGAACGTATTCTTCAAAGGCCTTTACGCCAAGGGGAGTGATCTTGCAGGTAGTTTGCGGGTAGTTGTCTTTGAATTGTTTAATTACTTCGATATAGCCCGCCTCTTTCAATTTATTGATCTGTACACTCAGGTTGCCGGCAGTAGCGTTCGTTTTCTCCTTGATGAAGGTAAACTCCGCTTCCTTCACGCTGATGAGGAGTGAAACAACCGCCAGCCGTAGCTGTGAGTGTAGTATAGGATCTAATTCTTTGAATTCCATTACGCAATAATTCGATCTGATGACTGCATCTTTTTCTTGTAATCCGCCCTTAACATATATCCCGGGATGAGGTAACCTACCAGTACCGCCACCGCAGAGATCATCATATCGTATCGGAAACTATCGACCCAGAAAATAGCAAGCGCGCCAATCCAGTTTACCCATGCACCAACAATGAGTGGACGAAAACGAATAGCGCTGCCATGAATAAACATCCAGAAAGCATACAGAATATAGAAATAGCCAAATGAAAAGACACTTTGCGTGATATAGCTGGAAGCCACAATAGCAAAAAGGCTGATGAAAAAGCCACTCTCGATCTTATTCAGCAACTCGTGTACGTAACTGTGTACCTTTTCCTCCCGCTGTTTGCGCAGGTGCCCCCAGGCATAAACAACAAGCCCTACCGCCAGCATGCCCAGCCACAAATAGCCGATATACCTGCCCAGTTGCATATAGCTCATGACCACTGAACCAACAGAGGCGCCAAACAACAACCAACCCCAGATAAGCCAGCCATCCCCCTTTTCCCGGTGCTCATCTTTGGCCGTCTGTATCATGCGTTGTATCAGCAACAGGCTCTCTTCGCCCGAGAGTTTCTTTTCTTCCATAACTTATGCGTTTTCTTTTTTGTACCTGGCTTTCAATAAATAGCCCGGAATGATCCAGGCAATGATCACGGCCAGTGGCAACAGCAATAATTGATATTCATTCTTCACTTGCGGTGCAATAACCGAGAGTATCCAGCAGCAAACCCCGCCGATCCACAAAGGCTTGAACCGGAGGATAACGCCCGACAGGAAGGTGGGCATCCCATACAAAGCGAGGAAACCAGGGCTGATGAACTTGTAGTAGTCTTTTCCCATCACCTGACCAAATAGGAAACCAAAGAGGACCATCAATATGATAAAACAAAGCCACACATATCCAAGGATGTCATCCGTATAAGTTTGCACTTTGGATTTATTATTCCGGCGGCGCAGGTAGATGGTCTGGTAAATGACAACGATCCAGGTAGCAAACCACACCAGGTAGTGCTTTTCAAACTGGAAGAAATGTTGCAATACAAATTGAGCAAAAGCACAGATCAATACCGTCCAGCCCCAAAGCAAATACAAATGCCCGTTCTCACTGAAACGGTTCTTTGCCTTGTTGATCATCGATTGGATCAGTTCAAGACCCTCAGCCTGTGTAAATCCGGGTTCCTTTTCCATAGTAAATAATTGCGGTTGCTACCGTGGGTCAAATATAAAGTTGTCCACGGCAAATCTGCTGCAGGCAGGCCGTGGACAATGCACATGATATACACTATTTTATCTGCCCCAGGAAATACAGTACTTGCGACTTGCCCCACTGCGGGTGAATAGTTGATTCAGCTTTGTAACTATCGTACTTTTTCAGGGATTGCTCGAACAGCGCTTTAGCTTCTGTCTTGCTGCCGCCAAACTGCTCAGGCGTGTAGAATTTATCTTGACCTTCCAACAGGTAAACCCTTGGGTTTTCAGGATTCAGGGCTTTGGCTTTTTGCAATGCTTCAGCAGCCACTGGACCGTAGGTCATGTAGCGGTTCATGGGATCCGCCATCATACGCGTGGTCGCGATCATCTTTTTTACACAGTATATCTCTGAGTTTTCTTTCGTCAAAGCCTCTGCTTTGCTGATCAGTTCCTGCGCTTTGTCGGCCAATGGATCGATCTTGTCGGGAGTGGGAGCTGCCCCTGAAGAACCAGACATAAGACCACTCATTACATTACCAAGTGCAGCATAGTAGTAAGGCAACCATTGCGTTTTTTCGGCATCTGCAATACGTTGGAAAGTATTGGCAGCATCAGTCCATCCCTCGGCAGTGTGCAATGAATCGAGGTTGGCGATGGCAGCTTGCATGGCCTTGGTGTATTTCTCACTCTGAGCGGATGCAGCGGCCACTATCAAAAGGCAGGCGATCGATGTAAGTATATTTTTCATATTGCTGTTTTTATAATAATTGAAAAAATGAACTAATGATTGATTATTTCTTGTTACGCGTCAGTTTCTCGTATTCTTTCTCGGCATCGTTGCGCTCTGAGAATACAAAAGCACCCAGGAAATGGAAGGCTAAGCCGATACCCCATCCCAGCATGGGCCATACGGGCCAGGGCAGTCCATTGTGAGAATAATCCTCTTTACCGTTGACTGCCCATATTACCCAGAAAAAGGCATTGAACAGAACATAACTCAACAGGTGATATTTAAAGCTGGCGCGTCTTTTAGCAATTTCCCACAAGTGGGGGTCTTTTTCATTTTGCTTGTTGTCGTTTTGCATAAACTGATATTTTTTATTGTTTTGGTATTGGTTAAAGTATATCGAATTATAAATTGCTGTTGATAACATCCTCACTCCTGTCTACACCAAAGCTCAGGAAGCAGCCCAGGAAGAAGAAGCGCTTGGCAGTAGGAACGATTGCTTCCTTACGTCCATTGGCTGAATAATTGTAACCGAAAACCTGGTTATTGCCAATGACATTGTTGACAGAGAACACCCACACCGTAAAATTCTTAGTCTTTGTATTACCAATGGTGGGCAGGTAGTTCACACTAAAGCTCATACTGTGATAAGGAATAGTCTTGCCCTGATCGGCTATCACAAACTTAGCGCTGCCATTGTCATAACGGATATTGTAATAAGGTCTGCCGGAAGCAAAAGTGTAAGAACCATTGAATTGCGTTTTAAGCTTGGTTACAAACTTCTTTACTACGAGGCTCGCTGTATGTTTAGCTGCAAAGTTGGGTTGAATAGCCTGGGGGTAGTTCAGATAATCCCTTTTGGTGTCGAGGTAAGAATAAGAGATCCAGTAATCCACATTCTTTAATGATTTACGGTCTCTCCAGAAAAACTCGATACCCTTCGCATCGCCATAGCCACCGCCGCCCACACTATCGATTACATTGTTGCCTTTGCTGATGAAAGTCTTAGTCAACTCGTCGTACTTTTTGTAAAACGCTTCTACGCGCAGTGTGTAATCCTTGCTCACCTTTTGGTAGTTGGCAATGTAATGCGTTGCTTTTGTATAAGCGAGGTCATTGAAAGCATATCCCCGCAGGTAATAATCCTTCTCAGGTTTTTGGTAGAAGATACCGTACGCCAGTGAAGCCTGTGCTTTAGCCCCTACTTTATAAGCCAGCGATACACGGGGAGCAACATTAGCTTTGTCCAGTTGAGACGAATGCTCTAAACGACCACCCACTTTAGCTGCGAGATCGTTGGTGATATAAAGGTCAGTCTCTGCAAAAGCCGCTTTGAAATGATCGTCTGCATTGGCAATTGACTTGGGTACAAACTGGTTGGTGAAATCTGTGCGGTCTTTGAAGTACATATACTCGCCCCCGAAACGGATAGCGCTAAGACCGTACAACCTTCTTTCCAATACAGTCTTGATCGTTGCCAGGCTGCCGTAAGATTTTACCTGGAATTCTTTTCCACCATAAGGATCAACAGTTATTTGCTGAGGTTCGTTGCTCAGATTTTGTAATTGATTGTTGATCTTATCGGTGTTATCACTATACGAAGTACCCATGTACAGGTGCCATTTCTTACCGATCTTTTCTTTCCAGGAAAGGTTGGCGTACACGTTCAGGTTCTTCAATCCAAATGCGTTCTTCAGGCCTGCAGAGTCGATATCCGTTCTGCGTACGCCCAGGTGACTGTAGTTGAAATAGCCATAGAACTTGATCATACCAGTTTTGGAAGTCTTGATACGGAAGTTGAAGTCGGTATTGTGAAACTCAGGGTTCCTGAAGTTGTCTACCCGTTGCTTGATGAGCGCGAAATAAGCAAACAGGTTCGTGTAGCTATAATTGAAGCCCCAGCTGGCTTTCTTATTCTTCGAAAGCTCCTGGTAGCCTGCGTTGAGGCCTACAGTAGAAACGCCCACACTGGCAGAAGTTTGATCAGGAAGATCGATCGATTCAAGGATCAGGGCAGAAGACAATGCCTGTCCATACAAAGCAGAGTAACCGCCGGAACTGAACACGGTGCCTTTAAAGATAAAAGGAGAGAAGCGGCCACGCTGCGCGATATCAGGCACGCTGCTGAAGAAAAAGTTGTTGACGAGTGTACCATCGATAAACACTTTGGTTTCCTGTGCCGTACCACCCCTTACAAACAATCCTTCACTTTCACCCACTTGCTGAGCGCCGGGTAAGGTCTTGATGGCGCTGGTGATATCCGCATTGGCGCTGGCGGTAGTAACGATGTCGATGGGGTTGAGCACTGTTGTGCGCTTGGTATCGCTGGCCTCGAAAGAGCCGGCAGTGATCACCACTGCTGTTAATTCATTAGGTTCTTCTTTTAGTATTACGTCCACGGTGAGCGCACTGCCGGCGAGGTTGATCTTTTGCTCATAAAGCTTAAAACCGATGGAGGTCACCAACAAAGTTTGCTCCCCTTTTTCAGCGGTCTTGAACCGGTAGTTACCGGTTGAATCGGAAGTACCTCCATCGTAGCTGTCTTTAATGGCTATACTGGCGCCGTTCACAAGGCGGCCTTTATTATCACGCACTTTACCCGAAACGGTGGTCTGGGATGAACCGCAGATCCAGGTCAGTAACAGTAGTATTATGGGGATCAATTTTAACATGGCTGGTTGTTTGATAGACCAAAACTAAAGTAGTTTATAAAATAAACCAAATAATATTTTAAAGTTGTCTATCTCAAAAGGCATAGAACTACTGTTTAACCCTTTAAAGATGCCTAATCAACTGTATAAGAGATAAATAGATAGATTTGAGAATGTTTCATCTTTTAGGTACCCATGTACCAACCATGTGTCAGAGATGTGTGCTTCATTGGTAAACACCCCCATTTGACACATGGTTGGTACATGGATGACACAACCCTCACAGAAGCATAACGGCCCCGATTGGCCAAGGTAGCTGGGTATTTTCCGTATGGGGTTTTTACCTTGCAGAAGAAAAAAAATTGATCTATTCTTGTACTAACCCTTCTTCCGTAGAAGAAGACCTCGACCTAACCCACGAGGCAGTTTATACCCTAACCCAACCAACCGAAAAGGCTGAGGCAGCCTTTGTTACTAACCCCTGAACAGCCGTCAGGCTAACCATTATTATCAATTAATCCGGTACAAAAAATCTGTACTATGAAACACGTTTACGCTGTATCCAACAAGCGCGCCCATACCCGCCAGGGGCGCCACCGTCATTCCGCCATCTTCTGCAACCCGCTATTTTACCGGCGTAGCTGACAAACTAAATACCAGGCATAAACCTATGCGGCATGCACTATCGTGCACTTGCATGCTGAAGCGGCAGTATCTGTGCGCCAGGTATTTCTTTTGTCCAAACCCTGCATCGTAATGCTTAACCCCAAAGATTAAGCCTATGAAACCGATCCATTATTTAATTGCTTTACCCTTAATCAGCCTATCTACTACGATAAGCGCCCAGCAAACATTCAGCCGTGTACGCCTCTCTATCCCCGGAGAAGGATTGGCCTGGCTGCAGGATCAGGGCGTGGATTTTGATCATGGTGAGCTGAATAAAGAAGACAATACTTTCACCACTACGATTGATAATATCTCACTGGCCAACCTGAAGAAAACAGGCGCCCGTTATTCCATTATAATAGAAGATGAGGTCGCACATTTTAATCGATATGCCCGTAAGGAGAACTTCTACCAGCAGACTGATGCCATCATGCTGAATGGGAAGTTGAACTTCGAAAACCCCTGCGGTTCTCATTACACCAATATCACAGTGCCGGCAGGTTTTATTCCCGGTTCCTACAGAGGCTACTATACTTTCCAGGAAATGCAGCAGCGCATCGACTCCCTGGTGAACCACTATCCCGGCCTGGTACAGAAAATTGTTTTGCCTACTACCACGCTCGAAGGAAGACCGCTGATCGTGGTGAAGATATCCGACAATGTATCATTCGACGAAGCGGAGCCCGAAGCATTCTATACGGGCCTTCACCATGCACGCGAAGGCATGAGCATGATGAACCTCTTCTTCTTTATGCAATACCTGGTAGAAAATTATGCTACCGACAACCGCATTAGAGAACTGGTAGATAGCCGCGAGCTGTTCTTTATGCCCTGCGTAAATCCGGATGGCTACCGGTACAATGAAACCAGCCAGCCCAGCGGAGGCGGCATGTGGCGAAAGAACCGAAGAGTGAACGGTGGTAGCCAGTTTGGGGTGGACCTTAATCGTAATTACAATGTTGATTGGGGTGTCACTGGTTCCGGTATCAGCACTTCGCATAGTCCCAGCAACGATGCTTACGTAGGGCCTGGAGAGTTTTCTGAAGAGGAAACCCAGGCCATTCGTGCTTTTGCTGAAACACGGCATTTTGCCATTGCCATCGATCACCATGCCTATGGCAATTATTATGTAACGCCCTATGGCCGGCCGGCCAATCACAGCTTCTCTGCGGCTGATGTTTCTTTCTACAGTTATGCCTCTGCATTGATGGCCCGCTACAACGGTTACTTCGCCGGCGATGGCATGGCCACAGTAGGCTACTATGCAGTAGGCAATTCGCGCGATTGGCACATTACCGGCGATATAGGTCAGGGCACCAAACAAAAAACCTATGGATATACCGTTGAAATAGGCCCGGGCGATTATGGCTTTTGGCCATTGCCACAATACATCATCCCGATCGCTAAAAGCATGTTGTTTGCCAACCTGCAGATGGCTTACATGGCGGGCTCTTATTTCGAGCTGCAGGATATGAACACCGTGGCAGCCAACACCACTACAGGTAATTTTGCTTTCAGCCTGCGCCGCATAGGCATTACCAATGCGCCGGTAACAGTGTCCATCACTCCAATCGAAAATATTCAGTCGGTAGGCAGCGCCGTTACCATCAACAGCTTTGCCAACTATTTCGATTCCGTACAACGGAACATTGCCTATACATTGCCAACAGGATTATCTGCCGGCGCGCGTATACGGTTTGTTTACCAGATCAGCTCCGGTGGTATTAACCTGTATGATACCATCACCAAATTATATCAGCCGCAACCACTCTTTAGTGACAACATGGAGTGGACCTCCAGTAGCAACTGGACATTGAGCGGCTCTTGGGGCACCAGCACTACATCCGCTTACCAGGGAAGCAGGGCATTGAGTGAATCCCCAGCCGGCAATTATGGATCTAATGTTGCCTCTACTGCCACCTACAATGGCAGCTTCGACCTCTTCAACGCTACAGCAGCTTACCTGTCATTCTGGGTAAGGCACCGTGCCGAAAACTCCTATGATAAGCTGCAGGTGCAGATATCAACCGGTGGAGGTTATCAACCGGTGTGCGGCACCAATACGGTGTCGGAAGATGTCGGCACATTGGGCAGCCAGCCTGCTTTGACTGGTATGCGCGAAGCATGGACAAGAGAAGTGATCGATCTCCGCAATTACCTCGGCAATGCCACTGTGAACCTGCGCTTCCGGTTTACCTCCGATGGCGCCAACACCGCAGATGGTTTTTACATCGATAATATCGAAGTAGTGAAATCATCGCTGCAGTTGCTGGAACATAAACCTGTTATACCTGCGGAACTGATCACTAAGTACGGTATCAATGTTTATCCGAATCCTGTAGTGCAAACCCTGCATATGCGGTTCAGCTTGCATACAAAATCAAAATTGTTAATCACGATCACCGACATCGCGGGTAGGCTTACCTGGCGGCAGGAGGTGAGCGCCGATAAAGGTACCAGCAGCAGGCAGTTGGACGTAAGCCAGTGGCCGGCTCAGTTGTACCTCGTAAAGATCAGTAACCAGCAAACCGGCGAAGTGTCCGTGTTCAAGATGATAAAGAAATAGTTCTTAAAATCCATTCCAATGAAAACAAGATCTACTATCCTGATTGTATTGATCCTGTTACTGCTGCTGTGGGGTATGGCAGAGAAATCGCAGGCTCAAAGCGTCGACCTGAGTAAATCGGTGGCCAATATCACTACCAGTGGTAATGGTACCAGCGCGGCTGAAGGGCATGTGCTGGAATACACGATCATCGTGAAAAACCTCTCCACCGTCAACCTCACCAATTCAATGTTGTATGACAATATTCCTGCCGGCTGTATATATGTAGCTGGCACTACCACGCTGAATGGCGCGGCAGTTGCCGATGTGAGCGGTCGTATGCCCTATGCCAATACGGGCGGACTGATCAACTCACCCGCTGCTGGAACAGGCATATTGACAACAAATAATCCGGCTACCATTAAGTTCAGGGTGCGGATCACTGCCAACGGTGGTAACGTTTCCAACTTTGCCATGTTGGAATGTATCAGTCAGGGCACCAGTGTGGCGCAGAGCTCCAACACCGTGTTTACCAATCTGGCACCCGATCCGTTATGTACCATTGTTTACCAATCGACCGCTGAAACAACAGATGGCATTCCGCAATCGCCTTCCAATAAACCTTACCGCTATATTAAAACAGTGAACACAACAGATGGCACTGCAGGCCCAATGATCTATGATGGCGCCAGCGGTCTTTGCTACAACGCGTTGACCGGCGCTACGCTGCCCGTTGGTAGTGTGCTGACCTATGCTTCTGCACTGGCTTATGATAAAAACTCCAACCGTATTTATTTTGTAAACAATCATACTACCGCGCCGCAAGATCTTAGTTATATCGACCTCAATGCTTCACCCGTTTGTGCAAGAAGGTTTGTTGGTTATCCACTGGAGACCAATCTTTCCAGCGGCTGGAACATCAACCGGATGTCCTTTTGTTCGGATGGTTTCGGATATGCCGTTACACAAAATGGCCGTGATATTATCCGGTTCTCTATCAACCCGTCAACCGGAGTTCCCATCATTACAAGGCTCGGTGCGTTGATCAATGACCTGAACAATGGTTCCAACAATATTCTTTCAGAAAGCGGTGGTGATATTTTTGGTGATGGCTCTGGTAACCTGTACCTGATCGCCAACTCCAGTAACCTATATAAGATCAATCCCAATACCCGTATTGCAACATTCCTGGGTGCTATCAATCCTTTTCCAGGTACATCCAATTCTATGGCTGTTGACCCTGCAGGCAACGTGTACATTGGTGGTGCTTATCGAAATGTATTCAATGTAAACCTCGCATCTATGGCGGGCGCTTCTATCGTTACCGACTCGCTGAATAATGTGTGGAACAACGGTGACTTTACCAGTTGCGGCTTCCCGGTGCTATCGCCTGTGTTGATCGCTAACAAGACTTACCGCAATATCAATGGTAACCCCGTTGTAATAGGTGGTGATACCGTGGAATATGTTATCGAGGTAATGAATACCGGTAACCTGAATGCGGCGGGTGTAAAGCTGTACGATGGTATCCCGGCCAGTACTAATTATATTCCTGGCTCTACTACGCTGAATGGTGTGCCTGTTGCCGATGCTGGCGGCGTGATGCCTTTTTCTGTAGCAGGTGGCCGTTTGATCAGCTCTGCAGGTCAGGGCAATGGTATCATCAGGCCGGGTGTAGCTCACAAAGTAGTAATGACCTTCCGCGTGAAAACGGCGCCCAATACGTATGTATGTAATCAATCGAAAGTGATGCTGTTTGATATCAATGGCAATACTATCTTCATCAATACCAATGACCCTACACAGGGCGGTGGAGGTTTGCATCCTACCTGCTTTTTTGCCAATGGCGTATTGCCGGCCAATAACCTCTCCTTCAAAGCCAGCATCATCGATACAAGGTCTATCCTGCAATGGAGTGTGAAAGAAGAACACAACGTGGCTCATTTTGAAGTAGAGTATTCAACGGATGGCGTTAACTTTTCAACGCTTGGCAAAATATATAGCAAAGGCAACACGGCAGGCATTAACAGTTACCAGTTTACAGATGATGACAACAGTATTGCTGTCAACAGATACTACCGGTTGAAAGTAACGGGTACAAACGGTGCATATATGTATTCAAACGTCATCAGGCTCAACCTGCAAAACCTGCAGGTGACGCGCATTCAGCCCAATCCGTTCGATAAGGTGATTACTGTTCAATTGTACCTGCAACGTGCTGAACGCGTTCAGCTGCGGCTGGTAGATATGTATGGCCGGGTGGTGTATCATGCTGCAGAACAATTGAGTAAAGGAACCCATTCACTCACAGTGCAGGTGCCAGCAGGGCTTGCTGCCGGCACCTATGTAATGTCGCTGCTGGCCGGCACCGATGATCTTTACCAACAGAAGTTGTTAAAGCGATAATAAAAGTTTAACTTATGATCAGAAAGGGTAGCATCATTCGGTGCTGCCCTTATCCCGCCTTTTTTATCCTGCCCTGTAACAAATCGATTGGAAGTACTACTTATATAATATACTTTAAAACAATCGTTATGAGTCAGCAAAGCAGTTCATTTCTGGGAAGTGAGGAGCAGCCCTTGTCTACTCCTACGTCTGATGAACGTACCATGGCCATATTGTGCCATGTGTTATGTTTGGTGGTGAGCTTTATTGCACCACTGGTCATTTACCTCGTAAAGAAAGATGAATCGAAGTTTGTAGCAGAGCATGCCAAAGAATCGCTCAACTTCCAGATCACCTGTGTCATCATCTGTGTGGTATTGTTCATAACGATCATAGGCATATTCCTGCTTTGGTTGTTTGGCATCATTGCCACCATCCTTATAATCGTAGCTACCATTAGAGCCAGCGAAGGAAAAGTATACCGCTACCCCTTTAATATCCGGCTGATACGATAATAAAAAAGGGCGCCGCAGGCGCCCTTTTCATATAGTTGCAAGAACTTGTTTACAAGGTCTTCAATACGTCGTTCATACTTCTTACTGCATCCGCACTCTTGCTGAAAAGCGCCTGCTCGTCGGCATTCAAACCGAAGTCAAGGATCTTTTCCCAACCGTTGCGGCCAATGGTTACAGGCACACCCAGACAGATATCTTTTTGTCCATACTCACCATTCAGGGATACGCAGCAAGTGAAGAGTTTCTTTTCATCACGCACGATGCTTTCTACCAGAGCAGCACCGGCAGCACCGGGAGCATACCAGGCAGAAGTACCGATGAGCTTGGTAAGCGTAGCGCCACCAACCATAGTATCGGCAACGATCTGCTTTTGTTGTTCTTCGCTCAGGAACTTGGTTACAGGAACACTGTTCCAGGTAGCGAGGCGGATGAGAGGGATCATGGTAGTATCACCGTGACCGCCAACAACTACAGCATTCAGGTCGGCAGGGCTGCAACCGAGGTGCTGGCTGAGTTGATATTTGAAACGCGCACTGTCCAGGGTGCCGCCCATACCGATGATACGGTTTTTGGGAAGACCAGTAGCGGTGAGCGCCAGGTAGGTCATAGTATCCATAGGATTGCTGATCACGATGATGATCGCATCCGGAGAATATTTCAGAATGTTTTCGCAAACGCTTTTTACGATACCGGCATTGGTGCCAATCAGCTCTTCACGCGTCATACCCGGTTTGCGGGGAAGACCGGAAGTGATCACTACTACATCGGAGCCGGCAGTTTTAGAATAATCATTGGTGCTGCCTGTGATACGGGTGTCGAAGCCCAGCAGGGTAGCGGTCTGCATCATGTCCTGCGCCTTTCCTTCAGCAATACCTTCTTTAATGTCCAGCAATACCAGTTCAGTGGCCAGTTCTTTACGGGCAATATTATCGGCACAGGTAGCACCTACAGCGCCTGCACCCACAACGGTTACTTTCATCTGAAAACAATTTTATGAGGTTGATCAAACAATGATTAAATCCTGTCTATCCATGATTACGGATGAGGCAGGCGGGGCAAAGGTAGTAGAACCGGGCAGAAGATGCAATCTAAATCCGGAATTACTCCAAAGCTTTCAGTAAGGTCTCTACCGGCACATTACCCTGCCAGGTGTTGACAAGGGCGCCTTTTTTATTATAAACCGCCAGGTAAGGCAGACTTTGAATATGGTAAAAAGGAGGTAGTACAAACTTCGAGTCGCGGCCTACTTTGATATTGGAGTGTTTGGCCAGGTCATATGTCTTAATGAACTCCACCATTTCCTCAAAGGGCTGATAAGTAGCCAATATCCATTGCACATGCTTAAAATCGTTGATACGCTTCAGCATATCGCTTACCTGGTGCTGGCAATGGTCGCACGAAGGGCTGAAGAACATCAACAACACCGGGCCTTTTTTCAGGTTGTCTTTGGTGAGCACCGAGCTGTCGGCCTGCATCAGTGAAAAAGGCGGCACCGTGGGGAACCTTTTATAGGGATAAGCTGTATCTGCTTGTGCTACAGTAACTAAGACAAACAAAACCGGCGCTAACGTAAGAAGCCATTTCTTCATGAGATAATAAATTTTCAGTGCGGGGTTACGTCAACAAAAATAGCTGTAAACCCTTTTAGCCGGTAATGATAAGTTTCTTTTAACAAAAAAGGTAATAAAATAATTGGAGCTACTACGATATTGTCGTAGGTTTACGAAAATATCGTAAAGATGGAAAAGTTAACGCCGCAGGAAGAAGAAGCCATGATGGCTGTGTGGAAGGCCGGTGAAGGCAACGTAAAAGTATTTCTCGATCTGATGGAAGAGCCCAGACCGCCTTACACTACGCTGGCTTCTACGATCAAGAACCTGGAACGTAAGAATATGCTGCATAGCAGGCTGGTGGGCAATGCCTACCTGTATAAACCCGCCATATCCGAAGAAGATTATAAGAAAGTCTTCATGAGCGGGGTGGTAAAGAACTACTTCGATAATAGTTATAAAGAGCTGGTCAACTTTTTCGTGGAGCAGAATAAACTGAGTCCCGAAGAGTTGCAGGAAATCATTAACATGATTGAAGGAAAGAAGCCTTAATACCATGCAGTATCTATTGAAATTGTCTATTGCGTTGCCGGTGGTATACCTGTTCTACTGGTTGCTGTTGAGGAAGCTTACCTTCTACAACTGGAACCGCTGGTACCTGCTGGCGTATACTATGCTCTGCTTTATTATTCCACTGATCGATGTGGTGAGCCTGTTGCAGCAACGCGGTTGGCAGGATGCGGCCGTGGTTAGCTACATTCCGGCCATTACGGCGGCGAATGGGGTAGAAGCGGGAGCTGGCATTAACTGGTGGACAGTTTTAATACTTGTCGTGGCAGCAGGCAGCCTGCTGATGTTGGGACGTTTGTTGATCCAGTTCCTGTCGCTGAAGAGATTACAGTCGTCGGCAGTATTGCTGTCCGATGGTGATGTAAAACTGTACCATGTCGATCAGAAGATCATTCCCTTTTCTACCCACTCAGCCATTTATATCAATCGTCATCTTCATGAAGAAGGTGAATTGAAAGAGATCATACACCACGAATTTATCCACGTAAAGCAGCGTCACTCATTGGACCTGTGGTGGAGTGAAATACTTTGCATTCTTAACTGGTACAATCCTTTCGCATGGCTTATCCGGAAAGCCATACGACAGAACCTGGAGTTCATCGCTGATCATCAGGTATTGCAAAGTGGATTGGACCGTAAGCAGTATCAATACCTACTGTTGAAGGTAACGGGCATTGCGCCATTCAGTATTGCCCCGAAATTTAATTTCTCATCATTAAAAAAACGTATCGTCATGATGAACAAGAGTAAAAGCGCCAACATCAATGTGACGCGCTTCCTGTTTATACTGCCTTTACTGGTAGTAGTGCTACTGGCCTTCCGGAGCGTAGCAACCGTTAACAATCATTATCCGGAGAAGATAAATATCATTGATACTGTACCTGCCCCTTCGCCAAAGATCACGGGAAAGGCAATCGTTACGAAAGACGACCTGCTCAAACAAAAAGGAGTGAGAGAGATCCTTGTCAAAACAAAAAACAATGAATCAACAGCCCGTGTTACGCTCACAGATGGAACAGTGAAAACATTCAACCTCAATGATCCTGAAGAAAAAGAAGCCTTTGAGCGTGCATATGGTGATCTCACACCGCCAACGCCACCCACGCCGGTTGCTCCTGCTCATGCACCCCGCGCTGTTGCTGCCCCCACAAAAGCTATCCCTGCAAAGCCTGCTGCTCCGGTAGCAACGCCCGATGAAATAGAGATAGCAGAGCCGGTAGCTGTGCCCGCTGCACCGAAAGCTCCTAAGGCACCTGCTGCTCCGAAGAAAGCAGATGTACAGATTCGTGGTACAGGTACTGTTACATATGAAGTGCCTGCAACAGTAACCAGCAGTGTAAAGACAGGCACGGAAGATGAAAAAGTTGTCTTCATAGAGACGCCTGTTGTTACTCAGACAAAAAAGGTTGATATCGTAGCAACAGGTACTGTTACGTTTAAGCCTGCTGAAATGGTAGAAGTGCGGAACGTAACCCCCGTTACAGAATCGAAAAATGTTACTTTGACACTTGCCAAGCCAGGTGAAGCTGCGAAGGCTACTACAACTACTGGCGAAGTGATAGAGGTAAAAACTGTGCAGCCCATCAAGCTACAGCTGAAACCGGCTCAAACGAAAACGTCTAATTAATTGAACCTGGTAAAACAATAGATTATGCCATACATAGCCCAGTACTTACTTAAGTTGTCGATCAGCCTTGCCGTGGTGTACTTGTTCTATGCACTTGTGTTAAGACGGTTGACCTTCCATACCTGGAACCGCTGGTACTTACTGGGCTATTCTTTGTTGGCATTCTTTATCCCTTTCATCAATATATCGCCCATGCTGGAGCGGGGCGCCTGGAATGAGAATACCATGGTGCAACTGATACCGGTGATGGGTAATTACGAAGCGGTCGCCAAACCTGCCAATACTATAGACGGTTGGATGGTATGCTTACTGATGCTGATAGTGGGTGTCGCGTTCATGCTGGTGCGCCTGCTCCTTCAGTACCTTTCCTTCCGGTATATCCGTAAGTCCTCAAAATTGATATCGGATGGTAGCGTTAAGATCTACCAGGTAGATAAACAGATCATTCCCTTTTCGTTTGGTCGCTCCATTTTCATTAACCAGGACCAGCACAGCGAGCATGAGCTGAAAGAGATCATCCGCCATGAATTTATTCACGTAAAGCAAAGGCATACAACCGACATTCTGTGGAGCGAGGTAGTGTGTATGCTCAACTGGTACAATCCCTTCGCCTGGTTGATCCGCCAGGCCATCCGGCAAAACCTTGAGTTCATTGCCGACCACCAGGTATTGAAAGCAGGCCTTGATCGCCGGCAATACCAATACCTGTTGCTGAAAGTAGTAGGAGTACCGGCCTTTGCGATTGCCAACCAATTTAATTTTTCATCGCTTAAAAAGAGGATAGCCATGATGAATAAAATGCGTAGTGCCAAAGTGCATTTGATCAAGTTCTTGTTTGTGTTGCCATTGGTAACCATTCTCCTGCTGGCCTTCCGGAGCGTAGCCATCGACAGGGCAGTAGTCGAGGAAGCAGAAAAAGCAGCTGCTATTGAAGAGATCATTAATGATATAACCAGTCAGCCTGCTCCGGTTGTTCCGGTAAAAGACACGGTGCCTGTTACAAATTCTGTAAAAGGAAAAATTACAGCAGTACGTACCGATTCGGCTCGCACAATAACCATTGTCGGTCGGTATGGTTATGATTCCACCCGGTATGTTATCGATGCCAGCCTGGAAGGTCCGGGTAATCCATACAGGGCCCGGAGACAATACCCCGATGTGCTGTACGTAATAGATGGCGTTGTACAGGAAAAAGGAGATGAGGCTTTGAATAATATCAATCCCGATAATATTTCAAGTATTAACGTTTTAAAAGGCGCTTCAGCAGAAGCATTGTATGGTGAAAAAGGAAAGGATGGCGTAATAGTGATCACTTCCAAAAGCAAAACACCAGTTTCGATAAAAGCAACAACATTGCCGGCTGTAATAGATACAGTGCCTGCCCGGCAGCCGGCTGCAAGGATCAAGATCAATGGTGAGGAGGTGCGCCTTGGAGCTGGCAACTTTAAAGGAGTTTTTATTATCGATGGCAAAATACAGGATTCAGTCGCTTTACACGAATTGAACCCGGCAGATATTGAAAGGATCGATGTACTCAAAGGCCCCGGAGCTGTAGCTGAATATGGAGAAAAGGCGCACGAAGGAGTCATTAAGGTCACGACAAAGAAAAAGAAAGATGATAAGATTACTATAGCACCAGCGCCGGAACCTGTACGAAGGACCAGCTTGACAGAGGAAGAAATGAAGACAATACGGGAAGAAGCACAGGCCAATAACCAGCTCTTTATTGGTCTTGAAAACCAGGTGCCCGCCAGTTTTAAAGATGTGCCGGCAGAAGAACGGGTAGTGTCCACCAACCAGGGGCATATTCAGCTCAAAGGAAACTTTGTGATGGTGAAGCCAATACATCCGGGAAAAATTGAATTGACCTTTGGCCGCCAGAAGGGATTTAATGCTCCTGTGCAGGTGCTGGAAAAGCGTACATATGAAGCCATATTCCTGCCGTCGCGTAAAGGATATGCAATGCGCCGTAATTTGATCACCGGTACGGTAAATTATACCGATAAAGACCTGTTGAAGATCGACGCCCGGCTGGACCCCAGTAAACTGGAACCCTGGTAATCCCTACTCCTTATAGCTTTTTACCCGCCGGCCCCTATTTTCGGGGCCGGCTTTTTTTATGGCGCCAGTCCCTGATATACACCGGGGTATAGGCCGATTTTGATCTAATTACTTCCCTTTTGTGTGGTGACAATTTTGCCGTAATTTTGCTGCCCCCGCTGCCCGGTTTTAGTCCGCCGGCAGCAACAGGGGTAAAATTTGTAATCAATAAATTATCAGCTTTTTTATGGCAAGTACCTCAGATATCAGCCGCGGTATGATCATTAAACTGGATGGCAGTTTGTATTCCATCGTGGAATTCGGGGAAAATAAGACTGCCCGTGCAGCCGCTAAGGTTTGGGCTAAACTGAAAGGTGTAGACAACAAGCGCAGTATTGAAAAGACCTGGAACTCAGGTGATACCATCTACCCCGTGCGCGTTGAAAGAAAAGACTACCAGTTCCTGTATAAAGATGACAGCGGATACAACTTCATGGAACAGGAGACTTTCGAGCAGATCGCTTTGGGCGAAGAACTGATCGACGCTCCACAGTTTTTGAAAGATGGCCAGGAAGTATCCATGCTCATCAACACAGAAACTGAGCAACCCATGAGTGTGGAGCTGCCCGACAAGATCGTGTTGAAAGTAACTTACTCCGAGCCCGGCGTAAAAGGCGATACGGCTACCCGTACCCTGAAGCCCGCTACCGTTGAAACAGGTGCTACTGTAAACGTGCCCTTGTTTGTGAACGAAGGAGAACTGATCCGCGTCAACACAAAGACCGGTGACTACGTAGAACGCGTGAAAGAATAAGAGCCAGAACCTTGATTTATTGGATTTCAGGGATTGAATTGAAATCCTCAATTTGATAAAAAGCCCGAAATACTTCGGGTTTTTCTATTAAAAAGCAGGCTTTTATCCCTTGAATCATTTAAATCCTTAAAAATCATGGTTCAGACTTTTACCTTATCTTAGCCGCCTGTTTTGCCCGAACTAACCGTCAACATAAACAATTAAACAGATGGATTTTAAACAAATTCAGGAGTTGATCAAAATGATCAACAAGTCCAACATCGGTGAAGTGACCATAGAAGAAAAGGGATTCAAACTAACCATCAAACAAAAAGAAGAACCTGCTCAAAACGTAATTGCCGCTCCTGTACATGCGCCCATAAGTATGCCTGCGTATGCACAACCCCAGGCAGCTCCTGCTGCTGCGGCCCAGGCTCCTGCGGACAAACCCAAAGCTGCCGAACCTGCTGCTGATAACCTGATCACCATAAAAAGCCCCATGATCGGTACATTCTACCGTAGTTCTGCACCGGGTAAGCCCGTTTTTGTAGAACCAGGCGACGAAGTACTGCCGGGTAAAGTGGTATGCATCATAGAAGCCATGAAACTCTTCAACGAGATCGAAAGCGAAGTAAAAGGCCGTATCGTAAAAGTGCTGGTAGAAGACGCTTCGCCTGTAGAATACGACCAGCCTTTATTCCTGGTAGAACCTAATTAATAGGAGAATGTGACAATTTGAAAGTTTGAGAATGGTTTCCATTTTCAAAAGCAGGATACACCCTGGTTTATTTCAAATACGTACATTTTCGAAACTTGTCTCGCCCTGCGGGATGATTAATTTAATTCAATGTTCAAGAAGATATTAATTGCCAATCGTGGAGAGATTGCCCTACGGGTAATCCGTACCTGTCGCGAGATGGGTATTAAAACAGTAGCTGTATACTCCACGGCTGATAAAGATAGCCTGCACGTAAAATTTGCAGACGAAGCCGTTTGTATTGGTCGTGCGGCCAGCTCCGATTCCTACCTCAACATTCCCCACATTATGGCGGCAGCCGAGATCACCAATGCGGATGGTATCCATCCAGGGTATGGTTTTCTGGCCGAAAATGCCCGTTTCGCAGAAATATGTGGCGAACATAATATTAAATTCATCGGACCCACGCCCGATCAGATCCGTTCCATGGGTGATAAGATCACTGCCAAGGAAACGATGATCAAGGCCGGCGTACCTGTAGTGCCGGGTGGCGAAGGATTGCTGGAAAGTCTGGAGCAGGCCAAAAGCCTCGCAAAAGAAGTAGGCTATCCTGTCATCCTGAAAGCTACTGCTGGTGGTGGTGGTAAAGGGATGCGCGTAGTATGGGCCGAGGATGAAATGGAGAAAAACTACAACACGGCCAAAGTAGAAGCCGGAGCAGCTTTCAAGAATGACGGTATCTACATGGAGAAATTCGTGGAAGAGCCCCGTCACATCGAGATACAGATAGCGGGCGACCGTTACGGTAAAGTATGTCACCTCAGCGAGCGTGACTGCTCTATCCAGCGCCGTCACCAGAAGCTGGTGGAAGAATCTCCTTCCCCTTTCATGACACCCGAGCTGCGCCACCGCATGGGTGAAGCTGCTATCAAAGCCGCTTCTGCCATCGGTTATGAAAGCGTAGGTACCATCGAATTCCTGGTCGACAAGCACCGCAACTTCTACTTCATGGAAATGAACACCCGTATCCAGGTAGAACATTGCGTAACGGAAGAGGTAACCAACTTCGATCTTATCAAAGAACAGATCAAGATAGCCATGGGCGAGGCCATCAGCGGCCTGAACTACGAACCCCAGATGCATGCCATCGAGTGCCGTATCAACGCTGAAGATCCCTATAATGATTTCAGGCCAAGTCCCGGAAAGATCACCGTACTGAACCAGCCGGGCGGACATGGCATCCGTATCGATTCCCACGTATATGCCGGGTATGTGATACCTCCTTACTACGATTCCATGATCGCCAAGATCATTGCCGTAGCACGCACACGCGAAGAGGCCATCAATACCATGAGCCGCGCGTTGAATGAATATGTTATTGAAGGAGTGAAGACCACCATTCCTTTCCACCTGCAATTGATGAAGAACGAAGACTTCATCAAGGGCAACTTCAATACCAAGTTCCTCGATACATTCAAATTAGTATAATCAGGAAACTGATATAAAACGGACAGAGGTGACACCTTTTCAAAAGGTGTCACCTCTGTCCGTTTTTGGGAACCCCCCTGCTTACAAACCAGGCGTCTTATAATTTCACAAACCTCAACGGCTGCATGACTCCCTCCAGACCTGCTACAGTAATCACATATGTTCCGGCAGGTAGCATGGCAGCAGGAATAAGTATAGTATTGTTGCCTCTATCTAAATACACAGGTATTGTCTGTATTATCCGCCCTGCCATATTAGAGACTATTACTGTAACGCGTGCCTTCTTTTTCGCGTTAAGAACCAGCCTTGTGTTGGTAGTGGTAATGGTTGGCGCCACCATGCCTGTAATGATAGGAGAGTGGTTAAGGCGCGGATGTCGCTCCAATAGCAAAGGATTGAAACTGGCTGTTGTACTGGCAAGCGTAAAGTAATTGTTAGAGGTGCCAAAGGATTGCAACGGGTTGCTGACGACAAACCCATTGGAGCCCGGAGTTCCCAGGCAGCTGGCATTGCCTGCATTGACCCAGGTGCTGCCACTTAGCTGGACTACACGCAATGCAGCGAGATCGGTAACACCGCCACTATTTGGGTCGTTAAACGATAACTTCACCTGCGCTTGAGGCGTGGGGGAAGCGTCTGCCATGATCGTCCAGTGTTCGATAGATGAAATATGATGTATACTACTTTGATAAGAGCTGCTCATCAACCGGGGGCTGCTCCTGAAAAACTCTACGGTGTAATTACCAGTGGCATTGACAAGCGATAACCATCGGTGACTATTACCTTTTCCTACAGGAAACAGGAATTGACTGGACGCTATCAAACCTTCTTTCTTCAATGGGCCATCGATGAAGCTGACAGAAGATAAAGTGTCTACCGAAAGCGTACAGGCTGCTTGTAACGTCAAAAGATTATTGGCAGTTGTAATTACCTGGCCATTTATGAGTTCCAGTTTGTAAGGTAGGGAGAGCGGAGTTTGTAAAGCAATACCAGCAGCATTGTTTACTTTGAAGGTAATACTGTTACTGATACCGTTGGCGGTGGTGATATGCTGCCTGCTGGTACCATTCATTTCAATAACAGGAAACCTGTTGTTGTTTTCGGTAATGACACCTTTAGTCTGCGTGAAGTGCTTACCAATTTGTAACACGGTATTATGGGTACTGCTGTTAAGGTTGAGCGTGCCACCATGCTGCTCATAATTGCCCTGCACAACAACTGAATTGTTCAGGTTGATATTGAAATTTACATGATCGCCAATGATAAGATCACCGCGGATGGTGGCAGGGCCATTGCCATTGGCAGTATAAGTCCTGGGGACTCCCGCTGTGGTAGCAGACAAAACAAGCGTACCAAAGATTCGATTCGTAAAGGAGATGATTGGAGCATTAGTTCCGGGGATGTCAAACTCGAATACGCCCGTAGCAGTACCAGGCGCTGTAGCAAGTACTGACACAATTTCTACATGCGACCTTGACGAATTATGAATGTAGCGACCATTATTTCCTATCCATATCGTTCCTGCAATATCTATAGGAGCGCCCGAGCCAGCTCCTGAAGCATTCCTGAAAATACCTCCGCTATTGATGGTTAATCCCACTCCGGAGCTTGTTAAAGTAAATCCCGGCGCTGCTGTATTGGTAGCAGGTAATAGGGCTGTGATATGGTTGCCTGCAGCTGGCGTGATAGTCAATGACCTGATGATAACATTTGTGTTTCCTGTTGGCAAGGTGACAGTATAGCTTCCTGTTATGAACGAGTTGTCGAGTAGTACATCATTGCTGGCGGCAGGAACCGCGTTCCCCGACCAGTTGGCAGGCGTAGACCATAGGCCATCTCCACCCTGGCCGTCCCAGCGTACCTGGCTGGTAGCATTCAAAAAAGCAATGATGAAAAAGAGCAGTAGCAAAGATTTGGTTAATGGCATGCACGTACGTACGAAAAAAAATCCTTCTGCGATTGCGCAGAAGGATTTTCGTATGTAGGTGCCAGTTTTTATTGCTTAATAAAGCGGATAGTACTGGTTTTCTCGCCTGTTGACAAATAACCTGTCACCTGGTAAGTGCCGGTAGGCAGGTTGCCCAGGTTCATCCAGATCTCCTGGTTGCCGTTGGTGAGGCCATTCACTTGTTGCTTCACAGAGCGGCCATAGATATCAGTTACTATGAATTGAACGGAAACTTTTTCAGATGAACTGATATTGAGAAGCGCCCTGTCGGTAACGAGGGTTGGCATCATAGAAGTGATCAGCACACCCTTACTGCCATTCATAACAGCGATCACCTTGGTAAGCTCGGCAGATCCATCGATATCGATCATGCGCAGCCTGTAATAAACAGTTCCGGTGGGGAGCGCATTATCGGTGAAATCGTAAGTCAGTTTTCTTTCAACACCGGCTACGCTGCCGATCTGGGTGAAGTTGCCACCTGTAGTTGAACGAAGGATCTCAAACCTTTGTGGAGTACTGTTCTCTGTAATGGTCCAGCTCAGTTTAGCAGCATTGCCTTCCTTGCGACCAGTAAAGTTCAGCAGATAGATAGGCAGGGCTGATTGAGAAGTAAAAGCAAAGGTGAAAGGACTGAAAGAAGTTAGTTCGGCTGATTCTACACTGCCGGTAGTGCTGTTGCCGGGATCCAGCGTGGTGCCACGTGCATCAGTCCAGCTTCCGCCCGTATAGTGTGCCACTACCAGTGTATCAGTAGCGCTGGCGCCGGTTACAGCACCCGCAAGCGTGAGGCGAACTTTAGCAGCATCGCTGCCTATCGTGCGATCGATGTTCCAGTATTCCTGGCTGGAGATACCCGTAAGCGGTGCAGTTACGTTTGAACTGCTATAAGCGGTATTGAAGTATTCTGCTTCAAATTCTGCAGCAGTTGCAGTAGAAGGCAACACTTCAACCTCACGCAGCACACCACTCTTGCCGGTTGGGAACTTGTAATAAGTAGTAGTGTTAGTGGCTGTTTTTCTTCTCACAGGACCATTTACATAACCGCTATTAGAAGCGCCATTTACTACCAGCGCATCAGCGATGTCGGTATTGTTAATGGTCAATATATTGGTAGTCGTGGTAGTGATGTTGCCTTTGCTGGCAGAGTTCCAGCTGATCTTGCCAACAGCCAAAGGAGTTAATAAAGTTGCGCCGGCTGCATTGTTGAGGCGCAATGTTACCTGGTTAGCAGCATTAGTGATCGTGCCGGATGAAACCGATACGTTTTGATTGGCTGCTCCATTCAATTCTACTACGAATAATTCTGTAGTAGTGCTGGTGGTAGTGCTGAGATTGCCAAAAGTGCCCGCTGATTGGGTGAAGCTGCCCTTCACTTGTAATGTGGTAGGCTCTATAGCTCCAACCACTGCATTGCGTAGGTAAAAGCTGCCGCCGGTTTGAACGAAGTTGCCATTCACCTGCATACTGTAAGTATTTGCTACAGTAGAGCCACCCAGTGTTATATTGGCGGTAGGATTGATCTCGAGGTTTCCTTGCACTGTATAGCTGGCAGTTGTACTACCGCCCGTAGATCCTAATGCAAGATTCACATTATTGGTGCTTTGACAACGGATGGTACCATTAACGATCAGGCCGTTTGGCAAATTGACTGTGGTAGCAGAAGCAAGGTTTGGACAGTTGATGAACAAGCTGCCAATACCTAGACCGGTAGCTGGCAACCCAAAGTTGCCGATACCGTTTGCTGTCAGACCGGTGATCGTGATGAGAGAGTTGTTGGACCAGGTAGCCCTTGGAATAACACCCGCATTCCGGTTGTGCCAGAAAGTGGATCCACTGGCAAAGCTCAAATACTCAGGAACAGAACATTCAATATGCGCTCCGTTATTGGCCATTTTAATAGTACCGTTTACGGTCAGCAAATTACCAAGACCTGTGGTAGCAGGTAACGAGGTATAAGAGGCCGCTCCGGTAGTTCCCATAAAAGACCAGGTACCATTGACCCTTCCAATGGCGCCATTGCCATAGTTGACAATGAATGCCTGGCCCAGACCTCCACAACTGTCTTCCAGCGTACTGCCGGCATTGACAAGTACGGCAGGGTTGCCGGTGCTGGTACTGTTCAGTGTAATGGTAGAACTGACGCCGCTGGCCGTGAATAGCCGCGCGGTGACACTACCTGTTACAGAAAGAGAATTTAGAGAGATAGTGGTAAGGTCTACATTCACCACCACATTTTTATCAAGAATCACATCATAAGCTCCATTAGGTACATCGCCGCTACTTCCTCCGCTGGTGGAGGCCGACCAATTGGCGGTATTATTCCAGCTGCCTCCTGTAAGAGGACCGATCCAGTACCTTGGCGTTTGTGCATGAGTGGTGGCGCAGTATAGGCATACCGCTAAAGCGAGGTAGAGTTGCTTCATAACAATTGAATAGTTTACAGGCTTTGAAAAATGTTACAGGAAAATGGTGCGCACAGGAGCGTTGGATTTCAGAGGTTTAGTAGCGTCGGTGGTTAAAGGGAAACAATATAGGCAATAATTCAATTTCGTACAACTTCTTAGTTTCTTGACATTCAAATGATTAATTATCGCATATGTCCCTGAAAGCACATAGTGACAGGATAAGTACGAATAAAAAAGCCTCCCCGGTTGGGGAGGCCTATGCAAATAATATATGCCGGCAGGGCCGGGAACTACTATTTTTAGTGCTTTGTAGCTGTATCGCCAGCGGGCTTAAGGCTATCAGCTTTCAGCGTAGCTGAATCTGGAGTAGCGGTTGCGCTGTCACCTGTAGGAGCAGTAGCTGTAGGAGTAGCAGTAGCAGAATCACCTTTTGTTTCTGCGGCAGTACCACCGTCGCTACAAGCAGTTAAAAAACCAGCAACAGCTAAAATTGCGAATAATTTTTTCATTTGGAATTGCTTTTTGAGTTTTTAATGAGATGGGCGCAAAAGTAGCATCTTTTTACTATTATGCAAATATTTTGCTAATTGTCATTAAATTTTGATTTACTTCATGTTAGCAGCCCTTGTTCAGCCCTACTTTTTGCGGAAAAACAGGCGTACCGGCACCCCTTTAAAGTTGAAATGCTGCCTCAGTTGATTCTCCAGATAATTCTTATATGGTTGTTTTACCTCATCTGGATAATTACAGAAGAAAGCAAAAGAAGGTACACGGGTAGGTAATTGCGTAACGAATTTGATCTTTATGGAGTTGCCACGCACTACCGGCGGGTGGTAAGATTCGATGGCCTTCAGCATTACCTCGTTCAACTGTGAGGTAGGTATTTTGCGCTGCTTGCCTTCAAATACCTCCAGGGCCACTTCGATGGCTTTATGAATACGCAGTTTGTCTTTGGCTGAAATGAAAAGGATCGGCACATCATTGAAAGGAGCGAGGCGCTTTTTCAGTTCTTCTTCATAATCCCGGGCAGTATTCGTTGCCTTTTCCACGAGGTCCCACTTATTCACCAGTACAACGATGCCTTTACCCTTGCGGCCTGCCAGGCTGTAAATGCTCAGGTCCTGCGCTGTAATACCTTTTTCGGCATCCAGCAACAACAGACACACATCCGCTTCATCCATGGCCTTGATAGCCCTGATCACAGAATAAAACTCAAGGTCTTCATGCACCTTGGTCTTACGGCGGATACCCGCAGTATCGATCAGTACAAACTCCTTTTGGAAAAGATTATAGTGCGTGTGGATGGTATCACGGGTAGTACCGGCAATATCACTTACAATCGTGCGCTCCTGACCGATCAGGGCATTCAGTAAAGAAGATTTACCTACGTTGGGTTGCCCGATGATAGCAAACTTGGGAATCTCAGGTACAGCAGGTTTTTCTTCAGCATCATCACCCGGATCTTCATCCGATTCGGTAGCAGGCTCTTCAGGGATCAGCGCTGTAATAGCATCCAGCAGTTCACCACTGCCGCTGCCCGACATGGAAGAGATAAAGAAAACATTGTCGAAACCCAGGCTATAGAACTCGGTAGCCTCCAGCATACGCTCGGGGTTATCTACCTTATTAACGGCAAGAAATACAGGTTTGGAAGTACGGCGCAGTACACCGGCCATGGCTTCATCAAGATCGGTAATGCCGGTAGCGGCATCACCCATAAATATCAGGGCATTGGCTTCTTCCAAAGCGATCATTACCTGCTTGCGGATCTCCCGCTCAAAAACATCTTCACTTTGTGGTACGAATCCACCGGTATCGATCACGTTGAACGATTTACCGTTCCAGTCGGCCACACCATACTGGCGGTCGCGGGTAACGCCACTCACGTCATCCACAATTGCTTTGCGTTGTTCCAGCAAGCGGTTGAAAAATGTACTCTTCCCAACATTGGGTCTTCCTACTATTGCTACCGTAAAACCGGCCATATCTGATACTTATTTATTAATGATAACCATATTCCTTCAGCATGAAATCATTGTCCCTCCACTTGGGCTTCACCTTCACAAACAACTCCAGGAACACCTTTTGCCCTATGAACTGCTCTATATCTTTCCGGGCATCGGTTCCCAGTTGCCTGATCATCTTACCACCTTCGCCCAGCAGAATGCCTTTTTGTGATTCACGCTGCACAACGATGTCGGCTACGATCTTTACCAGGGTCGTCTTTTCTTTAAACTCCCGCACGATCACCGTTGTATGATAAGGTATCTCGTCTTTGAACAGGTAAAATATTTTCTCCCGGATCATTTCCGCTACAAAAAAGCGGGTAGGCAGGTCGGTCATCTCATCCTCTGCAAAGAAAGGCTCCCCTTCAGGCAGGTACTTCACGATGGCCTTCAACAGGTCATCTACTTGAGTGCCCTTTAGCGCAGAAATACCTACTACCTCCTTGCAATAAGGTTTGCTGCTGAAGAATTGGATAGCCCCTTCCTTTTTAGTGGCATTGGCGGTGTCCAGCTTATTGATCACCACGATGGCAGGCGCTTTCACCTTCAGCGATTCGAAGAGCGTATTGGCCTCTTCAAGATTTTCGTTGATGTCTACCAGCAACACGGCTACGTCGGTATCTTCCTGCGCCTGTTGTACGGCCTGCATCATTTTCTCCTGCAGCTTGTACTTGGGCTCAATGATGCCGGGCGTATCCGAAAAAATGATCTGGTATTCCGGGGTAGTGATAATGCCTTTGATCCTATGGCGGGTCGTTTGCACTTTGGGGGATACAATAGCCAGCTTCTCACCCATCAGGGCGTTCAGGAGCGTGCTCTTTCCTGCGTTAGGACGTCCAAATATGCTTACAAACCCTGATTTCATAACGAGTGCAAAGGTAATGAAAGGTATCCGTGGTATAACAGTGAGCCACTGGAATCCAATTACTGTGCCTTACCAAAATAAAAAAAGGGATCAGCGATCAGCTAATCCCTTGATTCTGTTGCGAAGCCAGGGATCGAACCTGGGACCTTCGGGTTATGAGCCCGACGAGCTACCGCTGCTCTACTTCGCGATGTGGGTTGCAAATGTACACTTTTTCAGATTCCCTCCAAAATTGATTTACTTTTTTTACAAATCGTATTTTCAGGGTTATGAATAAGATACCATATGTTGCTGCAATAATCATGCTGGTGGCCTGTTCCGCCAAAACAAAACAACAACAGGATAAACTGTATTCCCGTCATCTGCAACGCTCTGTAGAGTTGACGATCATCAATACACTGCTGCCCGATGATAAATCAGGCCTTAATCTGCTGCTGCTGAACGACGGACAGGATGTGGAAAAATGGCGCGTGCAGCCAATTTTGGACAGCCTCTACAAAGCCAAAGCCATTGGGCCGGTAGTGGTGGTGGCTATCCATGCGGGCGACCGTATGCAGGAATACGGCGTGGCCGGCAAGCCCGATTATGAAAAACGTGGCAGTAAAGCCGACCATTACGATGAGTTCGTGAACAATGAACTGTATCCTTTCATCAAAAAGAAAACCGGTGTACGAAAATTCAACTCAGTAGTAATAGCCGGCGCTTCCCTGGGCGGTCTGTCGGCCTTCGATATTGGCTGGACCCATGCCGATAAGATCGATAAGATAGGCGTGTTCTCCGGTTCCTTCTGGTGGCGCGATAAAGACACGAAAGACAGCACCTATAACGATGACGATAACCGCATCATGATAGCGCGGCTGAAGGCTTCCCGCAAAAAGCCCAACCAGCAATACTGGTTCTACGCGGGTGGGGCAGAAGAAAATTCCGACAGAGATAAAGACGGTATCATTGACGTGATAGACGATACCAAAGATGTAATAGCCCTCGTACAAAAACGGGTAACCACACCCGGGGTTGTTGTTTATAAAGAGGTGGCAGATGGCCATCATGACTGGCCTTATTGGAGCGCAGTACTGCCAGAGTTTATGATATGGGCCTTCGGAACGAAATAATAAAAAAAGCGTTAGGTGAAAACCTAACGCTTGTGTACCCTAATATATGTGAAAACTAAAAAGCAAAAATAAGTATTATCCCCTTCTCGATACATTGCTGGCGCCACTTGTTTTGAGATCGCGGATAACGCCATCTCCCTTATAATGTACCCCGCTTGCGCCAGAAGCACGGGCATTTAGTTCCTTATTAACGGTTACCTTCACGTCGGAGGCGCCGCTGGCTTCTACACTACAGTTGTCGGCTACAAGATCATAACCTTTGAAATCACTGGCACCGTTAGCATCCACTACCAGTTTGCTAACTTTGCCCTCTACCACTGCGTCGGAAGCACCACTCAGGTTTACGTCGAGTAAATTGGCTTCAATCGTTCCCTTGAAATCACTGGCGCCGCCCATAGAGAGTACCAGTGTTTCGGTTTTCAGCGTGCCATCCACTACCACATCACTGGCGCCAACAGCCGTAAGCTTATCGAGCGTTTTGAAAGATACATACACGCGAAGTTTCTTATTCCCTTTCCACCACTTGCCATCATCATCGTAAGATATCTTCAACACACCTTCCTCTACTACCGTTTTGATGCGGTCACGAAACTCTGGCTTGATAGCACTAACAGCCAGCGCTTCTTCGTCGGATTGAGAAAGGAACAGGTCTATAGCATTGCTCACTCTGATGGCATGGAAACTACCTACGGTACGGGGGGCTGCATTCTCATCCTTGATCACCTGCTTTTGCGCCATCATGGCTACCGGCAACAACAGCAGCAACAAAACACTTATCTTCTTCATGGGTTTACTCTTTTTATATACAGTAATCTATATTATGCAAGTTACTTTTTTCTTGATACACCACCACCGCTGCTGGTCCTGATATTGCGGATAACGCCTTCACCTTTGTAAGACACATGACCACCACTGCTGGCTTCTGCATTCATTTCCTTGTTCACTGTGATCTGCGCACCGGCGCCACTGCTTACATCCGCATCACAAGTACCAACAGCAAGATCATAACCATTGAACATGCTGCCGCTGCTACCGTCTACCTTCAGGGAAGTCGCAGTGCCGGAGATTTTTACAACTGACCCACTGCTCTGGTCCACATCTACCGTAGCGAAATCTATAGCTCCGCTGAAAACAGCGCCACTGGATGCATCGAGGTCCAGCTTGCTGCCCTTGATGGTGCCGTCTACTACCACGCTGGCGCCTGAGCTGATGTCCAGTCCATCCAGGTCATCCACAGATACATAAGCCACTGGGTTTCTGCCTTTGGTAGTGATATTCTTCCAGAACTTCAGCGTTTCCTGCTCGTAATAAATTCTCAATACACCATTCTCCACTTTGGTAACGATTTTATCGCGGTACTCTTCTTTGGAAGCACTTACAGCTACAGCTTCAGTGCCGCCCTGGTTGAGGTATAATTTAATACCGGTAGCTACTTTAATGGCGTGGAAGCTCGATACTTTTCTCTCCTGGGCCAGCGGATCATTCACTTGTTTCTGCGCCAGCAGTATCAATGAAAAAAGCATACTTACACTAAACAATCCGATCTTTTTCATAATTAGCATTTTAGGAATAGACTGAGTAAATTTTTGAATGTTGCATCCGTCTGTGAACAGATGAGTTGGCTATACTTATTATACAGGTGTGACGGTTGAGCAGATCGGAATGTTACAAAAATTTAAAAAAAGTTTTTTTGCCTGTATCTTTGCGCTCTCTTTGGCCAAAGAGGTTTTCTTTCAGATTCCCGGGGTGCTTTTCCCGTATGCCTTGAATAGGAGGCGGTAAAG
This sequence comes from Paraflavitalea sp., assembly GCF_059502485.1. Classification (NCBI taxonomy): domain Bacteria; kingdom Pseudomonadati; phylum Bacteroidota; class Chitinophagia; order Chitinophagales; family Chitinophagaceae; genus Paraflavitalea; species Paraflavitalea sp. The sequence continues at coordinate 223,314 of NZ_JCACET010000004.1, forward strand.
GCTGAGATTATACCCGTAGAACCTGACCAGGGTAATGCCTGCGCAGGGAAGGTAGGGCTCCTCATATCGTGTCTACACTTCGCTTTCGCAGCATTTTCTCTTAAATCATTTTTTCACTAAAAATCTTCATGCAAGATGAAAAAAATGTTTTTGGGGATTTGCTACTTATTGATTTCCCATGGGTTATCCGCTCAGCAGATTGCGGGCCAGGTAACCGACGCATCTACCGGCAGCCCCGTAGCATCGGCTTCCGTAGAACTGTCCAACATTGCCACTATTACCACCAATGAATCCGGACAATTTGCCTTTCAGAAAGTTAAACAAGGACGTTATTCACTCCGCATCACCAGCGTTGGGTACAAAGGATTGGATACCACAGTGGCGCCCGGTGCAGCCATCACCATCCGCCTCACCCGGCTCAACCTGTTTATGCAACCCGTAGAGGTGCGCGCCATCCGCGCCGGTGAAAAAGCGCCCTTTGCTAAAACCGATCTCTCTAAAAAGGATATTGAAAAACTCAATACCGGACAAGATCTGCCTATGCTCCTGAACCAAACACCTTCGGCGGTGGTGAGTTCAGATGCAGGTAATGGCGTAGGCTATACCGGCATTCGCATCCGCGGAACGGACGGCACCCGTATCAACGTTACGCTGAATGGTATACCTTACAATGATGTGGAATCACAAGGCAGTTTCTTTGTAAACATGCCCGACTTCACTTCTTCTGTAAACAACATACAGATACAGCGTGGAGTAGGCACCTCTTCCAATGGTGCCGGTGCATTTGGCGCTACCATCAACTTAAGTACCAATGAGGTGAACACTACTGCCTACGGAGAAGTGAATAATAGCTATGGTTCTTTCAACACCTGGAAGCATACACTCAAAGCAGGTAGTGGCTTGATCGGTGATCACTTCACCATCGATGCCCGCCTGTCGAAGATCCAAAGCGATGGATATGTAGACCGCGGTTCAAGTGATCTCCGCTCTTTCTATCTCAGCGGTGCTTACCTCGGTGAAAAAACTTCCGTAAGGTTGAATGTTATTGGCGGTAAGGAAAAAACATTTCAGGCTTGGAATGGAGTGCCGGAAGCTAAGCTGAACAATGACCAGGATAAACTGCTGGAACATTATTACAACAATCTCGGCACCTTGTATTTTACGCCGCAGGATTCTGTTAACCTGTTTAAGTCTGACCCACGTAAGTACAACTATTTCACTTACGACAATCAAACAGATAATTACCAGCAAGACCATTACCAATTGTTCATCAATCACGAATTCTCTTCGAGACTTACTGCCAATGCAGCATTCTTCCTCACCAAAGGAAAAGGGTATTATGAAGAATACAAGCCGCAGGAAGAATATGCCGATTACGGCTTGCCCAATTACACAGTAGGTGGCAGCACCTTTACAAAGACCGACCTGATCAGGCAGCTATGGCTGGACAATGATTTCTATGGCGCAGTTTATTCATTGCAGTATAAGAACATTGCAGATCAGTTTACCATCGGTGGTGGTTGGAACCGGTATGATGGCCGTCACTTCGGTGAGATATTGTGGGCACAGGCCGGCGGCATTGACAACAAATTCCGCTGGTACAACCTGGAGGCGTATAAAACAGATGTGAATACCTATGCTAAATACCAGCATAAATTCACTTCCAACCTCGAAGTATTTGTAGACATGCAGTATCGCCGGGTGCTGTACAACATCGGCGGCTTCCGCAAAAATCCAGGTCTGCTGGTGCGCAACACGTTCGACTTCTTCAATCCTAAAGCAGGTATCACTTATACCAACAATGGGCTGATGGCCTACCTGTCTTATGCACAAGGCAACAAAGAACCCAACCGCGATGATTTTGAAGCGGGCCTTGAACAACAACCCAAGCCGGAGAAACTCCATGATTTTGAAGCAGGCGTTTCTAAAAGAGACAATATGTATGAGGTAAGCGCTAACCTGTATTACATGCTCTACAAAAACCAGCTGGTGCAAACCGGTAAGATCAATGATGTGGGTGGATATACCCGTACGAATGTGGACAATAGTTTCCGCATGGGTATAGAACTCCAGGCGGGCATAAAACCCACACAATGGTTGCGGGTCGCAGCTAACCTCACATTGAGCAAAAACCGCATCAAAGATTTTACAGAGTACTACGATAACTACGATGATCCGAGTGGCAAACAGGTCGCTGTGCAACATGGCAATACTGACATTGCATTTTCTCCGGCAGTCATTGCAGGTGGTTCAGTAAGTTTTCTGCCTGTAAAAGATTTGGAGATCAGCCTGCCGGCTAAGTATGTGGGCCGTCAGTACATGGACAACACCTCCAACAAAGCGCGTAGCATTAGCGCTTATTATGCACAGGATGCAAAAGTGATCTATACACTGCGCAATGTATTGACGAAAGAAATAGCGCTGATAGGGCAGGTTAACAACGTATTCAGCCGCAAATACAATTCCAGCGGATACACGTACACCTATCAGTATGGTACAGCCATCACAGAAAATTTCTTCTTCCCGATGGCAGGCACCAACTTCATGATAGCCCTGAACGTGAAGCTATAAAGCATTCATATAACCAATTTGCCGCATGCCACAGTTTAATCCCGTCCGGGAAAGAACTGTGGCATTTTTCTGTACATTTATGTCTTATCATTCTTGCACATGAAAACATTGGTTATAGGCATCTTGCTCCTGTGGTTCAGCAATACCGTATCCGCGCAGACAGCTCCGTTCAGCATCGAGGTAAAAGCCGGAAAATATCCACGCTATCAAACACCCGTACAGGTAAACCTGCCCCGGCCATTGCCTGTAAACACAGTGTACAGCGTTAAGAATACTAAGACAGGTAAGTCGACAGTGGCTGAGTTGCTCGACAGTGTGACTCTGGTATTTATCCTGCCTGATAGTATTGAGCCGGGAGGTTGGCAAACATATGCTGTATCAAAAATAGCCAACAACAAAGCGCCGCGTCCGGCAGTTACCATTGCACAAAAGAAAGGAGGACTCCAGGTAAGTATTAAAAACAAACCTGTCTTCTTTTATCATACACAGGAGGCGATACCACCGGCAGATAGTCCGGCATACTATCGCCGCAGTGGTTTCATCCATCCGTTATACAGCCCCGGTGGTCAGGTGCTCACCGACGATTTTCCCGTGGGCCATGCACACCAGCACGCTATTTTCAATGCATGGACCAATACTACCTTCCGCAAAGAATTTATCGACTTCTGGAACCAGCAACATAAACGAGGCACGGTAGAACACATTGAAGTAAGTAAGATCAAAGAAGGACCTGTAGTTACAGAATTAAGAGTAAAGCTGCGTCATAAAAGCCTGTTGCATGGAGAAGTGCTCCGCGAAATGTGGGTCATCAGGGTATATCCATTCAGCGATTATTATCTCTTCGACCTGATCTCTGAAGAACGCAATGTAACGACCGACACACTTTTCCTGAATAAGTACCATTACGGCGGAATGGGTTTCCGTGGCAGCAGCCAATGGAACGAAGTTGATAAAAAGCATTTCAAGAGCCGTTGGCAGGTCCTTACCAGCGAAGGCATTCGCGATTCGGCTGCCAACCACACCCACGCCCGCTGGGTAGATGCTTCCGGTCTCATCAACGGACAGGCCGCCGGCGCCACGGTATTCGATCACCCTGTCAACTTCCGGTACCCACAACCCATTCGGGTTCACCCCACGATGCCCTACTGGGTATATTCGCCGGTAGTGGATGGAGCCTTTACCATCAATCCGGGTACCTGGTACCGTTCGCAATATCGCTACTATGTACACCAGCAAATAGCCGATGTACCTGCACTCGAAAGAATAGAGAAAGATTGGGTAGTACCACCCGATGTAAAAGTGACCGGACTGTAATTACTTTTTGCGTAATAAATGTTTCAACCGGCTGAAAGTTTCAGGTTTAATATTAAGATAGGAAGCCAGGATCTTTTGCGGCACCCGCTGCAGCATATGCGGGTGGTTGGTCACGTAGGCCAGGAAACGCTCGCGGGTCGTCATCTGCAACTGGTCAAAATAACGCGCATCCTTCTTGATGAACATCTGCGTCACCATGGCGCGGCCCAGCCGCTCGGCACAAGGCACTTTGCGCAAAGCCTGCTGCATGTTTATGTAGCTGATAGAGATCACAACAGTGGTCTCCAGCGTTTCCAGGATCACATCCGAAGGCTTGCGGGTATGAAAAGATATTTCGGACTGCACAATATGTCCTTCAGTAGCCAATTGGAGCGTGGCCTCTCCCTTTTTCGTGAGGATGTACTTGCGGATCATGCCCTTCATCACAATATTCAGGTAGTCGTCCACCTGACCCTGTGCCAGCAATACCATCTTCTTGTCAAAAACACGCAATTCAAGGAAAGGTGCTAATTGATCGAATTCCTGGCGGCTTAGCTCCATAAACCGCTGGAGATAAGCAAATACATGTTCCAGGTAGCTTTTGATATCTAACTTTCTTTCTCGCATGGAGTGGGGTTAGTTTGCAGTAGAAGTCTCTGCAATCCTTTTAGATAAATGATGCTTTAACCGGCTAAAAGTTTCGGGTTTAATGTTCAGGTAGGAAGCGAGGTATTTCTGCGGTACGCGACGAAAAAGGTCTGTATTCTCCAGTACAAACCGTACAAAACGCTCTTTTGTATCATACCGGGTTTTATCCAGCTCCCAGTATTCTTTTTGCAGGAAGAGGTCAGTGATCAGTAAGCGGCCCAGGGTTTCCATTTTAGGATATTGCGTATATAAATTCTCCAGCTCTTTTTTATGCAGGGAGAGCAGGATGGATTGCTCGATAGTTTCAACAACGTAGGTAGAAGGCTGACCGGAAAAGAAAGATACCGACGAACAGATCAATTCCCCCTCCCTGGCCAGTTGAGTGATGACCTCCTGGCTGCCCTTATAGAAATACTTTCGCAGCAGCCCTTTGGAAATGAAATGCAGGTATTCCTCCGTCTGACCAGGCTCTATCAGGCGCACTTTTTTGTCATAAGAACGTACTTCCATTACCTTCGTAAGGACCGCCAGTTCTTCAGGAGTCAGAGTTAGGAATCGGCCGATATACTTTTCCAACATATTCAGCATACTTGCAAGTTAAACTTTATCATATATACTATAAACGGATGGCCGCCAAGTTGTACCTGTTTCCGGAAAAAATACGTGTAATTACGTAATGACTTTGGCCCGAATAACCATACTGCACCTACCTGCATGCCAGAATATGACACAAATGTGCTTTGTGTAATTTCAGCATTTGCTGTAGGTTTGCAACTCTTAAATAGCTTAAACATTCAGCACATGGCAAAAAAAATTAAAGTAGCAAATCCTGTGGTTGAACTGGATGGTGACGAAATGACACGCATCATCTGGAAGTTCATCAAAGATAAATTGATCCTGCCCTACATAGATGTTGATATTAAATACTATGACCTGGGCGTTGAATACCGCGATCAAACCAACGACCAGGTAACCATCGATGCAGCCAATGCCATCAAACAGTACGGCGTGGGTATCAAATGCGCTACCATTACTCCCGACGAGGCCCGTGTAAAAGAATTTAACCTGAAACAGATGTGGAAGAGCCCCAACGGCACCATTCGGAATATTCTGGACGGAACCGTTTTCCGCGAGCCCATCGTTATCAATAATATTCCCCGCCTGGTAACCAACTGGACTGCCCCCATCATTGTAGGCCGTCACGCTTTTGGCGACCAGTATCGCGCTACAGACACCGTTATCAAAGGTAAAGGCAAACTGACCATGACCTTTACCCCCGAAGGTGGTGGTGAACCCCAGACATTTGAGGTATACAACTTCAAAGGCGATGGTGTGGCCATGACCATGTACAATACAGACGAAAGCATCATCGGGTTTGCCCGCAGCTGCTTCAACATGGCCCTCAGCAAAAAATGGCCCCTGTACCTGAGCACCAAAAACACCATCCTCAAGAAATACGATGGCCGTTTCAAAGACATCTTTGAAGACATTTATCAAAGCGAGTTCAAGGCTAAGTTCGATGCAGCAGGTATCGTATACGAGCACCGCCTCATCGATGACATGGTGGCCAGCGCCCTGAAATGGAATGGTAACTTTGTATGGGCTTGTAAGAACTATGATGGCGACGTACAAAGTGACACCGTGGCGCAAGGTTTCGGCTCACTGGGTCTGATGACTTCCGTACTGATTACGCCTGATGGCAAGACCATGGAAGCAGAAGCTGCCCACGGTACCGTTACCCGTCACTACCGCGACCACCAGGCTGGTAAACCAACCAGCACCAATCCCATCGCTTCCATCTTCGCATGGACAAGAGGATTGGCCTTTCGTGGTAAACTGGACGGCAACCAGGAACTGATCGACTTCTGCAACGCTATCGAAGCAGTTTGTATCGAAACAGTAGAAAGCGGCAAGATGACAAAAGACCTCGCCGTTTGCGTTCATGGCAATAAAGTAAAACACGGAGAACACTTCCTCTACACAGAAGAGTTCCTCGAAGCCATCGACGAGAACCTGAAGAAGAAAGTAGGTATCTAAGAGTTATAAATATTGAGCATTCAATGATAGGCGTCCCGCGCAGCGGGACGCTTTTTTATTATATTTGAGAAACCACCCGGACCACTATGCTCAAACGGAAAATTCTAATACTGATCCCTTTACTGTTGATTCTTTATATACTCGTTGATACCTGGTTGCAGGCAATGGGAGTGATAGGTGAGCAATTCGCACCTGCTGTAAGACATTATCTGGCCCTTATCTTGTTTGTTCCATTGGTCTGGTATTTTTGGAAAGACATTAAACGTTGTATTGTTTATACCGGCATATACCTTGTGTTGACTACATTCCAATTAATTGCTATCACACCCTATACTGTCACTTCCAATTGGGTAGGAATTGCATCCCTTAAAATACCACTCCCTCCTACGAATGGATGGATGCTTCTTATTCTGCTACTTTACTCGATCCTTCATTTTGATGTATTGACCAATTACTACCTCGACTACAAAGAAGAAAAAGAGAAAAAGAAGACCCAACAGTAATTCATGTTATGAAAACATATCTTGAGCAATTGGAAAAAGAAGGTTATACTGTAATAAGTGATATTTTCAATCATCAGGAAGTTGAAAATATTATACAAGCTATCGAAGTAGCCGATCAAACCAATCCAACCTTTCGCAGAACAGCCGACCTGTTCGCCATCCGGCAGTTTCTTAAAGAAGTACCTACTGTATCATCATTTGTTTTAACGGAACGATTAAACACCCTGATACAATCTCTGTTCGGTGACGGCTACTTTGTCGTAAAGTCCATTTACTTCGACAAGCCCGAACAATCCAATTGGTTTGTGGCTTACCACCAGGACCTGACGATCTCTGTTGACAAGAAAACAGAAGCACCGGGCTTCGGGCCATGGACAGTGAAGCACAACCAGTTTGCAGTACAACCTCCATTGGAAATACTCGAACGCAACTTTACCATTCGCATTCACCTCGACGATACAGATAAAAACAATGGCGCTTTGAAAGTTGTGCCGGGCTCCCATGCAAAAGGTATTTACAGACCCGAAACAATCGACTGGGAAAAAGAAACCGAAACGGTTTGCGAAGTACCTAAAGGCGGTATCATGATTATGCGCCCCTTGTTGCTACATGCCTCTGGCCGCACTACTAACCAGGCAAGGCGAAGAGTCATACACATCGAGTTCAGCAATACCTCGCTGCCACATGGGTTGAATTGGTCAGAAGCACTCACCTGACAGACTTAACGTACCTGTTGCCAATTGTACCCAAACCAGTTGCATGGTCTATAAACCATTGATCCTGCAGATGGCAAAGAATTTGAGTTAGTGATACCATAGCCTAAAAAGAGATCTATGGAACAAAATATCTATCAATTCTTTGCCGCTTACGAAAAGCGCTTCAACGATTCGCTTCAGGGAGAAACAGATGTAGAAGCAACAGCCAATGCCTTCGCACCCTTCTTTGTAGAAGCCAGCCCCGCAGGTATACACGGCGGTAGCAACGACCAGGAGTTTCGGAAAAAGATATCACAAGGCATGGAGTTCTACCGGCAGATCGGCACTCATTCCATGGAGATAGAATCGCAGGACGTAACGCCGCTCGATGACCTGCACTACATGGTAAAGATCCATTGGAAAGCAACCTACAAGAACAAAGACAATACCGACCTCACTATAGATTTTGATGTCATATACTTCCTGCAACACCGTGAGGATGAGTTGAAAATATTTGCCTACATCACCGGCGACGAAGACAAAGTAATGCGTGAACACGGATTAATACAATAACAACGAGGGTGGGTCGTCCCGTACTTTAGTCGGGACGGCTCACCATCGTTGTGCCATTTTCTTGCATATTCGTACCTTTCTTGCATGTTTCAGACAGTATCGATCATCGTCACAGGTAAAGTACAAGGCGTGTTCTATCGCCAAAGTACCAAAGACAAAGCAGTAGAGTTGGGGCTTACCGGCATCGTTAAAAATCAATCCGACGGAAGCGTGTTCATACAGGCTTCTGGCCCATCCGGCCAGCTGAACCAGCTCATTGCCTGGTGCCATCAGGGACCTCCCCGCGCGGCAGTCACCAGCGTGCAGGTAGAGACCATCGAGCCCCGCGCCTTCATAGGATTTACCGTTCAACGCTGACAAACCTATCCTGTTTTTAACAACGGGTTTCATGACATTTCCCTATCTTGATCCCCTATTTTAAATATTTGTACCATGACCCAACGATTACTGTTGACTGCTTGCCTGGTTTCTATGGCTGCATTCGCACAAGCTCAACAACCGAATAGAAACGGTGGAGATCCGAAATTATCAGAGTATTACGATCCTGCTATCAGGGTGGTGGCGCCCGGTAAAACCGCGGCTGATGCACCTGCCGATGCAGTAGTGCTGTTCAATGGCACCGATGCCAGCGCCTGGGTAGGCAGAGATGGAGGCGCTATCAAATGGAAAGTAGAAAATGGCGCCATGACGGTGGTAGCCGGTACGGGTACCATCAAAACCAAAGAAGGATTTGGCGATTGCCAGTTGCACATTGAATGGAGAACACCTGCCGAAGTAAAAGGCGATGGACAGGGAAGAGGCAACAGCGGTATCTTCCTGATGGGCAAATACGAATTACAGGTATTGGATTCCTACAACAATAAAACCTATTCCAACGGACAGGCCGGTTCTATCTACAAAGAACTGCCTCCATTGGTAAATGCCAGCCGTGGACCCGGCGAATGGCAGACATACGATGTTATTTTCACAGCCCCTGTATTTTATGCCGACGGCACCGTGAAAACACAAGCCCGGATCACTGTGATCCACAATGGAGTGTTGGTACAAAACAACATGAGCATCTGGGGCAGCACCCAATACATCGGTATCGCCAACTATGAAAAACATGGCGATAAAGAACCCATCGTTCTGCAAGACCATGGCAATCCCGTGAGCTTCCGCAACATCTGGATCAGGCCGTTGTAACCTGCGTCACATAAGAACATAACAATATTATAGAGAAGGCATCATAAGATGCCTTTTTTTATGCGCTTGTTATCCTTAAGTATAATCGTACCACCAGTTCTCACTTTTTTAGTATAGTTTGCAAGTCAACATTCGAAAACGTACCACGGTTGTCGGGGGATTCCTTACATAACGAAAAAGAACTGATCATGCAGGTGGCTCAGGGTGATGAGGCTGCCTATAAAGTAATCTTCCGGCATTACTGGCCCCGCGTATATTCCGTAGCCCTCCTCTTTGCCAAAGCCCCTGAAATTGCAGAAGATGCCGCACAGGAAGTATTTGTGCAGATCTGGATCAAAAGAGCGCTGCTGACCGATGTAAAGGAATTTCATGCCTACCTCTTTACTTCTACCAAAAATCTAATCTTTAATAAGCTGAGGACCCGTGTATTTACCGGTGAGATAGATGAATACCTCCATGAATATTTTGCCGATTCCTTTGCCGATCCGGTGGCCAGGCTGGAATTGAAAGAAGCCAGCCATCTCATAGAAGCAGGCATCAACCAGCTTACTCCACAACAACAGAAAGTATTCCGCCTTAGCCGCTTTCAGGGATTGACTCATGCAGAAATAGCACAGGTCACCGGCCTTTCACAGCGAACAGTGAAAAACTATATGGTCAGCGCCATCCTTTCCCTGCGCGGTTATCTCGACAAGCATTCAGGTTCCATCCCGGTGTTCCTATGGATGCTGATGGTGTCTTGAAAAATTTTTTTTTAAAACACCAGGGTCCTGTCGAATCGTATTTGTGTCTTTATAGGTACAGACACTTTCAGGATACACATTAACCTTATCTTATTTATAAAATAGCATTACATGCCTTCATTCAATGACCTCTTACAGAAATACATCCGCGAGGAGCTGACGCAGGAAGAGCTTGACGCCTTCCTCGTGCTTGTGCGGGAGCCTACCAACCAGGCAGCTGTTAAAGAGGCTATTGCTGCCTATGCAGAGGCAGCAACCTATACAGACCTCTCCGGAGGCATGGATGCTGAACTACAGTTCAGGCGCGTGATGGAAAGAGCCAGAAAAGAAGTACCTGCAGTAGAGCCAGCACCCGTGCGCAGTATACCCGCGGTGCGCAGGTGGTGGTGGGTGGCTGCATCGGTCATTTTTATCCTGGCCGCAGGCGCCTACCTGTTCCTTAATAACCGGCCGGATAGCGCTGCTGTGGCTCAGCAGCCTGTTGATATCAAGCCCGGTACAGAGGGCGCTATCCTTACATTGGCAGATGGTACCAGGGTGGTGCTGGACAGTCTGGGTAATGGCACGGTGGCTTCGCAGAATGGTGCGCGCATAATATTGAATGATGGCCGGATTACCTACGACCCTACCGGCATCACCGATGGAGGCATCACCTATAATACGATGGCCACACCCAGAGGCCGCCAGTTTCAACTCGTGTTACCCGATGGAACAAAAGTGTGGCTCAATGCTGCCAGCTCTATCAAATACCCCACAGCCTTCAGGGAAGATGAACGCAGCGTGGAAATAACCGGTGAGGCCTACTTTGAAGTAGCTAAAAACAAAACACGACCATTCAGGGTCAACATCAACAACCAGGCTACAGTGGAAGTATTAGGCACACATTTCAACATCAATGCTTATAGCAACGGAACCAGTATACAAACAACTTTATTGGAAGGTAGTGTGAGGTTCGGACCAGTTAGCGGCCCTCATTCCTCAGCTATTCTAAGACCCGGAGAGCAAGGCCGGTTTCCCGTTTCCGGCGCCTCTTCCGGGATACGCATAGAATCCGCAGATATCGATAAAGTGATGGCCTGGAAAAACGGTTTCTTCAATTTCGACGGTTTGCCCATTACAGAAGTAATGAACATGCTGGAACGCTGGTACGATATAACTGTCGTATACGAAAAAGGTGTTCCGGATATTGAGTTCTTCGGTGAGATCAACAGGAATATGAACCTGTCAGACCTCATCGTGGCCCTTAAAGATGTGGGAGTTCACTTCAGGATTGAAGCAGGCCGTAAGCTCGTAGTGCTGCCATAATGAAATACAAGCCTTATTAGCTATGTCCTCATAAACGGATGAGCAAAGAAAAACCGTCACGCGGTCGAGGCGTAACGGTTTGTGCTTCGCGTCAACGAAGCGTCGTTGGCTCATTCAAAAACTCATGTAAGGGAATTTTTTCTTTAACCAAACTAATGCGAAAGTATGCAAAAAACTGCTTTTCGTAGCCAGGTGCGCTATGCCCCTCCCCCTTGTAGCTCTAATAGGCGCCGGCTATCAACCAAAACCCATCCTGGAATGAGACTTGTTTTCAGTTGGGTTCATTCCTCCGGTGGATCAAAACTAATGAAGGTGATGAAAGTAACTGCTTTTATTATGCTGGTATGCTGTCTTCATGCATCAGCCTGGACAGCCGCTCAAACAGTATCCATTTCCGGCAAAGACCTTTCACTCAGCAAGGTATTCAGCATGATCAAAAAACAAACCGGCTATGCCGTTTTTGGAAATGCCAGCCTGCTGAAAAAAGCCAACCATGTTTCTATCTCCGTATCCAACATGGCCCTTACCACTTTCCTGGATAGTGTGCTGAAGCGCCAGCCCATCAGCTACAGAATATTGGAGCGAACCATTATTCTTTCTCCAAAAGAACCCTCCGCAGGCGCAGTGATCATGCCTGGCAACAAAACGACCGATGATCCTACAGAAGAGGAAATGGTGCGACAGCTTATTACAGGCTATGTAGTAGCTGAGCGGGACTCTGTTCTCGAAGGCGTAAGCGTACGCGTTAAAGGTACCAGCATCGGCGTTTATACCGATGCAAAAGGTAAGTACACCCTCAATGCCGAAGCCAATCAAATACTCATCTTCTCGCATGTAAGCATGACCACCAGAGAGATCAGAGTAAGTGAATTACCGGCAAATGGCAAAGTCGTGCTGAAACTAAGAGATGCCACCCTCAGCGATATCGTGGTGACGGGTTACGGTAACATACGCAAAGAGAGCTTTACCGGTACCTACACACAGGTCACCAAAGCAGATATCCAGCGCGTATCACCCAACAACCTGGTGGCGGCTTTACAGACCTTCGATCCCTCCTTCCGCATTATGCAGAACATCAATATGGGTTCCAATCCCAACGTGATGCCCGAGTTCTATATCCGTGGCCAGTCTGGCTTTCCCGGTGTAAAAGAACTTGATCGTCTCGAGTCTGGTTCCGATGTATCACAGTTCTCCCTGAAGAACAACCCCAATACACCCATATTCATTATGGACGGGTTTGAGATCACTGTCGAGAAAATGTATGATATGGATATCAACCGCATCAACAACGTAACGATCCTCAAAGATGCGGCGGCTACAGCCATGTATGGTTCCAGAGCCTCCAACGGTGTGGTGATCATTGAAACCATTGCCCCCAAACCCGGCGAGTTTCGTGTTACCTACAATGGCAACTACTCCATCACCGCCCCCGATCTTTCCAGCTACAACATGATGAACGCGCAGGAAAAGCTCGATGTAGAAAATGCAGCCGGCATTTACCTGCCTACGATACCCCAGACCGATCCTTATTACAAAACTACCTTGGTGGAAAACCTGTGGTACCAGGAACAGAAGAAGAATGAGATCCGCAAAGGCGTAAACACATACTGGCTTTCTCAACCCCTGAGCACCATGTTCAACAGCCGGCACAACGTATACGTCGAAGGCGGTTCACAGGCAATGCGCGTAGGACTTGAATTGAAATACGATAAGCAGAACGGCGTCATGAAAGAATCGTTCCGCGACCGAATCTCTGCGGGCCTCACCCTCCAATACCAAACGAGGAACCTGCAATTCCGTAACCAGGTATACTATGATGAAGTGAAAGCCGATGAATCACCCTATGGAAAATTCAGCGACTATTCACGCCTGCAACCCTATTACCGTTTGCGCGATGAAACTACCGGAGAATACGTGAAAACGTTTCCCAACTACTTTGGACGTTCAGACCTGAACCCTTTATATGAATCTACCGTAGGTAACTTCAATCAGACCCGTTACAAAGAATTTACCGACAACTTTACCGCCAACTGGTACCTGACCAAATTTCTGTTCATACGCGGACAGTTGGCCATCGATTACAAAGATGCCAACACAGATGTGTTTACTTCCCCCACTTCGGCTATCTATTCACGGGGCAACCTGTTTAGCAAGGGCGATCTCTCCCAATCGAATACCAAAAGACTCGACTGGAATACGAACCTCTTCGCTTCGTACAACCGTAACATAGATGACAACAACATCAACGTTTCTCTGGGTATCAATGCTAATGCTACTAAGGAAGAATACATTACATCTGCCTATCGTGGCTTCCCGAGTGCATCTTTTCATTCCCCGTCCTATGCTTATGAGATCGTACGCAAGCCAACATTGAGCGATAACAAAAGAGCGCTCTTTGGCAGCTTTGCCACGGTAAACTACAGCTACAAGGATATCTATCTTTTTGACGGCTCTTTCCGGATGGATGGTTCTTCTGAGTTCGGTACCGATAAAAAATGGGCGCCCTTCTGGTCAGTAGGTACTGGTATCAACCTCCACAAGACACACTTCTTCAAGACCAACAACAATGTGGACATGTTCCGGATCACAGCCAACATCGGGCAGACCGGTAAATCCAATTTCTCCCCATTCATGGCCCGCAATACCTATGAGGTGATGCTCGACGACTGGTATCCTACCGGTATCGGCGCCAGCCTCGTTTACATGGGCAATAAGAACCTGACCTGGGAAAAGCAGGTGTCCTGGAATATTGGTACCATGATCTCCCTGTTGAAGCGGATCACGTTTGAGTTCAACTATTACAATAAGAGCACCTATGACCTGATCACCGATGTGTCCCTGCCATCTTCTGCTGGCTTTACCATTTATCGCGATAATATCGGCAAAGTGCTCAACAAAGGTTTTGAAATAAAGCTGACAGGTACGGCCATCAATACGCCCGACTTTAGCCTGACGCTCAATGCAAACATGGCTCATAACAAAAACAGCATTGTAGAAATAGCACAGTCGATGAAGCGGTACAACAGCCGCATCGATGAATACTATAAAGGATACCTCGGTACCAGTGATCCTGTTTTTGGGCTCATCTTCAACGACCTCAACGCCAAGTTTGCCAAACCCATCATGAAATATGAAGAAGGCAGCTCACTGACGACGATCTATGGCATGAAGTCGCTGGGCATCAACCCGGCTAACGGAAAAGAAGTATTTGAAAAAAGAGATGGCACCATCACCTACGACTGGGACCCTACCGAGCAGCAACCTATTGGTAATACGGAACCCTGGGCACAAGGCGCCTTTGGCATCAATGCCAGGTACAAGCGCTTTACACTCTATACCACCTTCCTGTACGAAGCAGGTGGCGAACAATACAACAACACGATGGTCAGCAATGTGGAGAACGTAAACCTCCAATATTACAATGCCGACAAACGTGTGATTAGTGACCGCTGGCAGAAACCTGGAGATAAAACGCCGCTGAAAGGGCTCCAGGACAGGTACCTCATCACCCGTCCTACTTCAAGGTTTATCCAGAAAAACAATTACATCTCCTTCAACTCACTTTCGTTGGGATATGAATTTGATCCTGCATTCCTGAAAAGGTTCAGGCTTAAATTCCTGCGCACTTCTTTGATGATGAACGATGTCGCGCTGTTCTCCACCGTCAAGCGGGAAATGGGATTGGATTATCCCTATGCCAGGACTTTCACCTTTATGATCAACGCATCCTTCTAAACTAACTTATTATGAGAACCATACGTTTTTGGATCATCATATGCCTTCCCCTGCTGTTGAACAGCTCCTGTAAAAAGTTCCTGGACGCGTCGTCCAGCAACCAGGTATTGCAGGAAAAAATGTTTGAGGACGGAGAAGGAGTACGCATAGCCGTTAATGGCATATACAAACTCATGTCAGGCACTGAGCTCTATGGTAAAAACCTTACCTGGGGTCTGGTGAGCGGACTGGGCAATAACTACGAGGTCAACTTTCTACCCTACGATATCAGGGATGCTTCACGTTACCTGTGGAGTGCGTCCGGTACCCAGCAACTTACCGAGCAGGTATGGAAGAGAGCCTACAATGTGCTGGCCAATTGCAACAACCTCATCCAGGAAGTAGAGAAGAAAGACACCAGCTTCTTTACCCAAAAAGCCAGTGAGAAGAACATGATCCTCGGAGAGATGTACGGCATCAGGGCGATGCTACACTTCGAATTGCTGCGCATATTCAGCCCTGCCCCGGTCACAGGATATGCCGGTGCTACCATTCCCTATGTGACCACCTACCCCGAGTACCAGCCGGTGCGGTTGAACATGCAGCAGATATTTGCCAGCATCACCACCGATATGCGCAAGGCACAGAACATGCTGGCCAATATCGATACCGTGCTGCTGAGAAATGTAATGCGTTCAAACACTGGCCGTATCAGGAATGCAGGTTCATGGGTGGATATTCCACAGGGTGATTTCTTCAATTACCGTGGTGAGCGCATGAACTACTTTGCTGCTACTTCCCTGCTGGCGCGTATTTACCTGTACAAAGGCGATTATGACAGCGCCAATATCAACTCAAGGATTGTATACGACTACCAGAAAAAGAACTGGTTCCGCTGGACCAGCAGTAGCTACCAGGGACAGATCACGGATGTCGATTACATACATACCAAGCGTCCGGATGAACTGCTCCTTTGTTTCTCCAACAACAAGAACTACGAGAACTGGATCACAGGTCTTGCTCCGGGCGGCGGCGAAGGCGGCCTCAACTTCCGGATGAATAACAACTACATGAACGAGCTGTTCAAAGCAGACCTCGATGATTTCCGGTTGGTAGGCTGGTACAATCGCTATAACGATCAGCGCTACCTCACCTGGTCAAGGCCGAAAGGAAATTCCTACGAAGCAGACCAGGTATTGCAGAACCAGGGGCCTTTACTGCCCGTACTCAGGTTTTCCGAAATGTACCATATACAGATCGAATGCCTGATAAAGCAGAATAAACTAACCGATGCGATAAACATGATGAATGACCTGCGCACTAACCGGGGAGCCAAAACAAAAATATCCAACAGCGCGTCGGGCGGTGACCTGATGGAGATACTCGTAAAAGACATAATCCGGGAAACACTTACCGAAGGGCAAGCCTTCTTTATGTTCAAGCGACTCAACAGGAACATTTTCAATGGTACTACCGATCGTGTCATGAAACCGGAAGATTGGTTTGCACCCCTCCCGCAGAGCGAAGTGGCCTACCAGCTATAGCGCCTTATCATCATTTTAAACAAACGGAAATGAAAAAGATACATTTTATCTATATACTGTTTTCCTTCCTCGTGATAGCAGCCTCCTGTAAAAAGGATGAGATCATGCTCTATGAAGGAGATAATTATATTCAGTTTACGAAAGGATATGAAGACTCATCCCTCTTCTCTTTCCTGTCGCTTACCCATAAGGACGAAGCCCTGACGCCAATGGTGGTAGAGTTGGTAGGCGACCCCCAGAATAGAGACAGGAGTTACAAGATAGCAGTAGTAAAAGAGTTGACCACTGCAGCCCCTGCCAACTATATCCTGCCGGAATCATTTACGTTCCGGGCCAACAAGGTCATCGATACAGCCTGGATCACTGTTAAGAAAACACCGGAGATCGCACTCAAGCCGGTAAAACTGGTGGTGAGGCTGGAAGCGTCCAATGACTTCAAGGTGGGACAAACCGATCATGCCGCCGCCATCCTGTACATCTCCAACATCATAGCCCGGCCCGACTGGTGGAACGGCAGTGTGGAAGGCAGGTTCATGGGCGATTATTCAGATAAAAAATACAAACTCTTCATCGAGGTTACAGGTCAGTCCGATCTTGACCCTGCCAACGAGGATCAGATACGGTACCATACCGTCGTGTTCAGAAACTACCTGTTGAAGGAAAAAGATGCCGGCAGAACAGTATATGAGGATAACGGCGAAGAAATGACCGTAGCCTACATAGGCGGTTAAGTACAATCACCCACAAAAACATTAAGGATGAAACGATTTATAAAAACAGTACTGCCTGCCATCGCCTTACTTTTTTTGGTGCAGGCATGCTATAAAGATAAAGGCAACTACGACCTGGTAGATTATAACCAGATACTCTCTATTGCCAGCACCGGTTCCGTTTCGGTGATCATGGGCGATACCTTTCGCGTGAACCCGACCATCAAATGGAAATACCCGGAGCGCGATACCCTTGCTTACGACTACGAGTGGCGGCAGATAGACTCGGTGGTATACAACAAAAGAAACCTGGCCTATACCCCCGATAAGCCCGGCTACATCATGATCTACCTGTATGTAACAGAAAAAGCAACAGGCATTGTTACACGTTATGCCATGCAGATACAGGTAATATCAGCGTATAAAGCCGGTTGGCTCTTGCTCACCAACAAAGGCGGCAAGTCGGGCCTCACCTATATCAGAAGAGATTCAAAAAGAGATGCCAATAACGCTATCTATTACGAGTACAAATACTTCCCCGACATATTCGAGCAAAGATTTCCGGGACAGGAGTTGGGAGACCAGCCAGCAAAGCTCGTTACCAAAGTATGGCCCGATTATTCGCTCGATGAGGTGTTGGTATTACAAGGCAATTCCTCTGTATACCTGAGTGGCGACGATCTGTCGAAGAAGATAACCTTACGCAGTGAGTTCCCCAATCAGATATTTCCCAACAGTTCCAAACCGGTGGGATATGCAGATGGAGGCCCAATGAACTTTATCCTGGGCGACGATGGTAACATATACACCAAGAAGAACGCCAAAACGATGGGAGGTCTCCATGATGGCCTTTTCCTCAACGTAGCCATGTATTTTGAAGGAGGTGGAGCAAACATCACCCAAATGGTGGAAACCGAGTTCGACAACAATTCCATTGTATACGTATATGATGACCTGAAAAAGCGTTTTGTAGGACTGTATGTAAATACGGGTTCCGGCGATTCGCATGGCGGTAAAATGTTCCTGAGCAACACCTCAACACCTCCGGCCGGATGGGTTGATCTCAACAACCTCACAGGCTACACCATGAAATATTGCAGCGATTATGCGTATGGTGCAGGATACATGAACATTCTCAAAAACAACACTACAGGAGAATACCTGTATCAGACGTACAGCCTCAGCATGCAATTCACTTCCATTGGAGTCTACGATCAGAAGCAGGAAGTGTTTGCAGGCAGCGCCTATGTATCCGACAATACGGTGTACTACCGCATACGCAACTCTTCCTACCTGTTCTTTGGCGAAGGTAGCAAGCTGTATTACTACGATATCAACACGAAAAAAATAACACTGTACCACGACTTTGGCGCAGGCAAGGTGATAAAGATCACCACCGATGCCAACTCGGGCGAGCTGGGTGTAGCGTTAGACAATGGCACCTTTGCCGTTTGCAGCCTTAAGAACGACGTATTGGGCAATCCCAACCCAGGTTCAGTAGGTATCCTGTTCAAGGTTAACAATGTTGGCAATATAGTAGACCTCAACTGGAAGTGGGGCTCCTACTTCGATTACGTTTTCAAAAGATACCCGCAATAACTATCCATCATGAATGATTCAATCGTCAAGGTAGAAAACCTGTCGCACCGCTACAGCGTGCAATGGGCTGTAAAGAATATCAATTTCGAACTCACAAAAAATGGGATATACGGTTTGCTCGGCGCCAATGGCGCCGGCAAATCCACCATCATGAATATCATGTGCGGTGTGCTGAAGCAAACACAGGGAGAAGTATATGTAAGAGGCATCAGCATGAGCAGGCAACCGGTAGAAGCTAAAAAACACATTGGTTTTCTGCCCCAAAAGCCACCCTTGCTGATGGACCTCACCGTGGAAGAATACCTGGCCCACAGCGCCAGCATGCGGTTGATGGAAGATGCCAAAATAAAAGACGCAGTAGAAGAAGCAATGGTCAAAGTAGGCATCAGCCATTTTGCCAAACGCCTTATCCGCAACCTTTCCGGCGGATACCAGCAGCGCGTAGGAATTGCCCAGTCTATCATTCACAAGCCCGGCTTCGTGGTGATGGATGAACCTACCAATGGTCTCGATCCCAACCAGATATTGGAAGTGCGCAACCTCATCCGCGAAATTGCAGAAGAGAGGACAGTAGTACTTTCCACCCACATCCTGCAGGAAGTACAGGCACTCTGCGATCATATCTGGATGATCAATGAAGGCACAGTAGCCTTTGCCGGCTCCATGCATGAATTCGACAACTATATTATGCCCAGCACGCTCACCGTATCGATGGTGGCAACTCCCCCTATTGAAGACTTGATGGCCATTCCGGGTGTTCTGAAAGCAGAACACCTGGGTGGCATTAAGTACCGTGTTCAGTACACCGATGCACAGGAAACCACCGAGCGCATTGTCGAAGCAAGCGTGCAGAACCGGTGGAGACTGACAGAGATAGCACTGGAAAAGAAATCACTTGAAAACGTATTTGCCGAACTATCCAAAAACAAGCCTGCCTGATCATTATGAAAACGATCTATAAAATAGCCAAGACGGAACTAAAGACCCTTTTCTTTTCCCCGATAGCGTGGCTCATCATTGTCATCTTCACCTTCCAGGCGGGCCTCGTATTTACCGGCGTGCTCGATGGCATGGTAAGAAGACAGGTGATAGGTTGGAAGCTATACATGGCCACCCTCAACACCTTTGCCTGGGTGCAGGGCACTTTTACCATTGTACAACAATACCTGTTCCTCTACATTCCCTTGCTTACCATGGGCGTTATGAGCCGCGAGTTCAGCAGTGGCTCCATCAAACTATTATATTCATCACCCCTTACCAGCCGGCAGATCGTATTAGGTAAATACCTGGCCCTGGTTATCTACGCCTTCGTGCTCATGGGTATCCTGGCGGTATTCGGAGGATTCGCTGCCTGTACCATTGTCTCGGTCGATATACCGGTGATACTAACAGGATTGTTGGGCCTGTTCCTGCTTACCTGCGCGTATGCAGCCATTGGCCTTTTCATGTCATCCCTTACATCCTATACAGTAGTATCGGCAATGGGTACATTAGGCATCTTTGCGGTGTTGAGCTATGTAAAAAATGTAGGGCAGGATATCGAGTTTGTAAGAGACATTACTTACTGGCTGGCGATATCCGGACGTAGCGATACGTTCATCTCCGGTATGATCACCAGCGAAGACTTGCTGTATTTCCTGATCGTGATCAGCCTGTTCATTGGTTTCACCATCATCAAAATGCAGGGTGCCCGTCAAAAAAAGCCCTGGTATGTTTCTTTCGGCAGATATGCCATCGTGTTCTCGATAGCCATGTTGCTGGGTTACTTCAGCGCCTTCCCCAAGCTCATGTCGTACTACGATGCCACCTATACCAAATACAATACCCTGACCAAGGGCAGCCAGAAAGTACTGAGCGAGTTGAAAGAACCTTTGACCATCACCAGCTATACCAACATGCTCGATCAGAACTATTGGGTAGCCATGCCCGATGGTTACAAATATGATGTAGACAGGTTCAAACAGTACATCCGTTTCAAGCCCGATACCCGGCTGAAGTATAAATACTATTACGAGAAAACAGATAACAAAGACCTCGAAAAGCAGTACCCCACGCTCAACGGTGAACAACTCATAGATACGATGGTGAAGATGTTCGATTGGCGTTTCGAGATCGTTCCGTACAAGACCATCAGCAAGGAGATAGACCTGAAAGACGAGAAGTACCACTTTGTGCGTTCACTCAAAACAGAAAGCGGCCGTCAGTCATTCCTGCGGGTGTACGATGATATGATGCGGCTTCCCTCTGAAACCGAGATCACGGCCGCCTTCAAGCGCCTTACCATCAACAAACTGCCCACGGTTGGTTTCCTGGCCGGACATGGAGAAAGAAGAAGCGATGCGGAAGAAGACCGCGGGTACAATATGTTTGCCCAGGAAAAATCATTCCGCTATGCCCTTATCAATCAGGGTTTCGATTTCGAGAACGTAACACTCGATAAAGAAATACCCGCCCATATTCGCATACTCCTGATAGCAGAAGTAAGGAAAGCGATATCGCCGGAAGAAATGGTACACCTTAACAACTACATCGATCGTGGTGGCGATCTTATCATTGCGGGCGAAGCAGGACGGCAGGAATTTATGAACCCTGTGGTAGAACGTCTCGGTGTAAGCTTCATGCCCGGCATGTTGGTAAAGCCCAATAAGAAGTTCCAATCCAATCTGCTGCTGGTACAACCCACGAAAGCGGCGGAAGAGTTATCCTTCCATTTCAAAAGCATCAGGCGCAACGATCAGCTATTGCCACTTTCTACGACGGCAGCCCTGAATTATACCACCGATAAAGGATTCAAGGTGACCACCCTGTTCACCAGCGATACTACAGGAGGGTGGATCGAGCAGGAGACGACCAACTTCATAGACGATACCGCGAAGCTGAACCCGCAGGCTGGAGAAGAAGCAAAACCTTACCCGGTAGTATTGGCACTGTCGAGAAAAGTGCAGGACAAAGACCAGAAGATCATCGTAACAGGCGATGCCGATTTCCTGAGCAATGGAGAATTGATGATGAATCGTAAAGATGTATCACCTGCTAACTTCAGTTTCATCAGCGGCGCCTTCTTCTGGCTCACCGATGAGGAATTGCCGGTAGACATGCGCCGTCCCCCTGCACCCGATCGGTCCCTGCGTCTTGGAAAACAAAGCTGGGCCATTTCTAAGTTTGCCCTCAAATGGGTATATCCCATCGGCCTCATGTTGTGCGGACTATTCATCTGGATACGTAGAAAAAGAAGATAATCAGTTATACGCATGAGTTTAGTAATTGATAAACAAACACTCGATGACCTGAACGTTTTCGGAAAACGGAGCGATGATTCAGTCTACGCCCTCTTCAACCGTACCCATACGCGCGGCGGAGCAGAAATACTGGAGCAGATGTTTCGCTATCCCCTTTCCGATGTCCAGGCCATCAACAAGCGCAGCGGTATCATTCGCTTCTTCAGGGATGCCAACAGTACATTCCCTTTTAAAAGCGATCTGTTCGATGCGGTGGAACAATACCTGTCCAACACCGATGAACGAAGCCGCCTGTCCAACAGCGAGAATACACTCGGAAGAAAATTCAACAATCTTATCGGTGCAGACACCGAATACCAGCAATTGATCAAGGGCATTACTTCCTTAACAACCATCCTTATTCAATTGCAGGCTTTCCTGGATAATATCCGGAAGGCCGCATCCGTTACCCCTTTTGCGGCGGAGGCCGCCACTGCCAGCAACCTGCTGGCGGTGGCTGGCCTGGAGCCGCTGCTCAAAGAAAAAATACCGGTAAAGCTGGATTATGAAAAAGCAGTGACGTACGACAAGCTGCTGCGCTATGTGCACCGCGAGCGCATCAAAGAAATATTGACAGCTGTCTACTACCTTGATGTGTACATCTCCGTGGCCACCGTGGCAGCACAGCGGGGATTTGTGTTTCCACAGGCCCGTGAAAGTGACGAACACGTTATGAAGCTGGAAGGAATCTACCATCCCAAACTGAAGCAGCCGGTAGCCAACAACCTAGGCATGGGGCCAGGTAATAACATCGTATTCCTCACGGGCGCCAACATGGCGGGTAAATCCACCTTCATGAAATCGTTGGGCATTGCTTTGTTCCTGGCCCACGTAGGCTTTCCCGTACCTGCCGCCGCTATGGAATTTTCCGTGTGCGATGGTTTGCTGACGACCATCAACCTGCCCGATGACCTGAACATGGGCTACAGCCATTTCTACACTGAAGTATTGCGCGTAAAAAAGATGGCCCAGCAATTGGGTAGGTCGCGCAACCTCTTTATCATCTTCGATGAGCTCTTCCGGGGCACCAACGTAAAAGATGCTTTTGAAGCAACGGTGGCCATTACAGCAGCCTTTGCCGCCAATCCCAACTGCATGTTCGTGGTATCCACCCATATCATCGAAGCAGGCGATACCCTGAAATCCCAATGCAACAACATCAACTACGTATACCTGCCCACCCGCATGGATGGCGATAAACCGGTATACACCCACCGGCTCGAACAAGGCGTTACGGCCGACCGGCATGGCATGGTGATCATCAACAATGAAGGCATACTCGATATTTTACAAAAAGGAAAAAAGCAACCTACCGGATCATGAGTTTTATTGCAGACAAGCAAACGCTGGACGACCTCAACCTCCTGGGCAAGTACAAGAGCAATTCTGTATACAGTTTGTTCAACAAGGTGCGTACGGAAGGAGGGGAGAAGCTGCTGGACTATATGTTTCGCCATCCGATGACGGACCATGCAGCCATCAACCGTCGCAGCAGCGTCATCAGTTTCTTCGGCCAGTTGGGTGCTCAGTTTCCTTTCGGAAGAGAAGCCGTTGATACCATGAGCAATTACCTTGCTTCCGGTGGTAGCAGCAACAGCATTACCGCTACATTCGATACCCTGCGCCGGAAAACATTACATACAATGGGGCTCGATAAAGAATTCCCTTTGCAGGTAGCCGGGTTCCATACGACCATTCAACTATTGAATGAAATAATCAGCTTCCTCGCCATGCTGGATGAGAAGCATCCCCAACACCCTTTCCAGGAGGAAATGCAACCTGTAAAAGATCTCCTTTCTTCAGCAAGGCTGCAATGGCTTAAAAAAGAAAAAGACAACAGCCGGTTACCATTGGCAAAGTTCATTCAGTACGACAACCTGTTGCGATTGCACCTGCGCGAAGACATGAACGCAGTGTTGCAACTGGTATACCATATAGACGTGTACATCGCTGTAAGCGATGTGGCCCGCGCAAAAGCATTCTCCTATGCACAGGCTTTGCCACAGCAAGCGGCCTGCATCAGCCTGAAAGCCTGTCGACATCCCGGCCTTGAAAGAGCGGTGGCCAATTCCGTAACCCTGCAGCAAAACAGCAATGTACTGTTCCTTACGGGCGCCAACATGGCCGGTAAATCTACCTTTATGAAATCATTTGCCATTGCTGTATACCTGGCCCACATGGGTTTCCCGGTAGCGGCAGAAGCCATGAAGTTTTCCGTGTGTGACGGCATCTATACCTCTATCAATGTGCCAGATAACCTGCAACTTGGCTACAGCCATTTCTATGCAGAAGTAAGACGCGTGAAAACGGTAGCCGAAGAAGTGAGCGCCGGCAAGCACCTCGTAGTCATCTTCGATGAACTGTTCAAAGGCACCAATGTAAAAGATGCGTACGATGCCACCCTGGCGGTCACAAAAGCATTTGCAGAATACCGGAACTGCTGCTACATCATCTCCACCCACATCATTGAAGTAGCAGACATACTAAAAACCGATTGCGATAACCTGCAGCTTGTATTCTTTCCTACTATCATGGAGGGCAATGTACCGCGCTACACTTATACTTTGCAGCAAGGTGTCACCTCCGACCGCCATGGTATGATGATCATAGAAAACGAAGGCATTGTAGATATTATCAGGGGAAGTACAGCCATAAAAAGCAAACAGGTTTAGCAGTATGATCACCTGCTAAACCTGTTCATTGTATGCGAAACCCTTATTAAGTTATGCTTTACTTACGCCGCCCTGTTCGATCTTCAGGTTCTCCAGCATATCCTTTGTCATCTTCGCCAGATCATATTCCGGCTTCCAGCCCCAGTCTTTACTCGCTACCGAATCATCTATGCTTTGAGGCCAGCTATCGGCAATCGACTGGCGATAGTCAGGCTGGTAGTCCAGTTTGAAATCAGGAATATGCTTTTTGATCTCTGCGCCGATCTCTTTAGGCGAAAAGCTCATGGCCGAGAGATTGTAGGAATGACGGATCGATATCTTGCTCGCCGATGCTTCCATCAGTTCAATGGTGCCGCGGATAGCGTCCGGCATATACATCATCGGCAGGTAAGTATCCTCTTGCAGGAAAGAAGTATATTTCTTCTCTTCCAACGCCTCATGGAAAATCTCTACGGCATAATCGGTAGTGCCACCGCCGGGAGCAGATTTATAGCTGATGAGACCCGGGTAGCGGATGCTGCGTACGTCTACGCCAAAACGCTGGTGGTAATAGTTGCACCAGAATTCACCGGCATATTTACTGATACCATATACCGTAGCAGGCTCGATGATGGTTTGCTGCGGACAATTCTGCCGCGGTGAGGTAGGGCCAAATACAGCGATGCTGCTCGGCCAGTATACCTTGTAGATCTTTTCTTCCCGTGCAATATCCAGCACGTTCAATAAACCCTGCATGTTGAGGTTCCAGGCCAGGTTTGGATTCTTTTCGCCGGTAGCAGAAAGAATGGCGGCCAGCAAATAGATCTGCGTAATATTCTGACGGATCACCTGCACGTGCAGCATCTCCTTGTTCATTACATCGATGCTAACATAAGGGCCGGTACCTTTCAGCAGGTCATTTTCTTCCCGCAGGTCCGAAGCGATCACATTGGCATTACCATACATCTTGCGTAAAGCCAGCGTTAATTCCACACCAATTTGCCCCGAAGCACCAATAACAAGTATTCTTTCCCGGATCATAGTAGAGTTGCGTTTTAGTGGGAGCAAAAGAACGCAAAATTTTGGTTGTAACAAATAATGAGTGGCGAATGATGACCACCCGCCACTCATTATCCCTTGTATTTTATACACATTGAAGTGCCCGGGCAATTGGCAACCACTACCTTGAAAGCAACATCTTGTGCAATTGCACGCCGGTACCCGTTGTAAGCTTTAATATATAAACCCCCGGCGCAAGATCGGGCGTTTGAATAGCCACCTGGTGTTGGCCACTGGCAAGTTGCCTGTTCAGCACCTGCTTTATCAACTGCCCTTGCTGGTTGTACAATTGAAGGTGGGTCATCGACTTTTCCTGAAGCGTGAAACTGATCGTCGTGGAAGTCGAAAAGGGATCAGGATAATTCTTTATACTGATAGCAGGCTTGTCCGGGTTCACTTCAAGCCTGCCCGGAGTTTGCGCTGCCCTGGCAGGATAAGTAGAAGTGTTGGCAACTTTGGGTGCCGTATAAGTCACCTTCACAAAAACTTTTTGTGCCGGGTTGGAAGAAGAAGTGTTCTTCACTTTCACCGTGTACAGGCCGGTAGAGCCAGGCGTATAAGTAAGCGTGAGATTACCGGTGCCACTGACCGTTTGCACAATGGTATTACTGCTGTTGTACAAGTTCACCGTGAGGTTAGGAGTAGTGTTGGCAGGATAAAGGTTTACAGTGATCGTCTTGCCGGTTTCATTAAATATCTTTCCTGCTGTGCGTAAGGCTGTAGAACTGGCTGGTAAAGCACCACCTTGTTGTAAAGAGCTGGCATGCGAATCACCCAGATCATTAGCCATCTCCCATTCCTGTGTAGTACTACGCTGAGTAGGATTAAAACCACCAGTCACACCCGCTGGTCCCCAGATACAATAACCACGGCGGGTGTTGCTACCATCACAAGGTGGAACATAAATAGTAGCCTTGCCGGTACCATCTGTCCAGATATCGCTGGCATTAGCGCCGGAATAATCATGCAGTTGAACATTGGCGCCAAAGTCTGTTTGCACAGTAGCACTCTGCCAGGTATTCCAGTTATCATTTACGCCGATGATAGCATAGCTATTTTCAGGGCCGCTTTTATAACCACGCTCGATGATCAGCAGATCAGACGCCTGCCAGCGCACTTTATAAGAACCCTTCTTGAAATTGAGCTTTTGATGACACCAGATGATATTCGCAATCTCATCCCGTACAGGCAGATTGACGGTACTGGTAGGTAAGTGTGCATACCGTTGACTGAGGCTGCCTACATTGAACAGATCCTCAAAGAATACTTGCGGAGAACCATCTACGGCAAACGTGATGGCATAAGCTGCCGCCAGCCGCGCATCGAAAGGATCGATATGGCCACCACCCAATTCATTGCCGCTATCCCAGCCGGTATAATTGCCATTGGCATCTTTAATGGGACGGAAAGTATCATGATTGTTCACGAAAGGCACCGTACGGAAGCGGTTGGTTTGCTGTGCACCGGGAATATTCGATAAGTTATAACTGCCACCTGCACTTACCATATCCTTAACAGCCTGGCGCAAACTAAAATCAAACGTGCCGGTCATATCCTCCGAACCACCATTGCTTGTCTTCACATTGTTGATCCAGGTATCGAGATCAGAAGCACTACCCACGTATTCACCTACGGCAAACATATTGGCGCCGCCATTGGCCCAGCTTGCGTTGTATTTTACATTATAGAGGAAATCCTGCATAGCCCAATGCGGAAAATGCTTCACGGCATCGAACCGGAAACCATCAACACCCGTTTGCTTCTTCATCCACACAAACCAGTTGCGCGTTTCATTACGCATGTAATCGGTAGTTTGGGTAGGATTAAATGTAGCATTGGAACTTTGTCCATATGCGCCGGAATAATAACAGATATCAGGACCAAAGAAAGCAGCACACCAGTCGCCGCTATTGCAATTATGATCACTGTTGGCGTGAAAGTTTTGCCAGTTCTTGGGCCAGCGGCCTGAGCGGGCCAGGTAGTCTGCAGACAATTCAGTAGTGGCAGGCGTAGCATACGAAGCATAGCGGAAATTCTTGTACAGGTTGCCATCGCTATTACCGGTAGCAGATGGGTCCTGACCACCTGCGCCGGTAGAAGAGCCGGCATTGTCCATATGGTTAAACACAACATCCTGAATAGCGTCCATGCCGTTGGCATGCAACACGGCGATCATGCGCAACAACTCATTCTTATTACCCAGCCTTGTTTTCAGGTTCCCCTTCTGGTATTTATCACCCAGGTCATATTGATCAAAAGGAGAGTAGCCATTACTATTCGTGCCGGCATTCTTGATCGAAGGAGGTATCCACACGCCATCGATCCCGATATCGCGCAGGCGAGGGGCGAGGTCGGCCAGGTAATTACTCCAGCCGTCAGGATAGTTGTTGTTCCAGTAATCCCACCAGAAACCCTGGAAGATCACTTTCCCATTCCAGGGATTTTGAGCATGAGTAGTAAATGAAGATGTAAAAAATACACAAAGTAGGACGCCGAAAAACGTCTTGCGGACAAGATTTTTCATACAGCAATCAGTTAGGTGAGGAAATAAGGTTAATAGTTATTGTGTAAAAATTACACATTATATATTAGATAGACAAATAATTTAATTGTAAACCCTTCGCAGATGACGTATATTACAGGTAGGGCCAGAAACCTGAAAAAGCAGTTAAACCGCAACCCACTGACCCCACTTGGCTCACACCCTTATCCGGACCTTTTCCGGAGGTTATCCGGACCTTATCCGGACATTGTCCGGACTTTGCTCCTCATTTCACCCTAACCAGCCCTCCATCAGACAGGTACCAGACACCCTCTCCATCCACCTCTTTCTGCCTCCCAACGTATCGATCAGCCAACCAATTCAAAAGGGAAACCATCACTTTCGTATCTTTGCGCCATGGAAAAAATCCTTAAAGACCTGTTTGCCAATCAACAATACGACGAGAAGAACTTCTTTTTAATAGCCGGTCCCTGTGTGGTAGAAAGTGAAGAGCTGCTGATGGAAGTAGCTGATAAAGTGAGCGGTATCTGCAAAAGATTGGGCATTCCTTACGTGTTTAAATCCTCCTACCGGAAGGCCAACCGCACCAGCGCCTCCTCTTTTACCGGCCTGGGCGATGAAACGGCCCTGCAACTCCTGAAGAAGACAGGGGAGAAATACAAACTGCCTGTTACTTCGGACGTGCATGCCCACGATGAAACAGCCATGGCCGCCAAATATATTGACATCCTCCAAATACCGGCCTTCCTTTGCCGGCAGACCGACCTGCTGGTAGCAGCTGCAGAAACCGGTAAGATCGTGAATGTGAAAAAAGGCCAGTTTGTGAGCGGCCCCTCCATGAAATTTGCCGCTGAAAAGATCCGTAAAGCGGGTAACGACAAAGTGATCCTCACCGAGCGCGGTAATACATTTGGCTACCAGGACCTGGTGGTAGATTATCGCAATATCCCCTGGATGAAAGAACATGGTACCCCTGTAGTGATGGATTGCACCCATAGCCTGCAACAGCCCAACCAAACTTCGGGCGTCACAGGTGGCAATCCCCAATTGATAGGCACCATTGCAAAGGCAGCCATTGCTACCGGCGCAGATGGATTGTTTATTGAAACCCACCCCAACCCCGCAGTAGCCAAAAGCGACGGCGCCAATATGCTCAAGCTCGATTTGCTGGAAGGTTTGCTGGAACAGCTGGTGAAGTTGCGCAAAGCAGTGATCTAATCGAATACAGACATCGTAATAAAAGAAAAAAAGCTACTCCAAAAGGGTAGCTTTTCTCATGTGAGCGTATAGCACTTCAAAAATTACGGAGTAAAAAAGCTTCCGCGAGGAAGCTTTAAATACGTTTTCAAAGGTGAATCCGTGGTTTCAGTCAAGTGTAACAGACCATCGGCAGGTTTTCCATAGTTGCTCCAGGATCAAAAACGGGACTTCTCATTAAATCCTTTCTGTGGTCTATTCTATACACAAAACTATACCTGAAATGTGGTTTGCTCTAACTGATGTGGGTACAACACTAACTACAAAGTCTTTACACAAACGTTTGCACACTCCATTTATAAAACCTTTCACAGATCAGTTAGTTCATAAGAGTATGTTAAAGGGGCAGGAATTTGATTTATGCGGCACCATTAGGACAAGAGTTGACTGGGTAGTACACCAAATTCCTTCTTGAAGGCAATGGTAAAATTGCTGAGATTGGCATAACCCAATTCCATTGCTACTTCCTTTACAGAGAATTTGCGGGTGAGCAGTTTGTCCTGAGCAGCCTGCATGCGTGCCTTCTGATAGTATTCATAGATGGGATAGCCATACATGGTCTTAAAATCCTTCTTCAGCTTCGATTCGCTGATAGAAACCATCTTGGCCAGTTGTTGAATAGAAGGAGCAGGTTGAAAAATATCTTTTGTAAGCACACCTTCAATCTTCATGACGCGGTTGATATCTTCCTGGGAGAGCGGGATGCGGAAAGTCGGGTTTTTCATCTTGTCGTACAAGTGCGTGAAAAACCTTTCGATCATCAGCATGATCCGGTTCTGAATAACAGTCAAACGCAGCGGGTTGTCATCACCCACTTCCAGGATCGTGCGCATCCACTGGCGATACTTGCTGTCGAGCGGTTCGATATTGAAATTTTCAGCCTTCAAAGAAATATAGGTAGAGAGTACATCCTCCACCGTGTTGATGTCGATGTATTTGGCCAAAAACTCTTTATTCAGCAACACAGCGATCGAAAAATAATGCCCACCCTGCGACCCAAGATATGACCAGTCGAAATACGAACTGGTGAGGTAGGCAATAGATTTGCTGGTGTTCTTCTCTTTGAGCTTGTCCTCATCGATAGTCACAGACAGTGTGCCGGGAATACTGAGCTCGTCGAAGCGCAGCGTGTACCACTCGCCGTCAAGGTTCCGCTTTCGGTGAATCAGCCAGTCCTGGTTGAAAGTGCAATTGATGATACAGGCATGCAGGCCATTGGGCAGCGGCAGAAATAAAAAATCACCATCGCCCACGGATGAAGGAAAAATCACCTGGTTGTTGTGCACAGGTGCATTCAATTGCGCTGCCAGTTTGAGCAATAATTGCTCATAATCGGTGGTGTTGTAATCAAACTGAAACAAAATGTCAGGCTTTACAGTGTTATGAAAGCAATGCTACCAATCACAGGATGCTGTCAAAGTTGCCTGGTACAGAAAGTTGTTAATGTTTTTACTGGTATTTCAACGGGTTACGGCGTACAGATAAAATGTACCGCTTAATGTTCATCCAAAATGCCAGTACGAAATAGACGATCAGGGGGGATCCCATAGTAAGGAAAGAGATGTATACAAACCAGGTACGAATACGTGAGGTGGCAATGCCCATGCGGTCACCTATTGCGGCGCACACACCATAAGCCTGCCATTCAATAAAAGATCGAAACCGATTCATGATACTAATTTATACATTTTAAACCATTGTCCTAACACCTGCGTTTACCAATAATGAATTTATTTTTTAGGTAAATTTGAAGGGGTTCTGTAGGAACGATACGTTTAAGAAGAAATTGTCAGGATAGGCATTAGTTAGGCTGCTCGTATAATTAAAATATAAAATATTTAACATGGTTTTTGATCTGGATTTAATTAGAAAGCTTTACGCGGCCATGCCTGCACACGTTGCAGAAGCCCGTAAGCTGGTAGGCAGGCCCTTGACATTATCAGAGAAAATATTGTACTCCCACCTGTTTGTGCCCGCCGCAGCGGCCTATGAACGGGGGAAAGATTATGTGGATTTCGCGCCAGACCGTGTGGCCATGCAGGATGCCACCGCCCAGATGGCCCTGTTACAGTTCAGTACCTGCGGCCGCTCAAAAGTAGCCGTTCCTTCTACCGTACACTGCGATCACCTGATCCAGGCAAAAACAGGCGCTGCCGAAGACTTGAAAACAGCCTTGGATGTAAATAAAGAAGTATATGACTTTTTAGCCTCTATTTCCAATAAATATGGCATTGGTTTCTGGAAACCAGGCGCCGGTATCATCCACCAGGTGGTATTAGAAAATTATGCATTCCCCGGCGGTATGATGATCGGTACCGACTCCCACACCCCCAACGCGGGCGGTTTGGGCATGGTGGCCATCGGCGTAGGAGGTGCAGACGCGGTCGATGTAATGGCCGGACTGGCTTGGGAGCTGAAAATGCCCAAGCTGATCGGCGTGAAACTCACCGGTAAGCTGAATGGCTGGACTTCCGCAAAAGATGTTATCCTGAGAGTAGCTGGTATCCTCACCGTAAAAGGTGGTACCGGCGCTATTGTAGAATATTTCGGTGAAGGTGCCGACAGCCTGAGCGCTACCGGTAAAGGCACGATCTGTAACATGGGTGCTGAGATAGGCGCTACCTGCTCCTTATTCGCCTACGATAAGAAAATGTCGGAATACCTGATCGCTACCGGCCGCGAAGAAGTGGCCGCATTGGCTGATGGTATCCGTGAGCACCTGCGCCCCGACGAAGAAGTATACGCTGATCCTAAGAGCTACTACAATGAGCTCATCGAGATCGACCTCAATACATTGGAGCCCCATGTAAACGGCCCCTTCACGCCCGACCTGGCATGGCCCATCAGCAAATTTGCTGAAGCGGTAAAAGCCAACAACTGGCCCGAGAAACTGGAAGTAGCCCTCATCGGCTCCTGCACCAACTCTTCTTACGAAGACATCAGCCGTTCTGCCTCCCTGGCTCAGCAGGCGATCGATAAAAAATTAAAGACCAAAGCAGAGTTCACCATAACTCCGGGTTCTGAAGTAGTACGCTTTACCATCGAGAAAGACGGATTCCTGAAGACCTTCGATCAGATCGGTGGCATCGTGCTGGCCAATGCCTGCGGCCCCTGTATCGGACAATGGGCCCGTCACATCGACGATCCCAACCGCAAGAACTCGATCATCACTTCCTTCAACCGCAACTTTGCAAAACGTAACGATGGTTATGCTTCAACCCACGCGTTTGTAGCTTCCCCTGAGTTGGTAACGGCATTTGCCATTGCCGGTGATCTCACTTTCAACCCACTGAAAGATAAACTGAAGAACGAAGAAGGTAAAGAAGTGATGCTGGATGAACCCACAGGCGTAGAACTGCCTCCCAAAGGCTTCTCTGTGGATGATCCCGGTTACCAGGCGCCTGCAGCCGACGGTAGCGGTGTACAGGTCATCGTAAAGCCCGACTCTCAGCGCCTGCAACTGCTCGAAGCATTTCCTGCATGGGAAGGAACCGACCTGAAAGGATTGAAGCTCCTGATCAAAGCAAAAGGAAAATGTACTACTGACCATATCTCCATGGCTGGCCCCTGGTTGAAATTCCGCGGCCACCTGGACAACATCAGCAACAACATGCTGATCGGCGCCGTAAACTTCTTCAACGATAAAACCGATTCTGTAAAGAACGAGCTGACAGGTCTGTACGGCCCTGTGCCTGCCACACAGCGTGCTTACAAAGCCGCCAACATTGGCACGGTGGTAGTAGGCGATGAGAACTATGGTGAAGGTAGCAGCCGTGAACACGCGGCTATGGAGCCCCGTCACCTCGGCGTACGTGCCATCATCGTACGGAGCTTTGCCCGTATTCACGAAACCAACCTGAAGAAACAAGGTATGCTGGCACTCACCTTTGCCAACAAGGAAGATTACGATAAGATCCAGGAAGACGATACGTTCGACATCCTTGGCCTCACGACCTTTACACCCGGCACCCCGTTGACACTGGTCGCGAACCACGCCGATGGTACAAAAGATTCCATCGTGATGAACCACACCTACAATGAATCACAGATCGAGTGGTTCAAGGCAGGTGGCGCCCTCAACGTGATCCGTCGCCAGTTTGCTGGTAACAATTAAGCCAATGACTTTTTATAATGAGCAGTCCCGACCACAAGTCGGGACTGTTTTATTATGTAAATTCATGCACCATGCAACACCTTACCAAATTACTTGTCCTGCTGCTTATCATGAGCCAGTGCCAGGCACAGAAAGCCGGCAAAAATGCTAAGCCACCGATAGCTGTATTGGCCTACTATTCCGGCAACATCTCCGAAATAGATCAATACGATGTACAAAAACTCACCCACATCATTTACAGCTTTTGCCACCTGCGCGGTAATGAACTGTTTATAGGCAATGGAGAACCCACGATCAAAAAGCTGGTATCGCTGAAACAAAAACATCCTTCACTCAAAATATTGCTGTCGCTGGGCGGATGGGGTGGTTGCAAGCCCTGCTCCGATGTGTTCTCTACTGCCGGCGGGCGCGACTCCTTTTCACTGTCCGTAAAAGAATGGACAGATAAATTAGGTACCGATGGCATCGATCTCGATTGGGAATACCCTGCTATTGAAGGCCATCCCGGTCACCCGTATAAACCTGAAGACAAGCCCAACTTTACGGCACTGGTAAAATCACTGCGCAAAGCATTGGGCAAAAAACATGAGATCAGCTTTGCTGCCGGCGCCTTTGCCAAATGCCTCGAAGAATCCATCGACTGGAAAGGAGTAATGCCGGTAGTAGACCGCGTGAACCTCATGACCTACGACCTGGTAAATGGATACAGCACAACAACAGGACATCATACAGGGCTATACTCAACACCACAATTGAAAGAATCTACCAACAATGCCATCACGTATCTTGAATCATTGGGCATACCACGCAACAAGTTGGTGATAGGCGCTGCCTTTTACGCACGCGTATTTGAAAATGTAGATAGTGTCAACAATGGTCTATACCGGTCCACCAAGTTTAAGAGCTTTGTTCCTTACAGAACATTCCCTAAAACCTTGTCCAAAGAAGAAGGCTATGTTGAGTACCGCGATCCAATAGCCAAAGCACCTTATAGCTACAATGCATCCAAAAAGCTATTTGCCACTTATGATGACAGCCTTTCCGTTGACCTCAAGACAAAATATGTACTTGACAAGGGACTGAATGGAATCATGTTTTGGGAGCTCACCCTCGATGCGCCGAAGAACGGCCTGCTCGATGCGATCGATAACGTGTTAAAGAGAAAGAAGTAGGTTTTTCCTGTTCGCCACAAACAGCTTAAATTGTGGCGTATGAAAAGAGGCTTCCTGTTCTACATAGCAGTAGGTTGTATATGTTCCTGCAATTCGACTGATCCGTCTGTTGTCGCTGCCGAAAAGAAAGACACGGCAATGTCCTGCGAATCGAATCTTCCCGCACGTTTCCCTGTCGCGTCAACCGATACTTCCATCGCACAGTCCGACAGCGTGTCGCACAAAGGCATGATCTGGGTAGCCGGCAACACCTTCGGTATGGGTGCTTCAGACAAGGAAGGCCGGCCTGATGAATATCCGCAACACACCGTTACGGTAAATGGCTTTTGGATAGATGCTACGGAAGTGACCAACGCACAGTTTCGCCAGTTTGTAGAAGCCACAGGCTACATTACTACGGCAGAGAAAAAGCCCGACTGGGAAGAACTTAAAAAACAATTGCCCCCCGGCACGCCTAAACCGGCAGATGAGCTGCTGGTAGCTTCCTCGCTGGTATTTACACCGCCCGTACGTCCTGTGCCGTTAGATGATGCATCACAGTGGTGGGCCTGGAAAAAAGGCGCCAGCTGGCAGCATCCGCAAGGAGAGGGGAGCGATATAAAAGGAAAAGACAATTACCCCGTAGTACATATTTCCTGGTTTGATGCAACAGCCTACGCAAAGTGGGCAGGCAAGCGGCTACCCTCTGAGGCAGAATGGGAATATGCCGCCAGAGGTGGTTTGCAAAACGCTACATATCCCTGGGGCGCAGAAGACATTGAAGCCGGTAATCCCAAAGCCAATACCTGGCAGGGCAGCTTCCCGGATAAGAACTCCGCCTGGGACCATTTCAAAGCACTGGCCCCGGTGAAGTCGTTTACAGCCAATCAATATGGCTTGTACGATATGGCGGGTAATGTATGGGAGTGGTGCAGCGATTGGTATGATGCGAACTGGTACGCTTCCCAAAAGAATACCAACACAGCCAACCCGGCAGGCCCTGCACAAAGCAATGACCCCATGGAACCTACTGTACCTAAGAAAGTAGTGCGCGGTGGCTCATTCATGTGCAATGCCTCCTATTGCAAAGGATATCGCGTTACAGCCCGCATGAAAACCTCTCCCGATACAGGATTGGAACATACCGGATTCCGTTGTGTATCATCGAAATAATGCATTCCGGAGATCGAACTAACATTCATTAGCAAGGCGTTTGTTAAAATCCCTATTAGTCTACCTATAGAGTAGAAAAAATTGTCTATTTGCCCCCGGGACCCTATCTTTGTTAGCGAGTCAACGATTTTGTTCATGCTACACACATTCGCGATGCAATACAATACTACCACCTATTGTTACAACTATTGTTGTTGCTGTTGATTCATTCTTTCTCCTATACAAGCTCGCTCTACCAGGTTTCATCATTTATTAATCACTGCTGAATTGTCAACATACATGAATACGTCACTACAAAATTATATTCCCGAATTAACCTACCTGTCAAGTGGACTAAGTGTGGCGCAGGTACTGTCATTGCTGGCAGAGAAGTTTCCGGGACAAGTGACTTTCTCCTCCAGCTTCAGCTTCGAGGACCAGGTAGTTACCCATGAAATATTGAACAACAAAGTTCCGATCAAAATATTTACACTGGATACCGGAAGACTGTTTGCTGAAACCTATTCAGTGTGGAGCAGCACCAATACGAAATACGAATCGGCTGTAAAAGCCTACTATCCCAATAATGCCCTGTTGGAGGAATTTGTACAAGCCAATGGACCCAATGCATTTTACGAATCTGTCGATCATCGCAAAAAGTGCTGCTTCATCCGCAAAGTAGAGCCCTTGAAAAGAGCGCTGAAAGACAATGCTGTTTGGGTAACCGGGCTGCGGGCTGAGCATTCTCCCGACAGGAACAGCCTGGCGGTATTTGAATGGGACGAGGG
Organism: Paraflavitalea sp.; assembly: GCF_059502485.1. NCBI lineage: Bacteria > Pseudomonadati > Bacteroidota > Chitinophagia > Chitinophagales > Chitinophagaceae > Paraflavitalea > Paraflavitalea sp. The sequence continues at coordinate 260,387 of NZ_JCACET010000004.1, forward strand.
CAACCAGATCATTAAGTACAACCCGATCCTGCATTGGACTACCGAGCAGGTACGCCAGTATATCGATGATAATAACGTGCCTTACAACCCGCTGCATGATAAAGGATTTGTGAGCATAGGTTGTGCGCCTTGTACAAGAGCGATCAGGCCGGGCGAAGATTTCAGGGCAGGCCGCTGGTGGTGGGAAGATGCCGCCAAAAAAGAATGCGGCTTGCATGTGCACAGTTAAGATAAAACGTAATAAATACTTTTGAAGTAATAAAAATATCGAACGAATGAGTGCTTACAGATTAGATTACCTGGATCAGTTGGAGTCGGAAGCGATACATATCCTTCGCGAAGTGGCAGGCCAGTTTGAACGGCCCGCTTTGTTGTTTTCAGGAGGTAAGGATTCTATTACTTTGGTCCACCTGGCGTTGAAGGCATTTCGTCCCGGTAAATTCCCCTTCCCCCTGGTACACATCGATACCGGCCACAATTTCAAGGAAGCCCTGGACTATCGCGACCAGCTGGCTGCTACGCTCGGCGAAAAGCTGATCGTTCGCAATGTGGGCGATACCATCAAAGCAAAACAATTAACAGAACCCAAAGGCAAGTTTGCCAGCCGCAATGCTTTGCAAACCTATACCCTGCTCGATACGATCGAAGAATTCAAGTTCGACGCCTGCATAGGCGGTGCCCGTCGCGATGAAGAAAAAGCAAGAGCCAAAGAAAGGATCTTCTCTGTGCGTGATGAGTTTGGCCAGTGGGACCCCAAGTTGCAACGTCCTGAACTGTGGAATACATACAACGGCCGCATTCACAAAGGCGAGAACGTACGCGTATTCCCCATCAGCAACTGGACCGAGCTGGATGTATGGAATTATATCCGCCGCGAAAAGATAGACCTGCCTTCTATCTACTTCTCGCATGACCGTGAAGTAATAGAACATGAAGGTCAGCTGGTAGCTGTTTCTGAGTTCATTCAGCTGGAAGCTTCCGATAAGGTGCTTACTAAGAAAGTACGCTACCGCACGGTAGGCGACATGACTTGTACAGCCGCTGTAGAGTCGAAGGCTTCTACCATCGACGATATCATCAGTGAGATCACTGCTACCAAGACGAGTGAGCGTGGTGAAACGCGCATCGACGACAAGGTGTCGGAAGCAGCGATGGAAGACAGGAAGAAGAACGGATATTTCTAATAACAACAATAACTAAATAAACTTACGATAGATGGATTTGCTTCGTTTTATAACTGCCGGTAGTGTTGATGATGGCAAAAGCACGTTGATTGGCCGGTTGCTGTATGACAGCAAGAGTATCATGATCGATCAGCTGGAAGCTATCGAGCGTCAGAGTAAGAATAAGGACGAGGGAGAGATCGACCTGGCGTTGTTGACCGATGGCCTGCGCGCAGAACGTGAGCAGGGCATTACCATCGATGTAGCCTACAAGTATTTCTCTACACCCAAGCGCAAGTTCATCATCGCTGATGCGCCCGGGCATATTCAATATACCCGCAACATGGTGACCGGCGCTTCCAATGCCGACCTGGCCATCATCCTCATCGATGCCCGGAACGGAGTCGTAGAGCAAACCCGCCGTCACTCCATCATCACATCCCTGTTGAACCTTCCGCACATCGTGGTAGCCATCAATAAAATGGACCTGGTGGATTTCTCTCAGGATGTGTACAACAATATCGTGATCGATTATGCCAAAGTGGCCCAGTCACTTGGCTTGAAAAACGTAACCTATATCCCACTCAGCGCTTTGCAGGGCGATAATATCGTGGAGAAATCAGATAAGCTGAGCTGGTACGAAGGACCTTCCCTGCTGCATTTCCTCGAAGAAGTTGAAGTACAGGATACGATCAACTTGACAGAAGCCCGTTTCCCCGTTCAATATGTAATACGCCCGCAAACAGATGCACTGCACGACTATCGTGGTTATGCCGGTAAGATCGTTAGCGGTGTTTATAAAGTAGGCGATGCGGTGACCGTACAGCCTGCTGGCATCCAAAGCAAGATCAAAGCCATCGAAATAGCTGGTAAAGAAGTAACAGAAGCATTCGCTCCGCAGAGTGTAATACTGCACCTCGAAGATAACATCGATATCAGTCGTGGCGATGTGATTGTAAACGCTGCCCAGCCGGTGAAGACAGCACAGGAATTGGAAGTGCTGTTGTGCTGGATGGATAACAAGCCGTTGGTCCCAGGCAATAAATACCTGCTGCAGATCAATAGCCGGGTAGTGCGTTCGGTAGTTCGCAATATCGAGTACAAACTGGATGTAAATACCCTGGAAAAAAATGAAGCGCCTTCACAGGCGGTACTGAACGATGTGATCAAAGCAACAATCAAGACCGCTACACCGATTCCTTATGATTCCTATCAGGCATTGCGTGCCAACGGTGGCGCCATCCTGATCGATGAAACAAGCCACGTAACCGTAGGCGCTTGTATGATACAATAAAAACCTGTCAGGCTGAGCCTGTCGAAGCCCTTCGATAAGCTCAGGGTGACAAGTGGAAAGTTGAAGTTGTTATTTTTTGCCCTTTTAATCTACTAAAAAAGTAGACATGAGTACAAACCAAACAGGACGAGTGATATTGGCGGGCGCCGGCCCGGGTGATCCTGAGTTGCTCACGATCAAAGCAGCACGCTACCTGCAACAGGCAGATGTGGTGTTGACAGATCGCCTGGTGAGCGCGGATATCCTGAAAGCTTATGTACGCCCTGAAGCAGAAATAGTATATGTGGGCAAGCAATGCCGCCGTGGTGCTTCCACGCCGCAGGAAACGATCAATGAACTGCTGGTAGAGTATGCACAAAAAGGTAAACTGGTAGTACGGTTAAAAGGAGGCGACGTATCTATATTCTCCAATATTCTGGACGAATTGCAGGCGCTGGCCGCATACAAGATACCTTACGAGATCATTCCGGGTGTCTCTGCTGCACTGGGTGCCGCTGCTTATGCAGGCATACCGTTGACTGCAAGAGATCATTCCACTGCCGTTCGTTTCCTAACCTATTATAAATCCGATGTGGTAACGGAAAGCTATTGGAAAGAGCTGGCCGCCACAGATGATACGCTGGTGTTTTACATGAGCTCTGAAACATTGGAAGGAGTAATAGCCAACCTTACTAAAAACAACATTGCCGCCGATAAGTTGCTGGCAGTAGTAGAGCAGGCTACCACACCGATGCAAAATGTATACGTGTCCAATATCTATGAATACAACGAACAGTTGAAAGGCAAAAAGTTCATCTCTCCTTCACTGGTGATCATTGGCAAAGTAGTGGGACTGCACGAGCAGTTCGGCTGGCTGGCCAACAGCAATAGCCGGGAAGAATACTTTAAGCCTGTAGCCAAACTTTTTACAACCATAACCGACCATACTGAAAAAGTAAAAGACCATGTTAGTAGAGCCTAAAATGAAGTTGTTGCTTGAGCTGTTGAATTCATCTTCCAGGGAAGAATTGATCTGGATGAATGGATACCTGGCTGGCCTGCTGGCACAACCTCAGCATGCCCAACACGCAGCACCTGCAACTGCTGCTGCGCCTGCGGCCATTGCAGCCGAAGTAAAACCTGCTGTGCAGAAGATCACCATTGCTTATGGTACCGAAACCGGCAATTCGAAGAAGGTGGCAACAGATTTTGCTTCGCAGGCAAAGAAGCGCGGCATCACAGCCAAGCTGGTAAGCCTTGACCAATACAGGCTCAACGATCTTTCCAAAGAAGAATACTTCTTTACAGTGATCAGCACGCAGGGCGAAGGTGAACCTCCTGCTACTGCCAAGAAGTTCTATGACCATATTCACCAGAACGGCTTCAAGCTCAACCAGCTGAAGTTTGGTGTATTGGCATTAGGTGATACATCTTACCCTTTATTCTGTAAAGCTGGTGAAGATGTAGATGCGCAACTGCTAAAGCTGGGTGGCCAGCGCGTTGTGTCACTGCAATGCTGCGATACCGATTACCAATCAGATGCCAGCACCTGGTTCTCTAATGTACTAACTCAATTAACTACTGCTGGTAGCGCAGCACCTGCTGCATCGGTAGCGGTGGGTACGCCTGTAGCTAAGAAAGGAACTGGTAAAAAGATATACAAGGGAACGATCCTTACCAACGTAAACCTGAATGACCGTGGTTCTTCCAAAGAAACACATCACATCGAGATAGGGGCCGAGGAAGAAGTGGATTATGCACCTGGTGATTCTATTGGTATCATTCCTGAAAACTCCAAGGCTATAGTAGATACCATCCTGGCATTGGGATTCAGCAACAATGGTACACCTATCACTTTCCGCAATGAAACAGATTCCATCTTCAACCATCTAAAGAAACGCATCAACGTGGCCTGGCTGCCCGAACGCGTAGTGAAGCAGTACGCCGCCATCGTAAAGCAGGATATTCCTGAAACCAAGATCGGTCTGGTAGACCTGCTGAAGATTTACCCGGTGAAAGATGTACAACAATTTCATGAAGTAGTAAATATCCTGGAACCTATCACGCCCCGGTTATATTCTATCTCTTCTTCTCCTGCTGCACATGGTGGTGAAGTACACATCACGGTAGCGAGAGATACTTTTTATGTCAACCAGGAATTGAAGTTCGGTCTCTGCTCCGATTTTCTCTCTCAACACCTGACAGTAGGTAGCGAGATCGATTTCTATATTCATAAGAACAGTCAATTCCGTTTACCAGAGTCTGGCAAAGATGTCATCATGATCGGGCCTGGTACCGGTATTGCACCTTTCCGTTCATTCCTGGCAGAGCGTGATGCTTCCGGCGCCGAAGGCCGCAACTGGCTCTTCTTTGGCGACCAGCATTTCGTGAGCGACTTCCTGTATCAAACTGAATTACAGAACTGGTTGCAGACCGGTGCGCTGACCAATATCAGCCTTGCCTTCTCTCGCGACCAGAAATACAAGATATATGTACAGCACCGCATTCTGGAGAAGGCAGGTGAGCTGTGGAGTTGGCTCAGCGATGGTGCTTATGTGTACATCTGCGGAGCCAAGGAACCAATGAGCGTTGATGTGGAGCAGGCTTTGCTGCAGGTGATACAACGCTATGGCGGCAAGACCGGTGAGCAAGCCATCCAGTACCTGGATCAACTGAAGGAAGAAGGAAGATATTTGAAAGACGTTTATTAATATTATTATGAGCACCAATAAGAATTTATCGCCTGTTGAAAAGATCAAGACTGAAAGTGATGCGTTGCGCGGCACTTTGAAGCAAAGCCTGCATGATGAAATAACCGGGGCTCTCCGTGAAAGCGACCAGTCGGTGATCAAGTTCCATGGCATGTACCAACAGGATGATCGCGACCGCCGCGAAGAGCGCAGCGCCAAAAAACTGGAGTGGCTGTATTCTTACATGGTGCGTCTGCGCCTGCCAGGAGGTTTTCTTACACCCGAACAGTGGGTTGGGTTGCACAATATTGCCGGCGAACATTCTACCGGTGTATTCAAGATCACTACCCGTCAGACGATCCAGTTGCACGGCATTCTCAAATCACATATCAAGCCTACCTTACAGGCTTTCAATACGATCCACCTCGATGCCATTGCCGCCTGCGGTGATGTGAACAGGAACGTGGTGTGCGGCGCACATCCCAAACAATCAGCTATTCACGAAGAAGTTTTCCAATACGCTGGTAAGCTGAGCCAACTGGCCCTGCCCAAAACGAAGGCCTATTATGAAGTGTGGCTGAATGAAAAGCCTTTGATTGATAAGAAGGAGGAGGAAGATCCATTATACCAGGAGCGCTACCTGCCCCGTAAGTTCAAGATCGCCATTGCTATCCCGCCCCATAACGATGTAGATGTATTTACCAATGATCTTGGCCTGATCGCTATTGTCGAAAAAGGCAAGCTGATCGGTTTCAATATTGCAGTGGGTGGTGGATTGGGTACTACACACGGTAATGCAAACACTTACCCCCGCCTGGGAACTGTGCTGGGTTTTGTTCGTGGTGAAGAAAATACACTGAAGGCAGCTTATGAAGTGATCACCATTCAACGTGACTATGGTAACCGAAGTGACCGTAAGTTATCCCGCTTAAAGTATACAATAGACAGAATGGGTGTGGAAGCATTCAAAGCCGAGCTGGAAAAGCGTTGCGGCTTTGCGCTGGAAGAAACCAAACCCTACGAGTTTAATCACCGCCCTGATTATTACGGCTGGCACCAGAACCATGAAGGGAAGTGGTATTATACGGTGTTTGTAGAGAATGGCCGTGTACTCGATGATGAGAAAGTGGCCATGAAGACCGCTTTCCTGGAGATAGCCAAAACAGGTAAGGCCAACTTCCGGTTCACATGTAACCAGAATGTCATTATTAGTGATATCGATAAAAAAGACAAGAAGGTAGTAGAAGATATTTTACAGCAATTCGGTATCATTGCGCACACCGATAATGCAGGTGCGGTGCGTCGCAGTGCTATTGCCTGCGTAGCATTCAATACCTGCCCGCTGGCCCTTGCCGAAGCCCAGCGTTACCTGCCCACACTGATCAGCAAGATCGAGCCGCTGATGGATAAGCACAAGATCAGTGATGATGATATATCTATCCGCATGACGGGTTGCCCCAATGGTTGCGGAAGACCCTATGCTGCAGAGATCGGTTTTGTGGGTACCGCCTATGGTCAATACAATATGCACCTTGGCGGAGACCGTGACGGCATAAGACTGAACAAGAAGTATAAAGACAGCCTGGACGAACCGGCTATCTTAAGCGAACTGGATAACCTGTTTGGGATCTACAGTAAGAAGAGAAAGAAAGGAGAAACCTTTGGTGATTTTGCAGTACGTGAGCAATGGGTAACGATATAAGTACTGTTCATCATAAATAATTTAATTAATACCGAAAGGATGTCGACAGAGATAAAAAATAAGGGAGCATCGGAAGACGCGGCGGTTGGTCAGGATACCAACCACCTGTTCCCGGTATTTCTCCGTCTGGAGACCCTGGAGGTATTGCTGGTAGGCGCCGGCAAAGTAGGATTGGAAAAGCTGACTGCTATTCTTGGTAACTCACCGGCTGCCCGTGTTTCGGTAATTGCTACCAACGTATCCGAAGAAGTAAAGGAGCTGGCAGCACAGCACGAGCATGTAACAATTACCGAGCGTGCTTTTGAAGAAGCGGACCTGGAAGCCAAGGATCTTGTCATCATTGCAATTAACGATAAGTTGGTAAGCCAGTCTATCCGCGACATTGCACGGGAAAAGAAAATACTGGTGAATGCTGCTGATAAACCCGATCAGTGCGACTTTTATTTAAGCTCCGTAGTACAGAAAGGAAACCTGAAGATCGCTATCTCTACCAATGGCAAATCACCCACGGCTGCCAAGCGAATCAAAGAAGTATTGAATGCAGCACTGCCCGCCGAACTGAATGATGTGATCAATAACCTGCACGTGGTGCGCAACCGCCTGAACGGAAACTTTGAATACAAAGTAAAGCGACTGAACGAGCTCACGAAAATATTGGTGGAGCGCGATACTGCTGAAAAGGAAAGACGCTGGCGTAAGATCGCTACGTATTCGCTGGTCACTTTTGCTTTGATGCTGGTAGGCCATTTCATCTTTTCTTATCTCCCCTTGCAGCAAATGGCTGATGATACCATCAGTTGGTACCAGACACTGGACCAGAACTTCCATTGGATGGTACTGGCAGGCTTCCTGGCTCAGCTGGTAGACGGTGCGTTGGGTATGGGATACGGAGTCACGAGTACTACCATTCTTTTGTCGATGGGTGTAAACCTCGCAGCTATCAGCGGTAGCATCCATACGGCCGAGATGTTTGCCAGCGGCGCATCCGGCTACAGCCACTATAAGTTTGGCAACGTAAATAAAAAGCTGTTTAAGATATTGGTGATCCCCGGTGTTATCGGGGCTATCATAGGCGCTATCTGTTTAAAGGAGTTTGGTGAGTCGCATTCAAAGTACCTGCGCCCCATCCTCGCTTCTTATACCATGTTCCTGGGGCTTAGGATTTTGTGGAATGCATTCAGGAAGCAGAAACAAAAGCCGAAAAAGTTCAAGCGTTATGGCGCATTGGCCGGAGCCGGTGGTTTCCTCGATTCATTCGGCGGCGGCGGCTGGGGTCCTATCGTTACCACTACGCTGATCACAAAGGGCAGAAGTCCCCGTTTCGTGATCGGTTCCGTGAGCCTTACCGAGTTTTTCGTAACGCTGGCCAGCGCACTTACCTTCTTTACGTTGATGGGTGTATCCCACTGGCAGGTAATTGTGGCGCTGATAATAGGAGGGTTGATAGCTGCGCCATTAGCAGCCAAGCTGGCGGGTAAGCTGCCTCGTAAAACGTCCTTGATCTTACTGGGTTGCCTGGTAATATTCTGGAGCGTTAAGATCATTATTAAGATATTTCAGTAGTAAGCTCCCGGCTGTAGCAAGACCGGGATTTATTATAACTATATAGTCTATTAAAATAATAGACTTTAAAAGCAAGATAAAACACCAACAGAAACATGAAAGCATCGTTATTAGTATTACTCGCATTGCTGACGCTGAATTTGGCCAATGCACAGGATGTAAGCCTTATTGAGGTATCGGGGCGGGTAACAGACCAGGACAAGCATGAACCATTAGCCGATGTAAGTATCCAGATCAAAGGTACTGTACAGGGAACCATTACCAACAGATCGGGTGAGTTTACTTTACGCACCAAGACTAAGCTGCCTTTTACACTTGTGTTTTCTTCTATCGGGTTCAAAGAGCAGGAGCTGGAAGTAAAAAGCCTTGGCTCCAACCTCCAGGTGGCGCTCGCTACACAATCTTATCTGGGCAATGAAGTGGTAGTAACTGCTTCCCGTGTTCCGGAAAATATATTGAAGTCGCCGGTAGCCATCGATAAGTTGGATATCCGGGCCATCCGGCAAACAGCTGCGCCCAGCTTCTATGACGCGTTGGAAAACGTGAAGGGAGTGCAGATGACCACTTCCAGTCTTACGTTCAAAGTGCCCAATACCCGCGGCTTTAATATCCCCAACAACTTCCGCTTTATGCAACTGGTAGATGGCGTAGATATGCAGGCTGCTACATTGGGCGTTCCCCTGGGTAATGCCATCGGGCCTACAGAACTGGACATTCAAAGTGTGGAGATCACGCCGGGCGCCGCTTCTGCTTTGTATGGTATGAATGCCATCAATGGTATGGCTAACCTGCTTACTAAAGACCCTTTCACCAACCAGGGCCTGAGCGTTTACCACAAGACGGGTATTAATCATGTTGACAATCGTGACCATGATGCTGGTATTTTAACCGAGACTGCCGTCCGGTTCGCCAAAGCATTCAACAATAAGTTTGCGTTCAAGATCAACGCCAGCTATATGCAGGGCATCGACTGGATCTCTGATACCAGGCTGGACCAAAACCCCAATAATAAGAATTCTGCCAACCCTGCGTTCCCGGCTTTGAACGGCGCCAACAATGTGGCGTTTGATGGCTGGAACAAGTATGGGGATGACGCTTTGCAGTTGAGTAATACAGTATCCGTTACCGGCCTCACTATAGATGATGTTGCCAACAGAACGCTGACAGTAGCGCGTACCGGCTATTGGGAAAAAGATCTGGTAGACCCTAAGGTTGATAACCTGAAAGTGGACCTTGCGCTACATTACCGCCTCAATTCAACTACGCAGTTGGCTTATTCCTATCGCGTAGGCAAGATGGATGGTGTTTTTCAACGCGGTAATAAAGTGAGGCTGGATAATGTGGTAGTGCAAAACCATCACCTGGAATTAAAAGGTGCCAGCTATAATATCAAAGCGTATATTATCCAGGAAAGGACCGGCGATTCTTACAACGTAAAACCGCTGGCCGATAACATGGACTTGTATACTGGAGGCAGTGGTACTGCCTGGGGTGCTAAGTACAAGACTGCACTGAATGATTATGCTGCAGCCAATGGCGGTAAGCTTACCTCAGCCAACCTCGCTGCTGCGAACGCCTATGCCCGCCAGCAGGCAGACGCAGGCCGGGCTGAACCCGGTACGGCACGCTTCAATAGGGTGAAAGATTCTATTATCAGGATCAATAACTGGGATATCAAGTCTTCGCTGATTCCTGATGCACCGGTAACAGGTGGCGCTGCGTTGATTCAGAAAAGTAATGTATACCACATCGAAGGCCAATGGGACCTCACGCAATACACCAAGTCGTTCAATTTGTTGATCGGTGCTGATGCACGTATGTATGAGCTGATCCCTGACGGAAACAACTTCGTTGACTTCGATCGTCCGATTGCTGAACGCAACCTGCCCGACAAGAATGGCAGCTATGGTGATAACACTTATTATAAAAAGATTGGTGGATTTGTACAGGCTACCAAAACCTTCTTTGATGAGAAGTTGAAGTTGTTTGCTTCTTTGCGCGCTGACTATAATCCTGAGTTTGATCCTAAGTTTACCCCACGTATTGCCGCTGTGTATACGTTGAAACAGCACCACAATATCCGGGCTACCTTCCAGCAAGGTTACCGTTTCCCGGCTTTGTTTGAGGCGCTGTCTTACGTAAACAACGGTCGTGTAAAGCGGGTAGGTATCCTGCCGATCATTAATGAAGGCTTGGGCTTCCGCGAAAACAGCTATACACAGCCTTCTGTAGCGGCATTCAATACAGCCGTGAAAGCAGCTGGTAACACCGATGCAGCGGCTCTGGCCAATAGAGGTCTACTGGAAGTGGCCAAATTACCTGATGGTCGTCCTGAAGGCATCAACTCTTTTGAAATTGGATACAAAGGCGTTCTGCTGAATAGCAAACTGTTGCTTGATTTCGATGCGTATGCCAACATATATGATGGCTTCCTGGGTCAGGTGCAGGTGTATGTACCAAAAGGTGAAACTGTGGGCTCTGATGCGGCAGTGATTGCCATGGTCGATAGGAACCGCGATGCTACTACTGCCAGTGGTGGCAATGCTGCCAGCAAAGGCCAGGACCGTTATCGCGTGTACACCAATGCGAAGAATAAGTATACTACCTATGGTTCTTCATTAGGCGTTACGTATAGCGTATACAAGACATTCTCTCTGTCGGGCAATCTTAACTACAATGACATTAAAGGAAACACTACGCCCGACTTGTTTGTAACTGGCTTCAATACGCCTAAGTGGACAGCCAATCTTTCTTTTGGCAACAGAGCCATTACGCCTAATATCGGATTCAACATTACCTGGAGATGGCAGGATTCTTTCCTGTGGGAGAGCCCGCTGGTTACTGGTGATGTAGCCGCTTACCAAACAGTGGATGCGCAGGTTACTTTCCGCATTCCAAAGTTATTCAGCACCATCAAAGCTGGTGGCACTGATCTGTTGAACCATCGTTATCTGCAATACGCAGGTGGTCCTTCTATCGGCGGATTGTACTATGTTGCGATCACCGTAGATGGCCTGTTGAAATAATTGTTTATGTGCATGGAGGGAGGCCTTGCCCGGATGCCGGTGCAGGGCCTTCATATTATTCGCCCAGCCAGGCGACGAGGTTCTTTGATATTTTCTCTGTTTCTACCATGAAGCCGTCGTGGCCATAAGCAGAATCTATTTCCACGAGCATAGCATTGGGCAGCTGTGCTTGCAGGTGCCGCTGCTCTTCAAGGGGGCATAAGATATCACTGCTGATGCCGATGATGAGGGTCTTTTGATGTATGCCTTGCAAAAGCTTTTCTACATCTCCACCGCGGCCACGGCCCAGGTGGTGCGTGTCCATCGCTTTGGAGAGTGTCCAGTAGCTGTAGGCATTAAAGCGTTTCACGAGTTTGTCGCCCTGGTAGTCGATATAGGAAGCTGCCCGGTAGTTGTCGAGCTTTTCTGTATCGGGATCAGTTTGCTTTTGCACCATGATGCCATAGTTGCGGTAGGTGAGCATACCGATGGCGCGGGCTGCCTTCAAGCCTTTTTGTCCGGCTTGTGGCGTTGCATCCTGCCAGGTACTATCTGCTTCAATGGCGAGGCGTTGTGTAGCGTGTACAGCGATGCCCCAGGCGCTTTCGGTGGGAGAGGTGGCCAGCAGGAAAAGTTGATGAATCACGTTGTTTTCCTGTATCACCCATTCCATAGCCTGGTAGCCGCCCATGCTGCCGCCCATCAGCAGGTAGATGCTTTCAATACCAAGGTGGCGGCGGAGCAGGATATGAGCCTGCACCATGTCGCGGATGCTGATAAGCGGAAATTGATGATAGTAGGGCTGTCCGGTAGCGGGATTAACGCTGGCGGGACCCGTGGTGCCGTAGCAGGAACCCAATATATTGGCACAAACTATAAAGTATTTGTCGGGATTGATGGCCCAGCCTTCTCCTACCAGACCCTTCCACCAGTCGGCAACCTCCGAATTGGCTGTCAGGGCATGGCAGATCCACACCACTTTACTATCGGCGCGCAGGGTGCCATAGGTATGATAGGCAATCGTGAGTTCTGGTAATGTCTGGCCGTTTTCCAGGGGAAAGGGCTGATTGTAATGGAAATACTTCATTCTTCCGGTTAGCTAATTTCAGGGTGCAAAGTAAATGCCTGCATGAATTACATTTGCAAAAATCTTTGCCATGATAAAAATCGAGTTAGAAAGGGTTTCAGGTGACTACGGATTTGCCGCTAAAGACGCTTATGGCCATACAGTTTATACCGACAGCAGCCCGGAATCAGGCGGAACCAATTTTGGAGTTCGTCCTATGCAGTTGTTACTCATGGGGTTGGGAAGCTGCAGCGGGATCGACATCGTTTCCATCCTGAAAAAACAGCGCCAAACCGTAGAAGGTTTCACCATGAAGATCGAAGGCGAGCGGGAGCCCGGCAAAGAACCTTCCATTTGGCAGGACGTGACCATCGTTTTTGAGCTTACCGGCGATATCGACCCCGATAAAGCACGCAAAGCCTGCGAACTATCCATGAATAAGTATTGTTCTGTAGCGGAAACACTTCGTCGTGGTGGCAGCAACCTCAAATGGGACGTGAAGGTGAATGGGAAATAATTATTAATACGAAATATAGAGCATGTCACAACATCCGATCACAAAAGCTATCCGTACGCAAACCGACCGTACTCCTGAAATGGAGCATTCTTCGCCGTTGTTTTTAACCAGCAGTTTTTGCTTCGATACGGCAGAAGATATGCGTGCTGCTTTTGCTGATGAAACAGATGATAATATTTATAGCCGCTTCACCAATCCCAATGTAAAAGAGTTTGTCGATAAGATCTGTGCATTGGAAGGTGCAGAAGCGGGTTACGCTACAGCCTCGGGCATGAGCGCCATCTTTGCTTCCTTCATGGCGTTGATGAAGAAAGGAGATCACCTGCTTTCGTGCAATGCTATCTTCGGTAGCACCCACACCGTGATCACTAAATTCCTGCCCAAGTATGGTATTGAATATTCTTATGTAAGTGCAGCGGCAGATGCTGCAACGTGGGAAGCTGCGATCAAGCCCAACACGCGCATGATCTATATTGAAACACCTACCAATCCGGGCCTTGATATCATCGACCTGGAAATGGTAGCGAAGATTGCGAAGAAGCACAACGTGATCCTGAATGTCGATAACTGTTTTGCTACACCAATCGGCCAACGTCCTATCGATCTGGGCGCCGATCTGGTAGTACATTCTGCTACGAAGTGGATCGATGGCCAGGGTCGTGTGTTGGGTGGTGCTGTTGCCGGTCGTGCAGACCTGATCAAAGATATTTACCTGTTTTGCCGTAGTACTGGTCCATCATTATCTGCGTTCAATGCCTGGCTGTTGAGCAAGAGCCTTGAAACGCTCGATGTGCGCATGGAACGCCATGCTAACAATGCACTGCGACTCGCAAAAGCATTGGAAGGACATGCTAAAGTGTCCTGGCTGAAATATCCTTTCCTGCCCAGTCATCCACAACACGCCATTGCGCTGAAACAAATGAAGAACGGTGGCGGCATTGTTTGCTTTGAATTGAAGGGAGGTTTGGAAAGCGGCCGCCGTTTCCTGGATAACTTACAAATGTTGTCCCTCACTGCCAACCTGGGCGATACCCGCAGTATTGCTTCGCACCCCGCCAGCACTACACACGCTAAGCTTACAGAAGATGAACGTCTTGCTGTGAATATAACGCCCGGTCTTATCCGCATCTCTACCGGCCTGGAACATGCTGATGATATTATCCAGGATATTCTACAAGCATTAGATAAGAGTTAATGATCTATACGCATTTCCTATAAGGCACGATGTTTTTAAATTTCGTACCTTATAGGAAACTTGCTGTATGAAGAGAACCTACCTCGCGGACGTGATTAAAAAGCATGGACAGCGTATTAAGAAATACGGCGGTCAGCTTCCTGGTTCTTTTGAGCCTGAAACGATCCATGAGCTGCGGGTAGAGTATAAGAAGCTCCGCGCTTTTATTCGCCTGGTTCAAATGGATGCTGGCGCACGGCACCTCGACATGTCTCCTGCCATTAAAGCCGTGTATCAAGCCGCCGGTCGTGTGCGCGATCTGCAACTATTCTTACCCAAAGTGCAAGCGCGGGCCGAACAGGAAAACGTCTCCCTTTCTCATTATCAGCAATATTTACAGCAGCGTTTATTCAAGTCCAAAGAAGCATTGGTAAAAGCGATTGAAAACCTAAAGACTGGTAAGGCAATCGGTAACATTACTGATGAATTGCCTGGCCACCTCGATGATGTAGCGATACGTAAATTCATTCACCGCAAGGTGGCGTCTGTTCAGTTTATCTTACTGGCGCTCGAAAAGGACAAAGAGCTACACACTGTACGCAAGCAGTTGAAGGACATTATTTACAACATCCGCATTTTTGATAAAGACTGGGGCATCTCTTTTCCCGTATCTGCCTGGCGTAGCGAGAAACGATTAAATGACACAGCGACCATGCTGGGTGACTTCAATGATATCTGTATTGCACTCTCGTTCTTGCCTGAAAACGAAACAGTTTCTTTGCCTGAAAATGAAAAAGTAGCCTTAAGAGAATGGCGGAATGCTTTGCTGCAGGAGAAAGAAGCGTTCAGGCAACAGATGATCGAACAGCTCTCTCAGCTGCAACTGATTTCCAACTTCGAGCGCAATGGTGGTATAGGTAATTAACCGGCAGACGCAAAGAATACCTGTGCGTTAGCTTAGCACCTTCTCCATTTGCATACTGCGTGATCCTTTGATGAGGAAGAAAGTATTGTGGAAGGCTTGCTCGCGGAACCATTCCCCTGCCTGCAGTGCATTTTCTTTCCTGATGAATGAGTGATCGATCTTCATGAAGTCTCCTCCCACCAACACCACAGATTGCCAGGGATATTGCTGTATAAGGTTGACGATCTGTTGGTGTTCTTGCAAGCTTTCGGGACCCAACTCGGCCATAGCGCCAAGCATCAATACTTTGTTGCTGGCCTGGATGGCGGCAAAGTTTTCGATGGCAGCCTTCATGCTGCTGGGGTTGGCATTGTAAGCATCGAGGATAAACTTGTTATCTCCTTTTTCAATGAGTTGGGAACGGCTGTTGGAGGGCGCGTAGCTCTCAATAGCTTTCTTTATCTGATTGTCAGCAACGTTGAAATGTTTACCTACTGTAACAGCGACCAATACATTAGGCAGGTTATAAGCGCCTACCAGTTGTGTTTGTATAATGAGGGGAGTGTCCGATGTAATATTTACTTCAAGAAATGGTTCGCTCTTTATAAGCTGGCCGGTAACATCGGCATTTGCTGTTCCATATTTTATGATCGTGGGTATACCCTTGCTCATGTCATGCAGGTAATCGTAATCCCACATAACGAAAGCGATTCCTTTGTTCGCCCGTAGGTAATCATACAACTCTCCTTTGCCTTTACGCACACCTTCCACGCCACCAAAGCCTTCAAGGTGAGCTTTACCGGCATTGGTGATGATGCCGTGTGTTGGTAAGGTGTATTCGCAATAGGAGGCTATTTCTTTCTGGTGATTGGCGCCCATTTCTATCACAGCTATTTGGGCATCTGGCTTCACACGCAGGATGGTGAGCGGCACACCAATGTGGTTATTGAGGTTGCCTTGGGTCGTATAAGTTTTATAGGTGGTAGCCAGTACGGTATACACGAGCTCTTTGGTGGTGGTCTTGCCGTTGCTGCCTGTAATGGCTACGAAAGGTATGTTGAGTTGCTGACGATGATATTTGGCCAGTTGCTGTAGTGTGTGCAGTACATCGTCTACTACAATGATCCTGTCGTTTGGTGTGGCAGGAGCTTCGTCTACTACTGCATAAGCTGCACCAGCTGCCAGTGCTTTTTCTGCAAACTGGTTGGCATTGAAATTAGGTCCTTTCAAGGCGAAGAATATATCTCCGTCTTTTAAGGTGCGGGTATCGGTTTGTACTGAAGGGTATTGCTGGTATATTTTGTAGAGTTGCTCAATCGTCATAAAGCAAATGTATAAAAAAAGCCATCCGATGTTATCGAATGGCTCCTTAGGAAATTTATTTGAAAGTTATCTCTTTCTGGTATTCTGTCTTCTTTGTGGGTAATCGATACCGGTTTTACGGCCGTTACCTTCAGGGCTACCTACGCGGTCCATCGCGCAACGGAAACCTACGGTGCTGCTACCTTGATCTTCTTCCAGGAAGCGGCGAGTACCGGGTGACAGGTAGTAAGGACGGTCGTTCCAGCTACCACCTTTGATCACGCGTGATTTATCGCTGATCAGGGTAGTGAAACCGTATCCACGACCACCGTTCTTCAGGTTCTCAGCAATATCGGTAGTACCATATGTTACACCGCTTACCAGTGAGTCACCATCGAGGTAGTTGATTACATTACCTTTTTGATAGTTACGGCGATTCTTGCTTTCTTCATCCGTTACATATACTCTCTTTACACGACCAAGGCTATCTTTCTCAAATTCGCCGTCTTTATTCTTGAAGTCGTTCTGATAGTTGTTACCGCGGAAAGGGGCAACGTCATCCTGATCGACAGAAGATAAAGGACGGTAAACGTCTTCTACCCACTCATTCACATTACCGGCCATGTTATATAAACCAAAGGAATTCGGGAAGAAAGAAGTGACAGGGGCAGTGTATACCGCACGGTCGTTCAGACCACCGGCCACACCCATGTTATCACCATTACCACGTTTGAAGTTGGCGAGGAAAGTACCTTGCCAGCTGCCGCGGCGGTTATCACGCAAGCCGTTTACGTTCTGGCTCCAGGAATATACCTGTTTGTTGGTGATCAACTCTTCACCACGCTTGCCTTCTTTTTTGCTGGGTGAAGGGTTTTGACCTACGAGGGCCAGTGCTGCGTATTCCCACTCAGCTTCTGTAGGCAGACGGTAGCTGGGTAACAGGATACCATCTTCAAAAGTTACGTTGGTACGCGGCGTACCGTTCGGGTTCTTCAGCGGATTCTTTTTAGAACGTACGCCGTTACCCGGTGTAGGTGTAGTAAGTCCTAACAAATACGCTTTGGTATTGAATGACTCGGCACCTTGTCCTTGTATGTTTTTGAAGGTATTCTTGTTGACAAATCCTTTATCCAGCAGGGCTTTTTCGTTTACCCTGTCTGAACGCCAAAGACAGAAATCGTGTGCCTGCCTCCAGCTTACACCTACTACAGGATAGTAGTTATAAGAAGGGTGACGGAAGTAGTATTCCACCATCGGCTCGTTGTAGCCCAACTCGCTACGCCATACCAGTGTATCGGGCAGGGCGCCTTCGCGAACGGCTTTGTACTCATCTGCATCAAACACATTGTTGATCCAGTACAGGTATTCACGATAGTGAATGTTGGCAACCTCTGTACGGTCGATGTAGAATGAGTTTACTGTTTTACGGGTAGGGATGTTGTTCCAATCGGCCATTACATCTTCTTCTACTGCTCCCATCTGGAAGGTACCACCCTGAACAAACACGAGGCCGGGGCCGGTGCGCTGTTCTTTTTCACGGGATACCTGATAACCACCCATGTTCTTGTCGTTGTAATTCCAACCGGTAACGTCGGATTTCTCCTGCTTTTTGCCAAAAAGGCCTCCGTTTTTGCAGGAAGACACTGCTGCAGTGCAGGAGAGCAGGATAAATAGGTTTTTCAGATTCATTTTGATAACTTTTTGCCTTTGGTTCAATTAAGTTAAACGTGCTTTCAAAGCAAATATTGTACAGTTTCCCGGGCTGTTTATCCACAGGGCGGACGGAAGGGCGAATATAGCTACTTTCAGGTAATCAGGGTTTTTCTGTAACACTTATTACATTAAAAATGAGCTATTTTTGAAGCAATGGGCCGTAGTTGCATTTTCCCCTTGTTGTTGGCGATCTGCCTGTTTTCCGGATCATTATCTGTGTCCGGTCAAAGAACATATACGGGTCAATCCGCTCTGTCCGTTGGTAATTGGTATAAAATAGCTGTTTCCGGCCCCGGGATCTATAAAATGGACGTCCCTTTCCTGTCTGCGCTCGGCATTACTGCAAGTTCCCTGCCATCTAATTCGATCCGGCTGTTTGGTAACGGCGGACAAATGCTTCCGGAAAATGCCGGCAGCATGGTGGTAGACGATTTGGTCGAGAATGCTATCTGGGTGGAAGACGGGGGCGACGGGGTACTGAATGGTAATGATTACCTGCTTTTTTATGCACCAGGACCCCATAGCTGGGTGGCTGACCCGATAAACAGGCGCTTCTCTCACCAGAAGAATGTTTACAGCGAGCAGTCCTTTTATTACCTCTCTGTTGGTGGTACAGGAAAGCGTATCGTCTCTTTCAATACACCGCTTGCCCCTAATACTAATATATCTTCCTTCTCCGACAGGTATTTCTATGAACTGGATACGGTCAACCTGTTAAGTAGTGGCCGTCAATGGTTTGGAGAAGATTTTGCTGAGGCGCCCGGAAAGCTGAAGACGCGCAGTTTTACGGTTACTATTCCTTCAGTGGCTCCCGAGCCGGGGTTGATCAGGGCTTCCTGCCTGGCCCGCTCATTCGGGACCCCAGGTCGTTTCCAGGTGGCAGTAAATAATCAACCGGCTTTGGTGATGGATATCCCGCCTGTAGCTACAGGTCCTTATGACCTGTTTGCCCGGACAGTGGAATCGTCAGCCAATTTTACACCTGCCCAAAGTGAGCTTACTGTACGATTCGATTATACGCCCGGTAGCGCCAATGCCCAGGGCTGGCTCGATTGGTTTGAGCTGTTCACCCGGCGCAACCTGTCGATGGCGGGCGTAAACCAATTATCATTTCGAGACTGGAACAGTGTAGGGGCTGGTAGTGTAGGCAATTTTATTGTCAGGAATGGGGTAGCGGCCAGTGCGCGGGTATGGGATGTATCGAACCCACTGACGCCTATAAATATGCCGGTCATTGCCGATGGCGCCGATGTACGCTTTATAAATGACTGTAGTATTCTGCGGGAGTATATTTCCTTTAATACCAACGGATTACTGGTGCCCACGGTCGTTGGCCGGGTGCCCAATCAAAACCTGCATAACCCGGTTCTGACTGACTATATTATAGTGGTTCATCCTTCTTTGTTGGGCCAGGCGCAGCGGCTGGCGCAATTTCACCAGCAGCTACACCAGCTCAAGGTAATGGTAGTGACTACTGAACAGGTTTTCAATGAATTTGCCTCCGGTTCACCAGATCCCATTGCCATCCGTGATTTTGTGAAAATGTACCATGACCGTGCTGGTTCCGATACCACGAAACGGGCCAGATACCTGTTGCTGCTGGGAGATGCTTCGTTCGATTATAAGGCACGCATCGTCAATAATACCAACCTTGTTCCGGCTTGGGAAAGCCCTCAATCGCTCGATCCGCTGGCTACTTATACTTCCGACGATTTTTTTGGCCTGCTGGATGATGGAGATGATGTGAATGGGACGGGTACCTATCTGCTGGACATTGGCATTGGCCGCATCCCTGCCCGGAATGAACGGGAAGCGCAGTCGATCATCGATAAGGTCATTGCCTATCACCAGCCAAAGGGACTGGGACCATGGCGCAATGAGTTGAGCTTTGTGGCTGATGATGAGGACAATAACCTCCACCTGCAGGATGCTGAGATCATTGCTCAATCAGCTACTACGGTGGCGCCTGTTTTCAATACAGGTAAGGTATACCTCGATGCCTTCAGGCAGGAGAGTGGCGCTGGTGGAAGCCGCTATCCGGATGTGAACCTTGCCATCAGCAACCAGCTTTTCAATGGCACGCTCATCTGGAATTATAGCGGACATGGAGGGTACAGAAGGCTCGCAGAAGAGGTGGTGCTCGACCAGGATATTATCAATACTTTCAACAATGCCGATAAGTTGCCGCTATTTATCACGGCTACTTGTGATGTAGCTCCTTACGACAATCCTTTGATCAGTTCTATTGGTGAAAACCTGCTGCTGAGAGAGAAGACAGGAGCCATAGCACTTATGACAACCACCCGGTTGGTGTTTGCTTTCAGCAACCGGATCATGAATAAGAATTACATAGAAACGGCTTTGCAAAAACAGGCTGATGGTCGTTATCTTTCTCTTGGAGAGGCGGTGCGCCGGGCTAAGAATACTACTTATACTTTTTTTAGTGACGTGATCAATAATCGCAAATTCACGTTACTGGGCGATCCTGCCATGTCGCTGGCTTTTCCCGTTCATTCGGTGCAAACTGCTGCAATCAATGGTGTGCCAGTAGCAGCTCAGCCCGACACATTGAAGGCGCTGAATGAATATACCATCAATGGCCATCTTGCCGACGGCGCTGGTAATGTGCTGGCTGATTTCAATGGCACGGTTAATGCTACTGTGTTCGACAAAATACAATCTGTTACCACGCTGGCCAATGATCCGGGCAGTTTGCCGGTTGCGTTTTCGCAACAAAAGAACACCCTTTTCAAGGGCAAGGCCAAAGTAACAAATGGGTTGTTCTCGTTCCGTTTTGTGGTGCCTAAAGACATTAATTACCAGTTCGGTAATGGGAAGATCAGTTATTATGCCGATAATGGCGCTATCGATGGAAATGGCGCTTTCACCAATGTGATCATTGGTGGTTCAGGTGATAGTACTTCAGATCGCGAGGGTCCTCATATCAGGGCTTACCTGAATGATGAGAAGTTCATCAGTGGTAGTATCAGTAATGACAGACCGATTTTGCTGGTAAAACTTACCGACTCTTCCGGCATCAATATTATGGGCACTGGCATTGGGCATGATCTTGTAGCTATCCTCGATCATAATCAGCAACAGTCCTTTATATTAAATGAATTTTACGAGAGTGATTTGGACAACTTCCGTAAAGGAACAGTTCGTTTTCAAATGCCCGGATTGGCTGAAGGAGCTCATACACTAACAATTAAAGCGTGGGATGCGGCTAATAATTCGAGTGAGGTAACGCTTGAGTTCAGGGTGGTGAATCAGGAAAGTTTATCGCTGGAACATGTATTGAACTACCCAAATCCGTTCACCACGCGCACTACTTTCTGGTTTGAGCATAACCGGCCGGGTGAGGAGTTATACGTGGATATTCAGGTATTTACCGTAACTGGTAAGCTTGTGAAGACCATACGCCGTACAATATTTTCCCCTGGCAACCGTTCGAGTGAGGTGGAATGGGATGGGCGTGATGAATATGGCAGTAAAATCGGCCGTGGTGTGTACATTTACAGGTTACGTGTTCAAACTACGGACGGTAAATCCGCCCAAAAGTTGGAAAAATTGTTTATTTTGTAATTAGTATTTGTATTTTTGGCCCTCATATTTCAACCGCCTATTGATTGATATTCTACTCTGAAAGTTTTATTCGCCTCAGCAAGGCTATCTTGCCAAAACTAACGTAGTCCGAACCTAATTCTTTTATTATTTAATAATGTTGATCGCATTTGCTGTGGCGGAATTTCCTTAAAACAAGCAAATTACCAGATGTATGAAACGAAAAACCTTTAAACTCACTGCTGCATTACTGCTAATGGCGGGGTTTAATTCATTGACTGCTCAGACGGATTCAATTAATGTGGTTACGACTGCCGTTCCCTTTCTGCGTATCTCTCCCGATGCACGGGCTGGAGGCATGGGTGATCTTGGTGTTGCCACTTCACCTGATGCGAATTCCGCTTTCTGGAACCTGGCCAAAGTGCCTTTTGCCGAAAAGAATTTCAGTATTGGTCTAACGTACACTCCATGGTTGAAAGACCTGGGTTTAAATGACGTATACCTGCTGGCTTTAGCTGGTTATTATAAGCTGGACGACTTGCAGGCCTTCTCCGGCTCTGTACGGTATTTCAGTCTTGGTAATATACAGTTCACCAATCCCAATGGAGACTATTGGGGCGATGGCCGTCCACGTGAGTTTGGTGTAGATGTAGGTTATGCCCGTAAACTGTCTGATAAGATGGGTATAGGTATAGCACTGCGCTATATCAATTCCAACCTGGCTGCCGGTGCTCCTTCTACTGGTACAGCGTATAAAGCTGGTAGCACGGTCGCTGGTGATCTTTCTTTCTTCTACTCTGGTACACAGGCAACGGGTAGTGGCTGGAACTTTGGTGCAACCCTTTCCAACCTCGGTGGTAAAGTTGGCTACACCAATGATGCTACACAACGGGATTATATTCCTGCCAACCTGAGCATCGGTACTACTTACACGGCTGCTATTGATGAAACCAATAAGATTCAGTTTGGTCTTGACCTGCATAAGCTGCTTGTGCCTACACCTCCTAAGTTTAGCGCTACTGGTAATTCAGATTATGATGATAGCGTAAACACGGTGCTTGTTACCAAGTACAGAGATAAAGGTGCAGTAGGTAGCTGGTTCAGCTCTTTCGGTGATGCACCTGGTGGCTTTAGCGAAGAGTTGAGAGAGTTCCAGGTATCAGTAGGTGCTGAGTATGCTTACAATGATCAGTTCTTCGTACGCGCTGGTTATTTTTATGAAGATAAGAACAAGGGCAACCGTAAATATTTCACGGTTGGTCTGGGTCTCAAATACAATGTATTCGGTCTCAACTTCTCTTACCTGGTGCCTTCTGGCTCTGGTGTAAACAGAAACCCATTGTCTAATACCCTGCGCTTCGGTCTGGTATTTGACCTGGATGACAGTGGAAGCAGCAGTTCTTCTTCCAATCAGTAATAGCTGGTATTTATTGAATATATTTGAGCGCTCCGGATTTCCGGGGCGCTTTTTTATTTTATCAAATTACTTTTCAAGATGTTCCGTATTGGCTTCGGTATAGATTTTCATCAAATGGTTGAGGGCAGAGAATTGTGGATTGGTGGTGTTCAAATTCCTCATCACAAAGGAGCGTTGGGGCATAGCGATGCCGATGTGTTGTTGCATGCTATTTGTGATGCCATGCTGGGTGCCCTGGCCCTTGGCGATATTGGCATCCATTTCCCCAATACCGATCCTGCTTATAAAGGCATCGACAGTAAGTTATTATTGAAACATACTTATGGGTTGATCAAGGTCCGCAATTACCGGGTGGTCAATGTCGATTCTTCCATTTGCCTGGAAGCTCCCAAGATCAAGAAATATTCCGGCGACATGTGCAAGGTGATCGCAGGTATCCTGGAGATCACGGAAGAAGATGTGTCAGTAAAAGCCACTACTACCGAAAAAATGGGATTTGTAGGGCGGGAGGAAGGTTTGGTTGCTTATGCCAACGTGCTGCTGCAAAAATCCGTAGTCTAATATAACATCGGCAATTCGAAAGCCGAAACCGGTTAACTTTGCGCCATGTCAAAAATACAAGTAAAGATCATCAATCAATCGTCCAATCCTTTACCCGAATATACTACGGAAGGATCGGCTGGTATGGACCTGCGTGCCAACCTGGAGGCCCCCGTCGTATTGAAGTCGCTGGAACGCGCTTTGATTCCCACCGGCTTGTTCATGGAACTGCCTGATGGATACGAGGCGCAGGTGAGGCCCCGTAGCGGACTCGCTATTAAGCAGGGGCTTACTTGTTTGAACTCGCCCGGCACGATCGATGCCGATTACCGGGGTGAGGTGAAGGTGATCCTTATTAATCTGTCGCAGGAGCCGCAAACCATCCAGCATGGCGACCGAATTGCACAGATGGTAGTGCACAGTGTAGGCCAGGTGGCCTGGGAGCCTGTCACTAGTCTCAACACTACACAACGCAATGCAGGAGGTTTTGGCCATACCGGTAAATCCTGATCCTTTATTGCCTGGTTTCTGAATTCTATATTTCTATTTTATGAGATATTATCAATGGTTATTGGCATTCTCTTCTCTGGTTATTGGCATTAGTATCAGCAGCTGCCGTTCTGCAAGGAAGATCCAGACGGCCATTACTAAAAAGGACACTACGGTAGTAGTGCCTGTTATTGACAAGAAGCCAGATTCTACTCAATATTATCAGCAAGTATATCAGTCGGTGCTCGATAAGCGGATCACCAATTTCCAGTCTTTATCCGGGAAGGTGAAGGTGGAATATAAAGGCGCTGATGGCAAGAAACCTGATTTCAACGCCAATGTACGTTTGAAGAAGGACAGCATTATCTGGATCAGCATCAACTCTATTCTGGGCGAAGCTATCCGGGCGGTGGTAACGAAAGACAGTGTGAAGGTGTTGAATAAATTGGACAAGATCGTTCAGTTGCGCTCCATCGAATATCTACAGGAAGTAACCAAGATTCCCTTTTCTTTTAAAGAACTCCAGGATGTGCTGATCGGCAACCCCATATACCTCGACACCAATATTGTTTCTTACAAGAATGAGGATAAAACAGTGTCGCTGATGAGCGTAGGCACCTTGTTCAAGCACCTGTTGACTGTAAATAAGAGTGATTATGCCCCCCAGCACAGCAAGCTGGATGATGTGGATGTTATCCGGGCGCGTACCTGCGATATCACATATGGGGATTATGAGATCAAAACTGGTATCAATTTCTCGAAGTACCGGAAGATCGTGGTGTCTGAAAAAACGAAGTTGGAGATCGAGCTACAGTTCAAGCAATTCGACTTTAACGAACAATTAAGCTTTCCTTTCAGCATTCCGAAAAATTATAAACGTCAATAAACGTTATAGAGATGCAATCTTTTGGTATACCCGAGCGTTGCTGTATGGATTGCCAGCCAGTATACCCGCTTTTTTAACTGTAAATGTTCTGTCATGCTCAAAACACTATTTTCCTGTATCATGCTCTTTGTTCTCTCCGGTTCAGTGCTGGCGCAAACCAGTGATGACTTGAGGAAGAAACAGGCTGAAATTCAACAAGAAATAGATGAATTGAGGCAATCACTGAACGATACCAAGAAGAATAAGAAAGCTGGCCTGGGGCAGTTGTCGCTCGTTAAGAAAAAGTTGCGCCTCCGTGAGCAGGCCATCAACAATATCAACGACCAGATCAACGTGATCCAGGGTAATATCAGCCAGTCGCGCAATGAAATTACCCGGCTGAAGACGGAACTGGATACGCTGAGGGCTCAATATGAGAAAAGCGTGGTGTATGCTTATAAGAACCGCAGCAATTATGATTTCCTGAACTTTATATTCTCTGCCGCTAATTTTAACGATGCGCTTAAACGTATCGAGTACCTGAAGTCTTACCGCCAGTACCGCGAGCAGCAGGCTACCTCTATCAAGAATACCCAGTTATTGCTGCAAGGCAAGATCACTGGCCTGGAAAGTACCCAAAAGCAGAAGAGCGCTGCTTTGGTGGAACAGGAAAAAGAAAAGGTGGTGTTGGTAGAAGAACGCAAAGAGAAGGATGATATCGTTAATAAACTAAAGGCTCGTGAACGCGAGTTGAACAAGGAACTTACTGATAAGCAAAGGGCTGACAAGAAGCTACGTGATGGTATCATGGCGGCTATCCGCCGGGAAACTGAAAAAGCGAAGGCTGAAGCAAAGCGCCGGGAAAAAGAAGAGGCTGCCGCTGCTGCCAAAAGAGCTGCTGCCAACCCAGCCCCTGCCAACCCCAATCCTAATACTACGGCTGCTACTACGCCAGTTAAGACGGCGCCGGCTAAACCCAAGAGTGTATTTGAAGCTACGCCGGAAGGAGTGGCCCTCTCTGATAATTTTGAAAAGAATCGTGGTAAGCTGCCTTGGCCTATCGACAAAGGACAGATCAAAATTCACTTTGGACCTTATAAGATCCCTGAGTTGAATGTGAATGGGAATAACCCTGGCCTTACCATTGAAACCGAAAGTGGTGCTTCTGTAAAAGCAATTTTCGATGGAGAAGTGATCTCTGTGTTTGATGTAGAAGGTAGTGGAGCCGTGATCGTGCGCCATGGTAAATACTTTACTACTTATGGCAATCTCACCAGTCTGAGTGTATCCAAAGGCCAGCAGGTAAAAGCAGGTCAGGTAGTAGGAAAGGCCGCTACCAATAATGAAGGCAATGGTGAGGTTGAGTTCCTGTTAATGTTGGATTCCCGCAACCTCGATCCGGAGCCCTGGATCAGAAGGCGTTAATATCGTATTCATTTGTCGGCTTAATAATAATTAACCCCGCTTCGCGCGGGGTTTTTTCATGCATTTGCGGCTGGTCAGGGATCAGCCGTTTATAAGAATCTGTTATATAATTCTTCGTATTGTGGTACTATCCTGTCAATGTCGAACAAGCGGGCATGCGCCGCTGCTTTTTGTTTAAACTGTGCCAGTTTCTCGTTGTTGGACAGGAGTTCAATGGCATACTGCCCCATGGTGTGTACATCTCCCACGTTGGCCATGTAGCCTGTTTCTCCATGTACATTGATCTCCGGTAGACCGCCTGCGTTGGAAGAGATCACCGGTACGCCGGCAGCCATAGCTTCAAGAGCAGCAAGACCGAAACTTTCATAATCGGAAGTAAGTAGGAACAGATCGGCAATAGCCAGGATGTCTTCCATTTGTTCCTGTTTTCCCACGAAGCGGGTTTCATCGCAAATACCCAGTTCGCGGCAAAGGCTTTCGGCCGCAGGCCGCTCAGGACCATCACCCACGAAGAGTAATTTACTGGGCACATGCTTCACGGTTTCCGCAAAGATCATGACCACGTCCTGCACCCGTTTCAGTTTCCTGAAGTTGGAAGCGTGGAGCAGTATTTTTTCCCCGTTGGGGGCTATCACACGGCGGAATGCGTCGATAGGCTTTTTATTGAACCGTTTTACATCTACAAAGTTCTTGATCACCTCTATCTCTTTGCCGATCTGGAAGTTCTTATAAGTTTCATCCCGCAGGTTGTTCGATACGGCTGTGATAGCATCACTTTCATTGATGGAGAAAGTAACTACGGGTGCGAAGGTTTTGTCCTTTCCTACCAGCGTAATGTCGGTACCATGCAGTGTGGTGATCACGGGTATGCGCTTACCTTGTTTCTCCACGATCATTTTGGCCATGTAGGCTGCCGATGCGTGGGGGATAGCATAGTGCACATGCAGCAGATCGAGATTGCTGTTTACGATCACATCCACCATGGTGCTGGCCAGAGCTGTTTCATAAGGAGGGTAGTCGAACAAGGGATAATGCGGCACCCGCACTTCGTGGTAGAATATATTGGCATTGAACTCACTCAACCTCACCGGTTGCTGGTAGGTAATAAAATGTATCTGATGACCTTTCTCTGCCAGGGCTTTTCCCAATTCTGTTGCCAATACGCCACTACCACCGAACGTGGGATAACAAACAATACCAATACGCATACGCCTGCTTTAAATTTGAGGTTGTGAAGGTAAATGAATTAGTTTGGAATTAACTTTAGCCGAAATTAACACCTATGATGCACAGAATGTTCGTTTTGTACCTACTCACTTTTTCATTACCCGCCCTGGCCCGGCAAGAGGATTCACTCCAGATCAGGGCCATTGCCGATGAAATCCTCGAACATGGCAGAGCTTACGAAAACCTGCGTGTGTTGACCAAGCAGGTAGGGGCTCGTCTGTCAGGTTCGGCCGGAATGTACAAAGCCGAGTCTTGGGGCAAAAAGACATTGGAACAGGATGGGGCAGACAAGGTGTGGCTGCAGGAATGCAAGGTGCCTCATTGGGTGCGGGGTGGCAAGGATGAAGCCTACATAGCTGCTACTCAAAAGATCAATCTTGACATTTTGGCCCTGGGCAATTCTGTGGGTACCGGACCTAAAGGTATCAAGGCGCCGGTTATCCTGATCAATAGTTTCGATGAACTGGAGCTACGGAAGGATGAAGTGAAGGGAAAGATCGTTTTTTACAATTATAAGTTCAACAATAAACTGGTAAAGACTTTCGCGGCTTACGCCGATGCCGGCAAGTACCGCGGCCAGGGACCAAGCCGGGCAGCGAAGTATGGCGCCGTAGCTGTATTGGTGCGCTCTATGAGTAATGCTGCCGATAATAACCCGCATACAGGAGGCATGAATTACAATGATTCTTTTCCTAAGATTCCTGCTGCTGCAGTTGGATTGCGGGATGCAAATATTTTAGCGCAACTGATCACTGATAAAAGGGACGTAACTGTTTATTTAAAAACATTGGCTAAAATGCTGCCCGATACGATTGGCCACAACGTGATCGGTGAATTAAAAGGCAGTGAGTTTCCTGACCAGATCATTACTATTGGCGGGCACCTCGATTCCTGGGACCCTGCTGAAGGAGCACACGATGATGGTGCTGGTTGCGTTCAATCTATCGAAGTGTTACGGGCGCTGAAAGCCATAGGATATAAGCCAAAGCGTACAATCCGGATCGTGTTGTTTGCCAATGAAGAGAATGGCCTGCGTGGTGGTACAAAGTATGCGGAAGAGGCGAAGGCCAAAGGAGAACAACACTATTTTGCATTGGAAAGTGATGCCGGCGGGTTCACGCCCCGTGGGTTTGGATTCACCGTGTCGGATGAACAGTTGGCTAAGATTAGACAATGGTTGCCTTTGTTTACACCCTATGGCGTGTTTGAACTGAACCAAGGCGGGGGTGGCGCTGATATCGGTCCTTTGAACCGGACATTCAAAACTCCGTTGGCAGGTTTGCAACCTGATTCGCAACGGTATTTCGATATCCACCATGCCCGTAGTGATGTTTTTGAGGCGGTTAACAAACGGGAACTGGAACTGGGCGCTATCAATATGGCTGCATTGATTTATCTTGTTGATAAATACGGGTTATAGATATGAAACCAAAACACTACATCATCCTCAGTCTGCTGCTTATTGTAGTAGGGTTCTTTTACTTCCGCTACTACTGGGTTTTTGCTGATGGAACGAAGGCCGGTATTCTCAATACATTCCAAAAGAAAGGATACCTGTTCAAAACCTATGAAGGCAAGATCATCCAAAGCGGTTTTAAGGTGAATGTGCAGAGCAATGAATTTGAATTTAGTGTGGTGAGTGAATCAGTAGCCAAAACCCTGATGGAAAATGCAGGCAAGGATGTGGAGCTGCATTATAAAAGCTACTTTGGCGCTTTGCCTTGGCGTGGAATGCAAAAGTTTGTTGTAGACAGCGTTTACGAAGTAAGGGGCAACAATGGTGAAACGATCCTCAGTCCTAAGAGTAAATAGTATTATCGCGGGTTCCCCAGTAAGCAAAATATAGTAGGTCGCTTATGTAAGTTGGGAGGATTTTTCTTCCACTCTTCTATTGATTTCGTTTGAATAAACTCTGTTGAAGCTGTCAGGTCGGCTGCTATACATAGGCGGGTAGTCGGCTGGCAGGCTTTGAATAATGTTTCCAGCAACTGATTATTACGATAGGGAGTTTCAATAAAGATCTGTGTGCATTGTTTGCGGATGGATTCTGCTTCCAGCTCACGGAGGTTCTTTATACGATGGCCTGTATCGATTGGCAGGTATCCTACGAACTGGAATTGCTGTCCATTCATACCACTGCCCATCAATGCCAATAAAATAGCGCTGGGACCTGTGAGCGGTTTCACGGTAGCTTCCAGTGCTTGGGCCACGCCTACCAGTATTTGCCCGGGATCGGCTACGCCGGGGCAACCTGCCTCGCTGATGATGCCAATGTTCTTTCCTTCTTTCAGGGATTTTCTGAACTGCGTGCGGACTGCTTCTTCTGCTTTATGGATCGTGATCCACTCGTAATCGTCGATCACCATTTCTTTCCAAAGTATTTTCAGGTACCGCCTGGCGCTGCGTTCATTTTCTACAAAGAACACCTGGCATTCCTTAACGGCCGTGAGCACATAGTCCGGAATAGTTTGTGTAGCCGTTTCGTGGAGGAATGACGGAATGAGATATACCTTGGATGATGTCATATATTTTGCTTAGACTTCTTTGTTCTGATAATATAAACTGATGGTGGCGGCGATAACGGCATAGGCTGGCGCCAGCACCCACCCTACGATGGGGACCAGATGCATGAGGTAAAATACCATGCCGTTGCCGATGGCCAGCCCTTTGTGTTTGCCGATGTATTCTATGCTTTCGGAGGGGGATAGTTTATGGCGTTCGCAGCTGTAATCCAGCATCGAAAAGCCATAATAGTAGCATTCTACAAACAAAACGATCACCGGTGTGATCCATCCTACTACCGGGAAAAAAGAAAGGATGAGGAGAGAAACGGAGTATACGGTTTGCCACAAAGTATTGCGCAAAGCCAGCTTGATGCCCCGTGCGATGTCTTTGAGCAGTTGTTCCCAGCTGAAGGGAAACTCTTTGCCGGATATGATCGCTTCAGTCTTTTCACTTAGGTAGGCAAAGAGCGGCGATCCCAGAATGAGGAAAAGGTATTTAAAGAGAGAAAAGTAAAAGAGCACGAGGATGAGGCGTATCATGATCTCACCCATCATAAAGAGGAAACTGAGGATACCGCTCTCCTGGCGGTGCAGCCAACGGTCGATACCCAGGCTATGGCTCAGATAGGTAACTGCTGATCCCGAAGAAGCCCAGAAAAAGATCATGCCCGCTAAGAAAAGGATCATGTAAAGAATACCTGGAATGATGATCCACTTCCATAAGTTGTGTTTGGAGATAAACCTGTGAGCCCTTGAATAGGACTGTATAGCTATTACTATTTCTTTGAGCAAGTTTTATAAATTTGAATGCCTTGATGGGCAATGACTCACAGGATAAGGAGTGACTTGTGCAGTCAAACTTAACAAATATATCTATTGTATAATCAATGAAAAAACTGGATCAGCATTT
Source organism: Paraflavitalea sp. (assembly GCF_059502485.1). Taxonomy (NCBI): domain Bacteria; kingdom Pseudomonadati; phylum Bacteroidota; class Chitinophagia; order Chitinophagales; family Chitinophagaceae; genus Paraflavitalea; species Paraflavitalea sp. The sequence goes on from NZ_JCACET010000004.1 coordinate 291,400, forward strand.
TTACAACCGTATCGATGTGCTCAGAATAGCCAGGGAGTTGTTGGGAAAGGTGATCGTTACCAGTTTCGAGGAGCAGGTTACTTCCGCGCGTATCGTGGAAACGGAGGCATATGCAGGGGAGGGCGACAGGGCTTCACATGCCTGGGGCGGCCGGCGTACCAATCGTACGGAAGTAATGTATGGTGTGGGAGGTACCGCTTATGTGTACCTGTGTTATGGCATTCACCAGATGTTCAATGTCGTTACCAACCAGCTGGGCATTCCCCATGCTATCCTGGTGCGGGCGGCGGAGCCAATGGAAGGGATTGATGTCATGCTACAGCGTACCGGCAAGAAGCAGCTTGATAATACGCTCACCAAAGGCCCCGGCAATGTGGCCAAAGCGCTGGGCATCTTCACCCGGCATACAGGCTTTAACCTCCAGAGTGATGAACTGTTCATTGCCGATGATGGTTTCAAAGTAAAGAAAAGTAACATCGTGGCCACGCCCCGTATTGGCGTTGACTATGCTGGTGACGACGCGGCTTTACCATACCGGTTTATTATACATGGCAATCCGTATGTGAGCGGGAAGAAGATCAACTTACATAGAAACAATTAGAAACGGGGACAAGGAATACCCTTGTTGCCGACAGGAAGGTTGATGTAGATAAGCGATATCTCTATTCCGCCACGGCTTTGAGAAGCTGTTTTCAGGCTGGATATATTGACATCGTAAGAGGCACCTAAGCGGAAACCTCCAAACTCAAGCCCTATATAAGGGATCACCGCATCGTTGACATTATTGAAGCGTGTCCAAAGACCTGCATAGAAGCTGGTAGGATTTTCTTCATCCCCATTGATGTTGAATCCTGCTGCGCCACCCAATACGATATTGTTGGCAGCTGCTTGTCTGCTGAAAAGGGAGCTTAAGTAGATGGTTTTGCTGCGGTCGCCAATGGGAATGGCGCCTCCGGCATGTACAGTGAAACGTGGGTTGAGCTGATAATAGATGCCGGTGAAAGTTTCCTGTGGCTTGTTGACATGGTATGCCGAAACGCCCAGGTAAAAGTTGTTATATCCATCGGTAGAGCCATTGTACAAGGCGCCGAGGCTAAAGTCGAAATAGTTGAGATTGATAACCTGGTCGTCGATTGCTTCTCCACTGGAGTTTGTCCATCCACCAAGTGAATCCAGTTCTGTTTCGAAATGCAGTTTAGTACCGTCCAGGCGCTTGTTGGTATAAGTGCCCTGGAAGCCGATACCGAATTGGTGCAAGCCATCTTCGTCCAGTCCTTTATGATAAGCGGTGGTAAGAGAGATAGAATTGGTGGTGAGGATTCCATTAGCTGTTCTATCGGTCATGGCCATTACACCTACTCCCCATGTATCCAGTTCGGATATGCGGTTGCGTAGTATAGGAGCATCGAAAGAAGCAGTGGAAGTAATAAAGGCATTGCTGATTGCAGGCCATTGGTCCCGGTAGTTTCCGGCTACGCGGAAGTTACCATTGAACTTGCCTGTGAGGGCTGGGTTCAAAGTGAGTGGCGATACAAAAAATTGGGAAAAATTGGGGTCCTGGGCTGTAACGGTAAAAGTTGTCAGCATCAGGCAAACAGCCATCAGTATTTTTAGATTCCTCATCCGCATAGTTGGTACTTACTAATCTGTACCAAAATACAACAAAATGGGCGAATGTCAATGTAAATTTTACATTTGGACCTTTACTCCGAACGAAAGGTCGCCTGCGTCCCCCAAACCGGGCACAATGTATCCTTTGGCTGTCAGTTCCTCGTCGATGGCGCCGCACCATAACTTGATATTTGGCTCACTCCGCTGAACATATTCTATTCCAACGGTGCAGGCTATGGCAACCACTACATGTATCTCCCGGGGATGGCCTTCTTCCCGCAGATACTGAATGGTTTTTACCAGAGAAGAGCCCGTTGCCAGCATGGGATCGGAAATGATCACCACCCGGTTTTCGAGCTCCGGACACGAAACATATTCTAAACTTATTTCAAATGATCCGTCACGGTTATGCTTTCGGTAGGCTGAAATGAAGGCATTGTCGGCCTTATCGAAGTAATTGAGCAACCCTTGGTGGAGGGGGAGGCCTGCCCGCAGGATGGTAGCCAGTACTGGTTGTTCTTTCAGTACATCACATACTGAGGTACCCAAGGGGGTCTGGACCTCCTTTTCTTCATAGTCAAGCACTTTGCTGATCTCGTAGGCGGCTATTTCGCCAATGCGCTCCAGGTTGCGGCGGAAGCGCATTCTGTCGGTTTGTATCTGCACATCCCGCAGCTCGCTGATCCATTGCGTAATCAGGGAACTTTGATCACTTAAATTGATTACCATGCTTTAAGTTTTGGATTTTGATGGCGAAGCCTGACATTTGGTGGACAAAACTAAAACCTACGTTCTGAAATCAGAAATCTAAAATAATTATGGTTTATCGTGTAATTGGGCTCATGAGTGGCAGTTCCCTGGATGGTTTGGACATCGCTTTTGTTGAATTTCATGAGCAGGCAGGGACCTGGAGCTACGAGGTAAAGGCTACGGAATGTTATGCCTACAGTCCGGAATGGGTGGAAAGACTGAAAATGGCCACTACACTGAATGCGCTGGATTATCAATTATTACATACGGCTTATGGGCATTACACCGGGCAGCTGGTAAATGCCTTTATCGAAGAATACAGCCTGGACTACCAGGTGCAGCTGATCGCTTCGCATGGCCACACAACTTTTCATGTTCCGGGTCAGCATATGACGGCTCAACTGGGAGATGGTGCCGCGATTGCCGCGGCGACGGGCATCAACGTGGTGAGCGATCTGCGGGCCATGGATGTGGCACTTGGCGGTAATGGCGCTCCCATTGTCCCAATCGGGGAAAAACTGTTACTGAAGGACTATCCTTTATTCCTTAACATAGGTGGCATCGCCAACGTATCATGCAATCTTTCCAATAATTATATAGCCTTCGATGTATGCCCGGCCAACCGGGTGCTCAACATGCTGGCCAATAAAGCAGGTAAAGCTTATGATGAGGGCGGACAAATTGCTGCCGGAGGAACGGTACAGCAGGAAGTATTGAACATGCTCAACTCCTTGGAATATTATCGTCTTCCCGGGCCAAAATCGCTGGCCAATGACTTTGGCACTGATGTAGTTTACCCGCTTGTTGCAGGCTCCCGGTTCGGTATTAAAGATACCTGGATACAAGACAGTCTCAGAACATACGTGGAGCATATTGCCATGCAGGTTAAGAATGCGTTAAGTGCTGGTCTGTCGAACAATGGCGAACTACGAGCTGCGGGTAGTGAGCCTGCGAAGTTGCTCGTTACGGGTGGTGGGGCTCATAATACTTTCCTGATTGAAAGATTGAGCGCGCTGTTACAGGAAATCAATATTGAAGTGGTGGTACCCGATAAAAAGCTGGTTGATTATAAAGAAGCTGTTATTATGGGCCTCATCGGCGTTTTGCGCTGGCGCGAAGAAAACAATGTGTTGGCTTCTGTCACTGGTTCGCGGCGCGATAGCATTGGCGGTGCCGTGTGGATAGGCCAGGAGGCCTAAAACTTAATATCGCCTGCGTGGCACTGCGCTTAAACTATTCGTATCTTGTAGCAGTTAGCCCATTCCATTCAAGGGCTCAAAGCTCATGCTAATAACCAATAAACCTTATGCAGCAGCCCATCTGCTGTTCCTACTCCTTTTGTCTGTTGGCTCATTTGCCCAACGGGCATCTTCTCAGGAAAAGCAATTCTTTCGTTTGTTGCGGGAGCAATTTGTTGCCGGCAACGCTTACCAAACGGTAGCTTTTGTAGAACAACGATGGCGCCTGGCCGGTAATACAGGGTTTAATGAAAGCATTTTCTACGTAGAGAAGATATTGCAGCAGGCCGGATTTGTAAAAGAGTCCGGTGGTGAGGCCGATGCCACGCTTACCTATAGAATTGAAAAGCGTCCTATTCAACGACCCACCTGGGAGCCGGTCGATGCTCAATTATATATTGTTGGTGAAGACAAACCGTTATTGTCGTTTAAAACCAACCGGAATATGCTGGCCATGTATTCAGGCTCAACGCCAGCTGGTGGTGTCACGGCCGAATTGATAGATGTAGGAAAGGCAACCGATAAAGAGCTGGCAGGAAAAGATCTTTCCGGCAAGATCGTATTAGGGGAGGGCGGCATAGGTGGCGTTTATACGAAAGCAATTGGAAAGGGCGCATTGGGTGCTTTGTCTTATTACCTGCCCGGTTATACACAGCCGCAAAAACATGTTAACTCTATTCAGTTCCAGGGAATCAAGTATGAGACCGATTCTACGCTCCGTAAATGGGGTATTCTTTTATCATATGCCGCCCGCGAACGCTTAAAAACAGCTTTAGCCAAAGGGCCTGTGCAGGTACGGGTTGTTACACAATCAAGGATATACGCTTCTGAAGAACTGACCATTGTAGCCAATGTACGTGGCTCCACGCAACCTGCCGAACGGTTTGTATTCAGTGCACATGTGCAGGAACCTGGCGCCAACGACAATGCCACAGGAGTAGGCACATTGGCCGAGATGGCGCGTGTAACGGCAAATTTGGTAAAAGCAGGTAAGCTGGCTCCTCAGCGTACCATCACCTTTTTGTGGGGAGATGAAATTGTTTCTACTGCCCGGTATATCCGTGATGACTCTGTTCGTGCGCGAGGCATTAAATGGGGGCTCAGTCTCGACATGGTGGGTGAAGATGTATCGAAAACCGGCGGCAGTTTCCTGATCGAGAAGATGCCCGATCCTTCAGCCATTTGGACAAGAGGCAATGATAAGCACAGCGAATGGGGTGGTTCGCCTATGAAAGAAGCAGACATGTTCCCACATTATTTTAACGATGTGTTGTTGAACCGTTGCCTGCAGGAGTCGAAAGCTACGGGTTGGGTAGTAAATACCAATCCCTTTGAGGGCGGCAGTGATCATACGCCTTTTTTAAATGCAAAGATTCCCGGCTTGCTGATGTGGCATTTTACGGATGTCTTTTATCACACAGATGGCGACCGGCTGGAAATGGTGTCGGCTGAAGAAATGAAGCATGTAGGCGTAAGCGCTTTGGCAACAGCTTATCTGCTTACGCAGGCGGAAAGAAATACGGCTATAGCCCTCATTAAAGATATTACTGCTAATGCATTGCAGCGCCTGAAAATTGAATGTGCCCTGAGCAATACCAATGTGAAAGAGGGTAAAGATGCTGTTAAAGAAAAACATATCCTTGAAGTGTGGCGCGATTGGTACGTTGTAGCACTTGATCGTACTCTCGATATTGCAGTAAAAGGTGCCAATAACAGGATCAGGAAGTCGATTACGCGTGCACAGCGGCAGGTGCGTGATGCCTGTGCCGCGTGTACAAAGGTATGGTGATGCCAGCTGATTTGTTTATCCCATTGTTCTCTTGTATCCTTCTCTGGTGCAGATATAAAGACGTGCTGTCTTTTGTCGTGTAGTTGTCTTCTTATGAAATACAAACCCCGCTTTTTCCATTTTACTATTCAGGTACTCATTCTCATCGAGCTGCATCACGATCCGTTTTACTTCCTGGAAGGTAAACAGGAAATCCAAAGTTGTCTGGATGGCACAGGTGGAAAAGTTGCCTATGAGCAGTCGCTCTGGTTTTATCAATAATTGCAGTCTGTAATCTCCCGGGCTCACTTGATACTGTAGGCTGATGTCATCGGCCGTAGCCTGGTACACATCTGCCTGCGCAAGATTTGTGTTATTCATCATCACCATAAAAGATTGCGCGGTGCCCGAGCCGGCAACGCCACTGTATATTTCAAGCAAGTGACCGATGTGCGCTTCTTTCTTCAGGTGGCGTGTATATTCCCAGGGCAGCCAGTTATAGATAACCGGCAAATCGGTAGACAGACATAACAATCGTATCGAGATCAGCGCCTGATCCGTTACGAAGTGTCTTGCAAAAAGGATGTTCTGTACTATGTCATACGTCACTGGCTTGCACAGCATTTTGCGTACAACATGGAGATTCGCGGCTTCTTGCGTGTCGCTTTTTATGTCTGCTTTTGCCTGGAGAGCAACAGGCGTGGAAAGAGTACTGGTGGACATACATTTGGTTTAAATAATGTATACCAGGGCCTTACCAGGGATTAATTTATTAAAGGGTCACGGGTCAGATGATCTCTAAGGGAAGTAAATGTTTGGTTGAATCGAAGCTATCAGCTCAAAAAACGAAAGAGAAATTTGATTCTTTTTTTTCGAATGTAAGTTACCGATCGATTTTATTTTAGTAAAATACTTTCTAATATTTAGCAAATAATACGGGAAAACACTTAGTGATGCGAAGATTGTAAGGAATGCTTACCAGGTGAGCTGCACTAAAATAAAAACATACGTAATGGCTCGAAAGTTGGATGTATACCCGAAATTGTAACTGGATTCGAACCATTAAACCTATCAGTATGAACGTCCATGTCCTTTCGGAAAGTGAGGGTAATATCCTATTATCCGATTCCGCTCCTACGTGGCTGTGGGAGTATAAGATCCCTGGATCTAACAGCATCACCGGCTCTGGCGCTTTTGGTGATCTTTTATTGCAGGAAACACCTGGTAATCAGTATTCGGTGTGGTACAATAGCTACCAGATCAAAAGAGGCGACCGCCTTACCATCATCCGCGAGGAGCCCGTTTATAAGCTCCGGTTTATTCTGAATAACAGCTTTAATTATTATGACCCCAAAATAGGTAGTGTACCTATGCATGAGCGTGGGTTCAATTTGTTGTATGCGCCTTTTATACAGGAAAAGATAAGTTTCAAGGATAGATCTTACTCCAATTTGGAGATATACTTTTCCCGTGATTACCTGGCAGCTTTTGGTGCCCATTTCCCACATCTGGCAGATTGGTTGCGTAAAACAGACAAGCATGTTTTCACTAAGCTTTGCAAGATCAACCAGGTAGCTTCGGTAGAAATGATGCGTTGCATTCATGACCTGCTCCATTGCCCTTATACAGGCGAATTACGTAAGATACAATATGATTCCCTCGTAAAAGAGTTACTAATCATGGTATTGGACCAAACCGCCACCAAACCCCTTAAGAAGATCATCCGTTTTACTACCAAAGAAGTGGAGACCTTATATGAAGTGAAAGCATTTCTGTTAACGAATATGGATAAACCCATCGACCTGGATCAGCTTGCCGGTATGTATGACGTTACGCCCCGTACTTTAAAAAGACGCTTCCTTACTTTATTTGGTATTAAACTGTATAGCTTCCTGTTAGATATTCGCATGGAGCAGGCCAGCAAGCTATTGCTGGAAACCGACACTTCAATTGAACATATTGCGGCACTGACAGGTTATCAGAGCTTTGCCAATTTTTCTACTGCTTTCAAAAAATATCATGGCCATCCGCCCAAGTATTTCCGCAGCAGGTAATTTTTTTTGACTTATTGGTCATTTATAAAAAAATGAATTCTTCTATCTAAAACAACTTTTTGTTGGGACTGGTATTTTTGTATTGGATGTGAAGTGATAGCGAATGACCATAATGAGATCGGAAATATGTTGAGTTGATGGTCATTTATGGAAAAATATCCGGCTGATTCAAAAACAACGGGTATAGTAGTGTGGGTATATTTGTGTGAGTTCATGCACGTAATAAAGTTTCGAATGTTGAGGTTGGGCTCTGAACTTTTTTATTTGTCTTAATCTATCGTATCAAGGCACATGAGAAGTAGCTGTATTCATCCGGGCTGCCGGCCGTGTTGCAGAGTAATGGGTGATTAAATCCTTTTTGCAATTGAGGACCTTTTAGTCAACATTATCCCTGTACATTGAACATACAAGCCTGTTATGTGGTTGCCGTATACCGGTTTACCAGGGTGGTTCTGAAAAGGAAGGCCTTGTATGCTGCCGGCGCCCATTTTTTATTACGATACTGACCTTACTGAACTATTGTATAACGGTCAATAGCTATTCAGGCTATTGACTCCGAATAGATCCGCTTTAATTTTACCTGTAAAAATCTGGGCATAGACAGTTTCTCAACTGTCACCTGTATGCTATTGCGTAGCCCGGGAAATCAACACTCTTTATCATTATATCTTGTTCTATGAAAAAAAATACGATTGTAGAGATCGTATCAGCTTTGTTGCTGGTGTTTTATATTCACAGCCTGATCAGTAATTGTGTTCAGTTGCAAAGTCTTAAGAATATGCTGACTTTTTATACTGTGCACACTTCCCTTGTTGCCTGGATGATCATATCCCTGGAATTTATTATTGCGCTGTTATTGTTTATTCCCCGAAGCAGACGCGCAGGACTATTGTTGTCTTCTTTATTTGTGATCATACTAATGATCGTGTCTTTCCAGTGGCCGCATAATCCCCATGATTTTGGTGGTATCGTTAATGAGTTGGGAAATAAGCGAAAGCTTATCCTCGGCATCGTAGTGCTATTACTCAGTTTTTCTGCTTTTATGATTAAATACAGGCGGTTATCCGTGTCGCCTCAAAACGGTTAAGGGGGATGCCGAAAACCTTGTTCAGAGTAGGCTTATCATCTTTTAATTTTTTTATTTATGCAACGCAACCTTTCGGGAATTTTGGCGGTAGTATTCGCCATTGCACTCAGTTCTTTTACTGTAAAGAAGTTCGTCAATGTTTACATGGTATTTGACATCTTTGAAAGTGTAGAGAAAGATGTAAACAACTACACACAACAAGCAGGCTCTCCGGGCACTTTTGCTAATAGCAGCCCTAAAAAGTTGGCTTGGTTCAGGATCCTCGATGTCAATGATGGCGTTATTGATTTTACGGAATTCGATACCGGTTTCGAAACATTGGATATTACATCTACATCCAATAATAGATTGAGCGACGAGCCTTTATCATCTGAAGGCCCTGCTCTTGAGTTTAGGTAAACAGAAAAGTGGCGTGGCTATACGTGAGTCATAGACACGCCACTTTTAATATAGGCAAGTCAATTTTCTTTAAGAGCGTTCTCTTTAACAATAAAGTAAACGGTGTCCCACTTACTATCTTTGTCCCAGTTGATGTTTACTGCATAAGGAACCCGCAACAACGCATACCTGAATGTTTTCTGGTTGTTGTAGTATTGTTGCCAGCTTGCCACTTTATACATTTTCAACCTGCTGAGCCTTTCAAAATAGTCTTGCTGAGCAGTTGTATCTTTTTGCTGTCCTGGTTTGTATTGCATTGATCGCGGCCAACCTAATATGTTGCCAAACTTTAGTACTTTTTCAAATTCCCGTTCCCCGATTTGTCGAACCAGTGTGTCCCTGTTCTGTTCAAAGAATTCAGGAACGAAGAGCAATCCGATAGCATTCCAATCTGTTACCGATACTTCTTTTTCTATAGAAGAGCTGGAAGATTGTGCAGTGCCCGGCAAGATGTTAAGCAGCATAAAGGCAATGAGGAGTGCAATTGATTTCATTGCTTAACGCTTGTTTTGTGGCATAGATGATTTGTTGATGACTTCTATGGGTATCAATAACGTATATTTCAGATCGTTTGGAGGCAACGCTATTAGTTGGTCGTTCAGTTTTCTTTTGATAGTAGTTGCAAATGCGGGCGTCTTATTAAGTCTTCTCAGGTCCGACCACCGCGTTCCCCGGTATAGCAGCTCTTTCCTTCTTTCAACGAGTATGATGGACAGTATTTCTTCTGGCTTTAATCCCACATAAGATGCAAAAGAGCCTGTTCGGTATCTTTTAGATAGAAGCGTATTAAGGCTGGTCATGGCCAGGTTGGCATTTCCCGTTCTTGCCGCTGCCTCCGCTTGGGTAAGATAGACCTCATCCACGGCTATTCCCTGAAATAGATTATCGGTACTTCCATTATAGGAGCCCTTGAACCAGGGCGTTCCATCTTGATTAAGTTCGAAATAAACTTTTTTTCTCAGGTCGCTATCGTTAAATGATCTATATAAGCTGCTGTCGATGATAGCTTCTGAACTGGAAGTAATAGCATATTTTACTTCGGCATAAAATATTACCTCCTGATTGAATTTTTTGATAGGTGTCAGGGAAGTAGTATCAACCTGTGAAGCGTCATTATAATCCAGCAGCTTATCATATGTTTCTAAACACAGATTTGCATATTCCAATGCCTTCTCAAAATTGCCCATTTGCAGGTATATCCTGGCCAGCATTCCATAACAGGCAGTTATGGTTGGTCTTGTTTTATTGAGCTGAGAAGTGGGTTTATTGTTTTTCAACAGGTCGGCAGCAGTTTGCAGGTCGTTGATCATCTGTTGATAGGTAGCTTCAATGGTTGCCCGGTTGGCTGGTACGTTGAAGTCTGCATCGAGCCTGAGCGGTATTCCCCAGTCTGTTTTATTGGTCGCAGCGTCAAATGGCGGAGCATATAATTCAGCTACTTTGTAAAAATAAAAGGATCGCAAAAACAGTGCACTTCCTTTGATCGGATTCGCTACGTTGATATTGGTAGCATCATCTACTTTGTCTATATGATCGAGAATAGTGTTGCAATAAAGTACATGATTGTACATGTTGATCCAATCTTCGTAATTATTAAGATCAGCAGCCCATACATAACTGTCCCGGTCTTGCTCTTCGATGGCCTGCCAGTAGTCGTAAGATATATAGTACTCGTCGGTCAGGTTATTGATAACTCTTGTACTGAGGCTGAGACTGGGGTTATCTGCCAATGCCTGAAGGTCGGCAAGCGTTTGGGGCGTTGTCAGGCTCTGATCAGATTTTTTTTCAAGGAACTTCTGGCAGGAAGTTCCGAGGAAAACCACAACAAGATATAATAAGATGGTTCTTTTCATGTTGGCAGCTTATAAGACCATTTTTACACCCACTGTTATACTCTTAGGCGGTGGAAAAAAAGAAGTAGCCGGATTATAGTCCGGGTCCAGTTTCTCTTTATTCGCCCGCCAAAGAATGCCGAGATTATTAGCGATCACATAAACCTGGGCACTCCTGAGTAAGGCCTTTTTGTGGGCTGGCTTAAATTCATAAGCCAGTTTGATGAATTGTAACCTGACATGATCTCCCTTTTTCACATTTTCAGCAGAGAAAGCATAAAAGTTGTCCCTGCGGTTATTACTTACAGGATAAACCCTGGAAGGAATGGTTGTATGAGCTTCATCACCGGGATGCTGCCATCGCCTGGAAAAATCACTATGAGTGATACCTGAATTATTTAGCCGGTAATAGTCGATGGTGCTTTTCCTGAAATAGTACCCCAGGCGATAATTGATATTGACAAGGACGGATATCCCTTTGTATTGAAAGGTATTATTAAAAAAGCCAAATACGGTAGGTATGGCCGAGCCATTATATTGTAGCGTGGCTGTATCGGCGCGCTGGTTGAAGATGGCCCGGTAATCAGTTGTAATAGTCTTTCCCAGGTAGCCTTGAGGGTCTCCCGTAGTTCCATTGAGACCGGCAAATGGCAGACTGAATATGGAATAAGGTGCTTTGCCTTTGATAGGATATATACCTATGCCAGTAGCACCGCCTCCGGTAAGCAGATCGTTCACGAGCATGCCACCCTGGTCGAGTAAAAAGTCTTTTACTTTATTGGTAGCATAGCTTAATCCCAATTCCGTAGCAAACCGGAAGCGATCAGTTTTGATATTAACAGTATTGATACTGATATCGATGCCTTTGGCAATCATGCTGGCGCTGTTCTTGAACACACTGGCTATACCGGTAGTTGGGTTTATCTCTGCCCGCAAAATTAAGTTGTCGGTATGTTTTCCAAATACATCGATAGAACCTGAAATGCGGCTGTTGAGTAATCCGAAATCTATTCCGCCGTTAAACTGGTAAATCATTTCCCAGCTTAATCCGGGATTGCCGGGCACTAAAATACTGGCAAAAGGAACGCTATTCAATGGGTTTTCACCGGCAGGAGAATATTGAAGTATGGTATAAGGCGTCAGCAGGTTGTTCACGTTGCCCTGAGATCCATAAGAGGTTCTGATCCTAAGCGTGTTGATCGTTTTGCTGTTGAAAAAAGATTCGTTGCTGATATTCCAGGCGGCGCCTGCTGTCCAGAAAGGCTTCCACTTATTATTGGTTTGTACGCCAAAAAGGTTGGCTGCATCTTTCCGCGCGCTCACAGATAGAATATATTTCCTGTCGTAAGTATAAGAGGCATTACCGAATACAGAAACAAAGCGGTCAGTTGCTTTTGCTATATTCCCCTGGAATGGTATGGTGGAGCTTCCCCGTCCGCCATACAAAGGGAAGTGAGTAATATAATCAACGAGGCTTGTAGATAAATTACCAGCATTGTAGCCATACACCCTTTCTGCGTTTTGCGTTTGCTCTTTGGTGCGTATCTCCCCACCCAATATCGATACCAACTCGTGTTTGGTATTCCAGGTTTTATGCACGTTTATCTGCAAGCGCCCTGCATGTGATCGGAGTTGACCGCTGTATTCATCAAGAATGCCGCCCAATGGTATATTATTTACTACTCTGTCGGGATATATTTCTGTATATAAGTTGATTAAATTCCGGGTATAGTAGGTGTGTTGATTCATCAATTTGCTACCCTTTATATTGGTATGCTCAAATTGATAACTTCCGGTCACAGATATAAGATCATTGATTGTGTATCCTGCGTTTACCCCCAATAATATATCCTGGTTGCTTGTCTTGTTTGTCGTATTGCTGATCTCTTCCAGTATTTTATAATGCCAGTCAAGCAATTGTCCTCCTCCGGCTGTATCCACATATCCTATCCGGTAATCTTTAGGCGTTGCAAATGCGTTACCTTGTGCGTCTGCCAATTGAGCATAAGGATAGAGAGCCCGCCCCGGTCTTATGTCATAAGTGGAAGATCCAAAATCACCTAATGAGTTGGCGGCACTGTTTATGTCTGTATACAAAATAGAGATATTGAGATCAAGCTGTTGAATAGGTTTTGCAGTAATATCAGTCCGGAAGTTGATACGCTGATAATTATTGCCTTCAAGGTTATACAGGTTCTTGTCGTATCCCATCGACGCCATATATTTAACGAGGTTGGAACCACCGGAGAGGCTTACCGAATATTGGTGCGCGACAGATGGCCGGTAGATATATGCCGAGAAATCTTTTTTGACATCGTGCGCCAACAAGGCATTGATCATCCTGGCTGAATCCGCGGCTGTGATCTTGCCTGCTCTTCTGTTGGCAAGTAACTCTACTACCGGCGTGAGCGCTGGATATACGGTGGTATTGCTGATAAGTGCATTGTAAAACCCTTTGCTGAATAGGAAAGTTTCGTTCTCTATTACGTCGGCAATAGCCATAGAAGGGTAGCGGAACAGGTCGGGTTTTTCTCCTATTGTTACGTTGCCATTAAAAGAGAGTGAGGTGGTTTGATCGAATCTTGCTTTTTTTGTATTGATCACGATCACTCCGTTGGCAGCGCGGGCGCCCCAGATCGATGCTGCTGCGGCATCCTTCAGAATAGTGATGTTCTCGATATCATTGGGGTTAATATTATTGATGTCGCCTTCGTAAGGAAAGTTATTAAGAACGATCAGCGGTCTTTTCATGGTCTCCGTCAACGTACTTAGTCCCCTGATCGTAACATTATTGATGGGTATGGTTGTTTGATTGGACGCCATTCTTCTTCTGTCGAATATGATGCCGGTTGCCACACCCTCCAGCCTGCTTAGGATATCGGTACCGGCTCTCCGCTCCAGCTCTTCATTGGATATAAATTCAAAGCTGCCTGTTGCCCGTTCTTTAGGTATCCTTTCATAGCCGGTATTTACCATCACCGTCACATCTGCCAGTTCACGCACCTTTTCCTTCATGCGTATGGCGAACTCGGTCTGGCTGTTTATTTTCAATTCATAAGTTTCCATGTTCACGCTCGAAACATGCAGCGTTACTCCCCGGGGTATATTGTTGAGGCTGAAATGACCAGTAGCATTGGTGTAGGTAACTTGGTCAGTACCTTTTACTGCTACAGTAACCCCTTGGAGAGGTTCTTCTTTTTCATTGGTTATTTTACCCCTTACCTGAGTGAGTATATTGCCTGTTATTGGTTGGTCTGTTTGACCGGGATCATTACCCCTGCTTTTAATGACAACTACTTTGTCGATAATAGTGTAAGTAAATGGCTGGTCTTTGAATAGCTGGTCCAGTACGAACCTGAGGCTGGCTTTCATAGTGGTGAAAGTAACCTTGTGCATCTGGGCAAGTATGCCGGATGGATATACGAAACCATAACCGCTTTGTTTTTTTATTTCTTTGAAAACCTGTTCCACAGAAGCATTCTTAACACGCAAAGTAATATTGGCTGGCTCGGCTTGCCGGGCATGCAAGTGAAAGCACAACAGCACGAAAAGAAGCGTGATGAGTATGCCGGTATATTTCATAGCAGCCAGTTGGATTATAACAGGTTCTTTACTTGAGAAAGGGTGTCCTTCGTCTCAACCGGCTCCACAACCGGACAGCGAAACGAGAACGAAGGACACCCCAGTGTTTTTAGAGAGCATAGTAGGATCTCCCCTCGTGGTTGCAATACTAAGAAGAATTTGTATTCGTACCACCCACATTCTGGTAATTGTATTCCCTGAAAAAAAAGAACTTACTTCCGGTCTTGGTACACTGTGGGGCAAGACCAATCTCTTTGAAATAACTAATTAGTACTTAAGGCATCACGGTCACTCTTTTCCCAACGATCTGGAAATGAACTGACCCGGTAGCCTCCAATATTTTTAAGAACTTAGATAAAGCCACATTTCTGGGAATGTCTCCGTTTAATGCCTGGTCTTTATTTACCTTACTTTCATAAACAACTTCGATCCCGTACCAGCGTTGGGCTTGGCGCATGATGGAGGCTATCGAAGCATTTTTAAATGAAAACAGACCGTTGCGCCATGCCATGACAGGCTCCAGGTCGGGTTTTGTTTTCTTCAATATTCCCTCTTTATTCACTTGCGCCTGTTCTCCGGGCTTTAATAAACCGCCATCCTGGGGACCAGTTACTTGCACGGCTCCTTCCAGCAAGGTGGTTGTAATATCCTCTTCATCGGTATAGGCATTTACATTGAAATGAGTACCCAATACCTCCACGGCTACAGTACCTGCTTTTAGGATGAAGGGCGTTTTGCTTTTATCTTTTTTCCGGTAGGAAGCGGCCACCTCAAAGTAACCTTCGCCGGTAAGTTCCACTACCCGTTCCTTTTCAGTAAAGGCAGTCGGAAACCGAAGTGAAGAAGCAGAGTTGAGCCACGCCTTGCTGCCATCGGGCAATACTACCATGTATTGGCCTCCCTGTGGCGTAGTGATAGTGTTATAAACCATGTTGTGGATCTCGACACCAGCTTCTGTATTCCCTGCTTTTTTCTGATAGGTTACCTGGCCATTATTTGAGTTGAGGATGGCTATATTGCCTTCTTGGGCAAGCTGGCCATTGGTGGTGTTATCCAGGGCAATTTTGTTGCCATTGGCCAATGTCAGCGTAGCCTTGTTACTACCGGGCTCTACATCATTTTTAAAACGTTCTTCGATGGCGGCGATGCCCGGCAGAGCACCCTTATCCTTGCGGCTGAGTAGGAACAAGGTACCTGCAGCCACCAGCAGCAGCGTGGCTGCAGCCCAATACCATGCTCGGGTGTTCCGCGCACGGCCGATCTGGATAGGCGCATCTTGTTGTGCGTATATTTGGCTTAGTTTGCTATATGCTTTGTCCTCTCTGATCTGATGCATCTTCCGGAGTTCTTGCTTTACCCAATCTCCATTGCTTAATTGATCGAGCAATTGACGGTTGACGGGTTGGGATTTCCATTCGTCCAGGTATAGCTGCTCTTCTTCCGTTAGCTTGCCGGACAAATACTTTAATATCAGTTCGTCTGTTTTGTATTGCATGATTCCTTTCTTGAGAGGTGTTTACAAGCACCAAATGGACAATTACTTACTATACCACGTTGAGATGGCTGTTTTAACCAAACGAATTAGGAAGTTTTTTTAAAAAAGATGGGAATTGTCCGTTGTGAATACATAACTGACAGGATATCTGTATGTTAGATTGTTGGGCGGGGTTATACCGTTGCGCCTAACTGTTGCAGTATGACAGCAAAATAATAGAGGCTGATGGTGGAAGGTAACAGGTTTTTCTTCAGCAGAGAGGAACGCAGCTGGTTTAAGGCGCGGGTTTTTTGGTTCAATACCGTTTGCGGACTAATATTCATCTCGGCGGCTATCTGCTCGGTGGTGAGGCCATGAAAGAAAACATATTTAAAGACCTTCTGACATTGAGTAGGCAGATTCTCTATTTCGTTATAGATTTCCTGTAAAACTTTGGCCTTGATCATCTCTACGTCGTCTATTGTCTCTTCTTTGCCTGTGAGGTAAATTAATTCCTGGTGAGATATTTCGTGGCGTTGTGTATACCTTAGGTAGTCATAACAGGCGTTTCTTACAGAAGTAAATAGGAAAGCCTTGATATCTGGCAGATTATCAAAGTCGGAACGTTTGCGCAGGAGCTTTACAAAAGTTTCTACCACGATGTCCTCTGCCTCCTGCTCATCGGCTACCAACTGGCTGCCGTAATACACCAATGCCCTGTAATGTAATTTGAAAAGATGGTCGAAGGCCGCATGCTCCCCACGCTTGAACAGCGCAATAATATCCTGATCTGATAAAGGTTTGGTCATGTAATGTGATTTGCAGGTTGCCAGGAATTGCCAAAACACTACTCCTGTGCAATGCGGGCATGCGTAATATACACAATAAATCTATAGGTAGATTGCCGCAGGGATTACCCGTTTACCGTTACCGGATACGGTTATCAAATACCCAGCACACCTTTCAGTTTGGTGTAGCCGGCCTTGCTCACGGGCACCCGGGCGCCGGTGGTCAACAGCGCCAGCCAGCTCTCTTTTTCGTGAGCATCGAGGCGGGTGATGCGTTGCACATTCACGATATAAGACCGGTGCGTACGGACAAACTGGGCAGCGTCCAGCACATTTTCAAAATGTCCCATCGTTTTATTCTTGAGGAAGGTACCGTCAGCGGTATGGATCTTTACGTAATCATCGGCCGCTTCGAGATAATCGATGTCTTCAATGGGGATGATCCTGATCCTGCCACCCGTTTTTACAACGATCCGATGACTTTGCTGCGGAGATAAAGCAGCTGTTTCCAGTAAGGGGGCAGAGGGCGTTACAGGTTGCCGTTGGTCCATCCACTTTTGAATAGCCTTATCGAGTCTTTCCTGGCTGAAAGGCTTCAGCAGGTAATCGACAGCATGACTTTCAAAAGCCTTGATGGCATATTCATCGAAAGCTGTAGTAAATATGATGGCTGGGGGCTGGTCCACAAGCTCCAGCATTTCAAAACCATTGATCTTTGGCATCTGTATGTCGAGAAATACTAACTGCGGCTGATGCTGTTGTATAGCCTTGACCCCTTCGAAGCCATCATTGCATTCCTGCACAACGGTAATTTCCGGGTGCGTCTGCAAATATTCAAGAATAATGGCCCGAGCCAAAGGTTCATCATCTATGATTAGAGCCTTGATCATATATGCGGTATTTTTACAATAGTGGTAAATAAATTGCCTTCCGCTGCCGTAGTCAGGAGGTCATTGCGGGCAAACAACAGGTATAACCGTCGTTGAACAGAATTCAGACCGAAACCTGTTCCCTGTTTGGGGGAGGAAGTGGTAGGGTCAAATGGATTTTTAACAATGACCTGCAGAAACTCTGGTGTTACAGTTGTTGATATGCTGATGGTAACTTGCTCTGTTGTATCGTACAATCCGAATTTAATGGCATTTTCTACGACGGGTTGCAACAACATGTGAGGGATACGATGTGTAGAGGCGGCTGCATCATGTTCAAGTAGGGTATGGAGGCGATGGCCAAACCGTACTTTCTCGATCTCAAGATACAGTTCCAGGTGTTGTAGCTCCTCTTCCAATGTTATCCATTGGTTCTCCTCTCTCTTCAGAGTGCCGCGTAAGAAATCGGATAACTGCTGTATCATTTTTCGCGCTTGTTCCGGCCGGCTAACCACCAGCGCACTGATAGAGTTGAGGCTATTGAATAAAAAGTGAGGTTGCAGCTGCTGCCTCAATTTATACAACTCTGCATCTTTGGCCAGTTGTGAAGCAGCTACATTCCTTTGTTCAGTTTCCTTTTGATCCTCCTGTGCATACCATAATTCGCTGATGAGTGCCATACAACCGGTTGCCAGTAGCGCTATCGTAAAACGGATGGGCATGGACACTTGTAGAAAAGGAAGGTAACCTTCGTTTTCACCCAACAATTCATTCGATAGATATTTTACCACCCATGCCCATAAGCCACTGATGGCGGCACAAAGAACCAGCAGATAAATATACCTGCCTTTGCGGGGACGGTAGTAACGCATATTATTACTCACCAGCACGCAGGCCGCTGCCAGCAATGCGTTGGATACAACTGCGTCTATGATAGCCACCTTCCACGACAATTCCCAGTTTTGCAGGATGGCTACCTGCACGATCGACCATACCAGCCAGCAGCCGGTAAAGATCAGTTTGGTTTTATATGTACCTAATGGCGATGTGGCCACGCAGTTTATATTTAATTAGTGAAGCAGTTAGTTTCGTACAATTCGTGTAATTCGCCTGATTCGTGAAATTCGTGTCCTAAAATAATTCAAGGAACCGGTGCGTAATATTCGATCGGATGTGTGCCGCCTTTTTATGCACCAGCTCGATATACAATCCGGCATTGTCCGATTCCTGCACCCTCGAGTAAAGCTCCGCACCATCTATCAGCGCAGATATTTTATACAACTCACTTACATTGATAAACTTCCATTGAACCAGCTTCTGTTGTTGGTTGAAAAACATTTCCTGTTCCAGCTCACCAATAGTTTGTGCCTTTGCAAACGCAGTAGTCTCATCATCGGCTTCGATGAGCCGCAACTGTTCGTCGAACTGGGGAGTATGATTGCCTTCCCCGCAAATGATCTGGTAAACAATTTTAGACA
This sequence comes from Paraflavitalea sp., assembly GCF_059502485.1. NCBI lineage: Bacteria > Pseudomonadati > Bacteroidota > Chitinophagia > Chitinophagales > Chitinophagaceae > Paraflavitalea > Paraflavitalea sp. The sequence goes on from NZ_JCACET010000004.1 coordinate 310,369, forward strand.
GGAACCAACTCATAGCTTAATGGGTTTGAAAAATTCAGGAATAAGGAGCTTAATAACTTCTGATCTCGATGCCTGCAAAAAGAGCAGTACCCTGTAGGATCAACACCTTGTCTGTATTAACATGGGCTTGCGGTGGTCGTTTGTCTTCAATGCCACCAAATATGGCAACAGCTTCTGAACGTATTGTCCAATTTGGAGGCACGATCAGCTTGGCGCCGCTGAATATCTGTACAAGCTCTAAAATGATGGGACTTTTAAAATCGGCCTGGGTGAGGTTTATTTCTGCACCACCGAAGATCGATACGACCTCGCCCCCCTGGAAGTTTTTGGAGTAGATCACCTTTTTCACATTGCCGAAAATAGAGACCGCATCAATTCCATCAGGCGAATATTTATCCGTGTTTTCTTCGATGTTCGGCTCGTCAGTTACGCCTACAGTTACCTTGTAGTATAAGCCTCCGTCCTCGTTTTTATCACGGTGTTTTTTTTTGCCGGAGGCAAAAATTAAAATAAGTCCAACGCCGGCAACCGCTACCGGTATGATAAAGCGGCCGGCATCAAAATCAGTAAAGGCCCGGTCAGCGAGGAAGAAAGCGCCGATGCCCATCAATATCAGCCAGGCAAAGTCGCGGAACCTCGTTAAGATGCCTACAAAAAAACCTACTATAATGAGGATCATAGGCCAGCTGAACAACCAGCCGGGAATGAGGCTGGGTTCTACCTGGCGTATCATGATCACGGTGGCTGCGAGCAGCAGGAATAAACCGGCGATGACATTGTTCTTTCTACGGCGACGGAATTTCTTCCCTGTTTGCTGCTCCTGTAACTCCTGGTTTTGCATAACCTGTTATTTTACACAAAACTATGGTTACAGTACAGGCAATACAATAGCCCGACCGTCATTAAGGCCAATTTACCGGTAAAAGCAGGCTTTTTCTCGGGGAAACCGACTTGTTATTTCGCGTGAGACAACTTACTCCTGATGCGGCTCAGTGTTTCCAGTGTCATACCCAGGTAAGAAGCGATGAACTTCAGGGGCACGCGGTTCAGCATAAAACTCTTGGTAGCAATAAAACGTTGATATTTTGAAGTAGCCTCGGTAAGGCGGGCAATGTAAGCCCGTTCTTCGGCATCCCGGTAATATTTCTCCAGCAGCTTCCTGCCTGTAATATTTACTTCCGGGTAATTATTGTAGAGATGTTGAAGGTCGTCATAATGGAGGCCGATCAGTTCACTGTCTTCTATGGCCTGTATGTTCTCGAAAGCCTTTTGTTGCGCATGAAAACTGGTGATGGAAGTAGCCAGCTCATTCTCAGATGTGATCCAGGTAGTGATCTCCTTTTTGCCATCCTGAACATAACCACGCAATATGCCCTTTTGAATAAAGTACACATAAGGACAAAGCTCACCTGATCTTACCAGGAACTCTCCTTTTTTTACGCGATATGAAAAACTCTTTCTGTTAGCATAAGCTCTTGCATCTGGGCTTAGCGGATGAACCGCATGGGCAAAGAGTACAAGGGGCGATTCTATCAGGGTGGCGGTTCCGGGATCACCAGGAGAATGATGATTAAAAGACATATAGTTGCTCGGGTTTAGTCGGGGTTTCACAAACAGGCATTAATTGGCAAGGGTAGGATACGCCAGGTCAATAATTCAGAGGTATTGTATTGGAAAATGGTAGGGTGATACTATAGATAGCCGTAACTGTTACTAAAGATATAAAAAGAATGAGTATAACAAATGTCAATAAAAGGGATTTTAATGTCGTAGGTGATTTTCTTAAGCTAACATGTTGAATACACCCGGAGATAAATGTTGAAAATACCCAGTTGCGTGATGCGCACACAAATAGGAGAAATGAAGACAATCCGCATCGCTGCTCATTTTATGCGATTAGTCTACCAATCTTGTTTTAAAAATTGCGTACAACTACTTAAATAGGTACGCATAGAAAAATCACTATAGCAAAAGAAAAAAGGACCCTGGGGTCTTAGACAAATTTGAATTGATCGCCGTCAAAAAGTCCAAGATCACTCAGCTTTAAATGAGGAATTACAAGCAGTGCCATAAAGGAAAGCGTCATGAAAGGTGCCGATAAACCAGAGCCCAGCGACTTGGCCATGGTATCGATGGCAGTATAAGCATCGGCCACATCATATCCATCTTCATCACTCATCAATCCGGCAACAGGTAAAGCAACGACCATTTCCTGTTTGTGGTGTCCGCCACTATAACAACTTACACCACCCTTTTGCGCTATTACAAGGTTGATGGCGTGGCTTAAACTTTCATCATCTGTACCTACAGCCACGATGTTGTGAGAATCGTGGGCTACGGAAGAGGCCAATGCACCGGCCCTGAGTCCAAAGTTTTTTATAAAAGCCATCGAAGGCTTTGCCGGATGATAGCGATTAACCACCACCATCTTCAATATATCCTTGCCAGGATTACTGACAAGTTGTTGATTGGATTCGTTCAATAACCAGCTTGCGGGCACATCGATGCGATTGGTGATTAGTTGACCATCTAATGCTTCGATCACAGGCACTGTTTCCTTATCTATATAAGGCACGATAAGATCTTCCGGTTTTACCGGCAGGCAATTGAAGTTGTTGATCGGTTTTTGTTTAGCATGATTACTGGGCCAGTCATGACTCACTTTTTGTCCGTTGATATAAGTAGCCTTAACAGTAAACTGCTCCATATCCTTTACCACGATAAAATCGGCAGGGTCACCCACTCTTAACAAGCCTACAGGCAATTGATAATGCAATACGGGATTTACACAGGCAGCCTGCAATACATTAAACAAGTCGATGCCTTTGGCAACAGCCCTTGCACATAACTGATCGATATGACCATCTACGAGACTGTCGGGATGTTTGTCGTCGCTGCAAAACATAATACTGTCCGGATGATCATGTAGTAACCCGATCAGTGCTTCGAAGTTCTTGGCGGCACTGCCTTCACGTATCAATATTTTCATGCCATATTGCAACTTGTCCAACGCCTCATCTGCAGTAAAACATTCATGATCGGTCGACATGCCAGCCTCAATATATTGTTTGGCCTGATCACCGCGCAAACCGGGAGCATGCCCGTCAATGGGTTTACCCACGCGTTGGGCAGCAGCTATCTTTTGCATCACTTCAGGGTCTTTGAACAACACGCCGGGAAAGTTCATCATCTCACTGAGATACTTTACCTCGTCTTTTTGCAATAAAGCTTCTACCTGCTGTACATCCAATGTCGCACCGGCAGTTTCAAACGTTGTGGCCGGCACACAACTGGGAGCCCCGAAGAAGAACTTGAAAGGAGTTGTTTTGCCATTGGCGATCATATATTCCACCCCCTCCAGGCCACACACATTGGCAATTTCATGCGGGTCACTCACTGTAGCCACGGTGCCATGCACCACCGCCAGCCGGGCAAACTCGGCCGGCACCAGCATTGAACTCTCGATATGAACATGACTATCGATAAAGCCAGGCAGTATGTATTGCTCACTTACAGGGGCGCCAGCCGTCACCGGTTGGATCGATTGAATAATACCCTGGTCCACAGTGATCGTTGCCGGGTAGATCTTTTTTTGCCACACATCGGCCAGAAAGCCGGTAATTGAAAAACTCGCCATGGAAAATAAAGCTGTTTTGTATTGGTAAATATAGTGCCATTTAGCCTCGGAAACCAGTCATTCACTATTGCATTCCTGTGAAATTCAACAGCCTTGTCCCAAAGAGTCCCCACCGTGAGGACCAGTCATAATATTTATGACCCTTTGTAATATTATCAGCCATTTTACGTCTAACATTGCAACGTGGACGACGGTAACTGCCGTCTATCTTGTTCTGGCGACCCTTTGTTCACCATTTCGTTATCCCATTATTATCAAATTAAAAATAAATATCATGAAATTACTGCGTGTATCAGTAGTGGCCTTGGCAACCTTATCTGCAAGCTTTGCGGTGCAAGCTCAAACAGTCGACGAGATCGTTAATAAACACATTGAAGCCATTGGCGGCAAAGACAAGATCAACGCCATGAAATCCCTCCGCATTGAAGCCGATATGGAAGTGATGGGCAACCAGGCTACCAGCACCACCACGGTGTTGTATGGCAAGGGCTCCCTCAGCGAGATCGATTTTGGTGGCCAGAAGATCGTAAACTGCATAACAGCCGATAAAGGTGGTTGGAGCATCAACCCTATGGCGGGTCAGGTAACTGCCGAACCCATGCCCGAAGAGCAGGCCAAGCTGGGTAAATCCCAACTGTATCCCGGTGGCGCTTTACTCGACTATGCCACCAAAGGCAATAAAGTAGAATTGGCTGGTCAGGAAGATGTGAACGGAGTAAAAGCCTGGAAATTGAAAGTAACTACCAAAGAAGGCGGTAACCTTACCTATTATATCGACCCCACTACATACTATCTTATAAAGACAGTTTCAAAAATAAACGCTGGTGGCCAGGAAATGGAGCAAGGTGTTACCTTCTCTGATTACAAGAAAACAGATTATGGTTTTGTGACACCATATACTTCTTCCATTGAACTGCCCCAGGGCATGACGCTCAATGTAACCGTTAAAAAAGTAGAAGTCAACAAAGAAATAGATACTAAAATATTCGATAAGCCTTAATCACATTCACTGACTTTAACAAAAGGGTGCCGTCAATTTTTTTGACGGCACCCTTTGTTTTTATAAATTGACGCCAAATGCAAACCATGCAGAAAACCACTGTGACCCTGGTACTCCTGTTCCTCGTTACGCTTGCCCACGCGCAAAAAGTTGCTGTCAATACAGTTGGGAAAGATCCCTTCACTGGTAAAGCAGATGAGATCGTATACACGACCAAAGAAGGTGAATGGACCTTTCAGCCATTTACAGTGCCGGTTATTAAAACCACTTATCGACCCACGGGATATACCCGTGGAGAGCAGGTATCGGATGCCGTGGTCACCAAACCACAGGCAATCACTACCAAAATAACAGTCACCACTTCACAAGCAATAGAGTGGGAAAACAATACGAGCGTCGTAATACAACGCGATAAACTCTATTTCAAATCCGGTAAAGAAGTAAAAGTAAAATCCGCTTCATTCTTTACACAAGGCGATAACAATGGCTTCCGCTTTCAGCTGAGCGACCAGGAAAAGTTCTTCGGCGGCGGAGAACGCGCCATCCCGATGGACCGCCGCGGCTATCGGTTCAATCTTTACAACACGGCAGCATACGGTTATGGCCTGGGCGCCGACAACCTCAACTTCTCAGTGCCTGTACTGCTTTCTTCCAGCGGATATGCATTGTTTTTCGACAACCCTTCCAAAGGCTATTTTGATATCGGCCTTACAGATAAGAACGTGTTGGAGGCAGGCTTCATGAGCGGAGAACTTACATTCTACGTTGTTTTTGGCAGAAACATGGATGAGATGCTAAAGAACTATACGGCCATCACGGGGCGTCAACCCTTGCCTCCACGTTGGGCACTGGGCAACTTTGTATCACGGTTTGGTTACCGCAGCCAGGAACAGGTGCAGCAAGTAGTAAAGAAGATGCGCGATGATAAGTTTCCTATGGATGGATTGATCTTTGACCTGTTTTGGTTTGGAGATGACATCAAAGGAACCCTGGGCAATCTCGATTGGGTGAATACAACCAAGTGGCCCAATCCCAAACTCATGATCGAAAACTTCCGTACAAAAGATAACCTGAAGTCGGTATTGATCACCGAGCCATTTATTCTCCGCACTGCTAAAACTTATGCGGAGGCTACACCATTCCTGGCCACAGATGCAGCCAATAAACCCTACAACTTTACCGATCTGTACTTTGGTAATGGCGGCCTGGTGGATATTTTCCGCAAGCCAGCCCAGGATTGGTTCTGGAAGTATTATAAAAAGCAGATATCCAACGGCGTTGCTGGCTGGTGGTCTGATCTTGGCGAACCAGAAAAACATCCTGCGGAAGTAGTACACAACCTGAAGGATTACGGCGTGAACCGGCCGATGAATGCCGATGAAGTACACAACATTTATGGCCACTATTGGAGCAAGATGTTGTTTGAGAAATACAGAGATGATAATTCGGCCGACCGTTTATTTCACCTCAACAGAGCCGGCTTTGCAGGTAGTCAGCGCTACAGTGTTTTTCCCTGGACGGGTGATGTTGCACGCAGCTGGAGCGGCCTTAAATCACAGTTCCCGGTACTGCTGGGCATGAGCGCCAGTGGTCTGCCATTCGTACATGCAGATGCCGGCGGTTTCGCCACAGCCGATCAGGCCGATGCAGAACTATACACCCGTTGGTTGCAGTTTGCAGCATTTACACCGATCTTCCGCCCACACGGCACGGCGCTGGAAGATTATGATAAAACGATTAAGAATATTCCTTCAGAGCCTGCATTGTGGGATGCACCTACCAAAGCCATTGTTCGCAATTATATCAACTTGCGTTATCAACTCCTGCCTTATAATTATACCCTGGCCTATGACCAGGCAGTATTGGGCAAGCCATTGATGCGCCCCTTATATTATTACAACTTCGTCGATCCTGAAGCCTTCAAAGCCGACGAACAATACCTCTGGGGAGATAACCTGATGGTAGTTCCCATCACCACCCAGGGCGCCACCACCCGGCAAGTATATTTACCGGAAGGCAAATGGTACAACTTTTATGACAACACCCTGCTCAACGGTAAACAATGGCTGAGCCAGCCGGTCGATATCAACCGTATTCCTTTATTTGCTAGAGCTGGTGGTTTTATTCCCTTGTGGCAGGCAGACTCTATCAAGTCAACAGAAACTTATAATTCCAAAGAGATCAGCCTCCTTTATTACCCTTCAGAGATTCCTTCTTCCTACGTTTTCTATGATGACGATGGGGCCAGCACAAGGACACTGGAAAAAGCCGACTACGAACTCATAACTTTTACAGCTACGCCCCAGGGAGCTACCATTGCCATCGATATCAAGACAAACAACGAAGCAGCCTACAAGCGCAAGCAGGTAAGAAAGTTCAACCTGTTGATACCAACCACGGCCGGCATTTCTACCATAACAGTAAATGGCAAACCGGCAGTGGCAGCAAAGGACAGCAAACCAATCAGCCTGGCAGGCGGCAAATTTGCATCCGCTGTTATTGAGTTTACTGGTAAGGCTGCAAGAGTTGAGCTTGCGAAATAAACAAAAGGAATAATGTGTTCCTTCGGGTATCCCAATGCCCATATTTTAGATGAACGAACCAGATAAATGCGGAACTAAGTCCGCAAAACCAGGTGTTCAATCTGTGGGAACTGGGTATTTTGCCTTAAAACAGAATTGGTATACCATTTGACATATGTTAAATGGTTTTTCATAGGATATTGGATTATAAATGGTCTGGATGTCTATCCGGGCCTTTTTTTTGCCCTTACCCCACTTCATGTACCGATGGGTTTATAGAGACGTTACAGAGACCTTTCAGAGACATTATAGAGACCTTATAGAGACTTTGATCCTGGTCTGCCCTACAGACGCCCCCTACCTGCCTAATACCTGCTCCCGGTCGCAAGCATGCCTCTTTCCCCTTTAGGGGTATTGTCAGGTCGGCAATATTTTGTTCTTTTGGGCACACTAAATCCTGCATGCACCGTCAACTGCTTATAATTGCCCTCGCGGGGCTCTGCTGCATCTGCACCTTACAACCCGCGCAGTCGCAAGACTTTACACGCAATTACACTTCCGGAACATATACTACAGGCAATGGGCTGGCCGATATGACCATCTGCAGTCTTTTCCAGGACCTGCGCGGATACCTCTGGATAGGTACCCAGGCCGGGTTGAGCCGGTTCGACGGACTTGGCTTCAGGAATTATTATACAACCGATGGCCTGCGCGACAACGAGAGCAACGATATTATCCAGTTGAATAAGGATAGCTTGTCGGTACTGACGCGGAATGGCTTCAGCATTATTGCAGGCGATAACGTGAGTTCTTTCTCCTTACCGGAAGGAATTACGAGCCAGTTCTGGAGCTATCAGGCAGTCTTGAACAACAAATTGTACCTGTTCAATGTAACGCCCCTGCCTACACTATCAGCCAGCCCTATTGTACATTATACCTTCGATTTCAAAAGCCGGCAATTTACGCCGCTGGCGCTCCCGGAAAATACAGACATCATCAAAGCCCTGCCCGGCAGCAACGGCACCATCAATATATTTACGCGGAAAGGCTACTGGTGGCAGATCAAATCAGGCAAACTTGATTCAGTTGGCCGCGTTGCATATTCCTTATTGGATATCTGTAAAGCAGGGTCCGAACAATTATATTACTACGACCTGCAACAACAGGCATTTTATACACTTACGCTGAAAGATCGTTTTTTCGATACTACGAGGTACGTTCCATTTGTGCACGATGGCTTTCCACTCAAACACAACCTGGTAGGTACTTCCACCGGCGACTTGTATTTCAATAACAACAACGATACGATCTTCAGGGTGAGCAAAGGCGCCATAGAACCGGTTGTAGTATCCGATGAAGAATACCAGGACATCATGGTCGATAAGTTCAATGCACTATGGTTGGGCTCCACCAAGGGCTTGCGAGCCTGGTACAATCTTTACTTCCGGGAGCTGCGATTTAAAAAAGAAGGCAATGGCATGGTGCTCGCTATCCTGCCAGGTGCCGGCGCGCAAACATGGTTCAACGGCCACAACAATGGCATCTGGCGCCTTGAGAACAATACGGTAAAGACTTTGCAACCAGGACAGGTAAGAGGCATGGATCAAAAGACAGAACGCTTTTTTCTATCCCAACTACAAGGAGCAATCCGCTTGCCCAATGGCCGCCTGTACTTCCCTTTCCATTATGGATTGATAGAAGTGGATAAAGACGGGTACAACCTCCATTACATTGAGCGGGCCAGCATAGCCTCGATGATAGAAGATGAGACCGGCAACAACCTCTACCTCGCTACCTACCGTGGTTTGCTAAAATGGGTGCAGGGCCAAGGATACAAAGAACTTTTCTTTCCGGATAGCTATAACAAAGGTGTAGTCTATTACCTCTATAAAGACAAACAAGAGAACAGGTGGGCCTTTACGTATAAAGGAGCTGGTATTATAAAAAATGATACCATTCATCCTGTAAAAGATCTCGATTCATTATCGGTAGTTTCAATGGATCAGGATACCAGAGGTCGTTATTGGATAGCAACAAAACGTGGATTGTTCAGTTACTCACGTGGGCAACAACCCTCACGGGTAGCTCCTGCAATATTTAAAGGCGAGGTAAGTGCAGTCTTGGCATACGATAGCTCCACATTGGTGGTAGTAGACAACCAGCGCCTTGCATTTTTGGATTTGCCAAACGCCGATAGCCCCACGGCCTGGATCGTATACGATAACTACACAGGCTACTCAGGAGAAGATTACCTCGGGTCTAAGATCTATAAAGATTCGTCCGGAACAATATGGCTTCCTTGTAGCGATAAAGTGATCTCCTGCAACCCGGCCAGCATTATCCGTCAAAGATCATTACCCGATGTATTCATCAACACATTTGCTTCTTCCAACGATAACGTGTCCTGGCAAACACCGGGCGATGCAACACAGTTACTACATTTGCCCGAAGGCGATCGTAACATCAAGATAGAATTTCTCTCCGTGTACCTGGCCGATCCCAGAGGCATCAGGTACCAATACCGCCTCAAAGGATTGAACGAAGATTGGTCGGCTGCTACATCCGATAATAATGTCATCTATTCTCACTTGGGCGCAGGCCATTATACCTTTGAAGTTCGCTGCTCAGCTGATGGAGTCCGGTGGAGTGAGGCTACAGCACAGATAAGTTTTTACATGCCGCCCTTCTGGTGGCAAACCTGGTGGTTCATTACCCTGCTTGTTATCAGCGCAGGTGTACTGTTATGGTTGTTGTCCCGGTATTATATCAGCCTCCGGTGGAAACAACAAATGCGCCGCCTCGAAAAACAATTGGCAATAGAGCAGGAGCGGCACCGAATCAGCGGAGAAATACACGACGACCTGGGTGCAGGCCTTTCAGGCATCAGGCTGCAGGCAGAGCTGGCTTCGCGCAAAGCATCCACCCCTGAAATGAAAACAGAGCTGGCCCGCATCTATAACGTAGCTTCCGAATTGTCGGCCAGGATGCGCGAGGTGATCTGGAGCTTGAATACAGAGAATGATACATTGGAGAAGTTGCTGTACTACATGCAGCAGGAAGGATACAAACTATTCGAACATACAGACATAAAATTCCGGTCTACCTATCCGCAGCAACTACCCCACATTCCGGTGAGCGGCCAAAAACGCCGGGATATTTACCTCATCGTCAAAGAAGCATTACACAATGCGATGAAACATTCCGAAGCAACAGAGATATCATTAACAGCAACAGTACAGCAGGATACCCTGCTTATAACAGTACAGGATAATGGAAAAGGAATGACACAACGGACAGAAGAAGAGGGCAACGGCATGCGCAACATGCAACAGCGTGCCGCCAAAACAGGTGGCCACCTGCAGATCGACAACGGTCAGGGAGTCGCTGTGCATATAAGCATCGATATAACATCACTCGCAAAACATTGAGCTATGATCCTGGTATCACTGGTAGAAGACAACCCCCAATATAAAGAAGCCCTCATGCAGTGCATTGTGGAAGAAAAGACCATGCACCTGGTAGCCGCTTATAGTTCTGCAGAGAAAGTGCTGGCCGATATCACAGCCCATCCACCCGATGTACTGATTGTAGACATACAACTGCCCGGCATGTCGGGCATAGAACTCATCCGGCAACTAAAAAACATATTGCCACAATGTGAATGCCTCATTTGCTCCGTGCAGGATGATGTGGACAGCATCTTTGAAGCCCTGCGGGCCGGCGCCTCGGGCTACATCCTGAAAGATGCCACCTGCACCCAGATACAGCAAGCCATCATTGACCTCACCCGGGGCGGTGCGCCGATGAGCCCTTTTATTGCCCGTAAAGTGATCGGATCATTTAGGCCAGCACAGACAGATACACAGCAAAACGACCTCAGCGACCGGGAGAAAGAAGTATTGCAGCTCCTCGGTAAAGGCATGCTGTACAAAGAGATAGCCGACACCCTGTCCATCAGCCGCGAAACAGTCAAGAAACACCTCAAGAATATTTACCAGAAACTCCATGTGCAGAATAAAGTAGAAGCCCTCAATAAATACCGCCTGCTGTAACGGGTGGGTCGCCTTCCAAAACTTGTCCCGCTTTGCGGGAGGCGGCTCACCCGTTACAGGAATCACAACACAAGTACCCTAAAGGGGTATTGCCCCCCTCGCAATAGTACTGCACCTTTACACCGTTCCATTTTACAAGTATCACCACCGCAACAAACAAGCTCGACTCCAATTTCCGCTGGTATCCTTATTCAAGCCCGTACCCGGTATCCCATACAAGAAACCTCAGTTTAAATAAACCAGGCAACTGTTATGACACAAATTGTACGTACAATAGGTGCATGCGTATTGGCATGTCTATTGGGCCAAACCCTCCTTGCCCAATCGTGGTCGGTGGTAGGTAATCCAGGATTTTCAGACGGCATCACCAATACGGTAGCCATTGCTACCGACGCAAATGGCACCCCCTACGTTGTATACTTCGACGCAGCCAATGGTGGGCGCACCACAGTCAAAAAATTCAACGGATCATCCTGGGTCAATGTAGGTGCACCAGCCTTCTCCGATGGGCAGGTCGATAAAACCTCCATTGCCATCGATCCGGCTGGCAATCCATACGTAGCTTACTTCGATGCCCAGAATGGTGGTAGAGCCACCGTTAAGCGATTCAATGGAAGCGGTTGGGTAAATGTGGGAGCCCCGGGTTTTTCAGAAGGACAGGTAGACAACACTTCCATTGCCATCAGCAGTGCCGGTGTTCCCTATGTAGTATACTTCGATGCACAGAACGGCGGTAAAGCTACTGTGCAAAGATTCATTAGCAACAACTGGCAAACAGTTGGTACACCCGGCTTCTCCGATGGTATTGTAAATACAACAGACATAGCAATAGATCCATCCGGCATACCCTATGTAGTTTATTTCGACGCACGCAATGCGGGTAAAGCCACTGTTAAAAGGTTTGTCAACAACAACTGGCAAACGGTAGGAACACAAGCCTTCTCAGATGGCTTGGTAGATTTTACTACCATTGCCATCGATGCAACAGGCACACCCTATGTAGCCTACTTCGATGCACCCCATGCAGGCAAAGTAACCGTTAAGAAATTTACTGGCAGCAGTTGGGTAACAGTGGGCACAGAAGGATTTTCAGATGACCACGCCTCATACATCGACATAGCGATCAATAAGAGCAACGTTCCCTATGTATCATATGTGGATGCAGCCAACGGAGCAAAAGCCTCCGTGAAAAAATTCAACGGCAGCAGTTGGGTATATGTAGGTAGCGCAGGTTTATCCCCTGGCATAGCAGGCAATACTTCTATCGCAATCAGCAGCACGGGCGTGGCATACATCGCTTATTTTGATGCAGCCAACGGAGGCCGGGCATCTGTACAGAAATACATCAACCCCATCAACAACACAGATTCACTCGCCCTCGTTGCCCTCTACAACAGCACCAATGGTAATAGCTGGACCAATAAAACCGGCTGGCTCACCGGCCCTGCACGTACCTGGCATGGAGTCACCATCAATGAAGAAGGATATGTAACCGCTATCGACCTCTTCAGTAATAACCTCAGCGGCTCCCTGCCCACCGCATTGGGCAACCTGTCACAGTTACAATCACTCTATCTCTACCGCAACAACCTTACGGGCAGCATACCTTCCCAGTTGGGCAACCTGCAATCACTGGGAGTACTTAGCCTCGGCGAAAACCGGCTTTCCGGCTCCCTCCCCATTTCATTGGGTAATCTTTCCAGGCTAATGGTGATTGATCTCCGGGTGAATCAGTTAAGCGGCAACATCCCGTCCGAACTCAGACAACTTACTAACCTCAATGATCTTTTCCTGCTGGGCAATCAGTTCACAGGTGGTATCCCCGACTTCGGCGGCATGCCCTATCTCAGAACATTGGCCCTGTCAGGTAATAGACTAACTGGCAGCATTCCCACTTCCTTGGGCAACCTGCCCGCGTTGCAGGGATTGGCACTTGAATCCAACCAGCTCACAGGCACTATACCTGCTGAACTGGGTAATCTGTCCAATCTTACCTATCTCTATCTCGGCGTCAACAACCTGAGCGGTAGCATACCCGCTTCCTTAGGTAATTGCACCAAGCTTACCGCTCTTGAGATGAGTAACAATGCAGGACTCAACGGTACTATCCCATCTTCTTTGGGAAATCTCACAGCATTAAAATTACTATGGATCAGCAATTGTGCTATCGAAGGAGGCATCCCTTCATCGCTGGGCAATCTTGTAAACCTGGAGCAACTGATCATTTCAAATACAAAAGTTACAGGACCCATTCCCAATTCGCTGGGTAGCCTTTCGAAACTCAAACAACTTTCCCTGAACAACAATCTATTATTGGGAACTATTCCGGCAGCATTGGGCAACCTGTTTAGCCTTACCGATCTGCACCTGAATAACAATCAGCTCAGTGGTCCTATACCAGCTTCTCTAACGAACCTCAACAGTGTTACCAACTTCGGAGCAAACATCAATATCTCCAACAACAAATTCACATTCGATGGCATGGAAGCCTTTGCAACCAAATTCCCAGCTGCCAATTATGCGCCACAGGCACCCATCATGATCTACAATGGAGGCTGTGGATTAGCGGTAGCTTCCGGCGGCACACTTGCCAATAGCACATTTACATGGATAAGGCAAATGCCGGCCCTTTCAATGGAAGCACGCAACGTTGGAAATCCCTTTTTCTATCCTACAAAAAGCGGTAAATACTTTGCGCAGATATCCAATTCAGTAGCAACCCGACTTACGTTGAATTCCGAATTGACCGATGTTGGCATCGCTTTCCCAACACAATCACAACAGTATGTTGCCAACAGGGAAGAAACCGATGCCTTTGGATGGACACACTATTACTACGATTATATAGATGCCGGTACCGGATTGCCGGATTATAAGATGCTCCTTTCACTAAAGAAAAACGGCAATAACATAGGTACACTCGCAGCCGGCAACCTCCAGGTAAAAGTGGCCGCTACTGCGGGCGCAGGTACAGGCCAGGGATTGTTGCTGACGAGTCCGCTCATCACCAACCAAAGCGGTTACTACGTCATGCACAGATATTGGTCAGTAGTACCGGCAAACCAACCGGCAACACCGGTAGGCGTACGTTTCTACTACAATGACCAGGACTTCACAGATGTTAAAGGATCAGTTGCGTCCCTCATCGACCACAGAAGCTTGTTCTTCTACAAAACCGAAGGCGGCAATCCTGATCCTGTTTCCAATATTGCAGGCGCTACTAAACTATACAGCATCGCCAACGGAGCCAATCCCAAGCTCGACACATTTGTATACGTGGGGCAGGGGTGCGGTCAGCACATGGCCGAATACATGGTGAAATCATTCTCCGGCGGTGGGGGAGGTGGTACAGTAAATGGACAGGCCATCCTGCCTGTGAAATTGAATCACTTTACGGGCCGTCTGGTCGATGGTGCGGCAGTATTGTATTGGGAAACAGCCCAGGAACAATCAGCTTCCCATTTCAATATACAACGTAGCATCAATGGTGTCGATTTTACCACCATCGGTAAAGTAAAAGCGACAGGCAATACCATCACACGCAAAGAATATTCCTTCACCGATCAGGCTGCGGGTACCCTTCGTACAGATAAGATCTATTACAGGTTGCAGACGGAAGATATCAATGGCAGGCAAGAGCTCAGTAAGATCATTGTGCTAAAACCCGGAGCATCTGTTGAGAACATTCAGCTGGCTGCTAACCCGGTCACTGATTATGCATACCTGCTGATGCAGGCCAGGGAAAAAAGCAAGGTTGCTATTCTTGTTACGGATATGGCTGGCAGAACACTCCTGTCACAGTCGCGCACTGTAGAACGCGGCATGAACAACCTGCCGGTAAATGTACAGTCACTGGCAGCAGGCATCTACATGCTGTCGGTAAAAAATGCAGAAGGCATCCAGACAGTACGGTTTATTAAAAAATAGGACCTATGCGAAACCTTTGTTGGCTGATAGTTCTATTCCTTTGGCTGCCGGCTTTGCAGGCACAGCAACCTATACAAGGCATCCACACAGGTATGGTGGTGCCGGAAAAAATGAAGTGTGCCATAAGCCCCGAAGGCATGCAGCACATCGATCGGATGATACAGGATAGTATCCGCTCACTACAGCAAAAAGGTGTCTTGTCTACAGCTACCCGTGCAGAACAAGTGCTATTCGATTGGCCTATGCGCCAGGCAGCAGCCTTCAGTGATCCGGGATATTATGCAATTACTAATTTTGTTGATCATAATCCGGCATCTCCCAATCAATTACGGGATTACAATTGTGGCGTAAGGACCTACGATGCAAACAATGGAAACCATAGGGGAACTGACATTGCATCCTTTCCGTTTGGATGGCAGAAAATGGCCGATAATGTAGTAGAGATCATAGCAGCGGCAGAGGGTGTTATCATTGCAAAGTCTGATGGTCAGCCCGATCAAAGCTGCCTTTCGTTGATCTATCCAACCGAGAATGGCGTATACATTCGCCATGCAGATGGATCAGTAGCGTGGTACATACACCTCAAAACAGGTTCACTGACTACAAAGCCTGTCGGCAGCACGGTCAACAAAGGAGAATACCTTGGCATAATGGGCAGCTCGGGCCTCTCCAGTGGCCCACACCTGCACTTTGAAGTGCGCGATGCCAACAGTGCAGTAATTGATCCCTTTGCAGGCAATTGCAATTCCCTCAACGGTACTACGAGTTGGTGGGCAAACCAGCAGCCATATTATAACCCGGGCATCAATAAAGTGATGACCCATAGTGCGGCCACCGTAGGAGGCTGTGCCAATGAAGAAGCAGTAAATGCAAAGAATGTTTTTCTACCAGGCGAAAGCATATACTGCGCAGCTTATTTTCGCGACCTCCTCGCAAACACAACAGCATACTATCGCATCTATACACCGGCCAACGCAATACATGCCAGCTGGGACTTTACGCCCACCGATAACTTCCCCGCAGCTTTTGGCTACATCTTTTTTGGAGCGCCTGCACAGTATGGAAACTGGCGCCTCGAAGTTACCTACAACGGCAAAACAGTAACACATCCTTTCACGGTGGCCAATACCTTACCCGCATCTGTGAAAGTGTTGCCCTTAACCAATCTTACACCTTGTGCAGGACAGGCTATCACCGTTAATTACACAACGGTAGGAACCTTCAGCGGCAACAATACATTTACAGCATACCTGTCCGATAGCTACGGTAATTTCAATAACGAAACTGCTATTGGCACTGCTACTGCCGGTGGCGTTATCAGCGCAGTCATTCCGGTTACTACACCATCCGGCGTAGGCTATAAGATTAGGATCAAAGCATCCAATCCTTCATTCACGAGCGATCAGTCGGCAGCTGCCATGATCATCAGCAATATTGGAACTCCGCAGATCTTTGCAGGAGGAGCCACCTCTTTCTGTCCCGGCGGACAGGTAACACTTACATCCTCCGCAGCCACCGGCAACCAATGGTTAAAAGACGGAGTAGCCATTGGTGGCGCTACAGCAGTCACCTATGTTGCTACAGCAGCCGGTAATTATGCTGTCAAAGTTACCAGTGGTAATTGCTCGGGCACCTCTGCCCCTACTGCGGTGGTGGTGAATCCTTTGCCGCCAGTACCAGCCATCACCCCCGGTGGTCCTGTCAGCTTTTGTACAGGCGGCAGCGTTACCCTCACTTCATCCGCAGCCACCGGCAATCAATGGTACAAAGACGGCGTGGCTATTGCAGGAGCAACTAACACAGCTTATTCAGCCAATGCCGCAGGCAGCTATACAGTGAGAGCCACCAACGCAGTTGGTTGTCATTCCACTTCCACAGCACAAGCTGTAACGGTCAATGCTTTGCCGGCAATTCCTGCTATTACATCAGGAGGTCCTGTGGCCTTCTGCACAGGCGGCAGTGTTACACTCACTTCTTCAGCATCAACAGGCAATCAGTGGTACAAAGATGGAGTGAGCATAAGCGGCGCAGTAAATACTGCCTACACGGCAAATGCGACAGGCAACTATACAGTTACCACAACCAATACAGCCGGCTGCGCCGCTACATCCACCGCGCTGTCAGTAACAGTCAATCCATTACCGGTAGTTCCGGTCATTTCAGCAGGAGGGCCTGTTGCTTTCTGTACAGGCGGCAACGTTGTCCTCACTTCTTCAGCCGCCACTGGTAACCAATGGTTCAAAGACGGAGTGATAATCGCTGGTGCTGTCAATACAACGTATACCGCTAATGCTGCAGGAGGATACACGGTTAGGGTCACCAATGCCAATGGATGCGTAGCAGTGTCTGCTGCAACTGCTGTTACAGTGAATCCATTACCTGCCAAACCATCCATTACAAGAAACAGTGGCGATCTGTTGTCTTCAGCAGCCACCGGCAACCAATGGTTCTCGGAAGCAAACGCCATCGCTGGTGCAACCAGCAACACCTTCAGGCCATCAGCTTCAGGCAACTTCACAGTGCAGACTACGCAAAATGGATGCGTAAGCCCATTGTCCGACAATTATTATTTTCTGATCACAAGCATTGTTGACCCCAATGCGCTTGAGAGTAAAGTACAGGTATTCCCCAACCCTGTGCAGGAAAGACTATACATCAACAACCGGTTAGGAAGACCATTGAAAGCACAGTTCTATGACATTACTGGTAAAGAGATCATCACCACACAAACACAACCGGGTACGCACGAGCTGCCGGTGACTAAACTGCAGCGCGGAGCGTACATACTCCTGCTGACAGATCAACATACCAACCAATCATACAGGATAAAACTGATAAAACCATAGCAGCCATGCCACGCCAATCAATAATACGATACCTGACACCCTCTCTGTTTATATTACTCTGCACAGCTATGTCTTACTGTGGCAAAAAAGGTGGCGGCGGTAATCCAACCCCTCCTCCAGTCCCTGCAGAAGAGAACCTTGTTATCAACCTCGATCCTGATCCGGGAACAACAACAGCAGCAGCATTGGGCGCTAACTACGACTTTAAAGTCGTTATACAATCGAAGATGCCGTCGGCTGGTGTTAAAGTAGATGTTGCCTGTACACGTGATGCAGACAATGCGAGCATCTCTTCCCGGTCACTCACAGGATCGGCCACTACGGTAAACACTTTTGTAGACAACCTGCAGCCAGGCCAGCTTTATACAGTAAAAGTCACGGTCACGTCAGTGAGCAAACCATCTAATACAGCCAACAAAACCTTTAAACTGGCCAGGAAATGAACAAGCTCTACTTACTGGTGATCATTTTGTTCACACTCTGTTGTTTACAGCCAATACAGGCTCAGCATTTACCCTGCGGCACAGTTACTCCCTCTGCCAAAGAAATGAGCGCTTTCACAGAGCGTATACAACAGGCAAGCCTTACAAGAAATGCAAGAGTAGCAGGAGATCCGGTGATCTACATTCCCATCAAGCCCTGGCTTATTCGTAAAACAGATGGAACAGGCTGGTTGACGGAAGCGCAGGTAATGCGCGGACTGGCCGCAGCCAACCACTACTTCATAAAAGCAGGATTTCAATTCTATTTCTGCGGCAGCTTCGGATACATCAACAACGATCGCTTTTATGAACTCCACAATGAAGACGACCCATTACTGCCAACGGTGCCGGGCGTTATCAATCTGTATTACACTTACAGAGCTTTCCTGGGTGGAAGCGAAGTAGGAGGGTATACCTCTCTCCCTTCCAACATCAACAACAAGATCGCGATCATCTATAACCACGCAGACAACGAAAGAACCTTTGTGCACGAGCTGGGACATTACTTTGGGCTCATCCATACCTTCGAAACCTTCTACGGAAAAGAACTGGTATCGGGAGCCAACTGCACCACTACAGGCGATTATGTGTGTGACACACCTGCCGACCCGGGTGGACAACCCGGCTATTCGGTTAATAATTGCGTATACACCGGAACGATACTGGACCCGGAGGGACGACCCTACAATCCGCTCCTCTACAATGCGATGGGCTTCAACTTTTGCGGCAGCGACCTCACCAAAGGGCAGCACGAACGCATGCAAAACTGCTACGCCGCAGCACTTACAGGTCTCACCTGTTCATCGCCTGCTGTTAATGCACCTACGAATCTTACAGGCGTTTTGAACGGCGGTCAGGTACAATTGACCTGGACGGATAATGCTACCAATGAACTGGGCTACTTGATCGAGCGCGCCGATAGCGCCACAGGCGACTTTTATTCCATAGCCTTTGTCCCTGCTAACACCACTACGTTCGCCGATGAATTTGCACCTGCATTCCACAATTGTAAATACCGCATCAAACCCATCAATACATCAGCCTCTTTCAGCAATGAGGTAAACGTAAACACAGGCCTGAGCTATTGTCGGCCCCATTATGCCACTAAGGATTGTACACCTGCACTATACATGGATGACTACACCATTTCAAGGAATGGCGTTAAGTTGCTCGAGAACCTTGCATCAGGTTGTCCCGGCGATAACCATTCCGACTTCACATCTAAAACAGTGGAACTGGTACGAGGATTCACCTACGACTTTAGTATTCGCATGGGCCGCAACCCCGATCAATCCTACCAAAAACAATACACAGGAATTTTCATAGACTTCAACCAGGATGGAGACTGGAGCGATGCAGGAGAACTGGTATACCAGGGCGACCAATCAACCCCTTTCATTGTCAATGGTAACTTTGCCATACCAGCCGACGCCAAACCCGGAACTACCCGCATGCGCGTGCGTTCGCAGGATTATTGGAGTGATTACCCTGTCAAAGACCCTTGCGAAAGAAGAGAGTGGGGAGAAGCTGAAGATTATACAGTCATCATTCAGGCAACGCCACCACCCACCATTCAGTCGATTGCCGCTACCACCTTGTGTGCCGGACAGACGACTACGCTGACCTATCAGACAAGTACAACCTTTACAGCTGGCAACACCTTCACGGCCTATCTGTCCAATGCAGCAGGTCAGTTTACCACAGAGATACCTATAGGAAGCGTTACGGCAACAGGCGGAGGAACGATAACAATCACAATGCCTTCCACAAATGTTGTCGCTGGCAATGGGTACAGGATCAGACTGAAATCATCTGCACCGGCAGTAACCAGCGATCCGGCAACAGTGACGATTACGTTGAATCCATTACCCGCAGTACCGGTCATTACAGCCGGAGGTCCACTTAGCTTTTGTGACGGAGGCAATGTAATACTTACCTCGTCGTCTGTTGGAGGCAATCAATGGTACAAAGATGCAGTAGCAATAAACGGAGCAACAGGTGTTGGCTATGCCGCAACTACATCCGGCAATTATACAGTTACAGTTACGAATGCCGGAGGTTGTAAAGCCAGTTCAATAACTACCGCTGTAACTGTAAACGCCTTACCTGTTGTGCCTGTTATCACGGCCGGTGGCCCACTCAGTTTCTGCACAGGCGGTAATGTGATACTCACTTCTTCTGCATCATCAGGCAATCAGTGGTACAAAGATGGAGTAGCCATCAGTGGCGCTGTCAATACTACCTATACAGCCAGCGCAGCAGGCAGCTACACAGTTACAGTTACGAATGCAGCAGGCTGCAAAGCCTTTTCTGTAAATACGATAATTATAGTCAATACCCTGCCTGCAGTACCTGTCATCACGGCTGGCGGTCCACTCAGTTTCTGTACGGGTGGCAGCGTTGTGCTCACTTCATCATCATCAGGCAATCAGTGGTATAAAGATGGTGTGGCTATTACGGGTGCAACCAACACTACTTACACAGCCAATGCTTCAGGCAGTTACACAGTGAGAACGACCAATGCGGCAGGCTGTGCAGCAACCTCTGCAGCATCGGCCATTACGGTCAATACAATTCCTGCCAAACCAACTATAACACGCAATAGCGGAGAACTTGTTTCCAGCGCCGCTACTGGCAACCAGTGGTTCATGGATGGCAATGCCATAGCAGGCGCTACAGCGAATATTTTCCGGCCATCAGCCTCTGCGGTATTCACGGTGCAGGCCACGCAAAATGGATGCACAAGTCCTTTGTCTGATAGCTATTATTTCCTCATCACGGCAATTAATGATCCCAATGTATGGGAAAATAAAATACAGGTATTCCCCAACCCATTACAGGACAACCTATACATCAACAACAGACTGAACAACTCACTGAAAGTCCAGTTATACGATATTACTGGAAAAGAGATCATCACCACCCAGTTGCAGCCCGGCAGTCATCAGCTACCTGTGATTAAACTGATGAAAGGAGCCTATATACTCCTGCTCACTGACCTCCGCACCAATAAATCACACAGAATAAAACTGATAAAGCCATAAGAAAGTAACATACGCCAGACACAACCCATAAACCGGTGTATCTACTCAGCAGTCAGGCCGCTCAAAGCGGCCAGACCAGCCGCATTAATTTATCAGGCATGCACAGATTTACTGAAGTATAACTAAGTGATAAAGCAAGACATATAAAGACCGTAGTATTTCCGGTAAAATACACTGGTAGTTTTGCGATGTGGATAAATGGCTTTTGGCACGAAGCATGCAATTACATAGAGCAACCAAAATCCACCACTATGAAAAAAACAATCCTCGTCAACCTGCTTATGCAACTGGTATTTTATGCGCTGGTCTATATGGTAGCGCTGTTCTAAAATATGTATGAAGGGTCATCAAAACAGGTCGGAGGGATGAAATCATTCAGGTACTTCCGACCTCATATTTTCAGAACTATGTTGTCATCCTGAGCTTGTCGAAGGATTGTCGAAGCGCGATGTTTTCTGTCACCCTAAGTTTGTATTGTCACCCTGAGCCTGTCGAAGGGTCAATCCTTCAGCAGATCAGGCTTCCTCTCAGTAGTACGCTGCACAGCCTGCTCATACCGCCACTCTTCAATCTTTTTAAGATCGCCGCTCAATAAGATATCAGGCACTTTCCAGCCACGGAAATCAGCCGGACGCGTATACACCGGTGGAGCCAGTAAGTTATCCTGGAAAGAATCGAATAACGCAGAAGTTTCATCATTCAGCACACCCGGCAACAACCTGCCTATAGCATCCACCACAATGGCGGCAGCCAGTTCACCGCCACTCAGCACATAATCACCAATCGATATTTCCCTTGTCACGAAGTGATCACGTATCCGCTGGTCGATACCTTTATAATGTCCACAAATGATCAGGAGATTTTGCTTCATCGACAACTGGTTGGCAGTCGACTGGTTAAAAGTGGCGCCATCAGGCGTCATATAAATGATCTCGTCGTATTGAGTGTTTTGGGACAAAGCCTCTATGGCCTTCGCCAACGGCTCGGGCATCATTACCATGCCGGCGCCCCCGCCATATTGATAGTCATCCACCTGGCCATATTCATTCACGGCCCACTGACGCAGGTGATGCAAATGCACCTCCAGCAGTCCTTTATCACGGGCACGTTTCATGATCGAATGCGATAATGGACTTTCCAATAACTCGGGAATAACAGTAATAATATCGATGCGCATCCCGCAAAGATAACTTACATCTTTTACTTATAATTACGCGCAATTTCCGGGGTAGGGCTCCCAAAATATAATGAGCGCTTTTACGTTTAAGAGCGTGGAACACAGGTTCCCCCCTTGTAGAACCCTAACCTAAACCCTCTTAAAACATGTTTAAGCAATTAAACGGTCAGTTTTTATTGCGTAAAATGATCGCACCCTCTCTACTTTTCACCTCATTTGTTGGTTTTTCACAGGATTACTCCGGCTACCGCACAGGCAACTATACCGGCGTGAACGGCGTTTTCTTCAACCCGGCCAATATTGCCGACAGCCGCTACCGCTGGGATGTAAACCTGGTATCGGTAAGCGCATTAGGCGGTAACAACCAGGCCTCCTTCAAGTTGAAAAACCTCAGTGAATCATTCAATGCCGACAGCCTTGAAAATCAATTATACGGCAGGAATGCTGGCCCTACCAGTGGCCTGATGAGCGTGAGCGTATTGGGACCTTCCTTTATGTTCAATGCTACTAAAAAGACAGCCATCGCTATCACTTCCCGCGCACGGGTAATGGCCAATGTGCAGGATGTGGATGGAACATTGTTACAACAAGTAGTAGATGGTTATACCAGCGATGCAGGCCTTCCCTATACGATTACATCAGCTCAGAACATGCGCATCAACATGAATGCCTGGTCCGAATTTGGCGCCAGCCTCGGACAGATCATCATGGATAAAAACAAACATTTTCTGAAAGGTGGTGTCACCCTTAAATACCTCGCTGGCGTAGGCAACACCTATCTCCAGATCAAGGACCTGACTACCACGATCAATGAAGATAAAATATCGGAAAAAGCCTATCTGTCCAATACTACGGGCCGTCTCGGTTTAGGATTTGGCGGCGCCAGCTTCGACAACTTTGAAGCCAGCGACCTTACCTCCTTTGATAGCCAGGGCTTTGGTTTTGATATCGGGTTCGTGTATGAATTCAGACCCGATCAGGCAAAACACAGAAGCGGCGATAATTACGATTGGAACAGAAATGAAAACAAATACAAACTCCGTGTAGGATTTGCGATACTCGATATCGGTTCCTTGAAATACAAACGCGACCAGGCACGTAGCGGCGCATATGACATAGGCGTCACAGGTGCAGAACGTTTTTACCTTTCAGAATTATCTGATGTAGACCTGGACGATTATAAGAGCTTTTTCGATGGCCGTCCTCAATACTTTACACCCGTTGCCGGTAGCGCAGAAAGCGAATATAAAGTAGCGTTGCCTACCACCATGCAGTTGGATGTGGATTACAATATATACCGCCGTTTTTACATTAGTCTGGCTGGTCAGTTCTCACTCATCAGCAATGAAAGCAAACCATACAATAGCCAGTACCGCAATACGTTTACACTCACGCCGCGTTATGAAACAGGTATGTTTGGCTGCTACCTGCCGCTCAACTACAATGAGCTCACCAAGTTCAATGCAGGCTTGTCAGTACGCTTCGGACCTGTGTTTGTAGGTTCAGGCAGTGTGGTGACGGCCCTGTTGAATGAGTCTAAGCAAGCCGATGTGCATGTAGGTGTCCGCTTCGGAGTACTGCACAAAAACAAACACAAAAAGAAAAAAGCACCTAAAGAAGAGAAGAAGGCAGAGGAATCCAACCAATAGTTTTCTGATCAAAGGTTATAGGTAAGACAAAAAAGCCCCCGGTTTCCGGTGGGCTTTTTCTTATTTATTTCTACTCCTCCGTAGGTTCTTCAAAGAAGTCTCCCAGCTCCCTGCGTTGCTTCTTGGTAGGCCGTCCTATTTTACTCAGGCGTTTACCAGTATGGAAACTGGCAGCCTGGAAGTCGAGCCGTTCCAATTCTTCGGGAGGCGTAATATCCGTATAATATTTCACCGCTTCCGTATAAGCCACCCGGTTATGCAAGAGGGCGGTCACCTTCACACGCCAGCGGCGAGCTTCCGTTCTTACATGATATTCATCACCCACGTTAACCGTTTTGGACGGCTTCACCTGCATATCATTCAGCTTCACCTTGCCGGCGTCGCAGGCCGCTGCGGCCATGGCCCTTGTTTTGAACAGGCGAATGGCCCACAGGTATTTATCGATCCGTAATTTCTCTTTTTCACTACCCATATTGCAAAAATAAAAAATCCCGGAGTAATCACCTCCGGGACTATAAATTAAGACTATTCAGTAAGATTGTTCGCAAAAGCTAAAGGCTAAAACCTAAAAGCTAACCGCTTGCTTCTATTTGCTGATCTCCGCAAAGTACTTATGGAAATACGGGATGGTCTCGATACCCTTGTAGAAATTCACCAGGTCGAATTTCTCGTTAGGAGAGTGCAGGTTATCGCTATCCAGTCCAAAACCCATAAATACGATCTTCACACCCAGTTCCTTCTCCAGGATGGTGCAAATGGGAATACTGCCACCGCCGCGAACGGGAATAGGCTTCTTGCCAAAAGACGTCTCAATGGCTTTGGCAGCTGCCTGATAAGCGAGCGAGTCGATCGGCGTCATATAAGGCTCTCCACCGTGCAGTTCAAAAGCATCTACCGTCACAGAAGCCGGTGCTATTTTACGGAAGTGATTAAGCAGTATTTCGGTAATGTTATGTGAAGACTGATTAGGCACTAACCGCGCAGATATTTTGGCAAACGCCTTGGAAGGAAGCACTGTTTTGGCGCCCTCTTCAATATAGCCGCCCCAGATACCATTCAGCTCAAGCGTAGGACGAATGCCGGTACGTTCATTGGTGGTAAAACCTTTTTCGCCCCACAACTCTTTTACGCCAAGATCATTCTTGTACTCGGCTTCATTATAAGGAGCCTGCGCCATCAGGTTACGCTCTTCCTGTCCTGCTTCAACAACATCATTATAGAATCCGGGAATAGTAATATGATTATTCTCATCATGGCACGAAGCGATCATCTTGGCCAGGATGGTAATGGGGTTAGCAACGGCACC
The DNA here is from genome assembly GCF_059502485.1 of Paraflavitalea sp. Lineage (NCBI taxonomy): Bacteria > Pseudomonadati > Bacteroidota > Chitinophagia > Chitinophagales > Chitinophagaceae > Paraflavitalea > Paraflavitalea sp. Next base: position 336,011 of record NZ_JCACET010000004.1, read on the forward strand.
ACCATATACACCACTGTGCAGGTCGCGGTTGGCGCCTGTCACTTCCACTTGAATGTAAGCAAGCCCACGAACACCAATATCCATAGAAGGATTCTCCATGCTGATCATCGCAGAGTCGCTGATCAGGATCACATCACACTTCAACAGGTCTTTATGCGCAGCTACGAATTTGCCGAGGTTGGGTGAACCAACTTCCTCTTCACCTTCGATGAGAAACTTGATATTGGTAGTAAGAGAATTGGTGTTAGAAAGTACTTCCAATGCTTTCACGTGCATATAGAACTGCCCCTTGTCATCAGCAGAGCCACGTGCATAGATTTTACCGTCCTTGATCACGGGATCAAAAGGACCACTGTTCCAAAGCTTGAGTGGATCGGGCGGTTGAACATCATAATGCCCATATACCAGTACGGTAGGTTTAGAAGGATCAACGATCTTTTCGCCATATACAACCGGGTGGCCATCTGTTTCATATACGGCAGCAGTAGCGGCGCCGGCTTCCAGCAAACGTTGCTTTACAGCCTCTGCACACTTCCTCATATCATCCTTATTAGCACTGTTGGCGCTGATAGAAGGGATACGCAACAATTCCAGCAATTCATTCAAAAAACGGTCTTTATTCTTTTCCTGATAATCTTTCCAGGCTTGCATATTGACAGATTTAAAATGTATAACAATAAGTCATTGGGAAGCGAATATAGGCTGTTTTCCCCAACCGGATCGACTGCTACCAGTCAGGCCGCTCAAAGCGGCCAGACCTCCAAAGCTGCTCAGGTTGTCCCCAGCTGATGCTTCTGATTCAAAGGAAGGTTTTCAAGCGTCCACGGCACCTGTTGTTCAAAAGGGCGCTGGCGCACCGGGCAATCTTTTTTAGTGCAGATGCTGCAGGAAAAATCGAGGCAGCCGTCGGAGTGTACAAACAACTCCAGCGAATCGCCAAACTCCTGTCTGATGAGGTTGGAAAGCTCATCGATCTCATGATGAGCTTCACGTACATTGAAATACCACGGAACAGTAAGATGACAGTCTACATGCAATTGACCCCCGTATTTGATTACACGGAGGTTATGCAGGTCTATCCAGTTTTCGCGGCGATGCTTGTTGAGCAGGTCCACCATCTTCAACAACAATTCCTTGTCTGCCTCATCCATGATGCCGGCTATGGAGTCACGAAGAATATGGTAGCCGGTAAAAATGAGTACCAGGGCAAAGAGGATGGCGACCGCACCATCCAGCCACGTGAGACCAGTAAAATAGATAAGCGCCAGGCCGGTGATAATACCAAGCGTAGACCAGGTATCCGATTGCAGATGCTTACCACTGGCAACCAGCGCGAGGGAATTATTCTTTTTTCCCTGTCTCACGCTGTAAGCACCCATGATATAGTTTGCCAGGGCGGTAAAAGCAATCAGAACAATACCATAATCCAGCTTTTGCAAAGGCTGAGGATGAAGCAGTTTTTTCACCGCTTCGTAAATGATCATAACGCCGGCCACGCCAATAAGCGTGCCCTCTACAGCAGCAGAAAGAAATTCTGCCTTGCCATGACCATACGGATGATCCTCATCCTTTGGTTTGGCTGCTACATACAAACTATACAAACCAATAAAACCGGCTATTACATTAACGGTGCTCTCGAGGGCGTCCGTGAGGATAGCAACCGAATGAGTTAAAAAGTAGGCAACCGTTTTGATCAGGAACAAGCACACGCCTACTATTACCACCCATTTCTGTATGCGAAGATTTTCCCTTCCTGCTTCCAAATCAATTAGATTTGGAGTAAAAGTATAATATATTCTTCAGCAGACTTTACCGGACCACCATTACTTTTTCCTTAAAATGTTCACCACTACCAAATGCGTCCGGAATACAAAGCACATAAGTGCCCGGCGTAAGGTTGCGGATAGTTACAAGCTGCGATCCTTTGATCGTTAACTTTTGAACCATTCTGCCATTGATGTCTATGATCTGCGCTTCCCGTTGATCATTGATACCTTCCAGGCGAATACTGAACTGACCATCATTAGGATTAGGCCATATCAATACATTGACACTGGATTCCCCTTTCACCGCTTTGATCAGAGAATAATAACTCCTGCCATCGAGGTCTGTTTGTTTCAGGCGGTAATAACTAACGCCGGCGTAAGTATTGGCATCCGTGAATGAATAATCAATAGATAACGTGCTGTTGCCATTGGCTGCTTTGGAAGGTACCGTTCCCTTTAATGCAAATTGAGTTTCATTATCGGCCCGGCATTCCACTTCAAAACCTTTGTTGTTTTGTTCAGTCTGCGTTTGCCAGCTCACCTGCACAAAATGCGTAGTAGTGCGCCTTACCATGAAGTTGGTAAGCTTTACGGGCAAAGCGAATGCCAGTAGGCCAATACCAAATTCACTAAAGCTACCCAGGTTATTCCTGAGCGCGTAGCCATCTGCAGCCATGCGGCCCGCGCCGCCGTTAGCATTTACATTGCTGCCGGTAGGCACACTCCAGCCTGCACCACTGGAAGAACCTTCCGGTCTGCGTAAAATAGTGAACTCATTATCATTTAAACCAGTAAAGCCATTGGTATACACCCTGAGTTGGTATTTGCCGGAAGTGGGAGCCACATTCGGTATCAAATGCCATACGCCGGCAGTGTGAACGCCGATATAAGAAGATCCCTGTTCTGTAGCCACCAATCCTGCATCCGTTCCGGCTTTAGGCCCAAAGAAAGCATCGATATAAGTTACATTATTCAGCGCATCGGCAGTAAGATTGCTGAGTTCAGCTACATTAGGTCGGGTAGTGTTACCCACTGGAAATTGATAGCTGTTAACAACGGCGGGAGTTACAGAACGCCTTAATCTCCCATCAAACCAACCATTAGTAAAATTGGTATTGCCGGCACCTGCTTCAACAGCCAGTTGTGCGGTAGAAGGCGTCGATGCCATAAAGGAGCCGGTATGAATAACACCCTTTACGAGATACCATTTATTAGAAACAATATTGCTGGAAAAGGTAAGACTGCTGCCATCCATGTCGATCCGTTCAAAACTATTGAGCGTATTGATATCCTGGTTAAACGTGCTGTTGAAAACAAAACGGCCATTGCCATAAGAATATCCGGAAACCGTATTGTCGATAAGATCAGAAGTCAGGCCGCTGCTGTTACCCATGCGTATAATACCATGGTTGGTCAGCGTACTGCCGTTGGCCAGAGAAAGATTACCCTCTACGGTAAAGTCTGCTCCGTTCTGAATATGCAGCAAGGCGCCGGATTGAACAGTTACCTGTGCGTGCGCACTTGCCAGGGCCATGCAAAACAAGGCGATGATAAAATATTGCTTTTTCATAGCCTTATTGTTTATAGACTACAAAATGAAAATTGCCATCCACAGATGCACCGGCAAGATTGTATAAATACACTTGCAGCAGGCCGCCGCCACTGCCGGTAGTAGCAATCACCGGAACAGTACTGCCAATGGCTGTAACAACAGTTACATACTGCTGAAAGTGATAGTTCTCGTCAGTTATGGTAATTTGGTAGAAGCCCGTTGTAAAACGGCTTACAGTAAAATTACCGCTGCCGGTTTGCACAAATCCTGCTGCGTTCACGTTGCCATAACAAATGGGCAGCAGATTGGAAGAGCCTGTCTTGGAAGAACGGGTCAATTCATCCTGAACATTGACAGCGCCTGTGGCTTCTATAGTTAACTTGGGCACACCTTGTAGCGTCAGGTGCACTTTGCCTGTAGTATTACCGGTCCCCGTACCAAAGTCCATATCTTCAGCAGCACCCGAATAAGAGCCGACATAGCCCCGGTAAAGGTTGTTCTCGGTAAAAGCAATGTACATGCCATTGGGACCGTTAAAGCGCGATACAAAAACATCGGAGCTGAATACATCCAGTTTGCAAATAGGAGTGGCGGTGCCAACACCAACATTTTGTGCAGTGCTGTTTAGCACAACAAGCAGGAGAAGTAAAGTGAATAGTTGTTTCATACGTGGTTACTGTTTGAACCCAAAACTACTCCCGCTTCAACTCCGTTTTACTACATCTTCATGTAGTCAAATACTAAACCAATCCGTCTTTAATAGCTTTGGAAACAGCTTCTGTAGCTGAGTGGACGTGCAGCTTGTCGTAGATTTTCTTGATGTAGAAACGAACCGTGTCGTGGCTGATCTTGAGTTGGGCAGCGATCATTTTATAACTGAAACCCTGCACGAGCAATTGAAGAATGCTGATCTCTTTTTCTGAAAGGTCTGTCTTCTCCTGGTCGCTGTTGTGCGCCGGGGGGATCATCATCAGCACTTTGCGGGCTACCGTTCCCGTCATAGGTGCGCCACCGGTGAGTACGTTGCGGATAGCAGAAGGTATTTCGATAGAGGCGTAGCGCTTTAAGATATAGCCACTGGCGCCTGCGCAGATGGCCCGGAAGATATTTTCATTATCATCAAATACAGTGAGCATGATGATGGGCAGCTGAGGAGCGATCTTTCGGATACGACGCACAGCCTCCACGCCGTTTACGCCGGGCATGTCGATGTCCATCAACACCACATCCGGCTCCAGCTCGCGCACGTCCGTCTCCACCGTCTCCGCATTGGGGATGCCAGCTATGAATTCGAGGTCAGGCTCTTCCCCCAGCAAAGTTTCCATACTTTGCCGCAAAGCCTCATTGTCGTCGTATAGTAGGATCTTCACCGCCATTCGTACGATAAAAGTAGGGCAAGAAAAACAAAACACCCACTACATTATCATGTAGTAAGTGCAGAAAATAAGAGTACGGATATACCCGGCCCTTCTGTAACACTTTCTGCGAAGAGACCGGGACAATGCTCATGGGTAAGGATAATAAGGGCGAGTAAGTAATGCCGGAGGCAGGAAAAAACCACTCCCCCTGCCGGCCGGCATCTGTTTTACTCTGAGTGAACTAAACCGACTGAAATTGAAAAACCACCACCTGAAATATTTTGCTACTAACCACTGCTGTTGCAGTAATATGTTTAAAACTAAATTTTAATGATCCCCTGCGTTTGCATCCGGCATAGTAATGCCAAACCTGTCCGGATGCAAACAGCACTCGTACCAGTAAACACAAACTGTATTTAAAGGAAAAAGGAGGTAAGCACTTCAAAGTGCAAGGGTCTGATCAACAAGCGGTAAGCCTGTCATAGTTGCGTGTCCTATTCTTAGACCGGCTATGTTTTCCAAACGTTTCGCGCCATTTGAAAAAAATCAAAGATTTTTTTTCGTTGCCCGTGGCAGTTGGCCCATACGCCTTTAGATGGCCTATAGGCATGTTAATATGAAGGAGGTGGCCCGGCGATAGAAGGAAAAACCTGATATTTGTTCGATGGAACCTCTACGCAACGCCCCTCCTCTTTTTGAGGTCTTGACCCAGAAGGCCGCTAATGGCGACAACAGAGCCTTTCAGCAACTCTATGATCACATAGCAGGCAAAATGTACAGCTTGTGCCTTCGCTATGCGGGCAATTCCAATGATGCTAATGACTGCTTCCAGGAGGGATTTGTAAAACTATACAGGCACCTTTCCGGCTTCAGGGGCGATGGCTCCTTCGAAGGATGGGCCAGGAGGATTTTTGTGAGCACCTGTATCGACTACATCAAAAAAAAGAAGACGGTTTTCGCGGCGATCACCGACGACGTAGAGGTGGCCGCCGATGGATTGAATGGATACGATAAACTGACGAATAGCGATCTGATGAAAATGATCAGTACCATGCCCGATGGCTACCGTACGGTCATTAACCTGTACCTCGTAGAAGGATACAACCATAAAGAAATAGGAGAGATGCTCGGTATTTCCGAAGAAGGAAGCCGCTCGCAACTATTCAGGGCAAGAGCCTACCTCCAAAAACTATTCAAAGAAACCCATGGCGAACAGAACTGACATATTCGACCGGCTACGGCAATATGAGGTACAACCTCCGCCAGGGGCATTCCATGACCTGATGGGAAGGTTAGAGGCTGAGGCTGTCCTGGAACAGGACAGTCAATGGCTGGGCGCCTTCCAGGCACTCCAGGAGTTGGAAATACAGCCGCCTGCTTTCATGCCTGCCACCATCACCCATGCGGTAGAAGAGTCAGTGCTATTCACCAACCTGCAGGATATCAGCATCGAGCCGCCAGCCGGCGCTTTTGCCCGCATCTTGCAGGAAGTAGATAAAACCCAGGCGCCGGCCACCCTGCGCAGGCTCTTTACCCCCTTCAGGGCTATCGCGGCCATATTGGTACTGATAATAGCAGGGCTGGCATTCTATTACTTCAGAGGGCAGATATCCGTTCAGCCACCGCCCGAACTGGCCTGGCAAACCAAAGATGGTAAGAAGCCAATTGTTGATAGCCCTCAACATTCTACTGTGGCTATCCTGCCGGATTCGGCCAGGTATAAAATTTATGATAACGCCAAAGCAGAGAATTTCTTTAAGAATAATAAGTTCACCGCCGAAGGCAGCGGCTTGCAGCTGGTAGAAAACGACTTCATCGTCACTTTTGCCAGCTATCGATATGAGGCATTACCTGCCTTCCTGGCTGAAGAAGAAGACGCAGAAAGTGAATTGATGGTAAGGCTCGATCAATACAGCTACTTCACGATCTCGGAAAACATGCTGAGCAGCCTGAGGAAAATGTACCAGCAGCGCAAACGGGGAACACCCACCCGCAGAGCAAGAAAAGAAAGAGAGAAGCTGGAACAATGGAAAAGTGCCGACGAAGCCCGTTTTGACTTTAAACAAACCAATAATCCTTTGGACCCAATAGACATGGCCGAGTTCATTTTTAAATAACAACATATCGATCATATATCATGTCAACATTTCGGTTTGTTTGCATAGCAGTGCTTGTATTGAGCAGTTGGTCATTCAAGCAAGCGCCTAAAACTACCCAGCCCCCCAAAGCCGTAGAAGACCTCACAGTTACTTATTCCATGGAGTTGGCGAAGGCAAGGAAAAAAAGCATTGGCATAGGCGAGGCCTACAATGGCGGCACCAAAACATTATTTGTCAGCAATGGATTAGTACGGTTGCGGTTGGTGAGCCTCATGCGCATGCAGAGCATCTTCATCCTGCCACCCGGCAACACAGAACGCACGGCCGTCATCGTCAAAGAATCGGGAAAGAACAAACATAAAGTGTACCTCTCCGCAAATCAGTGGAAACAATACAATGCGAAATACGATCAGGCAGGATGTCGACTGGTAGATGATACAGTAGTCATTGCGGGCTATCGTTGCAACAAAGCAGTTATTACCCTGGCCGATGGAAGGACTATAACAGCCTTTTACACACGCAGCATTCAGCGCCCCGAGCTGGCTACCGTAGAGCCGGCCTTTGCATGCATTCCCGGCCTGGTGCTGAAATACACCTATGAATATAAAAAAGGGAAGATCACTTACACAGCCACTACGGTCAGTAGAAAACAGATAGACCAGGATATATTGAAAGTACCTTCCAAAGGATATCCCGAACAATCATACCAGGCTGGCGCCGGACCTAAAGAAGGATGAGCAATTAATGAGATTCATCCTTGGCAATGGCGGCCTCCTCGTCGGATGCCTCCTCTTCCAGTAGAGGTGTTTGTTTATCACTCTCTACTGTTTTGCCTTTTAGTTTCTTACCACGCCTGAATTTCCGGATAATACGGAAATAGAACTCCTTATTGAACAATTGAGAATCGTGTAGCGCTTTATAGATCAGAAAAAAGCCAATGGGCAGCAGCACGATCGTGGCAAGCCACGCACCGGCAAAAGGCATTAATATTTCTTCACTCACGAACTTCTTTCCGAAGTTGTTCAGCAGGAAGAAGATCACAAAAAAGATCACCGCAAATATAAGCGGTGTACCGATGCCCCCCTTCCGTACAATAGAACCCAAAGGAGCGCCGATCAGGAACAATACCAGCACGGCAATCGACATCGTGAACTTCTCGTGCCAGGTCATAATATGCGTACGCAACTCCTTACGCCGGTTCTTATATTCACCGGTAGCACCCTCGAGCGTCGATTTGATCGAATTGGCATACGAGATAGTTTGATCCAGTACACTTGAGCGGGCACTATCAGGCAACAATTTTCTGAAAGTAGTATCCTTCTTCAGCGGCGGCACAGTTACCTTGGTCCAGCCACTATCGAGGTACGCGATAAAAGGCAGGTAAGCCCTCAATTCCATCTTGTGGCGTTCCTCGTATTGAGCAAGCGTCCGTCTCAGTGAATCGATGGATTTGTTCAACTGGAAGATGCTCAACATCTCTGCCCGGTCTTTATAAACACTGTCAGAAGTAAGGTTCAATGTCAGTGAGCTTAAGTCCATCACCTTTTTGTACTCCTTAAAACCCAACCGGTAAAACCGGGTATTGATGCCCACCCGGTCACCCTCCTCTTCATAGCGCCATCCATCCTGTAGTATAAATTCAAGAGAGCGTTTATCAGAGGCCATGCGCATGATTCCCCGCTTGGCGGCAATCATATTGTCCTGTGCACTCTGGCTGCTTTCATAAATGATGATGTCATGCAGGATCGAATCATTCTCCTTTCTGGCCACCTTGATCGAAAAACCGGGAATCGTGGTGTAAAACTGCCCTTCCTTCAGGTCGAAGGCAGGCTTCTTATTTACCAGGTCATACTGCAGCGTTTTCATCCGCAGGTTGGCCACGGGAATCACGTTATTGTTGAAGTAGAAAGCCAGGCCAGCCAGCAGGATAGTGGCCACCAGCAGCCCACGCATAAAGCGCAGCAGGCCGATACCGGCCGATTTAATAGCTACCAGTTCGAAAGTTTCGCCCAGGTTACCGAAAGTCATGATAGAAGAAAGCAATACAGCGAGCGGTAAAGCCAGCGGCACCAGCGTGGCGCTCAGGTACATGATGAGGCGCAGGATCGTTATCGTATCGATACCCTTACCCACGAAATCGTCGATCCACAGCCAGAAAAACTGTAATATCAATACAAACAGCGTGAGAAAAAAGGTGGCAATAAAAGGGCCTATAAACGCCTTTAGAACCAGTATATCCAGTTTTTTGATCACAATCTTTGGGTTTCGCTGTTATCTTTATCCAATGGACGCGGCAAAAATACAGCTTTCAGCAGAGGAATCAACCCTGGTGCAGAACGCTGATTGGCTTTTAACAAAGAATAATATCATAGAAAAAGTAGTGCTATTATTCAGCGAATTACCACCGGCCATGCAGCAGTTGCTTCATGACGCGAAGCAGCCCTTACCGCTTACCGTTGCTGACATCTCCCCCAAAATATCAAAAGGAGAAAAATATGAAGGATTACCCTGGGTAATGCTCGATTTTCCCCGCGTATTTGGCAAAGAAGACACATGGGCCATTCGTACCATGTTCTGGTGGGGACATTTCTTCAGTATTACCCTTCACCTGAAAGGGAAATACAAACAACAATACCAGGCTGTGCTAATGGATAATATGCCGCTGTTGAAACAACATCAATTCTATATCTGCATAGCTGATGACGAATGGCGGCATCACTTCATGGAAGACTATTATACTCCGTTAGATCAATTAGACGAAGCCGTGATAGCAACCATGCTATCACGTAATGATTTCTGTAAGTTGTCTGCTAAGATTCCACTTCATCAATGGGACCTGGTATGCGGGAAAATATTACTGCACTTCCAGGTTTTGCTACAGGCGATAGGGCATTAGTTGCCCAGGCGGTGAAACAGGTCCTTAACCTGATAACCCCAAAGCTGGCTTTGATCCTTGACTTCTCCTTTCTCTGCAAAATCCTTGATTACAAGTATAGTCTGATTGGTCACTTCTGACTTCTCGATGCTAAACTCAAAATACTCCTCGTTGGGAGCATGTAACCAATGAAAACGTATGAATTTGTCAGTCTCGCTTTCTGTTACTTCTGCCTTATCTGTAGTCCCATTCCAGGAAAAACTGAAAACGTTATCCCGCTCATCCACTTTATCAGCAAACCATTCCTGCAAACCAGCGGCTGTACTAAGGAACTCATATAAAATGGAAGGAGAACATCTTAACGGATACTCTAACGTAAATTGTTGTTTCTTACTCATCTACTCCTTGTATTGATCTTTTTGTAATACCAATGCGCAATAATAGAAAAATAATGTAACCCCCAAAATTTTTTTGTTACAACACCCGTTAAAGGTAGGGAAAGTCATATATAACCCGAAAAACTTTAAAGCTACTGACAACCAGCAATTTATAATTAAATTATTTGGATTCCGGGCCGGAATTCCTTAAATTGCTGAATACGAACTTTTACAAGTTGGTCGTCCGGATATAAGAAAATAACGCCCCCGGCGTTTTTCTTGTGTCTGATCCGTAGCCTTTAAACCTTAAAAACCCTTTAAATGACCTACCTATGAGTATGCGTCAACTCAAGATCACGAAATCGATCACGAATCGTGAATCTCAGAGCCTTGAAAAGTACCTGCAGGAAATTGGCAAAGTAGAACTGATTAGCCCCGAAGAAGAAGTGCGGTTGGCACGAAAGATTAAACAAGGCGATCAGCTGGCACTCGACAAGCTCACGAAGGCAAACCTGCGGTTTGTGGTCTCTGTAGCCAAACAGTACCAGAATCAGGGCCTCTCTCTGCCGGACCTCATCAATGAGGGTAATTTGGGCCTGATCAAAGCAGCACAGCGCTTTGATGAAACCCGTGGTTTTAAATTTATCTCCTACGCTGTTTGGTGGATCCGTCAAAGCATTCTGCAGGCCCTGGCCGAGCAGTCGCGCATTGTACGCCTCCCGCTCAACAAAGTAGGGCTCACCAACAAAATTCAAAAAGCCTTCTCACAACTGGAGCAGGAGTATGAACGGGAACCCTCACCTGAAGAACTGGCAGAACTGCTGGAACTTGAAACAGAAGAGGTTTCTGCCACACTCGGCATCGCCGCCCGCCATGTGAGCATGGATACGCCACTCTCCGAAGGGGAAGACAATACCCTCGTAGACGTGCTGGCCAATCCCAATGCCGAACATGCCAATGCCAACATCGAGCACAATGAATCCCTTAAACAGGAAATCGAGCGCTCCATGAAAATGCTCACAGAACGGCAAAAAGAAGTGATCTGCTATTTCTTCGGAATTGGTCAGGACCATCCGATGAGCCTGGAAGACATTGGGGAGAAATTCAACCTCACCCGCGAGCGTGTCCGCCAGATCAAAGACAAAGCCATCACCAAATTGCGCACCAACTCCCGCTCCAGAGAATTACGCGGATATTTGGGCGTTTAACCTTAAAAAACTAAGCACAACTACAGAAAACTTTACACGTTATAAGCGAATCTTACTGTAAATTTGCAGTCCGTTCAAAGGTGAATGTTTAACTACATTCACCTTTGATCTTTATAGGAATGCTAAAACAATCAATAGTTTATGTTTGAGTCATTATCGGAGAAACTCGAATCCGCGTTTAAACAGATAAAAGGTGAAGGCCGGATTACCGAACTCAATATTGCTGCCACCGTAAAAGATATCCGCCGTGCATTGGTAGATGCCGACGTGAACTATAAGATCGCCAAGGAGTTTACCGACAAAGTGCGGGAAACAGCCTTAGGCCAAAAAGTGCTCACCGCTGTGAGCCCCGGCCAGTTGATGGTCAAGATCGTGAAAGATGAGCTCGTAGAGCTCATGGGAGGCACTGAAAGCACTTTTAACACCAAAGGAAACCCCGCCGTCATCCTCATTGCCGGCCTGCAAGGTTCGGGTAAAACCACCTTTAGCGGCAAACTGGCCAACTTCCTCAAGTCCAAAAAGGGCCTGTCGCCCCTCCTGGTAGCAGCAGATATCTACCGCCCTGCGGCCATCGACCAGTTGAAAGTACTGGGCGGTCAGATCGGTGTCGACGTATACAGTGAGCCGGAAAACAAAGATGCGGTAGCCATTGCCACCAATGCCATCAAAGAAGCCCGCAGCAAGAATAAGAACGTAGTGATCATCGATACGGCCGGCCGTTTAGCCGTAGACGAGGCGATGATGACCGAAGTGGCCAACGTCAAATCCGCCGTTTCCCCCAACGAGATCCTGTTCGTAGTGGACTCTATGACGGGTCAGGATGCCGTTAATACAGCCAAAGCCTTCAACGACCGCCTCGACTTCTCCGGCGTGGTGCTCACCAAGCTCGATGGCGATACCCGTGGTGGTGCGGCCCTCTCTATCAAGTACACCGTCAGCAAGCCCATTAAATTCGTCAGCAGTGGCGAAAAGATGGACACTCTCGACGTATTCTACCCCGAGCGGATGGCCCAGCGTATCCTGGGGATGGGAGATATCACCACCCTCGTGGAAAAAGCCCAGGCCCAGTTCGACGAAGTACAGGCCAAAAAGCTGGAAAAGAAGATCAGGAAGAACCAGTTTGATTTTGAGGACTTTAAACAACAGCTTGATCAGATCAAGAAGATGGGTAATATCAAGGACCTCCTGGGTATGATACCTGGCGTTGGTAAAGCTGTGAAAGACATCGATATCAGCGACGATTCATTCAAAGGCATCGAAGCCCTCATCAATTCCATGACGCCTCAGGAACGCAGCAATCCCGACCTGATCAGCGCCAGCCGCAAAGCGCGCATTGCCAAAGGAGCGGGAAAAGACCTGAATGAGTTGAATGCCTTCCTCAAACAATTTGAGCAAATGAAGGAAATGATGAAGATGATGAACAAAATGCCGATGGGCCGGATGGGATTAGGCAGAAGATAAAGCAGGCACGTATTTGTTGATGAAATTCTAAAATAAAGGCCATTTTACCGTTAATATTTTTTTAATTATAATTTTGGCCAAGGTTAGCTGAGTTTTAAGACGAATTATTATATTTGGAAAAATCAACCGGATTGCTACCTTTGCAATCCTTGAAAAAGTAGAAAGTAACCCTATTTGTTCACGCATTTAAATTTCTATTTAAAATGCCAGTTAAAATCAGACTGCAACGTCACGGGTCTAAGAAAAGACCATTCTATTTCATTGTAGTGGCAGATGCCCGCTCCCCCAGAGATGGAAAATTTATCCAGAAATTAGGTACGTACAATCCGCTTACAGTTCCGGCTACTATCCAGCTTGACCGCCAAAAAGCCCTCGATTGGCTGCACAAAGGCGCTCAACCAACTGACACTGTACGCAGAATTTTGTCGTTTAAGGGAGTACTGTATCTCAAACACTTACTCCGTGGTGTTAAGCTCGGTCTGTTCGACGAGGCTGCTGCAATGGTGAAATTCCAAACATGGCACTCAGAACATGAGATCCATGTGAAGAAACGCCAGGAAGCAAACGCGAAGGACAGAAGAGTTCGCCGTGGTGGTGTTGGCGCTCCTATCAGAAGGAGAAGCGAAGGAGAAGCCTCCTAAGCGACAGTATAGCTAAAGCCAAACTCATTAAAATCCCGATGACTATCTTTGTCGTCGGGATTTTTTATATCAACTTATGACCAACTACATCAGCATCGGAAAACTGGTAGCCACCTTCGGCGTAGGAGGAGAATTAGTACTGCGCCATGATTTGGGCAGAAGAACCGCCCTAAAGGGCCTGGAAGCATTATTCATTGAAGCAAAGAAAGAAGAGTTCCTGCCCTACTTCATAGAAACAGCACGCATCAAAAGCGAGCAGGAGATATTCATCAAGCTCGAGAACATCAATACCAAAGAAGCTGCCCAGAAGCTGGTCCAAAAACAAGTATGGCTCGAAGAAGCAGCCTTCCACGAGCATGCTGGTAAATCAGCCCCTATCTCCCTGCTGGGCTTTCACATCATCGACAACGGCAATGATATTGGCGAGATACTCGAAGTAATAGAACAACCCCACCAGGTGCTCTGCCGCATCGACCTCGATGGCAAAGAAGCCCTCATTCCCATCCACGCAGAGACCCTGCAAAAATTAGACAAGAAGAAAAAACAAATAGAAGTAGACCTCCCCGATGGCCTCCTCGACATTTTCCGGTAGTAGCTATTTCTTAAATCGTTCCATCACTGTTTCCGCGTAATTCGCACTCACCGGAATATTCACCGTATTAGCCAGCACCACATTATCTGGCTTCAGCGACCTGATCTGCCTCAGAGACACAATAAACGACTTATGCGTTCTTACAAACAAGCTCGGCGGCAATGACTCCTCCAGCTTCTTCATGGTGAGATGTACAAGGTGATGCCCATTGGCGGTGAAGATCTTCATATAGTCACGCGAAGCCTCGATGTAATAGATGTCGTTGTAAGCGATCTTCATCAACCCCTCCTTCTCTTTGATCAGCAAGTAATCATTGTCGTCAGTAGCGGTAGCCGGCGTAGTCGCAGTTGTAGGCTGCAATACCTGCCTTACTTTCTCGATGGCCTTCGAGAACCGGTCGAATGAGAAAGGCTTCAACAGGTAATCAGTGACGTTGAGGTCATAACCCTCCAAGGCATAGTTGGCATACGCAGTAGTAAAGATCACCTTGGGAGGATTGGTCAACGTTTTAAGAAACGTAATACCATTCACCAATGGCATTTCTATATCGAGGAAGATGAGATCGATGGCATGTTGTTCCAGCTTGGCAAAAGCCTCCAGCGCATTGCGGCATTTGGCTACCAGCACCAGACCGGGCATTTGCAGAATATATTGCTCCAGTATCTGGTGAGCCATCAGTTCATCATCGGCAATTAAACACCGGATCACCGGACCTGTATAAGATGAATTACTCATAATTAAGATAATGACAGCGTAAGCCGCACTTCAAAAATAGTGTTATCAGAATGGATAGTAAGCGTATGCTTGCCGGGATAATACAAAGCCAGCCGTTGCCGCACGTTGTTGATCCCAACACCCCCATATTGCTTTTGCCCTGCAGGCATGTTAGCCGGCGTAGGAACGGCAAACACATCATTACGTAGCTCAAAGGTCAGAGAGTTATCATGTACCGTCAAAGAGCCATGAATAAAACCCGTATCATTCAACCGGTGGGCGCCATGCTTAAAGCTATTCTCAAGGAACTGGATAAACAGCAAAGGTGCGATCTGCTTACCGGTGGCATCACCAGTTACTGTGAATTGAATATCGGCAGCGGGATAACGGCGCTTCTCCATTTCGAGATAGTTATCGAGGAAGGCAATATCCTTTTCCAGCGCTACCTGGTTTTGCTGACAGTCATACAGGATAAAACGCATCATGTCCGACAGG
This sequence comes from Paraflavitalea sp., assembly GCF_059502485.1. Lineage (NCBI taxonomy): Bacteria > Pseudomonadati > Bacteroidota > Chitinophagia > Chitinophagales > Chitinophagaceae > Paraflavitalea > Paraflavitalea sp. The sequence continues at coordinate 351,149 of NZ_JCACET010000004.1, forward strand.
CGCAGAATAAAATCAGGCGTTTGCTTATCACCGGTAAGGCTCATGCCATAAATATTATTGAGCGTATTGAACAGGAAGTGCGGGTGAAGCTGTGCCTTTAATGCGTCCAGTTGCAATACGAGATTGTCCTTCTCCAGCAGGTGCTTCTTACGTTCGTTCTCAAAAGCATACCAGGTAAAAGTGAGCGAGAGGAAGGCGATCAGGTCAGTGACGAGCAGGTTAAGGTCCCATAGCGCAATGCCCTGCGAACGGTAGGCAAGGTTCAGGTATTGGTATTCATAATACTTTACCAGCACAGGATCTGTACTCAATACATGAAAAATGACACTTACCAGCCAGCCAGCCCATTTGGCCCCAAAGCCGAAATACAGGAGCGTGGTAAGCGAAAACCAGCCATACCTCCTTTTGCGCAATAACATGGGCGCCAGCCAGCGGTAAAAAGGAATAGTGTACAGCGTCATTGCAATAGCATACAGGATCAGCTGCGGGTAAGGAAAGTTGAGGTGTAGCCCATGCGGGATCGGGGCTGCTTCCACATAATAAGAATACTTATATAAACAAACATATATGAGCCAAAGCAATAGCTCATATACATAAGGGAAACGGCTTTTTCTGTCAATAAGATGTTGCTTTTCCATGCTGCAAGAATAAAATACGCTGATCCGGGTTCCTACCATCCTTCGATGTAATCCCCATTTCTTTCGACGTAATTGGCAGGCCGAAATTATGTAGAAAAAACCTGCCCGGTAGTGGAAACCCACTGGTTGCCCTGTGTCGCATGTTGTTGTTTTGTCTCAGCAAACACGACAACAACATGCAAACAATACAAACCAACGTTATGAACCTCCTCCTCAAATTAGCAATTGTATTCCTGGTAACCATCAGCACTATTGCCACACAGGCACAACAGCCAGGTGCTGCCGCAGCCGATACCACAAAGATGAAAACCGACAGTATGAAAGCTGTCACCATTACCGCTACCAAGCCCTATATCACACAAAAGATCAATAAGACCATCGTGAATGTAGCCGGTAGCCCACTGGCAGCAGGTGGCACTGCATATGAAGTACTTTCCCGGGCGCCCGGTGTTATCGAGCAGGATGGCAACCTGCAGTTGAAAGGTAAAAGAGTAACAGTGTTGATCGATGGCAGGTATACCAACCTGAGCGGAGAAGACCTCAAGAACATGCTGAGCGCCATGCCAGCCAACGGCATTGAAAAGATAGAACTGATGTCTAACCCTTCTGCCAAGTACGATGCACAAGGCGGCGCCGTCATCAACATCATCATGGCCAAAAATCCTAAGCTTGGCCTCAATGGTACAGCCACAGCAGGCGGAAGAGCCGGCACCTATGGCTCCTGGAATACCGGCCTTTCCCTCAACTACCGCAACAAGCACATGAATGCCTACGGCAGCTATGATTACCTCGACAATCAGCAATACAACAAAAGCAACTTCAACAGGTTCCTGGGTACAGATAAGTCAGTTGCCGACAACACGGATGGCATCAGCCACCAAAGTAGTCATTCCTTCAAAGCTGGTCTGGATTATGACCTCAACAAACGCAACTCGCTGGGCATACTGGTAAAAGGAATGGTAAACACCATCAACAAAACAACCGGTACCCGTTCCGTAGCCGACAATCCTGGCACAGACAATGATTCTCTTTCTACCGTCACGGCTCTTGGTCGCACCCGCTACGTGACGCCCTCCATCAACCTGTACTACAAAACCATCCTCGATACAACCGGAAAAGAGCTGAGGTTCAATGCCGATTACTTCAGCTATGATAAAAAATGGAATGACAACTTCTCCACCAGCTTCTTCGATCCTAAAGGATGTGCCTATGCAACACAACTACTCAGGGCCCAAGCCCCGGCTTCCAATGACATCAAGTCCCTGGCAGCCGATTACACACAGCCCATTAAAAAAGGTAGCCTCGAAGCTGGTCTCAAAATATCACAGGCCACTACAGATAATGACGCAGTATGGGAAAGAGGAGAGAATGGCGGCTGGGCCAAAGACCTGGGTAAGACCAATCACTTCATCTACAAAGAAAACATCTACGCGGGCTATATAAACATCAATAAGAGCGTTAAGAAATTCAGCTTCCTGCTGGGATTACGTGCCGAACAAACACACATAGAAGGCAACTCCATTACTACCCAACAGGTGAATACCAACAACTATTTCAACCTGTTTCCCAATGCAGGCATCCAGTACCAGGCATCGGAGGCACACCAGTTTGCTTTCTCTTACCGCAAAAGCATAGAACGCTACAAATACGATGTGGTAAATCCCTTTATTATCTACAGAAGCCAATACAGCTATTCCCAGGGCAACCCTTACCTGAAGCCCGGTATCCAGCACAACTTTGAACTGTCCTACGCTTGGAACAATGAGCTCTTTGCCTCACTTACCTATGCTCGCTTCGGGGATGTGCTGGCCGATGTGTACCGCAAAGACAATACTTCCTCCGCTATCATCAGCACCTACGACAACCTCAGCAGTGCCGACTACATGGAAGCAGCCGTTACACACAGCAAATCACTTCTCAACAACAAATGGATGACCACCAATGGATTCTTTGTAGCCTATGCAAAATTCAATGCCCCTACCGGTTCTGAGTTCAACAACGCCAAGGTGATGGCCTTTGTCAACAGCGATAACACGTTCCTCTTGCCCAAAGGCTACAAACTGCAGGTGTCAGCGGCTTATTACTCTCCCATGGTGTTGGGCGTAGTAACCTACCAAGACCGCTTTAGCATGAGCCTCGGCGCTTCCAAAACCTTATTCAAAGGAAGCGGTACACTGGCGGTAAACATCAGCGATCCGTTCAATACTTACAACTCCCGCTACAGCATATCATCCTTTGGTGTACAATCAACCAACTATTCCAAACCTGAAACCCGCTTCGTGCGCGCCACCTTTACTTACCGCTTTGGCAACAAGAATGTAAAAGCCCGCACCAACCGCAAAAGCAGCATCGAAAACGAAAGCAACCGGATGCAATAAACAACAACTATGAAGAAGATCATCAATTCCCTGCTAAGCATTACGACAGTATTAAGCACAATTACTGTATCTGCAAGCGCACAACAGATACCACCCGCAACTAAAGACAGCGCCCATCAATGGGTAGAGCAGCACCGGACACCGATAGACATCAGTAACTATCCGTCTTTTAAACAATCCATGATGCCTTCACTCAACACGATGGCAGGCGCGCAGGTAGTAGGGTTAGGAGAGGGCACGCACGGCACCAGTGAGTTTCAACACGTACGTACCTGGATCACCCGCTACCTCTGTGAAGAAAAAGGATTTACCATAATAGCCTTTGAAAACAGCTACGGCTGGTGCATTGAGCTGAACAAATACCTGCAAACAGGCGCAGGCAACCTCGATACCCTGATGCGGCAAAACCTGCTGGGCATGTGGCAAAATGCAGAAATAACAGAACTGTTGCAATGGATGCGGCAGTACAACCAGACACACAGACATAAACTACAGCTGGCAGGCATGGATTATTCGGAAACCTCCACCAATGCCCGCATTATACAGGAAGCCATTAATAAGTTGAAAACCCCGACACTCACATCTCTGACAGATACACTACTGGCACGTGCACAGTTGATGGATGATGCCTATGCAGACATGAATAATGCAAAACGCACGTACGAATGGTCAGCCGTTCTCGACAACGGTGTGAAGGCATATGAAGTAACCAAACGCATAAAAGCAACGCTCGATAGCCTGAGCAGACAACTGCACCGACAGCTTAGCGGCGCTGTCATCAAAGCCCTGTACACCGCTTTATACAACAGCGAACTGGCATACTACAGCATTTACAGGCCCGTAAAAGAAGGCAAAGAAGCCTCCCGTGATGAGGCAATGGCCCAAATGGTAAAGAAAATATCGGAAGATCAGCAAGGCGCTAAAGTGATCGTATGGGCCCACAATGCCCACCTGGCCAGAGCTCAGATATTTGGTGACGCCAATAGTGGTGGTGTAGCTGGTATGTACTTGAATGAATATTTCTCCGGTAATTATTTTGTAGTGGGCACCGGAACAGCAGAAGGCGCCTACAGCAGCACTGCCGATCGTTTTATCGTTAATACCAGCCGGTTTAAAAGCCGCTCCCTTTTCCCCGCTGTTCCTGACTCATGGGAATTTTTGATAAGAGCAGGCAATGACAAGACGTGGTATATGGATACGCGTGATAGACAATATGCCCTGCCATTATTGTCGCTACGGTTTACCGGTTACAGAACTTCAGATAAAAATGACTTTATAATGAGCCGCCTCAACCAGCTTTTTGATGGGTACATATTCATACCTGTTACACAGGCTACAACTATGCAACAATAAATTGTACGGTAACCATACAGCAACTGTTCATAAACGAACACCTTGCTGCAATACAACACATAAACTATTCAAGATCAATGCTGCACAAATATGGCACGCTTTTTAACCAATGATGAGCAAAAGAAAATAAGATGAAATCGATAATTGTATTCCTGCTTTGTGTTGCCATTACCACTACTGGTTTTGCACCAGAACGGGAAGATATACCCATGCTGGATGGACGAACCAAAACAAGCAGCGAACAATTAAGTAAAAGATTACAGGCTATAGCGAAAGCTGAAAACGTCACTGGTCTTTCAGTGGTGGTGGTGAAAAACCGTGTGATCATCTATCAAAAATACTTTGGTGTAAAGAACGCAGCTACCAATGAGCCCTTCACTGATAATACGGTGTCATATGCAGCCTCACTTACTAAACCTATGTTCTCCTATCTCTTTCTGAAGTTGGTAGATAAAGGCATGTTTGAATTGGACAAACCAGTATATACGTACCTGAAGAATCCCATCGGGTCTTATGAAAAATGGAAAGACCTGGGTAAAGAACCTGAATTCAAAAACATCACAGCCCGCATGCTGTTGAGCCATAGCTCAGGCTTGCCCGTATTGCGTTATTTCGTAGGCGATAGCAATACCCTTACACTGATCAGCAAACCCGGAAAGGCTATGTATTATTCCAATGAAGGCATGAACCTCCTGGGGGCTATCGTGGAAGAGCGTACCGGTAAAGACTTGCAGACCCTGTTCAAAGAATACATCTACGAACCACTGGGCATGAAACACACAGCCATGGTATGGCAGAAAGAATATGAAGGCGACTATGCAGTAGGTCACGATAAAAATGGCAAAGTGATCGGCGCAGAGAAGCGTAGCAGCGCAAGAGCTGCCGGCTCCATGGTAACCACTGCAGCTGATTACAGTTTATTTGTAGCTGATGTATTAGGCAAAAAGGGGCTTTCCGAAAAGCTGTATAACGAGATGCTTACACCGCAGATCAAGGTGACCAGCAAGCGTGGTTTCGGTCCACTGCGCGATAGCATGACCACCCCCGGTGAGTTCAGCAATATGCAATTGTCATGGGGCCTTGGGTGGGGGCTGTTTAAAACCCCGCACGGCAAGGCATTTTTTCATGGCGGACACTCAGAAGGATGGCAGAATTACTGCGTGAACTATCCTGATAAAGGCATTTCCATTGTACTGTTGAGCAATAGCGACAACTTTGAATTGGCAGCAGGTAAAATATTAGCCACAACTATCGGAGACTCTTGGTCACCCCTGAAGTGGATGGGGTATTTCGATCAACACTAAAAATACTATTGCACTGCAACGCCGGAAGAAGGGAAAGTATAGCCATGATTACCTCGTACGGCTTGCAGTGTATTAGACACCTGCACAAAGTGACGCTGGTGATGCGCAATCAGAAAGCGGAAAGTATCACCCAGTTTTATTTTGATGAACTTCGCAATAGAGATGGGTATCTTGATCTTATTGAGATCGGAAGTGCGGGCCTGCTGCAATAACTCCAGCAACAACTTTTCCTGATTCATAAATTCATTCAATACGGTAAAGCTGTCTACATGCGGAGAAGGACGATGATTTTTGGGCGCATTCATCTTGTTGGGAATCCGGCCATCTTCCTTCGGTAGCATGGATTTCACAAAATAATCACCCAGCCATCCCGGTTTAAAAGACGCATTGGCAGGGTAGGTAGATTGCTGTAGACCCTGTTGCATCAACGGTAGATAATAACGACCATAAGAATTGAGGTGTTCCGCTATCTGCGCCACACTCCATTTGCCAGCGGCAGGTTGCTGTGTCAATACACCCGGGTCTTCCTGCAACAGGTAATGCAAGGTGAGAATGATCTGTTTGGTATCTGCTTCCAGCTGATCCAGCAACTGGTTACTTTGCATCTGTTTCATTGTTTCCTGTTTTGATACCACAAAGCTACCGGCCTCCAATTTCAAAAATCTTGGCGTACACCATGATTTTTGAAACCTGCTGGGCGTTCAAGGTGACACCTTTTCAAAACTTGTCCCGCTCTGCGGGAAGGTGTTACCTTGAACGCGTTATTTGAACCAGTTTACTTCACGTTTAATCCCGATCCCCACTGTATAAAATCCTCCATTCGAATGCTGCGTAGCTTTTACAGCAGCTCCATTTTCAGGAACATAGCCAATCTGCTGAGCCATTATTTTGTTAATGCCACCGTAGAAATTAGTACTGAGGCTGAGCAGAGTTTTAGGCCAAAGCCGGATATCGATTCCTATACCCACCTGAACCAAAGAAAATACCTGCGAAGGATAAGTCGTAGTATACATATACCGGATATTCGTAGCACCAACTTTATAGTCGGCACTATCCAGCAAACCGCCTTGCCCTTCATCGGTAACACCAAACGTAAAGCCTACTATCGGACAAATGGCCAATGCACCTTTGAACAGTGGTAGCCGTCCACCCACGCGCAGCGGCACCAAATAACCTGTCCGGTCAGTACCACTGGAACCATAATTATCATCGAACGCCACCCCCAATTTATAAGCCCTTGTATAGATGCCTCCTTCCAGGAACAGATTCTTCGATAAGGTGTGGCGTATCGTAGCGCCCAATAGTGCGCTGCTGATCTCCGGATGCGTCACCCGGCCACCAGGATCACTGATCTTGAAAAAATCAGCCGAAACGGCCACCTCAGCACCGATATAGGTGGTTGACTGCGCCAGACAGCCAACACTCAGTAAGAATGAACAGCAAAAAGTAAAGATCCGGACCATGCGGTATAGTTTATGAGGTCAATGCTACCAAACAAGCCCGGCAGGGAAATCTTAAATTGGTTGAATTGTGTGTTTGGTCGTATGAACGTATCTAATCACGGTGTCAACCGTCACTCAATCCGCACACTTGCCATCAGTTTGCTGAACGTACTGGCATCGATACCCATGTAAGAAGCGAGGTATTTGTGCGGTATCAGCTGTAATACATGCGGACTGCGCTTAAGCAGGATGCGGAACTTCTCTTCGGCACTGTAACTCAACAATTCGATCTGCCGTTCCAGCAACCCCATCATCACCCAGGAAATGGACATGCGTACCCAGCGTTCGATGTTGTGGTGTTTATCCATCAGTTGCTGTACCTGCTGGTAAGTGGTGCGCAGCATCTTGCTGGTAGTAAGCGTTTCGAGGAAATAGCGGGAAGGCTGTTGTGTGAGAAAGGAATCCACAACGCCCGAGAAAGAAGGTGCATAGCTGAAGACTACCGTAGCCTCGGGGTGACGGTCATCTACATAAAAAGCCCGCTGTACCCCTTCCGTCACAAAGTACAGGTAGCGCTCTGTTTCCCCGGCTGTGGTAAGAATAGTCTTGCGTTTGTATTGTACAGGCTGCCAAATGGCCGCAAAATCGTCCCATTCTGCTTCCGACAGCGGATGTAACGCAAAGATCTGCTTCCGTAACAGTGCCAGTTCCTGCTCCATATGGTAAAAATAGTCAAAAGCTAATAGTCGTTAGCGCTTAAAAACGAATGCTTTCCCCTATCAACTTTTCAACATGTTAACTTTCCAACTACTTCAACTTATCAACCTCTCAACTGTTACCTAACTTTACACCCACATGTCCACCCAGCGCATCATAGCACATTTCGACCTCGATGCATTCTTCGTATCTGTAGAGTGCCTCAACAACCCTTCCCTGAAGGGAAAGCCGCTGTTGGTGGGTGGCCGGGAGAGGGGCGTGGTAGCCGCCTGTAGCTATGAAGCCCGTAAATACGGCATTCATTCGGCCATGCCGATGAAAACAGCGCTGCGGCTTTGTCCGCATGCGATTGTGACCAACAACAGCCGCGGCGATTACAGCAAATATTCCCGCATCGTTACCAATATCATTGCCGAGAAGGCGCCGTTGTTTGAGAAGGCTTCCATCGACGAGTTCTACCTCGACCTTACCGGGATGGATAAATACTTCCAGCCCTTTCAGTGGACCATCGACCTGCGGCAGGAGATCATCGACAAAACAGGGTTACCTATTTCCTTTGCCCTGGCGGCTAATAAAATGATCGCCAAGATCGCTACCGATGCGGCCAAGCCCAATGGATATTTGCATATTCCGTTCGGGAAAGAAAAAGACTTCCTGGCGCCGCTGACGGTGAATAAGATTCCAGGAGTTGGAAACCATACCTACGATGCACTCAAAACACTGGGCGTTTATACCATCCGTGATCTGAGCGAGCAATTGCCTGAAGTACTGGAGAAGCGATTTGGCAAATACGGCCTTGAGTTGTGGAACAAATCACAGGGCATTCACCACGGCGAAGTGACGCCTTACTACGAGTCCAAGTCCATCTCTACCGAAAATACATTTGAGGAGAATCTGACAGACGTCAACCGCCTGATGACGGAGTTGGTCCATATGACCGAGCGCGTGGCTTATGAGCTGCGGCAGGACAACAAAACGGCCGGCTGCATTGCCGTCAAGATCCGCTATCCCGACTTCGAAACTACCTCCAAACAAACCACCATACCTTACACTTTTTACGACGATGAGTTGATTCCAAAAGCTAAGGAGTTGTTCCACAAGCTCTGGCGCAAAGGACACCCCATACGCCTCATGGGGGTGCGGCTCAGCGAACTGACCGACGAAGCAGTGCAGACCAACCTTTTCACCGATGCGGAGAAAAAGAACGGCCTCTACAAAGCCATCGACGACGTAAAGAATCGCTTCGGGAAGTATGCCATTACCAAGGCTACTGGTAAATAATGCATTGCTTTATAATTAGTTATTATGTGAAATTTGCGGCCTGTTGCCTACAAGTCCGGCACCATTCTGCTTAAATTCCGGCAACATTGCTGCAATCGGAAGTTTTCAGGGACTTAAATGGCAGGATAAGAGAAAATTAACAATTTAGTCTACTTCTTAAGTAGGGAATCAGTATCTTCGTAGCCTTTTCCGGATAATTTTTTTAACCATAAATATCTTTGTATGAGTTTAAGATTGGGAGACATCGCGCCAAATTTCCAGGCGAAAACGACTGCTGGCGATATCGACTTCTACGAATTCCTTGGCGATAGCTGGGGTATCCTCTTCTCTCACCCTGCCGATTTCACCCCCGTGTGTACAACTGAACTGGGTAAAACCGCTTTATTGCAAGGTGAATTCGAAAAACGCAATGTAAAAGTACTGGCTGTTAGTGTTGACACACTCGATCACCACTCCAGCTGGGTTAACGATATAAACGAAACACAAAGCTGTAACGTGGGCTTCCCCATCATCGCCGATACAGATCGCAATGTTGCTACCCTGTACGATATGATCCACCCCAATGCTTCAGCAACAGTAACCGTTCGTTCACTGTTTGTGATCGGACCCGATAAAAAAGTGAAGCTGACTATTACTTACCCTGCTTCTACCGGAAGAAATTTCTATGAAGTATTGCGTGTAATAGAATCACTCCAACTGACTGCTGATTACAGCGTAGCTACTCCTGCCGACTGGAAACATGGTGAAGATGTAATTGTGGTGCCTGCTGTATCTACAGAAGACGCTATCAAGAAATTCCCCAAAGGTGTACAGGTAATTAAGCCTTACCTGCGCTACACGCCCCAGCCCAACCTGGAGAAATAGTGGTTAATTGTAATTTCTGACATCGATATACAACCTTCCCGTTTTTACGGGAAGGTTTTTTGTTTTTAGCCCATTTCAGAATATCTTACTACAAATTAACTGTTCATGAGAAATGCTCTACTCCGCGGGCTGCGCGCACTAAAGCCTGCTATGCTCCTGCTCGTTGCATTCCTTCCCTTGCAGCTATTGGCCCAACGGACCATCCTGCACTGCGGTAAATTGATCGATGTTTCCAAAGGACAGGTATTGACACAATACTCCATCATAGTAGAAGGTAATAAAATAACAGATGTACAAGCCGGTTATACCAAAGCGGCAGGTACCGATAAAGTGATCGACCTGAAAGATAAAACGGTGATGCCGGGCCTCATCGATTGCCACGTACACCTCGAAGATGAAACCAGTCCCAACCAGTATATCCAGAAGTTTACTTTCAACCCCGCTGATTATGCTTACCAGTCGGTAGTGTATGCCGAGCGTACATTACAGATCGGGTTTACTACGGTGCGCGACTTAGGCGGCACGGGTGTAAACATTTCCCTGCGCAATGCTATCAATAAAAGACTGATCAAAGGGCCACGTATAGTTACTGCCGGCAAGTCCATTGCCACTACCGGCGGCCATGCCGATCCTACCAATGGTTACCGCAAAGACCTGATGGGCGATCCTGGGCCTGCTGCCGGCGTAGCCAACGGTCCCGATGAATGCAGGCAGGCAGTGCGCCAGCGCTATAAAGATGGCTCCGACCTGATCAAGATCACCGCTTCCGGTGGTGTATTGAGCGTGGCCAAAAGTGGAGAGAACCCACAGTTTACCGAAGAGGAGATCAAAGCCATTGTATCAACTGCCAAAGATTACGGCTTTAAAGTAGCAGCCCATTGCCATGGTGCAGAAGCCATGAAGCGCGCCGTGAAAGGTGGCGTAAACAGCATTGAGCATGGCACCCACATGGACGATGAGACCATGCAACTCATGAAGCAGTATGGCACCTGGTATGTACCTACCATTACAGCCGGCAAGTCGGTGGCCGACTCGGCAAAGAAGCCCGGCTATTATCCTGATCTCGTTACACCCAAAGCCCTGGCTATCGGACCTAAAATACAATCCACTTTTGGTAAGGCTTACAAGGCAGGCGTAAAGATTGCCTTTGGCACCGATGCGGGCGTGTACATGCATGGAAAGAACTGGATGGAATTTGTATACATGAACGAGGCAGGCATGCCTGTTATGGAGGCCATACAATCAGCCACGGTGTCCGCCGCAGACCTGCTGGGTATGAGCGATGTCATCGGCAGTATTGAAAAAGGCAAGCTGGCCGACATTGTAGCTGTTGACGGCGATCCTACCAAAGATGTACAGGCGATGGGCAAGATGAAGTTTGTAATGAAAGACGGCGTGGTATATAAGAATGAGTAATTTTTCCCACAGGTATACGTGTTAAATAATTGTCATTTCAAATGCAGCGGCGAAGTGAGTAATGACAGATGGTGGCAGGGAGGCAAATCTTGGCTATATTTACCCCTTCTTATTGATTATTATACCATCCCATGTTTACTGACATAAAGCGTATCATTCAAAGCGACCGCCGGCTGCAACTGATTTTAATGGGGGGCATCCTCCTTCAGCTGATTACAGCTATTACAGCTATCGGGTACTCCAGCGCAGACCAGCATTTCCAGATCATCGAATTCTCACTGTTCCAGCAAGGAGTGGATAATGGGGCGAAATACGTATGGGAGATCAACCACTTTGTTAGGCCCACCATCCAGGTATATTTATTTACGGGTTATAATAAACTCTGTAACGCTATTGGCTTTACGGACCCCTATGCCCAGTTGACCGTTCTGCGGGTGATACTGGGCCTGGTGATGTATGCAGTGTTCAACCTGATGGCCTTCCATTACTTTAAGAATGGCCCACGAAAGATATTGGTGTATGTGTTGCTGCTGATGAACTTTACATGGGTACTGCCTTATACGCGTACGCTGTTCTGCTCGGAGATGATGTCGTCTGTAGCATTTTTTGGAACACTGTTGTGGTATGATGTTAAGAAAGATAAACAACCGGGCTTTTTATTCCTGTTGTTGATTGGGTTCTTATTCAGCATAGCATTCTATTTCCGGTTCCAGATCGGGTTTGCCATGGCGGGCATAGGTATCTGGCTGTTATTCTTCGAAAAGAAATACAAGCACCTGCTGCCCATCGCTATTGGCTTTGGAATAGGCTTTGTGCTGAATGTTTACCTGGATTATCTGTTTTATAAAGAGTGGGTGCTGACACCTTACACGTATTTCTATACCAATATCTTCGACAAGCGGGCGGCTGGCTTTGGTGAAAGCAGCTTTGTGCGCTATATCGGACTGATATTGGGAGTAATGCCGGCGCCGTTATTCTGCCTGATATTTTTCTATTACGCGCTCAAATCATCCGTCAAGCTTTACCGCAACCCGATATACCTGGGCACGGTGCTGTTTGTGATCGCCCACTCGATGGTGGGACATAAGGAAGAACGTTTCATATTCCCCATCTTTAATGTGTTGCCGCTGATCATTGGCTGGACATTGCCCGACCTGGAGCATTTTTACCAGAACACCAAACAATGGGTACGGAGTTTCATGAAAGGACTGTTGTGGTTTACGATCGTGCTGAACTGTTTCGCGTTGGTGATGTTTGCGTTTGTTCCCTACGGACAAACGGTCCAGTTCTCTCACCTGTTGACAAAGAAGTTTGACGGGCAACCCGTAACGATCTATTCACTGGGACAGCATCCGTTTGAAACACCGAGTGCGAGCCCCCAGGTGTTCTACAAAAACGGTGCACCGAACATTACCATTAAGAAGTTCAAAGATCCTGATTCGATCAGGGTGATGACACAAAAGGATACCTACTTCGTGAGCACTTATAACGAGATTATTAAACACCAGGCAGTGGTAGATAGCATGGGCTTTAAGCCGGTGATGCATTCTTCCGATTTCTTATGGGGACTGAATGAGTTCCTGCACTCGAAGAAAATGAACTCTATCAATGAGATTTGGGTGTTATACAAGAAGGAGTAATACTTCCTGGATAGGCAGCGTATTACTCCTTCGTCTACTATAGAACACTATAATTACTTGCGCTTTCTCAGTTGCTGCAACAGTGCCCGCATATCTTTTGGTAGCGGAGCCTCTATGTTATAAGCTGTTCCCTGTGCATCGGTAAACTGCAGCCTGGCGGCATGCAGACCAAGCCTGCCAAGGATGGGCTTTTCTTCCTCTTCGCTTTTAGAAAGATTATAGTTGCGTTTGAAAGAAGATACAAGGATGGGTTTGGGATCACCATAAAGCTCATCCACTACGATGGGGTGACCTTCATGCTGCATGTGCACCCGTATCTGGTGCGTACGCCCCGTATGAATGCGAAACTGCATCAGGGAGAATTTTCCAAACTCTTCCAGCACCTCATAATCGGTGATGGATTGCTTTCCACGCTGATGGATCAGCATCACGCCGCGCTTGGTCATATTCTCGGCAATGGGCTCATTGACGGTCTTCTTCTTGATAGGTGGCACGCCATTCACAATACCCTGATAGTATTTCTCTACCGTTCTTTCTTCGAACGCTTTGGAAAGGAACTTGTGCGTTTCCTCATCCCGGGCAAATACGATGATGCCGCTGGTATCGCGGTCGAGGCGGTGCACGGTAAATATCTGGCCATACTTTTCCTGCAGCATTTGCTTCAGGGAAAACTCTTTGCCTTCACGATCGGGGATACTCAACAGGCCCGACGGTTTATTGAGCACAACAAAATGATCATTTTCCAACAATATCTCAGGAGCTATCTTAACCACGGTTAGACATTTTGTTTTTTAGTGTACGAACTATTGAGGTATTTCAGCAGGCGTACTTCCTTCTCGTTGAGGAAACGCCATTTGCCGCGATCTACATTTTTCTTGGTGAGGTTAGCATACATCACACGGTCCAGGTTGCGCACATCATAACCCATGTGTTCAAAGATGCGACGCACGATGCGGTTGCGGCCACTGTGTATCTCGATGCCGATCACGCTCTTGTCCTTGCTGTCGGCATAGGCCAGTGCGTCAGGGGCAATGAACCCGTCTTCGAGGGTAATACCATTCACGATGGTATCGAAATCTTTCTTCACCAACGGCTTGTCCAGCTTTACCTCATAAATCTTCTTCACCATGTAGCTGGGATGCGTTAGCTTTTGCGCCAGCTCGCCATCATTGGTGAGCAGCAACACACCGGTGGTGTTGCGATCGAGGCGGCCAACAGGATATATCCTTTCGGTCGTGGCATTCTTAATAATGTCCAGCACTGTTTTTCTGCCTTGCGGATCTTCAGTAGTAGTGATGAAATCTTTGGGCTTATTGATCAGGATGTACACCATGGTTTGGCGTATCTGTATCACTTTGCCATTCACTTTTACCTCATCCTGCTTGCTCACCTTAAAGCCTGGCTCTGTAATTACTTTGCCATTCACCACTACAATACCTGACTTCACAATATCAGCTGCATCCCTGCGTGAGGTAATGCCGGAGTGTGCAATAAATTTATTGAGAGGAAGAACGTTTGTCGCTGCTTTGCCCGAAGCAGGCTTAGCTGTCTCTTGTGTAGATTTTGTAACAGCCAGCTTAGGCTTGTTGCCGGCAACAGTTGCTTTAGCTGCAGGTGCTTTAGTAAAGGCTGGCTTGTTGGCCGGCGCTTTGGTGAAAGCAGGTTTGCTTTCCGTGCGCTTTTCAAAAGACGGTTTATTGCCTGTTGTTTGCGGTTTGCTTACTGCCGATTGCCGATTGCCGATTACCGGCTTTTTATTGCTTTCCGGCTTCTGACTCTTGTATTCTGGATTCTGAATTCTGGCTTCTGGATTCTGCATCTTCTCCGCCTGCTTCTTCTTCCGTTCCATGTAGCTCATGCGGTTATAGCCCTTGTTCACAAACTTCTTGCCGGTACCCTTTGTACCTCCTTCCCGCATGCTGTCCCTTCCACTTTGCCAGTCGTCGGTATTTTGGTTGTCGGTCGATTTAGGCTTTCTGCTTACTGCACTGGGGAAACCACCCTTGGGTGTTTTAGGAGCTGCGCCGGCAGCATTGGCTGCATTACCTTCACGGAATGCCCTGGCGTCTGCTTTCTTCTTATCAAAATAGGCTTTCGTTTCCTGGCGCACAGCTTTCTTCTCCTGGCGGATGCGTTCTTTCTTTTTTGCGCCTGTCTCTTTTTGCTGGATAAACTTACCGAATGAGGCTGAACCTTTACTCTTGCTCATAAAATTGATTTGCTGTTTTACAACAGTAATGATGAAATATAAATGATTGCTAACCTCTAAAACTAACGCCTAAAGGCTAACAGCTAAAACCTTAATTGATGATGCCTTCCTTATTGGCCAACTGGCCACAGGCAGCATCGATATCCTTACCCCGGCTTCTTCTCAGCCGTGCATTCACACGGTGCTTCTCCAGGTACTCCATAAAAGTGTTGGTCACCTTTTCATCCGGCTTGCGGAAGGTGGCCATATCGATAGGATTGTACTCTATGATATTTACTAAGTCGGCTGGTACCTGCCTGTATATCTTGATCAATTCATCGGCATCCTTGAGGCTGTCGTTGAAATTGTTGAACAGGATATATTCAAACGTGATCTCGTTCTCTGTCTTCTTATAAAAATAATTCAGCGACTCGATCAATGCCTCCAGGTTGTTGCTCTCATTGATAGGCATGATCTCATTACGCTTTTTATCATTGGCAGCGTGTAACGACAGCGCCAGCTTGAACCGCACATTGTCATCACCCAGTTGCTTGATCTGCTTGGCTACGCCAGCAGTAGAAACTGTGATACGGCGGGGGCTCATCCCCAATCCATCCGGTGAGGTGATGCGTTCGATCGACTTCAGCACATTACGATAGTTCAATAAAGGCTCACCCATACCCATGAACACAATATTCGTCAGCTTCTTTTCATACACACGTTCACTTTGCTGGTTGATCAACACCACTTCGTCGTAGATCTCGTCAAAATCAAGGTTCCGTTTACGTTCCATGTAACCCGTAGCACAGAACTTGCAGCTCAGGGAGCAGCCGATCTGTGAGGAAACGCAAGCCGTTTTACGATCGTCAGTGGGTATCAGTACACCTTCTACCAGGTGGCCGTCATGCGTTTTGAAACGCGACTTAACAGTGCCATCGGCAGAGTATTGAGTAGCATCTACAGTAAGTGCAGGAAGTGAGAAATTATCGGCGAGTTTGGCACGTAGCTCCTTGCTCAGGTTGGTCATGGCATCAAAGGATTGAGCCTGCTTCAGCCATAACCATTCATACACCTGTTTGGCGCGGAACTTCTTTTCCCCCAGTGTTTCAAAATAACTATTCAATTCATCCGGCGTGAGGTGCCGGATATTTTTCTTCGCCGTTTTCATCGCTGCAAAGGTACTTTAACCGGCCGACAATTTAGTTACCGGCCAGTTTACGGGCTTTTTGGAGCAGCGCGTCCACCCCTGAAGGGCCTATAAAACGCCCTTTTAGGATCACGGCCCCGATGTTCCGGGTATTGCCAATGTTCTCTAAAGGATTGGCTTTCAATATCAATAGGTCGGCATACTTGCCCGCAGCAACCGTTCCGTGCTCCTTTTCAATGCCGAAGTACAGGGCCGGGTTCAGGGTGGCCGTCCGGAGCGCCTGGGCGGGTGTAAGGCCACATTCCGTGAAAATCTGCAGTTCCTCATGGATCGAGAAGCCGGGATAGCAATACGGGTTGGGAATGTCTGTACCGGCCAGCAAAGGGATGCCGGCTTCGTTCAGCGCCCGGATAATCTTCTTATCCAGCTCGTAAATTCTCCGCAGCCGGTCGAAATACAAGGCATCCGCATTTTTAAACCGGAAATCCTTGGTAGGGTCCCACATGTTTTTGATCATAAGCGGCAGGTATACCGCGCGAGGATCGTTGGCAAAAGAAGAATCATTCATGATGGCAATGCCCCGGTTTACCGTCATGGTAGGGCAGAACCAGGTGCCCAGTTTCTTCAATTCTTTGATGGCTGCCGCCAGCTTTTTTTCACTGAAGGTGCGCAGCAACATTTCAGTCTTGGAGCCGGGCGCATTGTAGTTACTGTCTTTAATAACCCCTTGTATCAACTGATAATAATAATCGCTGCTATCCGAAGCTATTTCTTTGAAACCATCCATGTGCTCCATACATTTCTGGCCTGCGCGGGCAGCTTCCAGCAAAGAGACTTTGTTGGGTACGTGACCGGCCACTACCATCCCTTGCTTTTTAGCCTGGTCCATAACGGTATAGTACACATCCCTTTCCAGCAATGAGTACACTTTAATGAAATCTACTTTCAGCTGGTTCTTGAGCGAGTCTACTACCACCCGCGCCCTGGCAGTATCGCCTATGGCCGCACTGCCAGTCCAGATCGGTTTAGGACCATCCACGATGGGGCCGGCATAAAAACCACGTGGTGTAAGTTCTCCGGCGGTATTACCCTTCTGCCGCCAACCATTAATAAAGAAAGGCGACTCGAACATACCCCGGATGCCGGTAATGCCATTGGCAATAAAGAGGGAGAAGAAATAATCGGGCGCCCACACATGCGTGTGCATGTCCCACAGACCGGGAGTTAAGTATTGCCCGGTGCCATCTGCCACGCTATCCGCAGGCGTAGGTTTGAAAGTGCTGGCTTTGCTGATGGATGTAATGCGATCGCCGGTGATGACCACCGTCTGACCGGAAAGGACCTTGCCTTTCTCTACATCTACCACATTAATATTTTGGAGAATAAGTCGCTTTTGTTGGGCAAAGCTGCCCGTTGCAATGAACAGGACCAGGATAAAGGTTGTTTTTCTCATGGCTTGTTTTGGTTACCGCACAATTTAACTATAAACAGTTTGTATTTAAGCTAAAAGCTAACACTTAACGGCTAATGCCTGAAAACTAATGCCTGTTAGCTTATATTTGCCCCTCAATCCCAATAAAGCTATATGAGCAAAGTATATGTAATCGATGCTGTTCGTACCCCTATAGGAAAGTATGGTGGTGTATTGAGCACCATTCGTCCCGACGATCTGCTGGCCCACGTGATCAAATCGTTGTTACAACGCAATACCAGTATTGATATTAATGCCATTGAAGATGTGATTGCCGGCGATGCCAACCAGGCTGGTGAAGACAATCGCAACGTGGCGCGTATGGCCGCCCTGCTGGCTGGCCTGCCGGTAACGGTGCCCGGTAATACGGTTAACCGTCTGTGCGCTTCGGGCTTGCAGGCCATCATGGATGCTGCACGTGCCATTATGTGTGATGAAGGCGAGCTTTACATTGCTGGTGGCGTAGAGAGCATGACCCGTGCTCCGTTTGTAATGGCCAAGGCTGGTACTGGCTGGAGCAGGACCAACGAAATGCATGACAGTACCATTGGCTGGCGCTTTGTAAATAAAAAACTCACCGATCAATACCATCCCTATTCCATGGGCGAAACGGCCGAGAATGTAGCTAAGAAATGGAACATAGGCCGCCAGGAACAGGATGAGTTTGCTTTGCAAAGCCAGGAGAAATATTTTGCCGCACAAAGCAAAGGCATCTGGAAAGCGGAGATCAGTGGTGTGGAGATATTGGGCGGTAAGAACGAGAGCGAGAAGATATACCTTGAAACAGATGAGCCGCCCCGCAAAACTTCTATGGAGAAACTGGCTTCTCTGCGGCCTGCATTTATAAAAGATGGTTCTGTTACGGCCGGCAACTCTTCCGGTATCAATGATGGCGCTGCCGCTTTGTTGCTGGCCAGTGAAGCCGCTGTAAAAAAATACAACCTGCAGCCGATGGCTACTATCCGCTCGATGGCTGTTGCCGGTGTTGATCCTGCTATCATGGGCATCGGACCTGTGCCTGCTTCCCGCAAAGCTTTGCAGCGCGCTGGCATCACTGCCAAAGACCTTGACCTCATCGAGCTCAACGAAGCCTTTGCTTCCCAATCTATCGCCTGTATGCGCGATCTCGAACTGGATGCCACTAAAATAAATGTGAATGGAGGCTCCATTGCTATTGGTCACCCACTGGGTTGCAGCGGCGCGCGTATATCGGCTACCTTATTGCATGAAATGAAACGCCGCGGTGCGAAGCGTGGCCTGGCCACCATGTGTGTAGGCGTAGGGCAGGGCGCTGCCATTGTATACGAGAGGCTATGATAGTTGACGGGTTTTGAGTATTTTGTTGGTGGGTAATGATTACCTACTTAACTCCAAACCTATGCAGGAACATACACTTTCTACGGTATTTTATAAATACAAACGCTTTGCGGCTGCCAAAATGATCCTGTATGTGATTGCTGCAATTGGCTTTATCATTGGCGGAAGTGGTAATATTTACATGATCCTGGTGGGAGTAGCCATATTGGTGGGGGTTCCTTTATGGAGTGCGATCAATCAAAGATCTTTTTTCAGTCTGCGGGCCTGGGATGATAGAAAGCTAATCGTTACGCCCGGTTACATTCAGATAGGTGCCGATAAATATGAGTTTGAAAATATCCAATCCATAGCAATATACCTCGGAGGGTATTACGGATTCAGTTTTGGAAGGTCCTCTCAAAGCGGAAGCCGTGGTTATGGTAGCGTAAACGGCGATGATAATGTGCTGGCGTTCCGGTATCAGGGCAAAACACAGAGCTACGAGTTTTTCCTGCGTGATTTCGACAGCTATGTGGCCATTTGCCACATCATCGACGCCTGGAAAAAGAGTGGCAAATCTTTTGTACTGAAAGAACAGTTTTCACGTGATTATATTCGTGACCAGGTACGTACGCATCCAATAAATTCGCAATCATGACTATCGAACAGGTGATCATCGACTTAACCGCCCATATCAACAATATTCCGGCGCGTATCCAGGAGATACCTACAGAGGAACTGCTGGCAAAGCCAATACCTGGCAAGTGGTCGAAAAAGGAGATACTGGGCCACTTGATCGATTCTGGGATCAACAACCTCAAGCGGTTTGTAGACGTACAAAGTCAACCACAACCATATACGATACTGCGGTATATGCAGGATAGTTTAGTAGCCATCAATCGCTATCAGGATTTACCACTCGACCACATGCTGCATTTGTGGAAATCAATCAACCAACAGATCGTATACGTCATCAGCAGCGTCCCTGCTGAGAAACTTCCTTATACGGTGATCACCCCTGCCGGTGACTCCAAAACACTCGAATGGCTGATCATCGATTACATCGAACACATGGACCACCACTGGCGGCAGGTATTCGGTGAGCCTTCTGGTACTGTTGTAGTGTGATTTTATTTAATATATCGTGTGGAATCATTATCTTGCAGATAATTGCAAAATATCATAATGCAACACAGGCCTATACATACTACTTCATCAACTGCCGGGATCGATGCACAGGCTAAAGCGCTTATTGAACAGTTCGAAACAACGCTGTCCAATAGCCTCAAAGAAGATGTATTTGCCAGTACTTATAGTTCCATTGATGACATCCTTATCCGTAAATTTCACTTATCAGACATCGACAGGATGGATTTCCCTGACTTCTCCCATAAAACAGAGTTCATTCCCAAAGGAGTTCGCGGTAACATTCAAAAAGCAGAAGGAAAGATCCTAACGTACAAAGAGGCAGATGATATAGTAGACATGGGCCTGAATGAGGAAATGCCTTAATCCATTAAGTATCAGACAGAATAATTATAACTAAAGCCTGTAATAGCAGGTTTTATTGTTAACGAACTGCTATGCCATTGAACGAACAAAAAGTACAGGAAAGCATCTATGCTTTTCTAAAAGAAACATTGGATATTTTTAACCTCATTAAGAAATATTCAATTCTCATCGAAGAAAAACTACCAGATCATAAAGCGCCGGTTCATGCTGCCAATGAATTGAAAAGTCTTGTCTTTCATTTGTATAACACCATCTCCTTTCCGGAACATGTCGAGATTAATATATTGGAAGCTAAAGAACATCTATGCAGGGCGTTTTATGATTTGCATTGTATTACAATCTCTCTCTTTATAGAAGAAATAAAAGATAAAATTAGTTGCTATAAGATAACTACGGTTGCTAATGCTTTTCCGGAATACGGAAGTATAATACGGCCTGCCATCAGAAATATCCAGGAACAGTTGAGGGACATCAGAACAAACAGAAATACAGACACTACTTTATTAAATGTCGACATTGATACGTTCTCAGAGCAAGTGAGAACTATGGCAAGGTTTGATGATATTGTTGAAAGTATGAAACCGGTGCTCAATAGGTATGATGAAGAAAAGGAAGAGGAGGAAAGAAGGAGAGAAGAAAAAGACAAACGTAAAAGACATAAGGATAAGATATGGGATATTGCCAAAATAGTAATAGGTGCAGCCATAGGAGCTGTTATCACTTGGTTGATCAAAAGCAATAAATCGTCCTAATCCTTACAATCATCTAAGCCATAGCTCACACCATCTTATACAGCAACTTCCTCACCATCCTGTAATTAGTAACCAGCGAAAGGAATATCAGGAATACCGCCACTACAAACACACTCCAGTGAAGAGGCGTAGAAAGCTCATCCCTGTCGAACATAGCGAAGTGGTGGAAAGCCCACTGCATGAGTTGCGTAGCTGCCAGCGCAAAGAATACAACGAGGATATACACAGGAATAAAACGGCGCGACACATTTTTACTGAGCCAGTTGGGCGAATAGCCGAGCACCAGCAGCAATTGCAGGTTGTCCTTACTGCGTGCAATCATCAGTTGCAGGTAAAAAGAGAAAAGCATAAGTGCCAATACTACGACCAGCAAACCAAAAATGCCCAACCCGCTGAATATACCCTGCAACACTTGCTTCACGCGGCCAAACTTCGTCTTGTCCTTATTTACCTTATAATTCTTCTGCTGCAGGAAATTGAGAAAGTCAGGGTTGTTGGCATCCTTTGTTTTGATGTATAGTCGGGAGGCCCTTACGTCTTTGGTGGTGCCAAAGCGGTTGTTGGCCCAGTCTAAGAAAGTCTTTGGTACAATGATGGAGTTGATGCGATCACTCAGGGCCACTACCTGTCCGCGATAAGTTTCACGGGTGCCATCGGGGTGATAGCAGATTAATTGTAAGCCCAGCTGCGTGGCGGTAGCTTCGGATATCTGCGGCAGTCCATAACCCGGCGCAAACACATTGTAGATCTCCAGGAAGTCAGACGAAATGATAATAGGGATCACATTATCACCAGGCTGCCATTTGAAGTTGGCAGGTACGGTATCGATGAAGCTGTCATCAAGCGACTCCACAAAGAAATCACTCACGAAAGGAATGAGTGAGCCGCCGCTGATCTGGAAACGGAAGTTATTAGCCAGCAAGGGCGATACACCTTCCACAAAAGGCTTTGACTCCAGCTCCTTCATATCATCCACCGTAAAGAGGTTTTTTTCCAGCTGTCCCATCGTTTCATTGGTGATGGTCTTAGAGATGGAAATGAAGTCGTACCCATCTTTACGGGGCGAATCGCCACCCAGCAATTGCTGGATGTTGATGTACATCTGGATAGAGCAAAGCAACAAAAGCACGCCAATGCCCAGGCCTACGTAAGAGAACCAGCGGGAGGCAGCGTTGGTGCCTGTTTGCAATAATGGCCTGATGGGTTGGAAGGATAATGCCACAGCTAAATATTTTTTACAGTTTGCTTATAAGTGATACAACCGTGTCCAGGGAAAAAAATCGATGCGTTCCAGGTCGGCAAACAGGATGCCTGCGTTGCGCGCCTTCGCTTCTTCCAGCATCAGCTCCATGGCTTTCTTCGAGTTGTTGTCATCGAGGTGACTGAAAGGTTCATCGAGCAACAGGTAATCGAATGGCTGCAGCAAGGCGCGTATAATGGCCACGCGCTGTTGTTCGCCATAAGAACAGATACGGCTCTTTACCGATAGCTTGCTGCCGATACCCAACCGCTCGGCCATTTCAGTGATCTTCTCCGGTGGATGGAAAGGGTTCAGCTGACGCTTTAGCTCCAGGTTCTCCCGCACAGTTTGTTCGGGAAACAGGCGCAGGTCCTGGAATACGATGCTGATATGATCTTTCCTATACCGGGCAAAATCTTCTACCGTAAACTGGTTGATGTTGGCATCGCCATACAGGATATTCCCATTGTATTCTTTGCGCATACCATATAGGAAATGGGTAAGCGAGGATTTGCCGCTTCCGGAGGGAGCTACGATCTTGATGTATTCGCCTTTGCCAAACACCAGCTGCTTTCCCCATACTTCCGATTGCTGGCGCCGGCTCTCGTCAAAGTAAACCGGCAATACATCCTGGAGAGTAATAGTCATGGTTAAAAATAAACGATCTGTAATAATTATACCAGCCTGCAGGGTTATCTTAATAAAAAAAGGCAGGGGGTGAGCCCTGCCTGATATAAAAAGAAAAAATATTAGAAACCTTTTTTCTTGGTTGCAGCCAGTCTGTCGGCATACTGATTCAGTTGCTTCAAACTGTTGGTGCTTTTATCTACCAGGTTGATCTCAAACTGGCTGGTCATAGCGCCATCGTTGAGTTCGCCACCAGTAGCCAGCACATCTTCCCACATCTTTATAGATTCTCCCAGTAACACTTTCGCAGTGCTGTCGGAAGAAGCTGCTTCAGAAGTTTTCAGGATCTTCTGCAGGTCTACATACATGCCAAAAGGATGGCCGGAGATCTTGCTGATGAAAGGCTGTTTGTTGTTGGCGCCGCCTGCCAGGAATTTATTCACCTGATCTTCTGCGTTACCGGCAGCAAACCATTTGTCGTTGAGTGAATAGCTGATCTTAGGCATACCACCACCTTCGGGCATATCACCCATCTTGGCTTTTATGATACCCACCATCTTGTCGAATGCAGGTTTGTCGTTGATAGAAACGGCAAACAGTACTTTTACATCGGGTGTTGTTTTATTGTAGGTATAAGGCTGGCCACCTTCTTCGTAGCTGGGCATAGTCACCTGCTCACTCTTGATGTTGAAATCGCTAACCGCTACGATCATATCGCCTTTATTGGCTTTCACGAATTCATCTACACTATAACCAACTTCACCCAGGAAACCATTGGCCATACCATCCAGACCACCGAGTTTCAGGAACTCTTTCAATCCTTCGGGAGGATAGTTCCAGGCGAAAACACCGGTGATGTTATCTGAAGGGATACGTGCCAGGGCATCGGCATCCAGGTTCTTCATTTTGTATTTCTTGATCAGGCTGGCTACTTCGTCATTGTAATAACCCTTTGCTTTTACAAGGATCTTACCATTGTCGAAGCTCAGTGTCATGGCAGTCACATTACCCTTGGTAATGTCGCTGATCTTCATGGTAGACAGCATGCCACCAAACATATCGCCACCGTATATGTTTTCTGCGCTAAACCAGATGTGTACGTCACCAGCTTCTTTCAGTAATGAGCTGAATCTGCTGTCGCTGGTCAGGCTGGCGTCTCCTTTCAGGTCATACAGCCCTTTGGCAAATTTTACGAGGCTATCAGTTGTGATAGGGGCAGCTTGCGAAGCTCCGTCGTCTGAAAAGCTTCTGGAGTTATCCATCTCCGCATCAAATACGTAAATGAAGCGGCCATCTTTCCAGGTAGCGATACCGTTATCCTTTAATTTCAGGATGTTCAGATCGCCATCTTTTGAAGCGGACGCAGTAGGCTGCATCTTTTTGTTGAAAGATTCGAAAGCAGCTGCATCTTTCAAGCCACCTTCAAAAACAGCATAACCATGTTTGGCCTGGCGTTTTACGAAGAAAACCAGATCAGTCTCTGTATTGATACCTGAGTTCTCAGGATTATCCAACAGTTTTTTCGCGAGAGAATCATTTGCTTCGGTATATGCTTCCTTGAACCAGTTTGTTTGCTGAATTTCTTTCCAGCTTAATTTAGAAGATAATGAAGCGGTGTTAATTTGAAGTACGACGGCTGCATCTTTCGGAACGGCAATAGCTGCTTTATCAGCGGTACCGCAGGAAACGACCAACACCAACGTAACGGCCAACAGACCTAATAATGAAGTACGTTGCATAAAGGGTTTTTATTTATCAGTCTCAAATAAACAAAATTGTTACGGGATTTGCCAGCTTTAATGAGCCAATACCACAAAATAACCAGTCAAGTGGGTAAAAACGACTGTGTTAAGTGTTAAATACAGATTTTAGCTCATTCCAGGTTACTTCTCGCTGCTCCCCTTTGGTCAGGTCTTTTACGACACATATCTGGGCTTCCAGCTCTTTACTGCCGATAATGACGGCAAAGGGTATACTCTTTTTATCCGCGTATTTGAATTGCTTGTCGAATTTGGCTTGCTCATGATACAGCTCACAACGGATACCGGCATTGCGCAGCGACTGCATAAGGCCAAAAGCTGCTTTGCTTTCTGCCTCGCCCAGGTTGAAGAACAACGCTTGCGTGCCGGTTTGTACTTCGGCAGGGAACAACTTCAGTTCTTCCAGCACATCATAGATCCTGTCCACACCAAAGGAGATACCCACACCCGGAATATTGGGCACGCCAAACAGGCCCGTCAGGTCATCATAACGGCCACCACCACCAATGCTGCCCATTTGCACGCCATTGGCCTTTATTTCGAAGATGATGCCGGTATAATAGTTCAGGCCACGGGCAAGCGTAAGGTCGATAGCGAGCCCGGAGCCGGGTGTGTTGAGCCGGGCGTCTGGTGTGTTGACCAGTTCCCCGAAATGATGCATCACAAATTCCAGTTCTTCGATGCCTTTGGCGCCTGTGGGCAGGCTGCCGGTCAGTTCTTTCAGCTTGTTCAGCTTTTCGGCATTGCTGCCATCGATAGCAAGATATTGAGCAATGATGGCGATCTGTTGTTCATCGAGCCCCCGGGTGGCCAGTTCTTCCTTCACTTTGTCGAGCCCGATCTTGTCCAGCTTGTCGATGGCTACGGTAATATCCACCAGTTTGTCGCTGCCGCCACAGGCTTCTGCCAGGGCTGCTAGCACTTTGCGGCTGTTGATCTTGATCTCTACGCTCAGTCCCAGTTTATTGAACACCTGCCAGTAAATAGCTGCCAGCTCCACTTCGTTCAACAGGCTGTTGCTGCCTACCACGTCTGCATCGCATTGGTAAAATTCGCGGTAGCGGCCACGGGCAGGGCGGTCGGCTCTCCAAACTGGCTGAATCTGGTATCGCTTGAAGGGAAAAGTTAATTGCCCATGGTTCATCGCCACATAGCGGGCAAAAGGTATCGTCAGATCGTATTTGAGAGCTCTTTCTGTAAGCTCCTTTACATTTTTCCCTTCCAATACTTTTTCAAAAGCAGCCTGGGCCTCTGCATGCTTAGCTGGGTTGTCGAGACCATTATTGAGGATCTTAAAAATTAATTTATTGCCCTCTTCGCCATACTTGCCCATCAGTGTATCGAGGTTCTCCATGGCGGGTGTTTCCAATGGCTGAAAGCCATACAGCTCAAACACAGTACGGATGGTATTGAAAATATATTGTCTTTTGCGAACTACTTCCGGTCCGAAATCTCTTGTTCCCTGCGGTAATGATGGTTTGCTCATCGCTTTTTTCAGTTGTTATAATTTATACCGGCTAATGATAATATCACAAGCCTCGTCGATCATTTTGTATACTTCATGGTAGCCGGGTTCGGTGCCATACCAGGGGTCGGGCACGTCCATATTACTGCCGGGGAGCAGCTCGTTCATGAGCAGGTCCACCTTACCGGCCTGGAACTGCTTTTTAGCCAGCCGTTTCATGTCTTCTACCACATCGCCCGCCATGGCGTAGATCTTGTCGTATTGGTCAAAATCAACCCCGCTGAAGCGGCGAGCCCGTTGCCCGCTGATGTCGACCCCATGTAGCCGGGCTACTTTCTGGGATAGGTGGTGGGGCGCTTCGCCAACATGATAACCATTGGTACCGGCGCTGTCGACCACCCAGTCCAACCCCGCCAGCCGGCTTTTATGCTGTAAAATACCTTCTGCGAGGGGGCTTCGGCATATATTCCCCAGGCAGACCATTAAGATCTTCATAGCCGCAAAGATAATCAGGCCCGGGCAGGTTTGGGGCAACGCATTGACTGGAATGATTTTAGACTGCTGAAAAAAAGCTGAAAATCCGTGAACCTTTTGCAATGGGGCACTAAGGCATGTGTCAACCATGTGTCAGGGATGCTTCTGCCATTGGTAAACACCCCCATTTGACACATGGTTGGCACATGGATGACACAACCTTTGTGCGGTGTTGGGACTGCTGGCGCACAAGACCGCATTCCTGCTAAATCCTCTAAATCCAAAGAATCAAGGTTCAGACAAATTCTTAAAGTCTTCCTAATCATAGCCGGGATTTGTGGATTGTTTTACTGCCTGCATCTCAATAACAAGGACTTGCGCAAGTCATGCTGACAAACTCATCTTCAACGATTTATTCACGCCTTGTGGCCTATAGCGGCACCGGGCAAAAAATCAATTACGATGAAACCAGACATGATACTGCAATCGGACATGCTCGACATACTTTTTGAAGGAAGAAACAAAGACTATGGAGCTTACAGCTTGCGCAAGAACTACAACGGCCGGTTAATGAAGGCGCTCTCCGTCATGTTGTTGCTGGTGCTGCTCCTCGGGGTCGGCTATTTTTGGGCGAATAGTATGGAAAAGGATACCGTGATCCCGCCATTTGTGGACAATACAGCGGTAGTCTTGAATGTAGTAGAGGTCGAAAAGCCCATAGAACAGCCCAAACCCCTGGATAAGCTACAGAAACAAGTAGCAACTATCAAGAGTACGGTACCGGTTATCGTTCCGGAAAATGTGAAGGCCGATCCGCCACCGCCGATCGACGAGCTGGAAAAGGAAACAGCTGCCATTAGCAACGAAACAAGGGATGGAGAGGCGCCTACAGAAACTACTTCACCAGCTCCGGCCGCCTCAACCGGCGGTGCTGGTACGGCGCCTGCCGTTCCGCCTGCACCCGAGGTCGAAAAGGTGCTGCCGGTGGCAGATAAAATGCCGGAATTTCCGGGTGGCCAGGATGCCCTCCGCCGGTTTCTCGGCAGGCACCTGCGGGTGCCGGAAGAGGCCCTTGAAGTGGGTCAACGGGTGAAGGTGCCGGTACGGTTTATAGTCAGTAAAGACGGGCAGCTCTCTGGCGTAGAATTTATGGCTACGGCCGATGAGGCTTTCAAAAAGGAGATACTGCGGGTGGTGGCTAAAATGCCCCGCTGGATACCTGGTTCTGATGGAGGAAAAACGGTATCCGTATACTGCATGATCCCGATCATTTTTGAAGTACCCGAAGAATAAATTTATAATAAGAGTTCGATGATGGAAGGCGTATTAATTTTCGAGTAAAATAATACCCAAGATGTTCAATTGACGGTTATTTCTTATCTTGCCCGAACCCATTAAGCAAATCGGATGACAGCAGAATCAGAAGAAAAAAGAGCAGAAGACAAAAGACAAAAAGCCTATGTGTACAGGCGCGCGTTGATGGACTATGGCATGGGGCTTATCTATTTGGCGATGGGATTGTTTTTCCTGTTGTCCGATAAACTGGGTTTCGAACTTGAATTCCCGACCAAACCTTTCTCCTACATATTCGCAGGATTTTGTTTGTTGTATGGAGGGTTCAGAATTTACAGAGGGTATAAGAAAAACTATTTCCGCTAAGGAAATGCATCTATAAAATCCAATCCAACCGAACTGTAAATACCATTTCCGGTAAGGTATTTGAAAGGTTCTCTTATCCGGCCATTATCCGATTATTCAAACAGCTCAGCAGCGGTCATACTCGTAGCCGTTGTAAAAGGTTTTTGACTAACCGGAGAAAAGAAAATTATTGAGGGATGAAACGCAATAGGAAATTTAGCAGACTTTATAAAATAGGCATAGGGATCGTAGGAGTAGGCATGTTGTTGATGGTTGGCTGCCAAAGTGGAAATGAGCCCGTGTATAAGGACACCTTGAAAACCGGCACCATTCACATCAGCGTAGACGAATCTTTTAAACCGGTGATCGATTCTCAGATCAAAGTCTTTGAATCGCAAAACGCTAAAGCAAAGCTCATTGTAGAATATAAGCCGGAAGCAGAATGTCTGCGGGATTTGAACCAGGACAGTACGCGGCTGGTGATCGTGACCAGGGGGCTGACAGATGGTGAGACCCAAACCCTGGCAACGAAATTGAAATTCAAACCCGTATTCGGGATCCTGGCATATGACGCCATTGCCGTCGTTGTCAATAACGAAGTACGGGATACGCTCTTTACCATGCAGGACATACGCGGTATGGTAAAAGGGGTCAGCGGTTTCAAATACAAAGTGCTGTTGGATGGTACCACCTCTACCAGTACGGTGAGGTTTGTAACAGATTCCTTGCTAAAAGGCCAGCCCATGGGAAAAAATGTAGTGGCGGCTACCAGCAGTGAAGCGGTAATTGAGTATGTATCAAAGAATACGGATGCGATTGGATTGATAGGGGTGAGCTGGATCGGCAATAAAGAGGATTCAACACAGCAAACGTTCCTGCAGAAAGTGAAAATTGCGAAGCTGGAGTGTAAAGGTTGCTCAGGCACGTATGTTGATCCGGTGCAGTATAATATTGCCGCTAACCGCTATCCGATGATCAGGCCGCTGTATTATATTTTAAAGGAAAATTATGAGGGGCTTGGCAGCGGTTTCCGGAATTTTCTCGTCAATGTAGATAAGGGACAGAAGATATTTTATAGAGCTTATCTGTTACCAGGCAGGAGTACATTCGAAGTAAGGCCGATGCAAATTAAAGAGTAAAACAACCAAAAAATACCGTACATTTTAACAACTCTAAAATCAGCAATCGAGAGATGAAAAGAGCATTCACTTTATTAGTAGCAACGGTTGTCACGGCAGGCAACGTTCTTTTTGCCCAGAGCGTAGATCAGGGCAAGAAGTTTTTCTATTACGAGCGTTGGAAAAGTGCGCAGGAAACATTTGAAAAAGTACTCGCCGCCAACCCGAACAATATCGATGCTGTGTATTGGTTAGGGCAAACCTTACTGGAGTTGAAAGACTCTGTAGGCGCTAAGAACCTGTACCAGAAATCACTGACACAAAATGGCAATGCGCCCCTGTTACTCGCAGGTATGGGTCAGATTGAACTGATGGAAGGCAAAGCCAACGATGCCCGTCAACGTTTTGAAACAGCTATCACCCTTACCAAAGGGAAAGATATAGAAGTATTCAATGCAGTAGGTCGTGCTAACACACTGACAAGATCAGGAATCGGTGATCCAAACTACGCGATCGAAAAGCTGAACCTGGCTACCGCAGTTAAGAATTTCAAGGATCCTGAAACATACCTGTTGATGGGTGATGCTTACAGGAAACTGATTGACGGTGGTAATGCTGTACAATCTTACACCAAGGCACTGGGCCTTGATCCAAAACTGGCAGCAGCCAAATACAGGATCGGTAAAGTATACCTCACACAAGGCAATAAGGATTACTTCTTGCCTGCTTTTGAAGAGGCTGTAGCACTTGACCCCGCTTATACGCCTGCTTACTATGAACTGTTCTACTACTGGTATAGCCGGGACGTGAACAAAGCAGGTCCATACCTCGATAAATTCATCGCCAATGCCGACCAGGGACCTGAGCAGGAATACCTGAAAACAGACTTCCTGTTCTCTTCCGGTAAACCAGCAGAAGCAAAGACCAAGGCTGAAGCACTGATCGCTCAATATGGCGATAAAGTAAATCCCCGTATGTACCGTCTGGTAGCCTATGCTGCCGATACATTGGGTGATGCCAATGGCGCTAAAACAGCGATGAATACTTTCTTCACCAAAGCAACAGAAGAAGTTCCTATCAGAGGCACTGACTATGAAGAGCTGGCGAAGATCAACAGCAAAATACCCGGAGCAGAAGCGGAAGTATTTGCCAACCTGGAGAAGGCAATATCAGTAGATACTGCAATGGAAAATAAGCTCAAGTATATCGGCAAAGCGGCTGCATTAGCAAAAGCAAAAGGCGATCGCAACCAGGAAGCTATCTGGTTAGGAAAGGCTTACCGCATGGATCCCAATCCTACTCAGCGCGACCTGTACAATTATGGTTTTGCCCATTACCAGGCCAAGAATTATGATTCTACTATCGCGATTTTCAAGACTTACGAAGAAAAGTATCCCAACGAGATCTATGGTTACCTGTGGAGCGCCCGTGCTGCCCGTGATATAGATACGGCCCTGGAAATGCACATTGCAGCTCCTGAGTACGCTCAATTGCTGGACAATGCCAAGCGTCTTGATTCTACTAAATATAAACCACAGATCATCGAATCACTTCGTATCCTGGCTGGTTACCAGAACAACGTGAAGAAGGATAAAGATTCTGCGATCTACTATCTGCAGCGCATTCTGGATGTGGAGCCAACTGATAAAATGGCTACTCAGTTCATCGAAGCGCTCAGTAAACCAGCAAAAAGCACCACGCCTGCTACCAAGCCCAAAACTGGTGGTAACGCAGCAGGTACTGGTGGTACCAAGCCGACCGGGCGATAACGAACTGATAACATTAATAGTATAAATCCCTGTTATTGCGATAACAGGGATTTTTTTATTTTATTGAATTTGAAGTTTCAAAATTGGAAATTGCGGATGCTGTATTACTTTTGCCCCTAAACAAAAACGGGTTTTTGATGATGTACCTGTTGCAAGTTTCTACCGTTGCCCAGAATCCGGACAACTCCTTCTGGTATTTACCTATCGGTCTGCAACTCCTATTCGCTGTAGTATTTGTAGCTGTTATGATGGGGGTCACACACTGGCTTGGCCCCAAGCGTAATACGGCTGATAAGCTGGAAAACTTTGCCAGCGGTATCAAGAGCCATGGCGATGCACGCCAACCAATGGCCATTAAGTACTTCCTCGTTGCTATTCTTTTCGTTCTTTTTGATGTGGAAGTGATCTTCTTCTACCCTTATGCTGTGAATTTTAAAGGCCTTGGCTGGGATGGTTTCCTGGCTGTTCTCATGTTTGTAGGATTTTTCCTTTGCGGGTTTATATATATAATCAAGAAAGGAGCGTTAACCTGGGAAGATTAAGATTAAAATGCGTTAATGTGGCTGATTGAAAGCGTGATAGAGGCTTATGAGGGGAACCGAAGGGTGTGACAGATTGTTATAATTACGGATGCATTTTTAGATTAACTAATTCTCAAATTCAAATTGTATGGCACGTCCTGTTCAATATAATATTTACGGTCAAACCAAGGTGAAGCTGGTGCAAGAAGGCCCCGAAGGTTATATGGGCGAAGCGTTTATGGCTACCACCCTGGAGCAGGTAGTAGGTATGGCCCGTGCAAACTCTATCTGGCCTTTACCTTTTGCAACATCCTGCTGCGGTATTGAATTCATGGCCACGATGGCTTCTCATTATGACCTGGCCAGGTTTGGCGCTGAAAGGGTAGGGTTTTCCCCACGCCAGTGCGACCTCCTGATGGTAATGGGTACTATTGCCAAGAAAATGGCCCCCGTTGTAAAACAGGTGTACCTGCAAATGGCAGAACCCCGCTGGGTACTGGCCATGGGCGCCTGCGCTTCCAGTGGAGGTATTTTTGACACTTATAGTGTACTGCAGGGCATCGACCAGATCATCCCGGTGGATGTATATGTGCCCGGTTGTCCTCCCCGGCCCGAAGCGGTACTGGACGGCTTCATGCGTGTGCAGGACCTGGTGGGCAAGGAAAGCCTGCGCAGAAGGAACAGTGATAAGTACAAACTACTGATGGAAAGCTACGGAATACAATAAGCTATATGGCATTGACCTACGAACATATTAAACAACGACTGGTAGAAAAATTTGGCGAACAGGTGACTGGTTTTGAAGAACCCTTCGGCATGCTCACCTTCGAAGCGCCCAAAGAGCTCAACTTAAAAATAATGCAGTTCCTGTTTGACGACGCGGAGCTGCAATTTCGTTTTTTGACCGACCTCCAGGCGGTGCATTATCCTGATAACACCGGCAAAGAACTGGCCGTAGTGTATCATCTGCACAACCTGACCGAGAATATACGTATTCGTTTCAAGGTATATACCGACATCAGCAAGCCGGATGTATTCAGCGCTACCGCGCTGTTTTCTGGCGCCAACTGGATGGAAAGAGAGACATACGATTTCTTTGGGGTGAACTTTGTAGGACATCCCAACCTGAAACGTGTGCTCAATGTGGATGAAATGGATTACTTCCCCATGAGGAAAGAATTTCCGCTGGAAGACCAGACAAGGATCGATAAAGACGATGAGATGTTTGGCCGCGGCGGATCTGTTATATAAGATACTTTATACTGAGTTGATCGATACCCTTCGTCAGACTCAGGGTGACTAAGAACTAATTCAAGATTAAACTAACAAGACAGTAATGTCTGACGTAATACAACATTCAAATATCCGGCTACCGGAAGGCTCAATCGAGAAGCAAACCACCACGCTTAACCTGGGGCCTACGCACCCCGCTACGCACGGTGTATTCCAGAATATCCTTGAGCTGGACGGCGAGCGCATCATTTCTTCCGAGCAAACAGTAGGTTATATCCACCGGGCTTTTGAAAAGCTGGCAGAACGCCGACCGCTGTACCAGATTACCACCCTCACCGACCGTTTAAATTATTGCTCTTCTCCCATCAATAACATGGGCTGGCACCTGACCTGCGAAAAGCTGTTGGGTGTTAAGACGCCCAAGCGGGTGGATTATCTGCGGGTGATCATCATGGAG
Organism: Paraflavitalea sp.; assembly: GCF_059502485.1. Lineage (NCBI taxonomy): Bacteria > Pseudomonadati > Bacteroidota > Chitinophagia > Chitinophagales > Chitinophagaceae > Paraflavitalea > Paraflavitalea sp. Next base: position 384,850 of record NZ_JCACET010000004.1, read on the forward strand.
CTGGCGCGTATTTCCGACCACCTGATCTGTAACTCCATCGTGGGTGTAGACAGTGGTGCTTACACAGGCTTCCTGTATGTGATGCAATACCGTGAGCTGATCTATGAGATCTACGAAGAAGTCTGCGGATCACGCCTCACTACCAACATGGGCCGTATTGGTGGTTTTGAAAGAAACTTTACACCGCTTGCTTTCGAGAAGCTCGAAAAATTCCTCCGCGAATATCCCAAAGTGCTGAAAGAGTTTGAAAACCTCTTCAGCCGCAACCGCATTTTCATGGAGCGTACCATGGGCGCCGGCCCTATCAGCGCCGATAGAGCGTTGAACTACGGCTTCACAGGTCCCAACCTGCGTGCCGCCGGTGTCGACTACGACGTACGCATCCATACTCCTTACAGCAGCTACGAAGATTTTACATTCGAAATACCTGTAGGTTCTACCGGTGACTGTTATGATCGTTTCCTGGTGCGCAACCAGGAGATGTGGCAGTCGCTCAGTATCATTGAACAGGCTTACCAAAAGGTACAGGCTTTCAAAGGTGCAGAAGCAGAAGTATTCCACGCCGATGTGCCGGAATATTACCTGCCCGAGAAGAAGGACGTGTACACGAAGATGGAAGCGCTGATCTATCACTTCAAGATCGTGATGGGTGAGATTGATATACCGAAAGGTGAATTGTATTTCCCGGTAGAAGGAGGCAATGGTGAGCTAGGCTTTTACCTCATCAGCGATGGTGGCCGCACGCCTTACCGCCTGCACTTCCGCCGTCCCTGCTTCATCTATTACCAGGCTTATGAGGAGCTGACCAAGGGTGCGATGCTGGCCGATGCCATCATTGTAATGAGTAGCCTGAACCTGATTGCAGGTGAGTTAGACGCTTAATTGTCAAATTTTCTAATTGATATTATGGTTTTTACTGAGGACAAACTAAAGAAAGTACAGGAGATCGTTGCCCGTTACCCCGATGGCAAGCAGAAGAGTGCTTTGATACCTGTATTGCACCTGGCGCAGGAAGAGTTTGGCGGATGGCTGAGCGCTGAAGCAATGGACTATGTTGCTTCCTTGCTGAGCATCGAACCCATCGAAGTGTATGAGGTAGCTACTTTCTATAGTATGTACAATTTAAAACCGGTTGGCCGCTACCTGTTCGAGGTTTGCCAAACCGGCCCCTGTATGTTGAATGGCAGTGACCAGATCATTGACTATATCAAAGAAAAACTCGGCATTGGTGTAGGAGAAACTACTTCCGATGGCCTGTTTACCCTCAAAACCGTGGAATGCCTGGGAGCCTGTGGCTACGCGCCGATGATGCAATTGGGCAAGCATTTTCGCGAGCACCTGACCCGGGAAAAGGTTGATCAGATCATTGAAGAATGCCGTAGCAGGGCAACTTCCATGAACTGATAATTCGTTCCTGTAAAATTGCACGTTATGAGGATAATTAGTTCTTTATGTATCGCTGTATTAGTAGGTGGAGTAGCTTGTCAGGATTCAAACGCAGGTAAGACCAACGAAGAGGCAAAAGGAAGGGATACGGCTGCTATCAGCGCCGACTCTTTGTCCGATGCCATGCCTACACCGGCGCCTCCTTTGGTAACAGCCAGCTATTCGGGTGTATTACCCTGTGCTGATTGTGAAAGCCAGGAAGTGATCCTGAGCCTGCTGAGTGATTCCTCTTACCAGAAGAGAACACTGTATATGGGCAGGAAATCATCCGGACCAGGCAGTAATGAGTTTACCGATACGGGTAAGTATGTGATGCGCGGCGATACATTGATACTGGATATTAAAGATGCTCCCGGCAAATATGTGAAACAGGCTGACAACCTGGTGCAGTTGGATAAGAGTGGTAAGCGTATTACCGGGAAGTTAGCTGATAAGTACGTGTTGAAAAGAACACACTAATTTCAAATCAAGCAATGGGCAGAAAATTATTATTAGAGAAAGCACATGTTGAAGGTATACGTACCTACGACGTGTATCGCCGTGAGGGTGGCTATGCGAGTGTAGAGAAGGCATTAAAGAATATGAGCCCCGACCAGGTAACGGAAGAAGTGAAGAAGAGTGGCCTGCGTGGTCGTGGTGGTGCGGGTTTCCCTACCGGTATGAAGTGGAGCTTCCTGGCCAAGCCCGAAGGCGTGCCCCGCTACCTGGTGTGCAATGCCGATGAATCGGAGCCCGGGACCTTCAAAGACCGCTACCTGATGGAGTTCATCCCTCACCTGCTCATTGAAGGGTTGATCGTGGCTTCCTATGCCCTCGGTTCCAGCAGAACTTACATTTACATCCGCGGTGAATACGCGTGGATACCCGATATACTGGAGCAGGCTATTGCCGAAGCCAATGCCAATGGCTGGCTGGGCAAGAACATCCTGGGCACCGGCTTCGACTGCCAGATCTATGTGCAGCGTGGCGCCGGCGCTTACATCTGTGGTGAAGAAACTGCGTTGATCGAATCACTCGAAGGCAAACGTGGTAACCCACGCATCAAGCCACCATTCCCTGCCGTAAAAGGTTTGTGGGATTGCCCAACGGTGGTAAACAACGTAGAAACCCTGGCGGCTGTAGTGCCCATCATCAACCTTGGTGGCGAAGAGTATGTGAAGATCGGCGTAGGTAAATCTACCGGTACAAAATTGATCTCTGCCTGCGGTAATATCAATAAACCTGGTGTATACGAGATCGATATGACCATCTCTGTAGAAGAGTTCATCTACAGCGAAGAATATTGCGGTGGCATCCCCAATGGTAAAAAACTGAAAGCTTGTATACCTGGCGGTTCATCAGTTCCCATTCTCCCTGCCAACCTGTTGTTCAAAACAGCGAAGGGCGATACACGGATGATGAACTATGAAAGTCTGGCCGATGGCGGTTTCGCTACCGGCACCATGATGGGTAGTGGTGGTTTCATCGTACTGGATGAAGACCAGTGCGTGGTGCGCCACACATTGACGCTGGCCCGTTTCTATCGTCACGAAAGCTGTGGGCAATGCTCACCCTGCCGTGAAGGAACAGGCTGGATGGAAAAGATCTTAAAGAACATTGAATACGGGAAAGGTAAGATGAGCGATATCGACTTGCTGTGGGATATCCAGCGCAAGATCGAAGGCAACACCATTTGCCCGCTGGGTGATGCTGCTGCATGGCCCGTGGCTGCCGCCATCCGCCATTTCCGCGATGAGTTTGAATGGCACGTGCTGAACCCGGTAGAAAGCCAGCAAAGGAACTTTGGTCTGGCCCACTATGCCGATCCAAGACCGGTACCGGCAGCAACAGCGTAAGGATTTTGAACCGTACATTTTAGCCGTTAAGAAATATAACTATGGCCGAAGAAAAGAAACTATTTAAGGTTACGATCGATAACATCACCATTGATGTGGAGCCAGGAACTTCTATCCTGAATGCAGCGCGTATGATTGGAGGTGATGTTGCCCCACCGGCAATGTGCTACTACAGCAAGCTGAAAGGCAGTGGTGGTAAATGCCGTACCTGCCTGGTGGAAGTAGCTGCCGGTTCTACCGCCGACCCTCGTCCGATGCCCAAGCTGGTAGCCAGCTGCCGTACCAACGTAATGGATGGCATGGTGGTAAAGAACATTACCAGCGAGCGGGTGATCGATGCCCGTGCAGGCGTAGTAGAATTCCTCCTGCTCAACCATCCCCTCGATTGCCCGATCTGCGACCAGGCTGGTGAATGCCACCTGCAGGATCTGGGTTATGACCACGGTAAAGAAGGCACCCGCTATGAATTTGGCAGGCGCACATTCCATAAACACGACCTGGGCCCTTATATCCAATTGCACATGACGCGTTGCATCCTGTGCTACCGTTGTGTGTTCACCGCTGATCAGCTCACCAACAAACGTGTACACGGTGTACTGGACAGAGGCGACCATGCTGAGATCGCTACGTATATCGAGAAGTCATTGGACAACGATTTCATCGGCAACGTGATCGATGTATGCCCTGTAGGCGCCCTGACCGATAAAACATTCCGTTTCAAGAACCGCGTATGGTTCCTGAAACCAGTGGATGCTCACCGCGATTGTCCCAAGTGTTCTGGTAAAGTAACACTGTGGAACAGGGGCGATGAAGTATACCGCGTTACTGCCCGTAAAGATCAGTGGGGTGAGGTAGAAGACTGGATCTGTAACGAATGCCGTTTCGATAAGAAACTAACAAGCGACTGGGTGATCGAAGGGCCTACGAAGGTGAGCCGTCAGTCGGTAATATCACAAGGCCATTATGTTGGCTTGCATAAACCGAAGGAAACATTGACGGAAGTGCTGGAAGGCCGCAAGCCACGCTTACTGATGGATATCCACGATGTGAGCCAGGTGAATAAGCCGAATATCGAGCTGTCGAAGATTGCAGGGCCGGCGCATTCGGACGATTTTTCCAAGAAGTAATTAGTGATTAAAAGTTGACTCTTATAATATGTATTCTACCTTATTAGCATTTGACTGGTTGTTCCTGATCGAGAAACTGGTATTGATCGTTGGTATCATTTCCGTTTCGCTGGGCATTGCGATGTATGAAACCTGGGCCGAACGTAAGGTAGCGGCTGTAATGCAGGACCGCCGTGGTCCCAACAGAGCCGGTCCCTTTGGATTGTTCCAACCACTGGCCGACGGTCTGAAGCTGTTCATGAAAGAAGAGATCATCCCCAATACCTCCAACAAATGGCTGTTCATCCTGGGCCCTTGCCTGGCGATGCTGGCAGCGATGATGACATCGGCGGTTATTCCCTGGGGTGGTAAGATCGATTTCTTTGGCAGAGAAGTAAACCTACAGATCACTGATATCAATATTGGCATCCTCTACATATTCGCAGTCGTGAGCATGGGTATCTATGGCATCATGATCGGCGGCTGGGCTTCCAACAATAAGTTCTCCCTGATGGCCGCGCTGCGTGGTGCATCCCAGGTAATCTCTTATGAGTTACCGATGGGCCTTTCGCTGATCGCGCTGTTGCTGGTAACAGGCTCTTTGAAAATGAGTGCGATTGTTGGCGGGCAGATCGATGGTGTGTGGAATGTAGTATACCAGCCATTAGGCTTCCTCATCTTCCTGATCTGCGCTTTTGCAGAATGTAACCGTACACCGTTTGACCTTCCCGAAGCGGAGAACGAGTTGAACTTTGGTTACCACCAGGAGTACTCTTCCATGAAACTTGGATTTTATCTGTTCGCAGAATACATCAATATGTTCATCAGCAGTGCGGTAATGGCTACCCTGTATTTTGGTGGCTATGACATTCCGTTTGTGAATGATGGACAGCTGACAGAGAAGATTGGAATGAACTGGATGGCCCTGTTGCAGGGAGGTATGCTGTTTGCCAAAGTGGTAGGCTTCATCCTCCTGTTCATGTGGGTACGTTGGACCATCCCGAGGTTCCGTTATGACCAGCTGATGCACTTGGGTTGGAAGCGTTTGGTGCCGCTGGCATTGCTCAATATGATCATTACAGCTGCAGTGATACTGTACCAGCTGAAAAAATAAACAAGGAGCCGGGCATCCTGCTGTAATTAGATAATAATTCGATTTCTTTGCAGCCATAAAGATGCCTGGGTCAGCAATCGTAACATGTAATTAATTAGTATGCAAGCATTAACGAGCAGAGCGAAGCCGGTGGAGCGTAAGCCCATGACTATTGTGGAGCGGCTATACCTTTGGAATATCTTCAAGGGTATGATGATTACGCTGAAGCACGTTTTCATGAAGAAGCCCACCATCAACTATCCAAAGGAGACGCGCCCTTTCAGTCCTGTATTCCGCGGTTTGCATGTGTTGAACCGTGATGAGGAAGGACGTGAGCGTTGCACAGCCTGCGGTTTGTGTGCAGTAGCCTGCCCCGCTGAAGCCATTACGATGGAAGCAGCAGAACGTAAGAACGGTGAAGAGCACCTGTACCGCGAAGAGAAATATGCGGCCAGGTACGAGATCAATATGCTGCGTTGTATCTTTTGTGGTTTGTGTGAAGAAGCCTGTCCCAAAGATGCAGTATACCTGAGTGAGACTTTTGCTCCGGCCAACTATCAGCGCAAAGGATTTATCTATGGTAAGCCCGACCTGCTGATACCAAACCCCAAAGAGAATCCCGAAGAATATAAACAAGCACTGGGCAACCGGGCTAATAAGCAACAACAGGCGAACTAAACCACCCGCGTACTGCAATGAGCATATCTGAAATATTATTCTACTTTTTGAGTGTACTGGCACTGGGCAGCGCCCTGATGGTTGTTATCAGCCGTAATCCTGTACACAGCGTACTGTGGCTGATCGTTACATTCTTTGCCATTTCCGGCCACTATATTATGATGAATGCCCAGTTCCTGGGTATTGTGAACCTGATCGTATACGCAGGCGCCATCATGGTACTGTTCCTGTTCGTGATCATGTTGATGAACCTGAATGCAGAAACCGAGCCCAAAAAGAACAAGTGGTTACGCATGGCCGGCATTGTGGCTGGCGGCTGCTTACTCCTTGTAATGGTTGCCGCGCTGAAAGATGCCGATGTGAAGAGTTCTGCGGTGCAGTTGAATTCAGGCAACATTGGCCTTATCGAGCAACTGGGTAAAACATTGTTTACTGACTATGTAGTGCCTTTTGAGATCAGCAGCGTATTGTTTCTGAGCGCGATGGTAGGTACTGTAGTAATTGGTAAGAAAGGAGATTAATTAGCATATTGTTTTATGAATATTGAATATTACATCGTTTTGTCCATCGCGCTGTTTTGCATCGGTATCACTGGTGTACTTACACGCCGCAACGCCATCATCATCTTTATGTGCATTGAGCTCATGCTGAATGCCGTGAACCTGTTGCTGGTTGCATTTTCCAAAATGCACCACCTGAAAGGCGTGGCCGCCAATCCCACTGCAGGGATCGATGGACAACTGTTTGTATTTTTTATCATGGTGGTAGCGGCAGCGGAGGTAAGTGTGGGCCTGGCTATCATTGTAATGATGTACCGGAATGTACATTCAGTAGACGTTAATTTCCTTAACCGGTTGAAACACTAAGATCTGGAGTAAGGCGAAAAGCAGCTATGAAAAGCTGCTCACGGCTGGCTTCCGACTTCCAACAAAGGCTTTATGAAGAATGTTTTACAATTAGTGTGGTTAATTCCCTTGCTTCCATTGATCGGCTTTTTGATCAATGGCCTGTTTCGCAAGCAGCTTTCAAAATCCCTCACAGGTATTATTGGCAGTGGCGTGATCTTAGGCTCTTTCGTGATCAGCTTGCTTATCTTCCTGGAGGTAAAAGCAGGGCACACTGCTGTAGTGGACCTGTTCGACTTTATTAAGGTGGGTAAACTATCCATTCCTTTCTCCTTCCAGGTCGACCAGCTTTCTTCTCTTTTCTTGTTGATCATTACCGGTGTCGGTTTCCTGATACACGTATACTCTGCGGCTTATATGCACGAAGAGGAAGGACAGCATTTTGCCCGGTATTTTGCTTACCTCAACCTGTTCGTATTCTCCATGTTGCTGCTGGTACTCGGCTCCAACCTGGTGATCATGTTCATTGGTTGGGAAGGCGTAGGGCTTTGCTCTTACTTACTGATCGGCTACTGGTTCAAGAATGTTGATTATACCAACGCTGCCAAGAAAGCCTTTGTGATGAACCGTATCGGTGACCTCGGTTTCCTGCTGGCCATCTTCTGGATCATCAACCAATTTGGAACGGTTACTTATGGCGACCTGTTCAAGCAGGTAGCAGAAAAAGCCGGCACGCTCGAGGGCGGTGTGGTTATTACAGGCATCACTTTATTACTGTTTGTAGGTGCTACCGGTAAAAGTGCCCAGATACCATTATATACTTGGTTGCCTGATGCGATGGCGGGTCCTACACCTGTATCGGCCCTGATCCACGCGGCTACGATGGTGACGGCGGGTATTTACATGATCGCGCGCAGCAACATCATGTACACCCTGGCGCCCACCACACAAGCCGTTGTAGCAGTTATTGGTCTGGCAACTGCAGTGTTTGCGGCCACGATTGCCATCAAGCAAAATGATATTAAGAAAGTACTGGCCTATTCTACAGTGAGCCAGTTGGGTTATATGTTCCTGGGTCTCGGTGTTGGTGCTTATACCGGCGCTGTATTCCACGTAATGACACACGCTTTCTTCAAAGCCCTGTTGTTCCTTGGTGCCGGTTCAGTTATTCATGCTATGCACCATGAGCAGGACATCCGCAAAATGGGTGGTTTGAAAAAATACCTGCCCATCACGCACATTACATTCCTGTTGGGATGTATCGCTATTGCAGGTATCCCGCCTTTCTCCGGCTTCTTCTCCAAAGATGAAATACTGGCCGCAGCCTTTGCCAAGAGCCCTGTTCTCTGGGGTATTGGTTTAGTGACGGCAGGTATGACTGCTTTCTATATGTTCCGCCTGTACGCTACTACTTTCTTGGGTCAGTTCCGTGGAGCAGAGCAGCTGCATGGTCACCATCCCCATGAAAGCCCGATCGCTATGACGCTGCCTTTGATCATACTGGCAGTGTTGAGCGTGGCTGGTGGATGGGTTGGCATTCCTGAAGTGCTGATGCCGAATGCACACGCGCTGGAACATTTCCTCGATCCTATTTTCGCTGAGTCTGCCAAACATGCACATGGACATCACCTCGATCATACCACTGAATATGGATTGATGGCCGCGTCTGTAGGCCTGGCGGTGATCGCTATTTTCTATGCTATAGCGCGTTACAGCAAGCGTCCTGAGCTGGGAGAGCCTACTGGTTTTGGAAAAGTACTCGCTAATAAATGGTATGTAGACGAACTATATAATTTCATTATTGTACGTCCCCTGCAATGGCTGGGCAAATTCCTGAACAGCTTTGTAGAAAAAGATGTGATCGACTGGACGGTGAATGGCATTGGCCGGTTGGTAGGCTACAGCAGCCGCCAGGTGCGCCTGTTGCAAAGCGGTCAGGTAGGCAGCTATGTGTTGCTGATGGTGCTGGGCATACTGGCATTCTTCGTTATACAGTTCTTTGTGAAAAAGTAAGTTGTGAATAGTCAGTAGTGCGCATTGATAAGTGTGGTCAGAATCTTTAAATCAGAAATTTAGAAATCAGAAATGATACCTGTTTTACTAATCGTTATCCCGTTGCTGAGTGGTTTGGCCGCTTTCTTCATTAAACAGGAGAAGAGCGTGAAAACCTGGGCTGTATTCTCCACGGTGATTACGCTGGCTGTTTCCCTGCTTGGATTGACGGTAATGAAAAAGGCAACTGACCTGCACACCGATGTAGAGTGGTTACCCCTGTTGGGCAGCCGGTTTACAGTAGGATTGGATGGTATGGGCCAGATATTGTGCCTGTTGACAGCGGTTGCATTCCCCATGATCTTCCTGGCTACCTGGAATGCCAGTTATAAGAAAGCACATAATTTCTTTGCCTTCATGCTGCTTTCACAGGCAGGTTTGATGGGCGTATTCCTGGCGTATGATGCTTTATTGTTCTACTTCTTCTGGGAACTGGCGCTGATACCTGCTTACTTCCTGTGTTCTACCTGGGGTGGCGAAAAACGTATCGCAGTCACTTTCAAGTTCTTCATTTATACATTTATCGGTTCCCTGTTGATGTTGGTAGGTATCATTTATCTCTACCTGCATACGCCCGATCAATCTTTTGCACTCGAATCTTTTTATAAAGCCACACTTACGACCAAAGAGCAGGGCTGGGTTTTCTGGCTGTTCTTTATTGCCTTTGCCGTTAAGATGCCGGTGTTTCCTTTCCATACCTGGCAGCCCGATACGTACGAGCAATCACCCACGGCTACTACCATGGTACTGAGTGGTGTGATGGTGAAGATGGGCTTGTTTGGTATCCTGCGCTGGCTGGCGCCTGTATTGCCCATGGCTACCTGGCTCAATGGTGATACAGTAGGTCTGTTGTGTGTGATCGGAATGATCTACGCTTCACTGGTTGCTATGCAACAGGATGACCTGAAGCGCCTGATCGCTTATTCATCTATTGCCCACGTGGGCCTCATGTGCATGGCCATCTTCGTTACTTCCGACCAGGGCATGCAAGGTGTGATGATACAAATGTTCAACCACGGTATCAACATCATCGGTATGTGGATCGTGGTGGAATTGATCGAGCGTCAGCTGCACACCCGCAAAATATCTGAACTGGGAGGCATTGCACAAAAGGCGCCCGGACTGGCTATTCTGCTGGTAATAGTGGCACTGGCCAATGTGGCCCTGCCATTGACCAACGCATTTGTGGGTGAGTTCCTGTTGTTCAACGGGGTATTCAACTCTTCCGTTTCAAAAATGGGCTATGTGTTTGCAGCAGCAGCAGGTATCACCGTGATCCTGTCGGCAGTATACACGTTAAATATGATCCAGCGGGTATTTTATGGTAATACCAATACCCTCACTGCCGGTGTTCAGGATGTTAAGTTCAATGAAAGGTTTGTACTGGGTGTACTGGTCATCGCCATCCTGGTGATCGGTGTATATCCCAAACCCTTCCTGGAGCTTACGCAGGGTAGCGTAGACACCATTTTATCAAGAATGATCATTAAACAGCCATCTTAAGCGAAAGCATAGATTTAAGTTATGAATGCAATTGTAATATCGGCTATCTGGGGTGTAGTGATGATGTTCAGCGGAATATTCAGCAAGAACAATGCTGTTATCCGTGGTACCGCACTCACTGGTCTTGCCTTACTGATCGTAGTGAATATTTTGGAGATGGGTGGCACACACCTCTTCAAGGTGAACGTGCATGGCATGCTTTCCTTCGATAGCTTCAGCCTGCTCTTCAACACTATTGCTTTCGGCAGCACCTTCCTGTATTCCTTGCTGTCGGGCCGTGATATGGAAAAAGTAGGTCGCAGCACGCCTGATTATTTTGCATTGATCTTCTTTATACTCTGTGGTGTCAGCATCTCTTCTTCTTTCAACACCTTACTAATGCTGTTCCTGGGTATCGAGATCATGTCTATTCCGCTGTACATTCTTACTGGTACCGATAAAAGGAACCTCAAGAGTAACGAAGCTTCACTGAAATACTTCCTGATGGGTTCTTTCTCTACCGGCCTCATGTTGATGGGTATCACCCTGATCTATGGTGCCAAAGGAAGTTTCAACCTGAACGTGATCAGCCTGGGAACAGGAGAACTGACACCAATGGTGGGCGCTGGTTTACTATTGTTATTATTCTCCATGGCCTTCAAAGTATCGGCGGCTCCGTTCCACTTCTGGACACCCGATGTATACGATGGAGCGCCTACGGTGTTCACTTCTTTCATGGCTACGATCATCAAGGCAGCAGCGTTCATCGCCTTCCTGCGTTTGTTTGATGATGGCTTTGGTGAGTTGCGCCCACGCTGGCAGCTGGTGGTAGCGATCATTACAGCAGCCACCCTGATCATTGGTAATATCACAGCCGTATTCCAGCAAAGCGTAAAGCGGATGCTGGCCTACTCCTCTATAGCACAGGCAGGGTTCATGATGTTTGCACTGGTAGCCCTGAATGGCGTGGCCAAGCAGGGATTGATCTTCTACACAGCTGCTTACAGCATTGCCACCATTGGCGTATTTGCCGTGCTGATCAAGATGAAAGATTACACGTTTGAAGGGTTCAATGGCCTTGCCAAACGTCAGCCTGTGTTAGCTGCAGCTGCTACGGTCTTCCTGCTTTCATTAGCCGGTATCCCCGCCACAGCAGGTTTCATGGCCAAGTTCTACATGTTGACCGCCGCCGTAAATGATGGCCATGTAATGTGGCTGGTCATTGTAGGTGTGCTGTGTGCAGCCATCAGTGTTTACTACTATTTCCGCGTTATACAAGCCATGTACTTTAAAGACGGTGATAACCAGGAAGTGGAAGCTTCCCCGGCTTTCAAAGGACTGCTGGTGATCATGGCTGCTATCGTGGTATTACTGGGTATCTTCCCCCAATGGCTGATAGATAAGCTTTACTATTTCCTCTAATGTGAGGGCTATTTGATGAGCGTCTCCCGCTGTTCAGTAATATTTCTTACTTTAGTGAGACATATTTTATATGACATTCCGGGATACCTTCTCCTTAGCTTTTAGAACGGTGCGTGGCAACAGGCTACGTACGGGTATTACAGTAGCTATTATTGCACTGGGTATTGCTGCATTGATAGGCATCAATACGGCAATTGCCGCTATGCAGCAGAAGTTCCTGGAAAGCTTCTCCTCCATGGGCGCTACCGGCTTCACCATCCGCTTTCGGGAGCCGCGTAACTTCTTCGGCAACAACTCTTCGATCAAGAAGGAGCAAAAGGGTAAAAAGAAAGAAAAGAAATCCAACCAGGGTAAGCCCATCACTCAACTACAGGCCGAAACTTTCAAATCTACTTTCCAATTCCCGGCCCAGGTGAGCATGAATATATTTGGCAGCCGCAACGCTATTGTTTCAGCCGGTAGCAAAAAAACGAATCCAAACGTATGGATATTGGGTGGTGATGAAAACTATGCCGACCTAAACGGTTTTACCATTGCTTTTGGACGTAACCTCAACACACTGGATATTCAATCAGGTCGTAATGTATGCCTTATCGGACGTGACGTGGCCAAGAAGTTTTTTGGCGACAATATAGAAGCGCCGGTAGGCAAGACCATCAAGATCAATAATATTCCCTTTCTGATTGTAGGTTCTCTGGCAGCTAAGGGCTCCACATTGGGCAGAAGCCTCGATAATTCAGTCATCACTTCTTATTCCAATGTGCGTAGTTATTTCAACTCCAATGCCAACGCTTCTTTCTCTTTACAAATAAAAGTGGCTGATATCAAACTGATGGATGGTGCTATCGGCGAGGCTACCGGGATCTTCCGCCCTATCCGCAAACTGATGGTAACGGAAGATGATAATTTCGTGATCGATAAGAGCGACAGCATCGTGGAAATGCTGATGCGCAACCTGAGCTTCATCACCATTGCTGCTGTAGTAATTGGCATCATTACCCTTGCCGGAGCAGCCATTGGTCTTATGAATATTATGTTGGTGGCTGTTACTGAACGTACTAAGGAAATTGGTCTCGTGAAAGCCATTGGCGGCAAGGCAAGAAATGTACGCATACAGTTCCTGCTCGAATCTATTATTATTAGCCTGCTGGGCGCCATCATTGGCATCGTTGTCGGTATTCTTTTTGGTAACGTTGCCGGGCTGCTGTTATCTACCACCTTTGTAGTTCCCTGGGGTTGGGTGATAGCAGGTGTGGTGATCTGCTCACTGGTAGGTTTGTTTGCCGGGTTATATCCCGCTATTAAGGCCTCCCGTCTTAATCCTATCGAAGCCCTGCGCTACGAATAATCCTTCTTAACATAGCTTTAAGAGTGTTGTTGCATGCAATTGCAGCAGTTGTGCATCATTATGCATTCCTTATAACATTAAAACACTCCCATGAAACATTTCTTGCAGCCGCTATGGCTTTATGCAGTTTGCCTGCTGATGACTGCCTGCGGCATCGCTCACGCTCCCGATAAAACATTTACAGGTAATCCTCAAAAAGGTCAATCCCGTAATGACATAACATTCACCGGCTCACAAAATGAAACCAACATGGATTCATTAGGATCGGTAAGCTGGATGGCGCATGCCAACGGCAAATACTATTTGAAGAGCAATAGTTCGCAGGAGTTCTATGTATACATACAGGTAAAAGGCAATGAAGTTCAACAGGACAAGAAACGGGCACCTTTGAATATTTCCCTGGTGTTGGACAGAAGCGGCTCCATGCGAGGTGATAAAATAGCTTACGCCCGCAAAGCGGCAGCCTTCCTGGTACAACAGCTTAGCCAGGATGATGTACTGTCGCTGGTCAATTATGATAACCAGGTGGAAGTAATGAGCCCTTCAGCACCGGTAAAGAACAAAGAAGCATTGATCAAAAAAATAATGGCCTTGCAGGATCGTGGCGCCACCAATCTCTCTGGTGGTATGTTGGAAGGCTATTCACAAGTGATAGAAACGAAGAAAGAAGGATATGTAAACCGCGTGTTGCTCATGACAGATGGCCTCGCCAATGAGGGTATCACCGATCCAGAACGCCTCAAAAAAATATCAGCTTCCATGTACCTCGAAGAAGGTGTAGCACTATCTACCTTTGGATTGGGCGCCGATTACAATGAAGACCTGCTGACCATACTGGCAGAAACAGGCAGGGCTAATTACTACTTCATCGACAACCCTGATAAAATTCCCGGCATCTTTGCCGCTGAATTGAAAGGCCTGTTGAGTGTGGTGGCACAGAATTCACTGGTAGAAATCAATATACCAGACGGATTGGAATGTGTGAAAGCTTACGGTTATCCCTATGAGATAAAAGGCGGAAAAGTGCAGGTACGCCTTAACGATGTTTATTCGCGCGATGAAAAAGGCATCTTGTTTAAATTCAGGAGCCGGGGAGCTATCAGTGAATCTCTTGCTTTCAAATGCAAGTTACAATTTGTAGAAGCTACCGACTTCAAGCCGGTTACTGATTCTAAAACGATAAGCCTGGAACCTGCCAGTGAACCATCATTGGTGAAAAATTCGGAAGACCTGCTGGTGCAGGAGATGATCGCTTTATTCGAAGCTACAGATCGGTTTGATGAAGTGCTTACCCGGGTAGATGCGGGCCAGTATGATCGGGCACGTGCACTGGCCGATTCGGTAGTAACCAGCCTGCGAAAAAAACAGCAAACACTTCCATCGGCGAAACTGAAAAAACAGGAAGAAACCATCGCTGCCTATAGCAAGGACCTGGATAAAGTAAAACAAATGCGGGAGGAGGATAAGAAGATGTACCAGAAGTACAACAAAGGAACTAACTACAACTTTAAAAAAGGAAAACAATAAATTCGTTGATGTACTATAAAACAAGAGGCGACACTATTAAGTGCCGCCTCTCGCTTTATATGCAATGACATTCTCCTTATTTAGGATCCAGTATCTTACCGATACGCTCATTCAGGTCTTGCAGGTGATAACGGCTCATCTTGTCTGTATAAGCAGGAAGAGCAGCAGCGATCTCAGCTTTCAGGGCACGCAGCACACCTTTAGCTACCGATACGATATCTGTCTTTTTGGGGTCTACTACAGGACCGAAGGTGATTACAAAACCACCAAGGCTGGAAGCAGATGCAGGAGCAGGTGCCACGATAGCGCCCATTCTTTCTACATAAGCCTTCTGCAGGTTACGGCGATAGTTGTCGATGGGCTTGCGGGCAGTCAGCTCACCCCAGATACCCTTCTTCAGGTCTTCCATGAACTCATCGAGACGATAAGCACTGGCATCCCTGTTGGAAGAAGAGATCAGGCGCTGCATACGGCCGGCGTTCAACAGTGTACCCAGCCATCCGTCTTGCAACGTGCTGACGCGATCGGAAGTAGGAGCAGAGATCTTATCCAGGATGCTCTTGTCCAGCAACCAGGTAGGTGTTTCAAAATAGTTCTTCTGGATGAAGCTCATCGCTTCTTTCTGCAGGGCTTTAGGCACTACAGTATATACTTCACCGGACTGATCAGTAGTCTTGTAGTCGGTATAAACACCACCTACATAAGTAGCTGTATGACCGAGGTAGCGGCTGAACTGACCGATCAGCTCATTATATACTTCTTCGAGGTTCTCGAAGTTTTCACCCTTTTCGTTGAGCCAGCTGGGAAGCTTGGGCAACATCCATTTCAGGTTCTTGATACCATACTCGTTGGCCTTCATGTTGTTATCACCCAAAGACTCTGTTTGAGCGCGTGGGTCGATACCATTCTGATGGATGAAACGGAGGCGGGGATTATTGTAACGGCTCTTTACCCATTCGTTGAGTACAGCCTTTTCGCCATCAGCATCTTTATCGAGGATGGGTTTGTAACCCCACTCGATAGACCACAGGTCATACTCACCGATGCGGGGATATAAACCAGCAGCACCGATATTATCTTCAGGCTGAGCCACGTAGTTGAAACGGGCATAGTCCATGATAGAAGCAGTGTGGCCATTGGCTTCCACCCAGGCTTTGTCGCGCAGTTTCTCTACAGGCGTACCGGCAGAAGAACCCATGTTGTGGGGCAAACCGAGGGTATGTCCAACTTCATGAGAAGACACGAAACGGATCAGCTGACCCATCAGTTCGTCATCGAACTGGGCCTTACGGGCTTTGGGATCGCTGGGAGATGCCTGGATCAGGTACCAGTCGCGCAGCAGGCGCATTACATTGTGGTACCAGTTGATGTGAGATTCAAGGATCTCACCACTGCGGGGGTCGTGTACGTGCGGACCGCTGGCATTAGGAATGTCGGAAGGCTTGTAAACGATCGCTGAATAGCGGGCGTCTTCCAGGCTCCAGGTGCTGTCTTCAGCCTTGGTAGGGGCTACCTTGGCCATGATGGCGTTTTTGAAACCGGCTTTCTCATAAGCCTTCTGCCAGTCGTTTACACCCTGGATCAGGTAAGGAACCCATTTGGCGGGTGTAGCCGGGTCGATATAATATATAATAGGCTTTACAGGTTCCACCAGTTCACCGCGTTTGAACTTCTCCATATCCTCGGGTTTTACCTCCAATTTCCAACGTGTGATCATGCTGATGTCCTTAACGCCTTGCGGATCTGCATCAAAATCTGTGTATTCGGTGGTAAAATATGCAACCCTGTCATCATAGTATCTGGGACGCATAGGAACCTTGGGAAGTAACAGAATGGAAGTGTTCAATTCGAAGGTGGCATTACCGGTAGGGCCGGAAGGCATCAACCCCGGAATAGGAGAGGGAGCCGACATCTTACTGTAGGTCTTTACCGTTTTAATTTCAGTGTTGATGGGGTAGCTCTTGATGTCTACGATGTAAGACTTATCGGGTTGCAATCCACCAACGCGAAGCGCTGATTTAAAGAAAGGAGCGAAGAAAAAGATGTCGTTGTCTCCGCTGATATAATCGGTCAATTCGATCACAGAACCTGCGCTGTCTTTAGAAAAAGCCTTTATATCGAAGGCGGCAGCGATGGGTTGAATGTTGGAATTTTGGACCGTTTTATACATCGGCTTGGTAGAATCCTTGGCATAAACACTGAAAGAAATGTTGCGCAGGAATATCTTGTTATTAGGGCCTTTTTCGAAGCGGATCACGTTTTCATTGATCTCATCGCCGGCGTATCCAAAGAAGCCGGAACGGGTATCTGCAGGGGCTTTGGATATGCGGTTCACAACAAGGATATCCCTTCCAAGTACAGAGTCGCCAATCTCGAAAAACCATTTGTCGTCTACTTTATGAACGGCGAAAAGACCGGGACGGCTAATAGCTTTATCGGTGATAATTTCTTTGTAAGGCTTTGGGCCTGGCTTGGGAAGGGAAGGGGGGGCAATAACGGTACGGGGTTTAGTGGTATCGGTAGTTACAGGTGCTGTTGGTCTTCTGTTTTGAGCAGAGACAGAGGTTACCAAACTACCGGCAGCCACAATCAGAAAAATAGATTTTCTCAGACTGAGGGGATTCTCCATGTTAATTTTTATTTAATGGATGAAGATAAGGAAAAGGGGTTCAAAGGATATGGCAGGATTATACCAATGGTTAAAACGCAAGGATGGCACCAACTTTCAGATGAGGCTGAAACCGGTATGCAGGTAAGGCTGGTTGATAGGTTTGAAACTACCGTTTGTCAGTAAGGCCATTTGATTTATGTTGATGATGACCGGTAGCAAAATGCTTATTGCAGGCAGATTAGCGAAGCATTAAAAGCGCTAAGTATGAATGTTTTGTTTTTAAATTAATTCTACATTCGCTGCGATTTTATTCAATCAAATCGCCTATTTTTAGCGCCTCCATATAGGAAATTCCTTATCTTGTGAACCCTGTCAAAAATTTTTATTGATCAAAATCGCCTGTGGAAAAGCATTTTTCATTAGCATTGTGAGCTAATTTTTAAACTACAGATAGACTAATTTTTTCAAACACTAAAAAAACACAATCATGGCTGAAACAAAACCAACTGCGCCCGCCGCGAAGAGTAGTACATCTGTTCAACCGAAGAAGAGTAGCAATGCGATTTCGTGGATTGCGCCAGTAGTTTGTATACTTGCTGGTTATCTGATCTGGAGGTTTGGTCTGGGCGCTGCAGGTAATTTTGAACAACCCGATGCTGCTGGTGGCTTCTGGCCCAAGCACAAAGGTCCAAAGGGTGGATTAATTAAAATGTATGAAGGAGGGATCATCGTACCGTTGCTGATCGCTACTTTCCTTACTGCGATCACTTTTATCATCGAGCGTTTGCTGACTATCCAAAAAGCAACCGGTACTGGTAATATCGCTGAGTTTATCCGCAAAGTACAATATCACCTGGCTAATAAGAATGTAGATCAGGCTATTTCTGAGTGCGACAAACAAAAAGGTAGCGTAGGTAATGTAATGAAAGCTGGTCTGCGCAAGTACAAAGAAATGATTTCCAACACTGAACTGGATACTGAACAAAAAGTTCTCTCTATTCAGAAAGAGGTAGAAGAAGCTACTGCGCTTGAGCTGCCTATGTTGGAAAAGAACCTGGTGTTCCTGTCTACTATCGCATCAGTAGCTACCCTGTTGGGTCTGTTGGGTACGGTATTGGGTATGATCACTTCATTCTCTGCCCTTGGTGAAGAAGGTGGTGGTGCTGCTGCTGCTGAACTGTCTCGTGGTATCTCTGAGGCCCTGTACAACACAGCCCTGGGTATCGGTACTTCAGCTTTTGCGATCATCTTCTATAACATCTTTACCACTAAGATCGATTCTATCACTTATGGTATCGATGAGTCTGGTTTTACTTTAACACAAAGCTTTGCTTCACTGTACAAATAGTGGAGGAAAGACCAGTTTATCCGTCCTGGCCCGGTTGGTCATGTTGCCTGGTTAAGGCTATAAAGGCAAAACCGGCAAGGCTGCGACAGGTAAATATGGAAATTGGCTGAGTAAGCATCTCATTGTTAGAAAAACGAAATTTTAAATCATGCCAAAAGTTAAAGTACCTCGGAAAAGTACCTCGGTTGACATGACGGCGATGTGCGACGTGGCCTTCTTGTTGCTGTCGTTCTTCATCCTCACCACGAAGTTCAAGGCCCCGGATGTGCTGGACGTGACAACACCTAAGTCAGTGTCTACCAAGGCTGTAGAAGCTAAAAACGTGGTGTTGATAACCATGGACAAAGAAGGTAAGGTATATTTTCAGGTATCTGACGAAAACCCCGACGAGAAAGCAGAGGTAATTGACCTGGTTGACCAACTGAAGAGCTTAAGCCTTTCAGCCCAGGAAAAAGCCGCTTTCAGAAAGACGGGATCTTTTATCGGTGTACCGTTTTCCAAGTTAAAATCGTACCTTAACTTGACTCCCGACCAGATCAAAAATTACAAAGCCGATGGTATCCCTGTCGATAGCGCCAACAATGAAATGGTGGAATGGATGAGGGCTGCTGCTACTGCTTTTCAGGGTAAAAAAATGACCCTGCTGGTTAAGGGTGATAATGACGCTAAATATCCTTCTTTCAAGGGGATCATCGATGCCCTGAAAAAGAATGAGATATTTAAGTTCTCCATGATCACGGACCCCGAAGGTGTGCCTCCTGGAACAGAGTTGTTCAAGAAGAACCAGGCCACCGGTGGTAAAGCGACAGACGAGTAAACAAAGTTTCTAATCCTAAAAAAATTGCGATATGGCAGAAATGGATACCTCTGGTGGGGGTGGACATAAAAAAGGACCTGGTGTAAAGAAAGGGAAAAAGCTTTCTACCCGCGTTGACCTGACGCCGATGGTGGACTTGGGATTCCTGCTCATCACGTTCTTTATCTTCACCACTACCATGAGCCAGCCTACAGCTATGAGGCTTTTCCTGCCCAAGGATACGGAGAAGCCCGAAGAGCAAAATAAGGTAAAAGCCTCTGGCGCTTTGACCCTTATCCTGGCCAAGGACAATTCCATCTTCTATTACGAAGGGGAACTGGCACCCGATGGTAACAACTTCAAGAACACCGGTTTCAAGGAAATCAGGGACATCATCATCAACAAAAAGAAAACGACCAATCCGGAAGATTTCGTGGTGGTGATCAAGCCAACTCCTGATGCAACCTACAAGAACACGGTTGATATCTTGGATGAAATGACCATCAATGAGGTAAAACGCTATGCCCTGGTAGATATATTTGACGTTGAGCTTCAGTTAGTTAAGGCTTCCGGGAAGTAATCGTTAAAATTATTGCCAAAAGGCATATGGAATCTTAGTTGCAATGCATCTTATAACAAAGCACACGTATGGAAATCAATAAAATATTAAGCGCTGATGTTCTTGATATTATCTTCGAAGGAAGAAACAAGGACTACGGTGCTTATCAACTGCGCAAAACCTACAATAGGCGCCTGATGACGGCCCTTATTGTAACTGCGTCTGTTATCCTGCTGTCGTTTGGCGGTTATATACTGTCAACGCTGTTCGATAAAGACGACTCAAAACAGGACATGGTAGTCCAGGACGTGCAGTTGGAGGAGATCAAACAAGAAGAGAAAAAAGAAGAACCACCTCCTCCACCGCCACCAAAACCACCAGAGCCTCCCAAAGTGGAAATGGCTAAATTCACCCCTCCCAAGATCGTAAAAGATGAAGAGGTGAAGGAAGAAGAAAAACCACCAGAAGTAGAAAAGCTGGAGGAAACCAAGATCGGTACCGTAAACCAGGAAGGTGTGAAAGATGAAGGTATCGTTGCTCCTCCGGTGGAAGATGCCGGTAAAGGTGTGGTAGAAGCTCCCAAGAAAGTAGAAGAAGACTGGGATAAGACTTTCACCAAAGTGGAGATCGAATCTGAATACCCCGGTGGTTCTGCAGCATGGCAGCGTTACCTCAACAAAACGCTTCGCTATCCGCAAGACGCTATCGACAACGAAGTTCAAGGTACTGTAGTGATCCAGTTCATCGTGGATAAAGAAGGAAACGTGAGTGATGTAGAAGCGATCAGCGGACCTGAAGAATTACGTTCCGAAGCAGTACGGGTAATCAAGAAAAGTGGTAAATGGACACCTGCCGTTCAAAACGGCCGCCAGGTTAAATCCTACAAGAAGCAGCCTATCGTATTCCGTTTGGAAACTGAAGGTTAATTTAAGCCAGATAAATGATTGTAAAATCCTCTCCGGTTCCGGAGAGGATTTTTTTATGTCTGTTAGCGCCTGTCGATATAACAATAACCCATACCCTTAGTGTATAGCCGGTGATGCGTAGCGAAGCATAATGCACACGTTCCACAAAAAAATAAAGATCTGTGGAAACGATTTTCCAGGGCATCTAAATAAAAAATAATTGCCATGGAGATATCAAAGATCATGACTGCCGACGTCCTCGATATTATATTCGAGGGTCGCAATAAGACTTACGGCGCTTACGACCTTCGTAAGACCTACAAACGCCGTTTACTCACATCCCTCTCCGTTATGCTGTCGATCTTGCTGCTGCTGATTGGCGGCTACATTTTCGCGAATGCGGGGAAAGATCGGGTTGCCCAGGAGATTATCATTCCTCCCGACGCCGAGTTGACGTTGCTTGATCAGGAAGAACCGCCAGTGGAGCCACCACCACCGCTCAAACAGCCACCTCCACAGCAGATCGAAACGATCCAGTACACTGTCCCCAAAATTGCTCCGGATGAACAGGTAAAACCTGATGAGCAGCCCCCTGCCGTGGATGACCTCGCAGATGTAAAGATCGGAACAGCGAATGTAGAAGGAAACAAAGATGATGGTGTTGTTGCGCCTCCTTCAGACGATGCTGCCGGTAAAGGAATTGTTCTGATCGAAAAGAAAAAAGAAGAAGAACCAGAGATCTTTACCAAAGTAGAGATCGATGCCAAATACCCCGGCGGCCTTCCGGCATGGGCAAGGTTCCTGAATAAGAACCTGGCCAATAACTACCCCCAGGAAGCCATCGACAATGAAATACAGGGCAAGGTAGAGATTATGTTTGTGGTAGACACTTTGGGCAATGTAAGTAACGTAGAGGCCGTAGGTGGTCCCAAAGAATTGTGGGATGCTGCCGTTAAAGTGATCAAGAAGAGTGGTAAATGGGAACCTGCCATTCAAAATGGAAGGCGTGTAAAGGCCTACAAGCGCCAGCCTATCGTATTCCAGTTGAGTCAGGATTAAAATAGTATGTTTTGGTTATCCGTTACCCCGGAAGCTGATTTTAGCGTTGAACAGCCCCGCCCGAAAAGGCGGGGCTGTTGCGTTTGAGGCCAGTATGCTATTTTTGTGTGGCTTTTGTCAGAGTTTATCCCGCTTTGCGGGACTGAGCTTGTCGAAGCCTTTTGAACAATTATAAATACGAAGTATGGCAAAGCTTTTGGGATGGGATGATACGATTGTTGCCCTGGCCACACCGCCAGGGATTGGAGCAATAGGAGTGATACGCATCAGCGGCAGCAAGGCATTTGAGATCATTAACCAGTTATTCCCTTCCAAAGACTTATTGCAGCAACCTTCGCATACCATCCATGTGGGCTACCTGAAAGAAGGCGCTACAGTGTTGGATGAAGTAGTGGTATCCTTATTTAAAGGCCCTAAATCATATACGGGTGAAGATGTAATAGAAGTATCCTGCCATGGTTCTCCCTATGTACAACAGCAGGTGATACAGGCCTGTGTACATCTCGGCGCACGGCTGGCAAAGCCGGGTGAATTTACCCAGCGCGCTTTCTTACAAGGCAAGCTTGATCTTACCCAGGCAGAGGCAGTGGCTGACCTGATAGCCAGTAATACCGAAGCCTCACGCAAAGCAGCATTGCACAATATACGCGGCGGATTTTCAGATGTGCTGAAACAGTTACGAGACCAGCTAATATCGTTTTCGGCACTTATTGAGTTAGAGTTGGATTTCTCGCAGGAAGATGTGGAGTTCGCAGACCGTTCAAGATTGTATGTACTCATCAGGGAAGCGAAGGGAGCTGTAGAGCGCCTGTTACACTCGTTCAAGTTGGGCAATGTGATCAAACACGGTGTGCAGGTAGCCATTGTGGGAAAACCCAATGCGGGTAAGTCTACCTTACTGAATGCGCTGCTCAATGAGAACCGTGCCATTGTAAGCGATATTGCCGGCACTACCCGCGATACGATCGAAGAAGTGTTGAATATCGATGGCATCCTGTTCAGGCTGGTAGATACCGCCGGCATCCGGGAACATACAAGCGATATTATCGAGAGCATTGGCGTGGAGCGTAGCCTGGCCAAAATGAAGCAGGCCGATGTGGTACTCTACTTGTTTGATGTGAACAGTACCACGGTACCCGAACTGGAAGCCGTGAAAAGAGACCTTGATCAACAAAATATCCGTTACCTGTTGGTAGGCAACAAATCCGATTTGTCTAATGATACCATCCGCAATTCATTCGACAGCAGAGCCACTATACTGTTCATTGCTGCTAAAGAAAACCAGCATGTAGAAGTATTAAAAGAACGGCTGGTAGATATGGTCTTACAAGGTAAACTACAAACAGAAGACACCGTAGTCACCAATGCCCGCCATTACCACGCCTTACAGGAAGTTGCCAAATCATTACAGGATATCAACGATGGCCTCGACAACCTCATTCCGGGAGATCTGTTGGCGTTAGATATTCGCCGTTGTTTACACTACCTGGGCGAGATCACTGGCGAGATCACTACAGAAGATCAATTGGATTATATATTCAGTAAATTCTGCATTGGCAAATAAATCAAAGCGTTTTCTCTGTGGTAACGATAACTATGTCTTTTCTAATTGTTTGAATCTGCCTTGATATGATTGCCAATAATACCGTTTAGTAGTTTCATCAAGGTAGGATGAAAATATCAACTCATTTACCTTGTCCGATTTAGCAAGCATAAGTCGCCCAATATCATCTACGGTTTTCGGAGAAATGGCTGCTTCATGGGCAAGTACAGAGAACTGATGCATAATTCTCCCCTGTGCGAGATTTTTCGGCAATAAACCATCTTCTAACGCGAAATCCTTGTCCTTAATATGGATTCGACTGTTAAGCAGGTCATAGGCAGGGCTTAGGCGGTAATCCCCCATTGGTGTTTCCAGGAGAGAAAAATTCTTGAAATGTGCATCGCCATTTGAGAATAGATAGTTGAAAATAAGCAGTTTCAGCAGTTTGGGCGCTTCCACTGTATAAGCCGGGACGTACTTTTGCATGAACTGAAACAACTCAAGATAGTTGCCGAGGTATTTGTAGTGTTCTCCATGTGTTTGAGGTGTCCGCCCCGCAAGTGATGCAAAATCATCTTGCGCGAGCTTTATTCCATTTTCCTGGACATCAAAACGTTTGGTGATGTAAGCAGGCGCCCCATTTTGGAAGAAGATCAGCGCATTCTCTGCTGTTTCAATTTGATATACCTGTCTTGCAATTTGCATGGTAAGATGTTCATTTGCCGGCATCTGGTCCGGTCGTCTACCTGCAGACGGAATCGGTTTCAAGATATATCCTCCCCGCTCACCCTTATTGATCAATCGAAGTTTGTTCTTCTCGAGTAGAACAGAGAATTTTTCCTGTACACCAGAGATCGACATACGATTTCTATTTTCGTCAAATAGTTCATCTGTCGCTTCATTCGTTGAAGGTGAATCGTATGGAAGAATATGACTGACCTTTCGGCCCATGAAGACTCTGACGAGAGCCGTTCGGCTATAGGTAGCATGACCGGGGGCCAGCGTACCTGGACAGTATTGAATATCTGGTAAACTCATATTAGTCGATTTTTGACACGGTAACTGCACCGATGGTATCCGTTTTTGCAGTCGTCAGTAGTAATCCGAAATAATCGGTTTTATCTAATCGGTTAAGTTGACAGACGACCTGTTTATTGGCTCCTTCTGGCAGCATATTGTAAAAGAAGGGGAATAGGTAAGGAGAATGGTACGGTGCGACGATCTTCGGCAATGTAAGACTGATCGCTGGCTTGCTGTTATCATCTACCCATGATGAGTTATACTGGAATGTGAAAGTTCCGTCATCCTGCTGTGTCAAGACGCCGGCCTCTTGCCCTTTAAAAAAGATCTTAGCAGCTCTCATTGATTAATCTTGCTATTTTTAATGATTACTGTTACCTCCAGGCCAAGCGCATCACCAAGCTTTTGAAGTGTTTGCAAGGTTGGATTGCCCTTACCACTTTCAAATTGTTTCAAAGTTCTCAGTGCAACCCCGGAGAGTTGTGATAGCATCTCTTGTGTCACACTTAGGGACTCACGCCTCAATTTCACCGTCTTTATAATATTGTTAGAGTGCATTAAAGTGCCTTTTTTTATGCAAAAATATGGTTTTATAATCAAAATAAATTAAAAAGTGCATTAAAAAGCACTTTATGGGTTGAAAAGTGTGAAAGTAACGTTGGGGAATTGGAAAGTGCATTTTAGTGCACTTAATTCTTAAAATTTATTGATGGCAATGTCAGGGATGATTTGAATTTGCAAGTATCTGAAAATTAGGTTGAGCTAAGCAGTTGTCAATAATCATGCAACGTCCTGTTAAAACCTTTTGTCAGCTCGTAAATAGGTAACGCAAAAATATACCCGTGTACATTTATGAAACATTCCGCCTTCCTTTCTGCCCTGCTTTTAATAAGTACCTTGTTTGTATCCTGCAAAAAAGACACACTCAATCATGAAAATGAATTCGAGAAAAGCTACCACGAGTGGCAGGCATTCAAACAATCCTCGGGCGATTCATATAGATATATGGTCACCTTTGGCTCCTGGACTGGCTTTGGCACGGAAACCATTATCACTGTTACAAATGGGAAAGTAACCCAGCGTTCTTATCAATTGCTGTTGCCTCGTCAGGGCAACCCCAGCCCGGTTCCCATTCCGCCCGATCAAATGGCGTGGACGGAGAATGAAAATGAGATCAATACACATACAGAAATGGCTGCAAAGGCAATGACCCTCGACGAGGTCTATGAAAAGGCGAGAACCGAATGGTTGATCAAAAGGGAGGGCGCAGATGTGTATTTTGAAACAAAGAATAACGGGATGATCTCTTCCTGCGGATACGTGAACAATGGTTGTATGGATGATTGCTTTAACGGAATCAGAATCGCTTACATCCAACCACTATAAGAGTTTAATAAGGAGGAACAGTGTTCCTGAAAAGAATAAGGCGCCTTCCCGGGAAGGCGCCTTACTCTTTTTATAGCTACTTGTTTAATTCAATTTTAATCCAGCCTATCGACCATTTGCACGCAGCACCACAATGTCTTTCTTCACCGCGTCATCGTAAGTCTTTTTAATAATGTAGTGCCATTGTTTCTCTGTTACATCTACAAAGAAGATCTCTCCTTTAGCGTGCTTGGATACCGCATCTTGGAACTCTTTGGGGAACATCAGTTCGCCGAAAAACCAATCAGTATCGCCTTTAGTGGTATTGCCATCCATGGTATACTCATCGGATAATTTGTCAAAGGAAGCGCCCGCATTGGCTTTTTGTACAATGATCTTCTTGAGGCTATCTACCTGGGAAGGAGTTAATGAACCGCCATCGAGGAAAATGTATTGAGAGCGGTATTGAATTGACTCTGTGGCCTCTACCACTTTATAAGTAACATACCCTACAGAAAATACATCCCCTTTCTTTTGACGCAGTAAACGTTTGTCAATGAGAGAGGTATCTTTTCCTACGGAAAGCTTGAGTATGGTCGGCTTTAGTTCCGGATGGGCATCTATATATTTTTGTGCATCCGGCACGGTGTTGATCTTTTGGAAGTCTTCAGTTACTGTCTTCTGTGCAAAAACCGGGGCGGCAAATAACATCAATAATACCCAAACGCTATTTTTCATGTGTTTTATATTTTTAGACTGTTCCCTTAATAACTTGAATGCGCTGTCGTTGGTTGAAAATAATCCCGCTTTTTTCAAGATACTGTTTTTTTATAATATGGCGCCTTGCCTGCTACCTGTATCATGAAATAAAATGTTAAATAATAGTATAACTGTCAGGTAGTTAAGACTCTTATGACGGATATTTTCCTGGTTTCGTTGTATCTCCCCGGATTAAATTATACTTACCGTAGTGGAGCTTACCAAAGGATATGGGGGCGGTTAAGCAATTTACGTCGTTTGTCATTGTTACGTTGGTTCAAGGATAAAATTTCTCCCGGCAATGCGATAAATGTCAACAGCCCCTATGCATGCATAGAGGCCGTCGTTACTTCCTGGTTGAGTGCCTGCCTGAACGTCTATCTTGTTGATGCTGTTGATTTGAAAACCAGGTTAAGGATTTGATGCCTGTATACGATGGCCAGTATCAGACTGCTCACCAATACCAGCGCTGCATAGATGAATAACTGCCCGCCATCGCCTTGTACCTCGATGCCCAACTTCGTAAGGTGGAAGAATATAGCGCCGGCCATAAGTCCTACGCCCAGTACGGCGCCAAAAGCTGTAGTGCGGGGATAAAGAATAAGTAAAGAGGCGATCAATTCCAATACGCCGATTCCAATGCGACCCCAGGGCTCCATGCCCAGCGTAGTAAATATGTAAACAGATTCCGGGGCGGCAGAGAATTTAAAGAACAGGGTTTGCAGCATGATGATGGCTGCTATCAGTTTCAGTACCCAGCAAAGTATGTTTTTTGCCTGTGTTGTCATGATCGTTGTTTTTCCAGGTTAAATAGATTGGCTGTATTAATGTACGAATTTCATCCAGTTCTTATCTGCATGCGTATGCAGGTTGGCTTCGTCCTTGTTCCAGCTTTTGAGCGTGTTGTTGAAGTACTTGTTATAAAACAGGAATAGTTTACCATCAATGACCTTGAAGGTTTCAGGATCGATTTCTACCTTCTCTCCTTTAGTCCCCATGGCATACGCACACCAGCCACCATATTGTGGTTCATATTTTGCAGGATTAGCCTTGAAGGCATCCCTGTTTTGCGTGCTTGCAAACTGATAGGTAACACCATTGTACACAGTAGCTATATCTTTTTTCCCTTCAATGGCTTTATTACTAGCGAAGTAAGCTACCGGATCATAACCCTGGATAGCCAGTTCTGCTTTTTCAAGGTTATATTCTTTTTTCCGCACTTCGGTCGATTGAGCGGTTGCTTGTGTGATAATGCTCGTAAGTAAGAGCAGGATGCTGAGTAACTTTTTCATGATGACTGCTTGTTGTTTAGTATTAATAGTAAAACTTGTTTTGTAAGACAGTGCTGCTGAATGTTGCGTACTGATTACAGAACAAAAGTAGGATTACCGCATGCGCTTGTAAATGACAGTATTTCCCGTGCACTTGCCAATATTTCCCGGGCGGGGTGTTTTAACATTCCGTATGTAGTCAGGAAAAGAAGCGATATGTTGTTTTATAATTAACATTCAGGAAACACTGTGCTGTTACTTTTGCCCGCAAATACGGGAAAATGCCAAAACAACTACTATTTGCATGCACGTTAGTGCTGAGCCTTATCTTTTTTTCCTCTAACGCCTGGTCCCAAACTACACAGGCCTCCTTCACCGGAAAAATAACAGACACAGAGAAAAAGCCTTTAGCGAATGCTACTATTCTCATCAAGAATGAATCCACTGGTTTTACAGTAACTACACTCACCAACGCCAAAGGTGATTATGTATTCAAAGAGCTTCCACTGGGTGGCCCTTATTATGTACAGGCCAGCTTTGTTGGCTATGCCGCACAAAAGAAGCCAGGCTTCAACCTCAGTCAGGGTGATGTGGTGACTGTTAACTTTGAGTTGAGTAATTCAGCCACAGAGATCAGTGCAGTAACTGTCACAGCTGCTGCCAATCGCACCAAAGCAAAGATTGAAAACATCGGTGCTGCCACTGCGATCTCTTCCCGCTTAATGACACGGATGCCTATTAACGGACGCAACTTTTCCAACCTGATGGACCTGTCTCCTTTGAGCCGTGGCGGAAACCTCTCTGGTCAGTTGGGATCTTCTACCAACTATACCATCGACGGTATGAACGCCAAGAATCCTACTTCTGCCGGTGCAACCACCAGCCGTAGTGGCGCTCCTTATAGCATTTCCATCGAAGCAGTACGTGAGTTTAAAGTAGTAACGAATCAATATGATGTCACTTATGGCCGTAGCGGTGGTGGCACAGTAAGTGCCGTTACCAAATCCGGCACCAACACGCTGACTGGCTCTGTGTTTGGTTTCGGTCGCGCCAACTGGTTGTCGAGCCCCTATGATATCCGTGGTAACAAAAGGAACAACGACTATTCTACTTATCAATATGGATTTTCACTGGGCGGCCCCATCATCAAGGACAAGTTGCATTTCTTCCTGGCCTGGGATCATCAGCAGGACTTGCGTTCACTCGTGATAGCCGACGTTCAGTCTGCAGTAGATGAAAACCGGTTTAACATTACCAAGGTGATCCTTGATTCCGTAGTGAAGATTGCACGCAATCAATACGGCGTATCAAAAATACAACCACAGTACGGATCGTTTGATAAAAAGCGTAATTCAGATGCAGCCTTCCTGCGCCTCGACTGGCAGATCAACAGGAAAAACCTGCTTACTATCCGCAACAACTTCACCAACGACGTTAACAAGCTGGGGCTGGTAGATAATACAGCTATCAACTTGTATGAGTCAACTGGTAATGACTTCAACACGGATAACAGCTTTCTGGTGACGCTTCGCTCTTCCATCAATTCAAGATTGACCAATGAGCTGAAGGTTCAACATTTATATACTTACCAAAGCAGTGAGCCGGGCGATGCCTTGCCTTCTCAAAATATACCGCGGGCGGTTGTTGAGCGTGTAATATCCAATGTAGGAGGGGCTAACCGTTCAACGAACGTACAGATCGGAGGACACCGCTTTGCGCAGGAGTGGTTCAGGAACAATGTATTTCAACTGGTGAATAACCTGTATTACAACACCAACACGATCAAGTATACATTTGGCGTTGACTTCATGTATACGCGCGCAAAATCAGTATATGGCAGTGAGGTGAATGGTCGCTTCCATTACGATAGCATTATCAACTTCCTCAACAATAAGCCCTATCGTTACTTCAGGGAAGTTCCTTTAATGGCCGATCCAAGTGTAGTGTCAAATATCTACAACCTGGGTGCTTATGGTCAAATGCAAACAAAGCTGGGTAAAGGCATGGATGTTACTTTAGGCCTTCGCCTCGATTATGCTCATTACCCTACTTCTCCATTCAACCAACTGGTGTATGATGAACTGGGTCTTCGTACAGACAACAAGCTGCAGTCCTTCATTGTACAACCCCGTTTCCAGCTTACCTGGGATGTGAATGAAAAGCACACTGATTATATCCGTATAGGTGCTGGTGTATTTGCTTCAGATATCAACAACTACATGGTCATCAATAACCTCGTATTTGATGGCAAGCATTATGCAACCGTTGATGTAAGAAGCCCGAACATTCCGGCGGTCGATTTCCCCGGATATCGTGCCAACCCTGCTACTGCACCTACATTGGCAGCATTTCAAATACCTACCATCAATACCAATGGACCTGACGTAAAGATCCCTGTTGTATACAAAGCCAACATATCTTATTCACGTTTCATTACTGAAAGGTTGAAAGTAGGTGTTACCGGATTCATGACATTGGGCAGGAACAATTACCTGTACCTTGACAGGAACATGGCCAAAACACCTTTCTTCACATTACCCAATGAAGACAACAGAGGCGTTTTTGTACCCCTCGCATCTATGCCTGCCAGCGGTAATGGCGACTGGCAGCAGGGACGTATCAGCAACAAGCTGGGTCGGGTACTGGAGCTGAACAGCTTCGGAAAAGTGAACCAGTTTGCTGTAGTGGTAGATGGATCCTGGCAGTATTATAAAGATGGTGAAATTTCAGTGAGCTATACCTGGAATGATGCCAAAGACAATATCTCCTTCAACGGTAACGTAGCCAATAGCTCAACTTTATCTTTACCGGTAAAAGATGATCCAAGGAATACAGGTGTTGTCACTTATTCCGACAACCAGTTCCGTCACAAAGTAGTATTCTACGGAACTTCTCCCACCTTCTGGGGTATCAACGTGGGTGTGCGTTATTCAGGAATTGGTGGCACACGTTACAGCCTCCTGTCTGGTGTGAACAGCAATGCTGATTTCGTAGCAGGACAAAACGACCTCGCTTATATCTTCGATATGAAAGGCGGTGCTACCCCGCAGGATGTGAAGAACGGTTTGCAAGCCATCCTCGATAACCCGAACGCCAGCCAGAGCATCAAGGATTATATCACCAAGTATTCCGGTAAGATTGCTGAAAGGAACGGTGGTGAGAATGGCTTCTATGGTATTTTCGATTTGCGCATCAGCAAGAAAATATTCTTCTCGAAAAATAAGCAGCATGGCCTGGAGATCTCTGCCGACCTGTTCAACGTAGCTAACCTGATTGATAAAACAGCGGGTAACTTCAAGAACCTCGGCACGCAGGCATTATATGCCAGCAAAGGTTTCGACAAAGCCAACCAGCGTTTCAATTATGGTGTGAACACAGCGGGTGTTGTAACGCCTTCCGGCGACCCTTACCAATTCCAGTTAGGATTCAGATATACTTTCTAATAAATCCACATATCATACAACAGGGTGTATCCTAATCAGGGTACACCCTGTTTCTTTTTGTGAGCGTGCCCCGGTACCTTAACTTCATAGTCAAATAGCCATGTATGCAAGCAATTGGAAACACCCCTTTGATCAGGCTGGAAAAATTGTCCGAACCGGGCAGTGCCGACATCTATGTAAAATATGAAGGCGCCAATCCTACCGGGAGTATGAAAGACCGGATGGCATTGTCCATGATCGAAGGAGCCGAAAAGCGGGGAGAGCTTACACCCGGCGGATCGGTGGTGGAGTACACGGGTGGCAGCACCGGCAGTTCCCTGGCTATGGTGTGCGCTAATAGAGGCTACAAAGCCCACTTTGTTTCTTCAGATGCATTCTCCCACGAAAAATTACAAACGATGAGGGCATTTGGGGCCCACCTTGAATTGGTGCCCAGCGTCAACGGTAAAATATCCGCCGGGCTTATCGACGCTATGATTGCCCGCGCAAGGGAATTGAGCAAGCAACCCAATACTTTCTGGACCAACCAATTCAATAACGTCGATAACCGCAGCGCTTATCATGAGATGGCCCGTGAGATCATTGGCGTGCTGGGTAAAAATATCCATGAGTTTATCACGGGCGTGGGAACCAGTGGCAGTTTCTCTGGCAATGCCGAGATCTTCAAGCAGGAAGTGCCCGGCGTGAGGTGTATTGCCATCGAGCCATATAATGTACGGGCTTTATCTGGCGGCGATATTTCCGGCACACATCGCCTCGAAGGGATCGGGTCAGGATTCGTACCCGCTATTTGCCGCCTCGACCTTGCCGATGAGATCATACCCGTTACCGACGCAGATGCCTTCGAAACCGCCCGGAAACTGGCGCGCGTGGAAGGAATATTCGCAGGCACTACTACAGGCGCCAATGTATGGGCTGCCATACAACGCGCAAGAATTATAGGGCCAGGCAAAAACATTGTCACAATAGCTGTTGACTCCGGATTGAAATACCTCAATGGTGATTTATATAAATAAACTTCTCGAAGGGTGGGTCGCCCTCAAAGGGCGGCTCACCCTGGTTCTCACATCTCACTTTTAACGTCTCACTTCTCACAGCGCCCTGTTCTCCTCTTCATTCCTGCTGCTTTGTTTAGCGGTATGCGTCGATCTGCCAAAGTTGTAACTCAACGTTAATGCCAACCTCCGATTGCCAAACCAATGCTTCAGCCTGTTATTGATAATACGCTGCTCACGGAAAATATAATACACCTCATACGTATTGAAGATGTCATAGAAATTGAGTTTAGTATTGAGCGCTCCATTGAGCCACGTTTTCTGTAAGCCAAGGTCCACATTACCGATAGGTCGGATGATATAAAGACCTGATCCCTGGTTGTATCGATAGTTGTAATAGATATCAAAAGTAAATCCTTTGGGGAGGGTGAATACCTGGCTGCCATTGATCAAATGCCGCTTGATAGGAATAGCATAATTAACACCATGATAAGGCGTCAACTCTTTTAAGTAATAACCACCAATGGTATGGCTCATTCTCCACCATTTGGTAAGGGTAAGCGGGAAACTTACTTCTATGCTGGCAAAGTCGTTGTAAGGCAGGTTTGTTCCCAGGTACTCGAGAAAATTGGTAACAGGGTCATATTCGGGATAGCGCGTCATGGGATCTGTTTCCCTACCGGCACTCACTGCAACAGTAAAAGCTTTTTGCGTATACGAAATGTTCAGCGTATTGGTAGTCGAAGGTTGTAGATAAGGATTTCCTACTACATAGTTCAGTGGACTCAGGTAAAAGCGGAAAGGGTTCAGCTGCGTAAAGTTGGGACGGGTGATGCGTCGGCTATAAGAAAGCAGGAGTTGTTTGTCTTGATTAAAAGCATAGGTAAAACTCACGCTGGGCAGCCACGTCAGGTAATTCCTGTCGGTAACCTCTTTTAGTGTAACGGCATTGGCAATACTGTGCGTATGTTCGGCACGCAGCCCTGCCCTGAGTGTAAGTTTATTGAGCTTTCTTTCATACGAAGCATAACCGGCAGTGATGTATTCATCATAAAAGAAGCTATTGGTGCGGCCACTATCGAGTTCAAATTTGCCACCACTGCTCAGCGTATCATAGCGTAAATCATTCTTCGTAGTGGTAAAAGCAAACCGGGCGCCTGCATTCCATTTCCCTTTGCCAAGATTGCCCGAAAGATCGGCTTGCACGGTACGGATGAAAATATCATTCTTCAATTGCGTTTTCCAGTAAAAAAGCAGATCACCGGTAAGCGAGTTCCTCGTTTGAATATCCTCCTGCTGCCGGTTGTTGATACCCACCAGCGAACCTTGTATTTGCAGTTGACTACTGCCAAGCCGGGTGATATAATTCAGGTTGGCAGCATAGTTATCTTGCCCCGGATCATTGTAATTATTGGTATTGGTATGCGACACTACTTTTGTAGCTGATGAGTCAGTTGTATAGAGTGTGTTATAGGCGTGGGCTTTACGATTTATCTGGTAAGCCCTCAATGACACTTCTATCCGTTGATCTTTATTGATAATATATTCAGCACCCAGCTGGTAATTGAAATTGTTATGGCGGGTGGATATGGGAGTTCTTGTGGTAAGAATATTTTTATTGGCGTGATGCTGTAGAGCGCTGTACCGGTAGATCTTGGTGCCACCTGTATAGCCCAAACGCGCAGTATAAGTCAGCTTCTTTGTTTTATAGGTAAGCAGGAAATTGTTTTCTACGTAGGTATAGGCATTTTGCTGGATGTTCGTATTCAGGTTTCCCCGCCAACCCAATGTTTTATCCCGTTTCAATTTGATATCTATGATAGCCTTATGTTCTGCATCATACTGAGCAGAAGGATTGGTGATCAACTCTACCGACTCGATCATCTCCGGCGACAGGCTGGTCAGGTAGTTCTGCAATTCTTCCGGGCTCATCGGTACAGGTTTGCCGTCGATGAATACGGCCGGTGTAATTCTTCCCGACAGGAGAAGAGCTCCATCACCACCTACCTCCAGGCCAGGCACCTTCCTGAATATATCGAGTGCATTGGTAGCCGTTTTAAAAAAGCGGTTGCCGGCGATGTTCATCACGAGCCGGTCCCCCATGCGTTGGAAAGCAGGCTTGCTGCCGTTTACCACTACTTCGTTCAGTAGGTTGGGATCGGGAGTGAGCAACACGCTGCCCAGTTCCATAACAGGTTGCACAGGTGGCGCCAGCGACACCGTTTTGTGCAACGGCTGGTAGCCAAGAGAAGAAAGTTGAAGCAGGTATTGCCCATGGGGAATATGGAGTAGTTCAAACTGGCCGGAGGAGTCAGTCACCTGCTCTTTTACCGGAGTAGTATCCCGGGCAGTAACGAGGCGGACGGTCACAAATCCGATGCCCTGTTGATTGCTGGCATCAATCACTTTTCCCCTGATGGTGGTCTGTCCCAGGGTCGTTAGATAGCTTCCAAAAAGTAGGCTGAAGATCATCCAATACTTTACCATTACCTGCATGAGTTGCGCTTTTGCACAAACCTAACCGGCAGGCCAACTGATGAGGTATGGCTTTATGAAATCAGGCGTACGGTTTTATAAAACCGGACTATTTGGAAGAAAACCAGCCAGATTCTCAATAGATTATTCAGCATTGTTTTTTGCTATGCCTTCCTTGAAAAGAGCGGGCGTAGTATCGGTCACTTTCTTAAACGCAGTATAAAAAGTGGATTTGGAGTTGTAGCCTACCTCATATCCGATGGCTTCAAAGGTCAGGTGGCTGTCGGTAGTGATCAGCTTACAGGCTTCCCTGATCCGGTATTCATTGATATACGTAGAAAAGCTTTTGCCAAGATTGTCGTTCAGCAGCTGCGACAGTTGGTGAGTAGTGATATTGATCTTTTGGGCAAGATCGTTGAGCTTAAGATTCGGGTCTTTATATAAGTCCCTGTCTGTAATAGCCTTTTCAAGTCTGGTTATCCATACCTGCGCATCATTGTCAGTGATCCTTCTTTTTTCACTTTTGCCGGGCCTGTCTGTTGCCATCAATGGCGCCGTAATTCCCTTATGGGGGCCTGAGCCGTAAAAGAAAACACTGAGATATAAAAAGAAGGAAAATGAGATAGGGCCGGTCATGCATATATTGTGAATGATACCAGTCAGGATCAGCAGATAAGTCAGCAGGATAATGCTGTTGCCGGCATATACCAGCAGCCAGAATTTCTCAGTGGCTTTTAGAGTGGAAGGTTGATTGAAAAATGCTTTAAGGGTATCTTTAAATAAGAAACCGGTAGCAACAACATAAGCTATCCATTGCCCATAGATCACAGGCGTTAAGAGCTTATTCCATACCCAGGGAGAGGTTTGAAAAGGGAACAACACACCTATAAGTGCAATAAACCCGAGTTGAATACCCCAACCCCATTTCCAGGAAGCAGGTATTTGAGATACCTGGGTCAATTGAGATTTGGAAAAATAATACAGCGAAGGCCCGATCAGGAAGCAGGCCGAAAAGCCTATCTGGCAATAGATCCTGGGCAGATCGGTATTGAAGTACAGGAACACAGCGTGGGTCACCCGGATGCAAAGCGCCAGCAGCAGCAAGCCAAGAAAAAAGGCCGATACAGACCGCACCTTTTTACCCGCAAAAAGATAAATGGTGAGCACAAGCCCATTAAAAGCGCCCAGCAGGCTGATAAAAAACAGTATTTGCTGACCGATACTCATGATTGCCAAAAAGGGGACTTAAATGAAAATTTAAGACAAATTACGCGGAATAAAGGTTACTATTCCTAAAATTTGTACGTATGAAAAATATCCTCCTCCTGCTGCTCTTAATGAGCGCTTGCTATGCCCACGCCCAACAACAATATGTTACCGAAAAGGATATCAACTATTATGAAGATGCGGCCAGCAAAAAAGATGCTTATATAACATCCCAATGCAAGCTGGATTTTTATTATCCCAAAGGAGCTACCAACTACGCCACGATTGTATGGTTTCATGGTGGCGGACTTACCGGCGGCAACAAGGCTATACCCAAAGCGCTGATGGATAAAGGATATGCAGTAATAGCAGTAGGGTACCGGTTTTCACCCAAAGTAACAGCGCCGGCTTATATCGAAGATGCAGCGGCAGCAGTAGCTTGGGTGTATAAACACATTGGACAGTATGGAGGCAGCACCCGTCTCATCTTTTTATCGGGTCATTCGGCAGGCGGTTACCTCGACCTCATGATCACGCTGGATAAATCATACCTGCAGCGATACAATATCGATGCAAACACCATTGCGGGGATCATTCCCTTCAGCCCACAGGTAATTACCCATTTCACCATTCGCAAAGAACAAGGCATTAAGGATACACAACCTACCATCGATAAATACGCGCCATTGTACCACGTGCGGGCCGATGCGCCGCCCCTGCTGCTTATCACGGGCGATCGCGAAATGGAAATGCTCGGCCGCTACGAAGAGAATGCCTATATGAACCGCATGATGCAGCTGGCTGGTCATAAAGCTACCAGGCTTTACGAACTGGACGGCTTCAATCATGGCAATATGCCCGAACCTGCCTTCCCGCTATTACTACAGGAAGTGGCTACCATCACCAAGAAAATACTTTCTTCCCAACAGCCGTGACCGAAATGTCCTTAAATGGCCGGTCATTTAAGGACATTTCGGTCATGACGAAGCGTAAGGACGTTTTTATGTGTACGTTTGCATGAGAAATACGAAGAAATAAAGACGAAGCAAAGACGAACAAACAAAAAAGATAACGGCTGCTTAAGCCGGGGTTAACCCATGGTTAAGCCGTACTTAAGCCGTGGTAAAGCCGTAGTAATCCCGTATTAATAGCACAACAAGTCAAAAACAGCCATTTTCACTAAAAACGGCAGGGCCTCAAGTGTCCATAATTAGGTCAGCTGATTGTGCGGAAGATGGGTGGCTACCAGTTACAAGTACCAAAGTGTTCCGGGCTGCAACGAAAGATAAACAGTATCGCCTGCATTGATAGTTGACTCTGTTGTTCTCACAAGAAGTTTGTGTTTGCCGGTCATGGTAGTCACTTCATAATAACTGCCGTAATAATGAATGGCTTTCACAGCGGCAGCAACTGTGCCCGATGCATGTGTAGTAGAAATCAGCAGGTCTTCAGGCCGCGCAAAAAGTTTTGCAGACCGCTTAGCTGACTTTGCCTGACCCTCGCTGAGGATGGCTCCTGTTATTGTTTGAGGCAGCAGGTTATAATCGCCAAAGAGCCCGGCTACATATTCATTCACGGGCTGCCGATAGATTTGTTGAGGAGTACCTTGCTGTATGACCTGTCCATCCTTCATCACTAGTATTTCATCTGCCCAGGAAAGCGTGTCCAGCGGATCGTGCGACACCATGATACAGCTGATCTTCAATTTCGATCCAATATCGCGGATAACTGATTTAAGCAGTTTCTTATGCACCATGTCGGTATTGGAAAATGGCTCGTCCAGCAACAATAGGCGGGGGGAGGTGATGAGCAACTTTGCCAGGGCGATCCGTTGTCTTTCACCACCCGACAGTTGGTTGGTCCTTCTTTTAAGGAGGTGATCGATCTGGCAAATTTCATATAGAGAGGCGCCTGCTTCATCGGTTAGCAGGTTGGCATATTCCAATACCTGCTCTACCCGCAGGTTGTTAGGCAGTTCAAAATGTTGAGAGAGATAGACAATGCCGGGATGGCCGGGTATAAGTTTATCGGCGGGGCCTATGATCTTCTTTCCCTCAAATAACACCTGTCCTGCATCCGACTCTGCCAGTCCGGCAACAATCTTCATCAAAGTGCTTTTACCCG
The DNA here is from genome assembly GCF_059502485.1 of Paraflavitalea sp. NCBI lineage: Bacteria > Pseudomonadati > Bacteroidota > Chitinophagia > Chitinophagales > Chitinophagaceae > Paraflavitalea > Paraflavitalea sp. The sequence goes on from NZ_JCACET010000004.1 coordinate 423,163, forward strand.
AGCCTGTTTCCCCTGCTATGGCGATCTTTTGAAACTTCTGCTGGGTAAAACTGATGTTCTTAAGCTCAAAACCTCTTTCGTCCTTTTTCGATATACCGGATACAGTTAATAAGTGCATGTCGTGAACAGGGAGACTTTATTCCCGCGTCAAAAGTAAGTATTGTTTTAGAGCTTCACTTTTTTACCTGTGCGGGCCGATTCTTTCGCCGCCTCGAGGATCTTTACTACGATCATGTTATTGGGCAAGGCGTAGAGCCCATCAGGAGCTACAGAGATCTTGCCATGTACCACATCGGCGAGGTATTTGAATGGGTCTTCATATACCGGTATATCCTGTGCAGTAACCTGCCGGTTGGTGACTTTGTTGCCTTGCCTTAATACAAGCGTTTTGCTGTCGGGTGCAAAAATATATCCCTTCTCTCCATACACTTCCATGTCTTTGCGATTGTAAGGCCAGTTCCAGGACGCTTGGATGATACACTGAGCGTCGGGATAATCCACAATGATGGTGGCGTCATCGTCTACCTTGGGATAGATCTGCGGTTTGTATTGGCGGGTAACAGCTGTCACGGCAATGGGTTGCTGACCCTTCATCAGGTGCGTCATGAGGTTGGCGCCATAACAACCAAAATCTACCAACGCGCCGGCGCCGTTCAATACGGGGTCCGTGAGCCAGGCCAGGAATTCCGGTCCACAGCCGATTTCTTTGGGCCCCTGATGGCCGTCGTGAATAACAGTTTTGCGGATGCGTCCTGTATAATTGCTATCCAATGCCAGTTGAACGGTCTTGGCAACAGAAGGATACCAGCTTGTTTCGTAATCGGTGAGCAGGTGGATATTGTGTTTCTTGGCAAGCGCTTCCATCTTGCGGGCATGTTCCACACTTACTGCAAGTGGCTTTTCAACCATCACATGGATGCCGCGCGGTGCACAGGCTTCCACTACTTCAAGGTGACTATAAATAGAGCCAAACGCAACAACGGCATCAGGCTTCACGGCATCGAGCATCTTGCCAAGGTCGGTATATACGATAGAAGGAGAGAAGCCATATCTTTTCGACTGACGGTTCACCAGCGCTGTATCCTTTTCACAAACGCCTACCAACTGTATGCTTTCTTTGTCTTTGTATCCCAATATCCACGTCGAATGACCATGAGCGGTTCCTGCTACGGCTACTTTCAGAGGCTGTGCCCACGCAGCAAGGCTGCTGCATATCAGTGCTAAAAAGATAAGTGTACGCATTCCTAAAGATAGGCGTTTTTTCAGTGTTGCTTCAGGCTGCTGCGTACTCATTAAATTAAAAGCCTCGTACAGAAACAAAACACCCATGTACTGCCATGGTAGATGGTAGTACATGGGCGCAGTTTCCCTTATCCATTCAAGGCTGCTAACGCCTGGGCAGGAGAGGAGAGGTACAATTTATAAAGATCGGCAGTTCCGCCTACGTGGATTTCATACTCATCATGTTGGAAAGCATCGATGAATGCATCTGCTACTGCAGAAGCAGGGATGCCTTTGCTGCCACCAATTTCATGCGAGAATTCAGTATCTACCAGCGGAGGCATCAATTCAAATACTTTCACATTGCCCGTTCTGGCCAGGTCAACACGCAGCGACTGTGAATACGAGTGCAGCGCTGCCTTGCTGGCACTATACGAAGGAAGTATATGATTGGGAGCGAAGGCTACGATCGATGTCACATTCACGATAGCCGCTTCAGGTTGCTTTTGCAACAGTGAAAGCAGCTTTTCGTTGAGCCTGATCACAGAAAAATAGTTCGTTTGAAATTCATCCACGCCTTTGTCAAATGCATTGACACCTTGCTCTGTCAATTTGTATACCAAGGCACGACCGGCATTATTGATCACTACGTTCAGCGTAGGGAAATCCTTTTCTATCCTGGCTACCAAAGCGTCTACATCCTTTTCGTCGGCTACATCCGATACAATGCCGGTAGTGTTCTTCAATTGAGCCACCGCTTTTTGCAAACGCTCTTTATTCCGGCCGGTGATAATAATTTGGTTACCATTTTCTGTCAGTTGTTTCGCTATGGCGAAGCCGATACCGGCAGAACCGCCGGTTATCAATACTGTGTTGTTGCTGAGTTTCATTTTATGCTTTTTTTATTATTGGGTGTATATATTATATACCGATCGGTATATGTATAAGCAAAAAAAAGGCGATCACGTAACGGATATTGCATTCACCAGGTCTTTTACGCCTTCAAGCGCGATATCCAGGTAAGCTGGTTTATGCATGGTCTTACCCAGCAATATCCCCCCTTCCACAAGCGCTATGATTGTCAGCGCTGTTTTTTCCGCGTTAGTATCCTTCTTAAATTCTTTGGTGGCAATACCGTTACTGATAATGATTTCAATCTCTTTTTTCATGTCGGAAATAGCCTTGGCCACTTTCTTCCGCAGCGGTTCAAAAGTGTCGTCTGATTCCGTACCTGCATTCAGCAGCGGGCACCCCCCTTCTATAAAAGGTTGTTTGGCCGTACTGCAAAAGGCGGTGGCGAACACCAGCAACTTCTCTTTGTTGGTGGCTGCTTTATTGATCAGTTGAGCGATTATCTTATCGCGGTGAGCAATAGTGTAATCGAATACAGCCAGCGCCACTTCTTCTTTGTTCTCGAAATTGCCATAGATGCTCCCCTTGGTAAGTTTGGTGGCCTCTGTAAGATCAGATAACGAAGTACCCGCATACCCCTTGGTATTGAATATGCCGGCTGTGGTCTCTATGATGAACCGGCGGGTCTCTTCTGATCTTGGTGTGAACTTCATGATGCAAATATACCGATCGGTATACGGGCTTTCCAAATATTCCGGCCTTTATTTTTCTAAGAGTTTGTTAAAGCCTGTGGAAGCGTAGTTTACAACTTAGATTTTCAGCGATTGACTTCTTACATCCTACCTCTGACCTCTTACTTCAGGCTTCCCTCAATAAGTTGATGCAGATCACTGGCCAGCAAGGCAGTTACAGCGCCGGGAACGCCTGCGCCAATTACCTGTCCATCTACTTTCACTACCGGCAGGATGTTTTTGGTAGTGCTGGTTATGAAAGCCTCTTTAGCCTGGTACACATCCTGCAGGGTAACTTCCTTTTCTTTTACGGCAAAGCGATTGGCGGCAAGCGCCAGCACTTGTTTGCGGATCACGCCTTGCAGGATATGATGCCCGGGTGTTACAATAGTGTCGTTGCTGGTAACGATAAAGAAGTTTGAGCGTGGGCACTCCGTAACGGCATTGTTTTGATGATACAGTACATCCTGTGCCTGCTGTTGTTTCACAAACGACTGCAGCCACACAGCCATCAGGTAGTCGATGCTTTTGGCAGCAGGCAATTGCCGTTGATGAGGGTAAGTAGCGAGGTGGATACCAGTTGTCTGCAGTGCGCGGTTATCAGGCAGCGCTTGTTGTGTTATGATAAGGTTGGGCGTGCTTAAGGTATAGCCATCTGCGGAATAGCCGCCCGTAAGCGTGATGCGGATGCCGGAGTCAGGTATATTATTATGCGCCATCAATTGCTGCAGGAGGTCTTTTAATTCCTCTCGCGGGTAATGCACGGGCAATTGCAGGATGGAGGCAGATTGATAAAACCGGTCGAGATGGTCTTCAAGAAAAATAGGTTTGTTATTGAGCGTCTTGAAAAAATCAAAGATGCCATAACCCCTTTGAATGGCAAGATCGTTTACGCGGAGAAATGCCTTATCTGCTGGAATGATTTCATTATTGATAATAGTGTATAGCATATTACCGGAGGCGATTGTATTTTTTCAGAATGGATAACACTTTATCTTTTGGTAATGCTTCAACTGCATGCCCTTTAAAACCGGAAGTGCTGGTAGCGGTAAAAAGAGAATTGATGATGGCCTCTTCTGTTGCTTCAATAGCTGCCATGAACAAAGGAGTAACAGCATCGTTGTTCAACAGGCTCACTGTTTGCAAAGGCTGTGCAGCATTATGAGGCACACGGATGGAGTCGGCAGTAGAAAAAGCGATCACATAATCGCCGCTGCCATTGGAAGCGATGCCGCCGGTTTTGGCCAATCCCATAAAAGCCCTTTTAGCAAGGCGTTGCAGGTTACGCGCATCCAGCGGTGCATTGGTAGCCACCACGATCATGCACGAGCCATCTACATTGTTCAGTAGTTGATCACTGAAGGAAAACTTGCCCAATTCCTCTCCTACAGGTGCGCCATCTATTTGCAGCACACCGCCAAAGTTGGTTTGCACCAGCACGCCCACGGTATAGCCGCCAAGATTGGCCGGCAGCTTGCGCGAAGCAGTACCAATGCCGCCTTTAAATCCAAAACACACGGTGCCGGTGCCAGCTCCCACACAGCCTTCTTTCACTGCACCGGAAGCAGCTTGCTGTATGGCTGCACGCACATCATTTTTGGTCACATGCTGCCCGCGTATATCATTCAGCCAGCCATCGTTGGTTTCACCCACCACAGCATTGACCGATTGCACATTTTCATTGCCCTTTTGCTGCAGGGTATATTCTATTACTGCATTTATGCCGGTAGCTACGCCAAGCGTATTGGTAAGGATTACGGGCGTTTCAAGATTACCCAGCTCCTGCACCTGCGTGGTGCCTGCCAGCTTGCCAAACCCGTTACCGATATACACAGCCGCTGGCACTTTCTGCTGAAAGATATTACCGTCATATGGTAGAATAGCTGTTACGCCTGTCCTGATGGAGTCCCCTTTAATGAGCGTGGTATGACCCACCTTTACACCGGGCACATCGGTAATAGCATTCCAGGTGCCAGGTTTCATAACGCCGATCTGAATGCCATGATCACGCGCGCGTTGCTGTGCATGCGTAAATAGTACACCCAATAACATTACAATAGATAGCAGAAGTCTAAGCATGGTAACAAGTGATATGAGTAAAATTAAGTAAGAAAACCAACGGCGCAAAGAAGCCACTCACTCTTCTGTCATTTCGAATAGAGCCATTAAGAATTAAAAAGACGTACGAAGCAACGGCGAAGTGAGAAATCTGCTATCGAAGCAAATGGGAAAACACAAAGGCTGCTCCCGTAGGAACAGCCTTTGCTATACTGGTGGTCTTTCTATTAAAATCCTCTTTTGGCGGAGGGATTACCATCGGCATCCACTTCCACAATTTCATAGCCCAGCCTTTTCAGTCCCGGCAGGATCAGGTCTTTGTCGCCTACCAGCACAATATTCATCTTATTCACATCGAGATACTTTTTGGCAATGCCGGTAATATCTTTGGCAGTGATAGATTCCTGTATTTTGCTTTGCTGGCTTACGTAATCGGGCGACAGATTGTATTGTTGCAGACGTCCGATGAAAGCTGCTTTCTGAATACCCGTTTCATAATTCCGGGCATCACTTTGGCCAATGGACTTTTTCATAAAGGCCAGCTCTGCTGCAGTAGGCCCGTCAGCCGCATAGTTCTTGAGTTCCTTCATTACTTCATACAAAGCACTGTCGGTGGCGCCGGCCTTGATGCCGCTGCTGAAGGTGAACAGTCCGGAATATTTATTGCCGGAAAAGCCACTTCTTGCTCCATACGTCCATCCCTTATCTTCACGCAGGTTGAGGTTTACCCGGCTATTGAAGGCGCCACCCAATATATAGTTGGCCAGCGTGGCACGGTAAAACTCACCGGTAGCATCGTACTTAAGCCCTGTAACGTAACCTACACGGAATTCCGTTTGCGCCGCTTTGGGAACATCCACAAGGTAGATCTTTGTTTTGCTCACAGGCAATGCGGCAGCAGGTGTTGGCAGGCTAAAGGATTTCGCCGGCAGCTTGCTGAGGAAAGAAAGCTTGGGAAGAATAGCAGCCTCTTTGATGTCGCCTACGATAACGATCTTACCATCTTCAGAAGTAATATAATTATCATAGTAACGCTGTATGTCCTCAAACTTGATATTGTTGATGGTTTCAGTAGTGCCATCATCCGGAATACCAAGGATGTTGTTGCTGCCATAATTCAGTTTGGCGTACAGGTTGGTAGCTACACCGGCCGGCTGGGTTTTGGCATTCTTCAACCGTTGCTCCAGTTGCCTTTTGGTCCTGTTGAATGCTTCCTCACTAAACTTTGGATAGAGCATTCTTTCTTCAAGAATTTGTAGCGTTTTATCCAGGTTCTCTTTCAGGCTTTGCACGGTAAATGTGATCGCATCATCCGAACTGCCCACGCCAACAGAGCTGCCCAGCATTTGCAGCTCCTGTGATATTTGTTCACTGCTGTAGTTTTTGGTATCCTCATTCATCATGGAGGAGAAGAGGCCTACCCAGCCTGCTTTAGAGAGGTCATTGGACTCGAGCAATCTACCCCCTTTAAGAGAGATGCTCACCGTAACTACAGGGATCTCCGTATTCTCTGTGCCAATCACCTTCATCTTATTCGGCAAACTAGCTTTCCAGAAAGCAGGAACCTTTACCACAGGGTTAGGCCCTGAACCAGGTTGTTTGGTACGATCGAAATTATCTTTTGCCTTTGTATAAATCAATCCGGCATAACCATAATCAGGCGCCTTATAATGCGATTTGTCGATGGTGTAATTATCATCGGCAGCCCGCAGGTTTTCCTGGCCCTTCGTTACCACACTTACTACCACGCGGCTTTTACCCTTGATGTATTTTTCATAAGCCTTCATTACATCTTCTTTGGTGAGGCTGCTATACTGTTGCTGCAGTTTGGACAGCATATTGGGATTGCCGGTAAAAGTTTGGAAAGCTGCCAGCTGGCTTACTTTGCCCGATACGCTGGAAAGCCCGTTGATGACACGGCTTTCATAACCAGTCTTGAATTTCTGAATGTCATCATCCGTAATACCTCTTTTCTCAAACTCAGCCAATGCTTCCTTCACCAGCGTTTCCATTTCTGCCAAAGACTTACCAGGATAAGGAGTCACCGAAATAGAAAATTCACCGGCCAGCTCACTGAAGCTGCTATTGGCACTGGCTTGCAACGCCTTCTGATCTTTAATGAGCTTTTGGTACAATACAGAGTTGCGGTTGCCACCCCCTCCACCACCACGGCCACCTCTGCCGCCGCCTCCACCACCTCCGCCGCCGAGCACTTGTGCCAGGCAGGAAAGAGCAGCAGCATCAGCCGAGTAATCGGGAACAGTGGGATAGACAATACGCAATTGAGGAGTCCGGGCGTAGTTGTCAGTATAACTTACATAGCGGTCCTTGTCCAGCACCACGGGTTCGAGTTTCACAGGCGCTACTTCCGGACCACGGGGAATGCTGCCGAAATATTTATCGGCCAGCTTTACAACGTCGGCTGCTTTTACATCACCGCCAACAGTGAGTGTAGCATTGTTGGGACCATACCAGCGGAGAAAAAAGTTTTTAAGGTCCGACAGGCTTACGCGGTTCAGTTCTTCTACATAACCAATGGTGAGCCAGGAATAAGGATGACCATAAGGATACAGGTTTTTGGCAGTTACCTCGCCAGTCAAACCATAAGGCTGGTTATCGTAATTCTGTCCCCTTTCATTTTTTACAGTGGCCCTTTGCACTTCAAACTTTTGCTGCGTCACGGCATCAAGCAGGAAACCCATACGGTCGGCTTCCAGCCACAACATCTTTTCCAGCTGGTTCGCCGGAACAGTTTCGTAGTAGTTGGTCCTGTCGCGGTTGGTGCTGCCATTAAGCGTGCCACCTGCTTCAGTAACTATTTTGAAGTGTTGTTCATCACCTACATGATCACTTCCCTGGAACATCATGTGCTCGAAGAAATGCGCGAAGCCCGATTTGCCGATCTCTTCACGCGCAGAGCCTACGTGATAAGTCACATCTACGTGGATAACAGGATCGCTGTGGTCTTCATGCACCACCACGGTGAGACCATTGGGAAGTACATATTTCTCGTAAGGAATTACCAGTTCGTCGCCTGTTTTGGTAATTTTTTCTACCAGCTTTCCCTGTGCATGGAGGTTGTTCCAGGTACAAAAAGACAGGGCAGCCAGCAGTAGTAGTAGTTTCTGTTTCATGATCTGCGTTTTGGTTAAAAGCAATAAACAAGTTAGGTTTTATTTGACGTTAAATAAAACCCCACCCTGTACGCAGAAATATAATTAACCGGGTATTAATGTATTTAATTGGCTGACTGTTTATTAAGATATCACTGCATGCCTGAAACCGTTTAAATACGTCTTTTCTGTCTCATAAAAACTATTTACATTGAGTCACTTATAATCCGTTCCCTGTTGTATTGGTAATCGATTCTTTTCACCCTTTAACAACTTAACAGTGAGCGAAAATCAAGCAAGCAGCCCCCTTTCCCTGGCCAGTGATACAGGCATTAGTCAAACCGACGACAGTCAGCAGTTCCCTCCTTTAAAAACCCCTTTCGGGAAGATTGCGTTGGCATTATCGGGCGGTGGTTTCCGGGCTGCCTCGTACAGCATTGGTGCGATGAGCTACCTCGATTACCTGAAGTACAAAGATGAGAATGGCAATGAACGCAATCTGCTGGAGAATGTGCAGTTCATTTCTTCGGCATCCGGGGGAAGCTTTGCCGGCATGTTGTACAGTGCCTATCTAAAGCAGGGAAAATCTTTCAGAGATGCCTATGATAAAATAAAGACCTTCATGAATGGCACGGGATTGCTGGAAGAAGTGCTTAAGCTGATCAACAACGACAGCGAATGGGAAGGAAGGGAAAAGAGTCGGAACTTTATCAATGCTTTTTCCCGGATCTACGACCAACATCTGTTTGACGGAAAAACGTTTGGTGTATACTGGAATGCCGGTAATGATATTGAAGTGTGTGTGAATGCTACAGAATTTTACCGGGGCATTTCTTTCCGTTTTCAAACAGACGGAAAGCTCCCTGTAAACGACAAAGACAAGAAAGGGAAAACAGGTAATGCTTATATTTTCTTCGATACAGATACGGATAATAACCTGCGTACGCTGCAACAGGTTAAGTTGGGCGATATACTGGCGGCTTCATCTTGCTTCCCCGCCGGCTTTGAGCCCATCATATATCCACAGGATTTCACCTACAAAGGTCTCGATAGCAACGCGCTGCAACAGGCCATGATTATTACAGATTACAACAATGCGAAGAGGTCACTGGATATGCCTGTAGGACTAATGGATGGCGGCATTAATGACAACCAGGGTATGAGCAGTGCTATGCTGGCCGATGAAAGAAGGCGCGATATGAACAAGGAAAATGGCTTCGACCTGATCATGGCTACGGATGTGGCGAGCTACTTCATGGATGCCTATGTGCCCCCGGTAGTTAATGAGAAAGGTTCGCGGGGGAAAAGCATCACGGACCATGTGAAAGACTTCAGTAAAACTTTGCGTGGTATCAATAAGATTGTTAACATAATGGGTATTGCCGCTATTGCAATGCTGTTGGTAGCTGTTGGGCTCCTGAATTTTACAGACGATGACGGATGGCGGAATATCGGATTCCTGGTATTATCACCAGCCATATTATTATTGCTGATCGCAGCATTTATTATCGGCTACCGGATGGGCAATCCATTATTGAAACGCATCACCCGCTTATTTAACGCTTCTGACCGGCAACTGGTAACCACTATAAAGGAAGGGCTGCCGGCGGTGGGCAATTTCTCCGATGACTCCATACAACTGTTGGTCAAATACCTGAAAGATTCTCCGGTGGGCGTTGTCGAGCAAATGCTCAGTGCCCGTGTCAATTCCATGTTGAGCCTGGTGCTGGAGGTGAACCTGAAGCAGACACGTCGGCTGATCTTTGATAGTTTCTATGACAATGCTAAGTGGGATAACCGCAGGGTCTTTAACGTGATCTATGAATTGAGCTTATTCAACAAAGTGGCAAGGGAAAGCAAGATTGTAAAGAAGTTTGGGGGATACACCACTGACGACGAGAAAGCAGATGCAATATGGAGCAAAGCTTGTATAGAACTTTTAACGAAAGGTTGCGAGCAAATGATATCCATCGCCGAAGATGCCCGTACCATGGGCACCACTTTATGGTACGATTCAAAAGATGCCCGTAACGACCGCATGAAAAAAGTAATAGCCTGCGGACAGTTTACCACCTGCGCCAAGATGTTGGAGTATGCGTTGGTAACAGAACGTTTGCTGGATATAGAAGATAAGAAGAAACCTGTGCGTAGAGCGCTTGATTTTTCTGATCATGGGCGGGCTATGTTCAAAGAGCTACGCCAAAAGCTGGAGTTGGATTGGATACAGTTTAAGAAGGACCCCTATTTTGTGTATAATGCTTACGGGAAGTAAGCTGTTCTTTTCTTTCTATAGTTTTTAAATGGTTTACTAATGATTCGCATTTATCGACCAGATACGATTCCTCCTTCATTGCAACCGAAGAAGATTGCTCTACTGATGAAGAAGATGGAAGCTTTCTATCTGCAATCGTCCGATACTAAAAAACGGCAAACCCGCTTCGAGTTTGATATAACGCCGGTCAGGGCTGCTAAAGAACAATTGGCCAAAGAGTTTAATCACAAATGTGCGTATTGTGAATCTCCTATTGAGAGGATAACGGATGCCGATCTTGAGTTTTTCCGCCCTAAGAGTGCCAAAGGGCTTAATGACGAGTTTTCTAACGATCACTACTGGTGGCTATACTACGAATGGAAGAATATATTCTATTGTTGTTCGGTATGCAATCGTACGAAGTCTAACTGGTTTCCAGTAGAAGGGAAGCGGATACCGGTGAAAACGCCTTATGCAGAGGGGATTAAAAAAGAAAATAACCTATTGATAGATCCATGTAATGAAGATCCCGAAGCGCACCTAGATTTTAATTTTTCAGGATCTATTTTTCCGCGAACGCAAAAGGGTAAATGGACGATCGAGACATTACAACTTAACAGACATGCATTGAGAGAGGCGCGAAAGATGAGCATTCGTAGCGTTCAGGGTGCTATAACGAAGCTATTTACAGGACTTTTAAATAAATTATTTCCAAGCAATAAAGCTATCAGACAAGATGCCGAAGTTGGCCCTACTGTAGAGTATATAGAACGACTGTTAAAAAACAATAGTGAAATACCTTATGCCGGAGCATTGAGAAATTGTTTGAAAAGGATAATAATGACTTATCCGCGTAAGGATAGACATATTATTCTGGAGTATATTGAAGTCCATATTTTAAATGGAGTGGATTCAGATTATTATAGCATACTGATGGCAGAAGTAACAGTACAGTCAGGTATTACAGAAGATCTGAAAGTGTCCCCTCCTATTAAAATTACTTCAAAGAAAGTTCCTAAAACCAAAGATGTAATTAAACGCCTCACAATCGACCGCTTGGTTATACATAACTTCCGGGCTATCGAAGACATGGAGATCGTTTTCCCAAAAAGTAATATTACCAATATTGATATCGCCGGCAATATGACCGCCAGCGGCAGGAACAACTGGCTCATGCTGCTGGGAGAAAATGGTGTAGGTAAAAGCTCCTTCCTCCAGGCCATTGTGCTTTCCTTGGCAGGTAGTAAATACCTGGCGAAGCTGGATATAAGCGCAAAAGATATCTTGCGACGAGGCGCAGAAAAAGGATTTGTAAAAGTATATACCGTGGGTAATGATGTTCCGATAGGCATAGAATTCTCGAAACGAAGCGCTAAGATCACATCTACGCATACTGCGCCACAAGGTTATTTGATTGCCTATGGCTCCACGCGGCTGCTCACCAGTAAAAACCTGAAACCTGAGCCCAACGCTGCCACGCGCAACATCAGGGCCATGAACCTGTTCGATCCTTCCTATGCACTCTATGGCAATCAATGGCTGGTATCGTTGAGCAAAACAAACAAGGCTCAATTTGATTATGCCTGTCGCGCCCTCATGGATATATTGTCAGAAGAACTCAACGACCCCGAGGCAATATTGAAAGTGGAGAAAGGTGAAATAATAGTGACCCATGCTCGCCGCCAGCCCGATAAGTTGAAGGAACTGAGCGATGGATACAAATCCATTATCGCGACCGCCTGCGATATGATGAGCCTGTTGTTGCGTGCCGGTACCATGGAAAGCGCAGAAGGGCTGGTTATCATCGATGAGATAGGAACACACCTGCATCCCCGCTGGCGCATGCGGGTTGTGGAAAGCTTTAGAAAAACATTCCCCCACATGCAGTTCATTGCCACTACCCACGATCCCCTCTGTCTAAGAGGATTGAACAAGAGCGAAGTGGTCATTTTCAAGAAAGACAAAGAAGATCATAAAATATACGCTATTACTGATCTGCCCGATCCTTCAAAGATGCGCGTAGACCAGTTACTGACATCCGAGTTCTTTGGGCTGAACAGCGTAATCGATCCTGCAGAAGAAAAATTATTGAATGAATATCATTTCCTGTTGAGCAAGGCGCGCCCTACGCGTGAACAAAAGGACCGGATAGCAGAATTGGAAACCGCTCTTAAACCTTACCAGGAACTCGGAAATACCTGGCGGGAAGCATTGGTGTATAAAGCAGTGGATGAAGTAGTAGCTATGAGTAAACTGAAAATGCCGGGAGAATATAAGACAGGCCCCAAAAACTATGCTACGGAATCGAACGAATCATTCGTGGTGAACGATTCCGGAGGTGGCAATCTTGCTACTGGTAACGATCTCCGCAAGCAGGCAGAAGATGAAGTAAAAGCGCGCATCCGCGCCATGTGGGATAAAAACAAAAGACAGTGATCCGCATAGACCGCAATACAATGCCCGTTCCGCAGGAGCTTACCAACCCTGCCGGGAAGGCTATGTTGGAAACCGAAAAGGCCAGGTTGCATTTTACGTCTACCAATAAAAACGAGAAGTTTGAATTCGAGGCCTATAATAACGACGAGGTAAAAGCAGCCTTAAAAAAACTATTCAACGGTAAATGCGCTTACTGCGAAAGCCCGATCCTGACAGTAACGGTAGGTGATATCGAACATTTTCGCCCCAAAGCAGCAATCGTCACCGACAATAAAAAGCTGCTGAAGCCGGGCTACTACTGGCTGGCTGCCGACTGGGATAACCTGTTACTATCCTGCAATAACTGCAACCGAAAAACCACCCAGGAGGAATTTGAAGGCGAATCATTTACCATGGGCAAGGCCAACCAATTTCCCATCGATGATGAAAAGGTTCGTTGCAAATCACATAAAGGCAATCTTGCGAAAGAAGACTGTGTACGCCTGTTGATCAACCCTTGTACAGAAGACCCGGAAGACTACCTCGAATACCTGAAAAATGGAGCCATTAAAGCAAAAGATCAGCCCGACGATTTCAAAGTCAAAAAAGCAGAACGTTCCATTAGTGTATATGCCCTGTTGCGCGATCCGTTGGTAAAAGAAAGAGCCAAACTGGTGAAGGATATTCAGTACCACATTGCTGATGTGCTGGAGATCAGGGAAGAGATTGTGATCGCTAAAACGGAAGGAGATAAAAACCGGGAAGATCGGTACTATAAAAAATTACAACGCGTATTGGATAAGCTGTCACAATACATTGAGCCCGATCAGCCGTACTCGGCAGTCGCTAAACAGTTTATTGAACCCATCTTGAAAGAGAATGGATTGATCTGATCATCGGGTGGCACGGTTTTTTAATCACGCATTAATAAACACCACATCATGAGAAATTGGCTTCGGACGCTGATCGCCGGCTACGGCGCATACAAATGGGGAGGCGGCTGCCTCGGCACCATCGTCGTTTTCATACTTATATACTGGATATTAGGCTGGGGAGGCTGTTAGCATAAGCACTACTCTGAACTCTCGACTCAGAACTCTGAACTTACTCCGTACCTTCGCGCCGATGGAACCAACAACGGCACAGGTCATTGAGCAAACCCGGAAATGGATCACAGACGTGGTAATAGCCTGCAACTTCTGCCCCTTTGCATCACGGGAAGTAAAACGCAACAGCATTCACTACCAGGTAGAGACGGGCACAAGCATTGAGAATGCCCTTACACTTATGCTGCAGGAATGCAAGCGCCTCGATGAGCATCCTGAAGTTGAAACCATCCTACTCATTTTCCCCAATGCATTTAAGTCCTTTGAGCAATACCTCGATTTAGTAGGAAAGGCCGACAAGCTCCTGAAGAAAAAAGGATACGAAGGCACTTACCAGGTTGCCAGCTTCCATCCCGACTATCGCTTTGCCGGTGCTCCTGCCGATGACGCGGCCAACTTCACCAACCGCTCCATTTATCCCATGCTCCACTTGCTGCGCGAAGCCAGCATTGAACAGGCCCTGAAACGCTATCCCGATCCTGATAGCATCCCTGCCAGCAATATTGATTTCGCCCGCAACAAAGGCGTCACCTACATGAAGATGTTGCGCGATAGTTGCCTGTAACAACAGGAACACCTTCCTATCACCGAAAGCGGGTAACTGTCTCACACATTTTATTGCCCATGGTATTTAAGTACTATTTCTGGCCGAACGGGGCCGGTTTACTTTCGTGCGCATCAATACAAAGCCATGAAGAAAGTACTTAAATGGATAGGAGTTATCTTACTGATCATTATTGCAGGATTGTATATTACCATTGAAGCGAGGCAGAACCTGCACTTTGATGCACCATTCCCCAACGTCAAAGCAAGCACGGATAGCGGAGTGATTGCACGTGGTAAAAGCCTGGTGTTTGGACCGGCGCATTGTGCCAATTGCCATGTGCCCAACGCACTGGATGCAGCTGTGCTCCGTGGAGAAGAAGTGCCATTAACGGGCGGTAAAGAGTTCGCATTGCCATTAGGTAGCCTGTATACCAAAAACCTCACACCCGATAAAACAGGAATTGGTGATATGTCGGATGCAGAGATTGCCCGCTCCCTGCGCTATGGTGTGAACGCCAAAGGCAATGCCCTGTTCGACATCATGCCTTTCCACAATACCAGCGATGCTGATCTTTCTGCGATCATTTCTTACTTGCGTAGCCAGCCAGCGGTGAAAAATGAAGTACCTAAACATAATTTCAACCTGTTGGGCAAAGCGGTACGGGCCTTTGCGCTGAAGCCGGCTGGACCTTCAGGCCCGGTATTGCAATCCATACAACCTGATACAACAATTGAATATGGTAAATACCTGGCCAACAGCGTAGCCAATTGCCGCGGCTGCCACACCAACCGCGACCTGATGACCGGCGCCTTCATTGGTGAAGATTATGCAGGGGGATTGAAGTTTGACATGACTACCGACTCAGGTACTTATTCTTTGACAACCCCTAATCTTACACCGCATGAAACCGGCAGACTGAAAGGATGGTCACAGGAACAATTCATTGCCCGGTTCAGGATGGGCAAGCTCATCGATGAAACCCACATGCCCTGGGGGCCGTTCAGCCGCATGAGCGATGATGAACTGAAAGCCATCTATAAATTCCTGCAAACAGTAAAGCCTGTTAATAATGTAGTGACATTAGGATTGGTAAAAGAGAAATAAGGAAACTAATTGTTCTCTACTGGCACAATGATAGACAAGGCATGATGCTCGATATTAGCCTCCAGAGAATTGATTTTCCCAAGATATTCACCATCCACCTGGAAGTGAGTTTTGTGGTGCGATTCCACACTTACAGAGCGGGTCTTGAACAATTCTGTCTTTACCGGGTCATAAGGTCTATGCGTTAAAAACATTTTAATGATCTCACCCAATGATATTTTGCGGATCACCACTATTTCGAATAAGCCATCATTCAGCTTTCCTTCGGGATTGATCACGGCACCGGTGCCATACCGGCTGGCATTGGCGAGCACGATCATTTGTGCATCGCGCATTACAAATTGATTGTCCGTTTCGATCTTTACCCGCATCTTCCGGTTACGCCACAATACCCGCCACGCCGCTACTACATAATTCCACATACCCCGGCGCTTCATGGATTCAAAAGTCTTGATGATAAAAGCGTTGAACCCAATATCGGAAAGATGAATACACAGCTCGCCATTCACACGGATGGCGTCGATTTTTGTAACGAGCCCTTCTGCTGCTACATCCAATGCCGTATTGGTATCGACCGGAATGCCCAATTCTTTGGCCATCCCATTGGCCGAGCCGGCCGGTAAAATACCCATGGGCAAAGGTGTGCCTGCGACCAATTCTGCTACCAGCTTCACAGTCCCATCTCCCCCCACAGCAATCACCCGGTCTGGCCCGCTGGCATGGATTTTTTGCTTTATATCATCCGCAGAACATTTTTCCGGTAGTTCATAAACCTCGGCGGTATGAGCTGAAGTAGTAAAATGTTGCTGAATGACCCCCTTCCAGTCGGTATTATTATTGCCAGACTTATGGTTGACAATGAAAAGTAATTTTATGGACCCGTTTTTGATCATATTGGGTAATATGCAAAAACGCTACCAGTATTGAAAGGCTTAACAACTTGCCCATGAGTGATGTACATGTTAAAATATATCATGGATACGGTCATACACATGATCTGATTGTATATGGGCACGTGCTCAAAAGTAAAATAGTTGTACAAAAACATTACACAAGTCGTATTCTGATTAATATCATCCACCTGCTGCGCCTCTTCTTTATAAAGCCATTACCCCGGGCAAAAGTGCGCCTGTATTGGAAAAGTGGGTACATCGACACCTTGACAGAAGATGACGGATTCTTTAAATTCGAGTGGCAGTCGCAGCATGAGATCAGCACAGGTTGGCATCCGGTTAAGGTAGATTATATTGATACCAAAGGAAGTGTAGCAGCTACCTGCGAAGGGAAAATATATGTGCCACATTCCACCCAGTATGCGTTTATCTCCGATATCGACGACACAGTGATGGTTTCTTATTCCGCCACAAAGTTCAGGCGACTGCGCGAACTGCTGATCAAAAATCCACGTACCCGGAAGCAGTTTGAAAAAGTGGCAGACTGGTACCAGCAACTCACCATAGCGCATGCCAACGCAGCAACACCCAATCCCTTCTTTTATGTATCCAGCAGCGAGTGGAACCTGTACGATTACTTGGTGGAATTCTTCAATTACAATAAACTGCCGGAAGGCATCTTTTTATTGAACCAGGTAAAGCGGTGGTATGAACTGTTCAAAACAGGTAAAACAAAACATACCGGTAAATTACTGCGGATAGCCCGCATCATGGAAGCGTTCCCCAAACAACAGTTTGTATTGATAGGCGATAATTCACAACATGATCCGGATATCTATACCTCCATCGCCGCCAAATACCCACAGAAGATATTTGCTATTTACATCCGCAACATCAGGCCTGAAAATGAAACAGCCACAAAACAAGTGCTGGCCACAGCCTCGGCTGCTGGCATACATACATTCTTATTTAAAGGAAGCGAAGAGGCGCGGGAACATGGCCGCACCATTGGATTGATACAAGCCTAATTCTGACCGATACGTTCTTTGATCTCATCAGATGCACCCGCTTTACGCGTGGCGCCCTTCAATGGTTTACCAAAGCGCCAGCTGAATGCCAGCGTAACAACCCGGCTGTCGCGGGTAAGTTTAAAATATTCCCTGGCATGCTGGAAGTCGGTCCACCCTTGCATGGCCTGTGTATAGAAAATATCGCGGATACTTAGCTTAAGCGTTGCCTTGTTTTTGAGAATTTGTTTGCCTACACCAGCAGCCACTTGGCCGGTAGGGTCCAGCACTTCCTGCAGGTCGTTCTGCGCTCGGGTAATATAAAACCCGGAAAGCTCGGCACTCCAGCCACCTTTGAAACGAAACTGATTGCTGATGTTCATATTCATCTGAGTAATGGTAGCTGAGAGCGCATTCACTACCACCCCTTCGATCTTTTTACGGTTCAGGTTGGCCTGCAAAGATAGTGTCCACCAGGAGGTGGGAGCAAGTTGAGAGCTGACAGACAAACCTACATTGGTCATTCTGCCCAGATTCCCTTCCGTATAAATGATCAGTCCGTTGGAATCGGACAGAAATATTTGCGAGAAATAATCATTCGTAACACTGTAAGATAGCGTAGTGATCAATGCCTGCTTATACAAGTGACTGAACTCGAAGTTCCAGGTAAACTGAGGCCGGAAGTAGGGATTGCCGGTCTGATACGTATACTTATTGATCACAAACACAAACGGATTTAGCTTTTGAAAAGCCGGCCTGTCGATACGCCTGCCGGCGCTAAAACTGAATGTATGAGCACTGTCAGCCTGGTAACTGGCAAAAGCAGTAGGGAACAAACTGCTGTATTGCCGGGTAAAAGAAGAATCCTTTCGGAAAGCATTACCCAGTTGATTAGCATCATAGGCGGTGTGCTCAAAACGAAGACCACCCTGCAAGTTCCACTTCGACACCTGTTGCTGTGCATTTACATACAGCGCATGAATCGTCTCAGCATACAGGAAATGATTGGTTCTGTTATAATCAGGAGCCCAGTTATTATTCTGCAGATATTCATAATCCGCCACATTATCAGTTTTCACATGAGAAGTTTTCCAACCCGTTTCCATCTTCAGAGCCTTGCCAATCGTTTGCGTATAATCAGCTTTGGCAGAGAATATCTTCAACGTGGAAGGCAAATTCCCTCTCAATCCATCTGTATAACTGGCACTCCCCGAAAGCGTGTTTAAATAAAACTGGTTATTGGAAAGATCATAATTCAGGTAATCGATGTCAACCGACAGCTCTTTATCGCTACTGAAAGAATGCCTGCCACTGACAGCAAAGCCGAGATTCTTCCAAACACTTTTATTGTCGCTGGTCGTAACAATGGTAGAGTCGATCTGGTCATTATTGTTGATCCAGTCTCCGGAAGTATGACTCCTTGTTTTGCGATCAGAATGCAGGCCGGTAACCGACAGGCCCAGGGTGGTCTTCTTGCCCAGGAAGTAATCGATGCCGGTTTTAAGATTGTGGTTCACGAATGGGCTGGTAATATAAGTAGGCTGCTCAAAACGATTGGTCACGGTTTTGTTGTCTTCTTTGTAATACCAGCGATAAGCATAAATGTCAGTAAAGTATTGAGAGATATTGGTGCCATAAGTAAGGTATAAATTATAATTGCCATTGCGGTAATTGAGCAAAAGGCTGTTGTTGTTTTTATAATAAACACCTTGTCCGTATGCAAGATTCAGGTTCCCATTAAAACCCCTTACCTTATTCTTCTTGGTTTTGATATTGATGATGCCAGCATTGCCGGCTGCATCATACTTCGAAGAAGGATTGGTCATGATCTCGATCAGCTCTATTTGGGAAGCACTTAAACCGCTGAGGTAATTGGCAAGGTCGGAGGCTGGCAGGTAACTGGGTTTGCCATCCATAAGAATTAAAACATTCTGCTTGCCTTTAAGACTGATGGTACCATTGCGGTCAACAGTTATGCCGGGAGATTTTTCAAGCACCTCCAGCGCTGTGGCGCCTACGTTAGTGACCGCTGCGTCCACATTCACAATAGTCCGGTCAGGCTTTAGCTCGATCAAAGGTTTGCGGGCTGTTACCGTTACGCCTTGCAGCATGACTGCAGCCTTTTGCAAACGAACAGGGTCGGCAGTGAAAGAAGCATTGGCGCCTGGCAAAGCAACGCGGTGCGGTGCATAACCGGTAATGGAAAACGACAACAGGTATTGACCAGGAGGAATATCTTCAAAACTATAAACACCGGAATTATCGGTACTGGTGATCTTGGCAGTAGAGGAGTCGGCAGCTTTCAGCAACATCACCGTTACAGCGGGCAACACCTGCCCGGAACTATCCGCTACGGAGCCGGAAATTTTTATACCACCAGGCTGGGCAGAAAGGGCAGTACAGATCAACAGAGAAAATAAAACAGTCAGACAATTAATCCACTTCACGAATCAGTTGGTTTTGTTGGTTGGGTAACCATAAATGTCGTTGCTTTTAAGGGGAAAATGGCTATGGCAGTGGGTTTTTATACGAGCGGTAAAAATATAAAAAACGCTTGTTCCTTTTTTACACAGCGTGTAACTTGCTGTCACTATGGTGGCATTCAATAAATTACCCGAAGTATGGTTGCGTGGCCCGCTCGAAGAAGTGCCCGCTTTATTGCAACCGGTGGCCCATGCCTTACTGCAGGCTCAGGAAGAGATACATGAAATGCTGCAAGACTTTCCCGAATCCAAATTATGGGAACAACCGGCAGGAGTGGCCTCACCTGCTTTTCATCTCCAGCACATGCCGGGTGTGCTCGACAGATTGTTTACTTATGCTGCAGGTAATATGCTATCGACGGAACAATTGGAGTACTTGTCTAAAGAAGGGAAACCTGCTCACGGCATCACCCTGTCAACGCTGCTGGCTGCCTTCGACACCCAGTTACAAAAAGCAATTACAGCATTGAAAGCCGTTGATACAGAAACTTTAACGGCTGTTCGGATGGTAGGACGTAAACAGGTTCCTTCTACGGTGTTGGGGTTGTTGTTTCATGCAGCTGAACATACCATGCGGCATACCGGCCAACTGCTGGTAACCGTACAGGTATTGAAGAAAGGCGAAGCTTCTTGATGATCAAATACGCTTGCTGAAAGTGAAACCCATATTCAGCGAGTTGTTGATGCCTGGCACGCTGTAAAAACCAAGCACATTGTTCCGTTCCTTCTTGTGCAACAACAAATTGATGGCACTCGTAATTACAGTAGTAGTTCCCATGACCACATTTACATAAGAAAGCGTATTCTGCGATTTATATTGAGTAGTGATGGTTGGGCCACCGTTGAGATAGTAGAACACTTCATCCTTCTTGAAATTTGTAACACCGAGAATGATATTCGCCGTTCCTGCTGCCAGCCCTGCAAAAGCAATAACCTTGGAACCACGATATTGCCCCGACATATTTAGTACCGAGATAGCTACGTTGGCGCCACCCAACAAACCGGACGATATGCCATAGCCTTTCGAAAGACCGGCATCTTTTGTTTGTGGAGGATAAGCAGGACCGTAAGATGGTTGTATCATGGCGCATTCTTCCACGGTAAGTCCATATTCGGCAGCCCATTGTACAATCACCTCTTCTTTCATGTCAGTAATATAATCATACTGGTGCGCTTCGTTGATGGCATCAGAGACCGCTGCACCAGCTGTCTCCCTGATCAGGTAACCTACTGCACAGATATTACCCTCACGGTCTATAAAACAAGGCCTGCGTTCATTGGGGTAATCATAATTGTTAGGGAAAACGCCCTGCTCCCAATACGCGTGCAGCAGATCGAGAACAGCCAGCCTGTTGTACTGTTGTTCGCAGGTTAATCCAGTTACTTCCCGTTGCCTTAGTAGCTGCTCAACAAATTGAAGATGAATTTGAATACGTAAAAATTCAGGAGTGTTTTCATCCGGCGCCACGCCCATAAGCGTTACATAACTTTGGTCGTTTAAAACAGCGTTCACGGGTTGGATGACTTGCTGTTGGGCAATACTGCTGAGGGTCATCAGCAGTAGCATTGCTGTGAATAACTTGTTCATCGGTTTAGTTTATTAGTTGACCCACCTGTCAAATAAAACGTTGCACAAATACCCGGTAAATTACCCGCAACGGACAATAGCCGGCAATAGATATTCTCCCTTATCTTCGCCGCCTGAAAAAAATGGACAATGACAGGACTTGATGGCGTAGTGCTGCAAAATGTAATGGTGCATAAAGTGGGAAATCCCACCCGTGGCGAAGAATTGAAACTATCCGAAAACCCGCTTACCCTCAATGATGAGATCGTGCGGGGATTACTGACCAAATACTTCCTGGGTGCATTTAATGAAAATGAATTATATCATTTTACACACCTTAGCGATATAGAACTGAACGAAGTATATAATTATGTACGCACCATTTTCGATGATGCAGATACGTTTGTGCCACAAGCTGCCCTCCTGGCCCAGTTCCTCTACAGCAAATCGACCCACGTTAAAGTAAAAGAAGGGGAGCTCTACGTGGTGATGTTCGATCGCGTATTATTTGAAAGTGAATATGTGCGGGCGATAGGCATCTTCAAATCCGAGACCAAGGAAACCTTCCTCAAAGTATTCCCACATGGAAAAAGCTGGGAAGTGATACAGGAGTCTGGTATCAATATCAATAAGCTCGACAAAGGCTGCCTGATCTTCAATACCAATACAGTTGAAGGTTATAAAGTATGTGTGGTAGACAGCACCAGCAAGCAAAATGATACCCAATACTGGGTCACTGATTTCTTGCAGGTACAGCCCTATGCAGATAGTTATCACCACACAGATAAGTACCTGAGCCTGTGCAAGAACTTTGTGACCAACGAATACGCAGAGAAATTCGATGTTAGCAAGAGCGACCAGATAGACCTCCTCAACCGCTCCATGGATTACTTCAAAACCAAAGAACAATTCAATCTCCAGGAGTTTGCCGAAGAAGTGATCCACCACCCCGAAGTAGTGAACACCTTTATGGAGTACAAAAAGAACTTCGAAACCTCCCGGAACTTTGAAATAGAAGACGAATTCGATATCCACCTCTCCGCCGTTAAGAAACAACAAAAGGTATTCAAGACTGTCCTGAAGCTGGACAAAAACTTCCACATCTATATCCACGGACGCCGTGACCTCATCGAACGGGGCATTGACGAAATGACCGGCAAAAAATATTATAAGATCTATTATGATGAGGAAACTTAAATGAATACGTTATCTTCATCCCTACACTTGCAAACGTAGCTATATGAAGAAGAGCGCCTTATTCATCCTGTCCCTGATTTGTACCATTGCCAAAGCCCAGATGCCGGTAGATGTTTCCGGTATGCAACCGGCCAGCGGAGCCACCGTTACCACCCGCAACAACATAATAGACATAAGCTGGCCAGCCGGTGGCAAGGAAAAAGCCCGGCTCCTCCTGAGCCTCGATCAACAGCAACCACTCTTTAAAAGCATACAACTCACCAGCCAGGGCGCCTATAAAGAAATAGCCACGGGGCTCGATCCCGCCTTTGTGATCACGCTGGGAAAGCGCGACCTGGTTTCCCAGAATGGCTGGAACATCTTTTTCGACCGCGTACCCTTAAAGCCATTTCAGGCCTACCCGGTCCAAATTGAAAAGCGTAGCGCCCGTATTACCAGCAGCGGAAATCATACCACCATCGCCATCTCACAAGTTACATCCGCCTCCTTTAGTGGCGATATTGAGATCACCCTGTATAAGGGTAGCCCACTTTTCAATGTAGCAGCAGTGATGTCTACAACAGTCGACTCTACTGCCTTGCTCTATGATGCAGGTTTGGTAAGTCGCACCACCCTATGGAATAAAGTAAGCTGGTCAGATGTTGACAATGTGATGCAGGCTGTGACACCGGCTGCCACCATGCCGGCCAAAAACCAGGAAGTAAAATACAGAACGATTATAGGAGCCGGAAAAGGAGGAAGCCTCGCCCTGTTCCCTGCACCACACCAATTCTTCTACCCGTTGGACGAAGCCTTCAACCTGAAGTTTACCTGGCATGGCAGCAACTACCGTGACATGATAAAAGGCTACGGCATCGGCATTCGGCAGGACTTATATGGCGACCGCCGTTTCGTGCCCTGGTTCAATGCGCCACCCGGCACCCGGCAACGGCTCAATTTCTTTTGCCTCCTAAACACGCAACAACCTGCCAATGCACTGGCAGAAGTAAAACGCTTCACCCACAACGATCGCTATCCCACCTTGCCCGGCTATAAAACCATGAGCAGCCATTTTCATATCGAACACGTGCAGGATGTGCTGGGCAATAAACCCATACCGGAAACGCCCAATTTTATTAAGGTGTTTAAAAAGACAGGCGTGGACATTGTTCACCTTGGTGAGTTTCACGGACCGGGACACCCGAAAGGCCCAGCCAACGATCGCTTGAACGAGCTGAAGACGTTGTTCGATGAATGCGAAAGACTATCCGATACGAGTTTCCTGCTGCTACCCGGCGAAGAGCCCAATAACTTTCTTGGTGGCCACTGGATGAACTTCTTTCCCAAACCTGTGTATTGGATCATGGCGCGCAAACCCGAAGAGCCCTACGTAGAACAAGACCCTAAATACGGCACGGTATACCGTATTGCTGATAAAGAGGAGATGCTGAAGCTGCTGCAAACCGAAAAAGGATTAGCATGGACAGCCCATGCTCGCACGAAAGGATCAACAGGTTATCCTGACAAATACAAAGAAGAGGACTTTTTTAAGTCAGACCGCTTTTTCGGTGCTGCCTTTAAAGCCATGCCAGCCGATCTTTCTCAGCCCTACCTGGGCAACAGGCGCATACTGGACCTGATGGATGATATGGCTAACTGGGGCCACAGAAAACATGTCATCGCAGAGGCCGATCTTTTTAAAATAGAACCGCACTTTGAAGTATACGCACACCTGAATGTAAACTACCTACAACTGGACAAGTTGCCTTCTTGGAAAAATGGCTGGCAACCGGTGCTCGATGCCATGGAGCGTGGTAAGTTCTTTGTCTCTACTGGTGAGATACTATTGCCTTCCTTTACGGTGAATGGAAAAGGAGCGGGCGAAACGGTACGCCTCACAAATGGAAAAGCAGATATCAACATAGAAGTAGACTGGACATTCCCCCTGCAATACCTCGACATTATTTCAGGCGATGGCAAACAGGTTTACCGCGAACACATCAACCTCGACAACACAACAGCCTACGGCAAAAAGAAGTTCAACTTCCCGGTCTCACTGCCCAATCGCACATGGGTGCGCATAGAAGTATGGGATGTGGCAGCCAATGGCGCGTTTACCCAAATGGTTTGGATCGATTAATAACTTTTTCCATTCCAAAAAATACCCGAAGTTTACCGGTAACCATATCGATATGAAGCAACGGATTGTTTGTTTGATGCTGCTTGTTTTGAGCACGACTGCCTGGGCTCAATCCAAAACAGATTCACTCCTCGCTGAGTTGGACCGTGCTATCGAAACCTCCGCACGGTATGATGAAGCGAAGGTCCAATCCATCCAGCAACTGAAACAGTCGGCCGGTAAAGTGCTTGCCACCGACCTGCCCGCCCGCTTCAATATTTATCTGCGATTGTATGATGAGTACAAAATATTCCATTACGATTCAGCTTATAACTATGCCCGCCAGCTACAGCAAACAGCCTCCGCCCTCAACGATCCCCTGAGGAGCGATATGGCCCGTATGAAACTGAGCTTTATCCTGCTTTCATCCGGCATGTTCAAGGAAACATACGATTCCCTGCAAACCATCCGGCTCGACCATTTTCCCGATAGCCTCAAGGCAGAATACTATACCTACATGGCCCGCTATTATTACGACCTGGCCGATTACGACAACGATCAGTACCACACACCAGCCTATAATAACAAAGGAACAGCATACGTAGATTCAGCCCTGCAGCTGTTCGCCCCGCAGTCCTTTGCCTTTAAATATTACAGCGGGCTCAGGAACATCCGTATCGGCAGGAGAGAAGAGGCGGCCCATTATTTTCAGGCCCTCATGAGCGACCCTTCCCTTTCTTACCATGAGCTGGCCCTCACCGCTTCCACCCTCAGCGATAACTATATCCAGAACGGGAAGACCGACACGGCCATACACCTGCTGATGCAGGCGGCTATTGCCGATATCAAATCCTCCACCAAGGAAACGGCTGCTATCTTTAACCTCGCCTCGCTGCTATTCAAACAGGGCGACCTGAAAAGCGCGTCTACTTATATAGAAAAGGCATTAAACGATGCCTTCTCCTATGGCGCCCGCCAGCGAAAAATACAGGTGAGCGCCATTCTCCCCCTAATCGAAGCAGAAAAAGTGAACCGGGTGGAAAGCGAAAAACGTACCCTCATTACCTACGCAGCCATCGTAACCCTGCTGCTGGGCGTGCTGGTAACACTCATTATTATTATCTTCCGCCAACTCCGTAAACTGAAACTCGCCCAGCAGATCATCACCGAAGCCAACATAAAACAACAGGAAATCAACCACAAACTTTCCGAGGCCAATAAGTTCAAAGACGAATACATTGGATATTTCTTTAATGGCAACTCTGAGTTCTATGCCAAGATGGAAAAGTTTAAAAAGAACCTCGAAGTCAAAGTAAATGACCGCAAGCTGGAAGAAATACGCCTGCTGGCCAACACTATTAATATAAAAAAGGAGAAAGAAGAACTCCTAAGCAACTTCGACCGCATCTTCCTCAAACTCTTCCCACACTTTATAGATGAATTTAATACCATGTTTGCGCCGGAAGACAAGATACATTTAAAAGAAAACGAACTCCTGAACACCGACCTCCGCATTTTTGCCCTCATCCGCATGGGTATTCATGACAGTGAAAAGATCGCCCGCATCCTCGAATATTCTGTTAACACCATCAACACCTACAAGACCCGCATCAAAAACAAATCCATAGTCCCCAACGAGGAATTTGAGCACCGCATCATGGAAATAAAGAGCATATAAACATACCAAAACAGGCTATATTTCATTATATATTAAATTCATTAATTCGATATTAAGTAATTAATAATCAGTGTTTAATATTCCCTTCAAGAAGCGTTTCGACCAATATTTCTTATACTTCACCAATATAAGTTGGAATCGCTTTACCCTCCCCGTTTCTTTGGTATGCTGAACAGGTGATACCCTTGCCTGTGAGAAAAATCTGACGATCTCATACACTTAAATTTTAAACAACTGCCATGCAAACAAAACGATTGCTGCAGCAACTCCTTTGTTGTTTCCTCTTCTTATTGGCCCAGGGAGTCGCCCGGGCACAGGACAAAACGATTACAGGTACAATTACAGATGAAAAGAACAATCCACTCACCGGCGCCACCGTGGCCGTGAAAGGTTCAAAAGCCGGCGTAAGCACCGATGTTGCCGGCAGCTTTCGCATCACTGTTCCCAATTCAGCCACCATCCTCGTGATCTCCTATGTAGGATACCAGCAGGCTGAAGTAACCATTGGTGACAAAACATCCATCAGCTATTCCCTGCAGCCATCCGTTAAATCCATCGACGCGGTAGTGGTAGTAGGGTATGGCACACAGCGCCGCAAAGATGTTACGGGCTCCGTATCGTCAGTATCCGGCACACAGATCAAAAACCTTCCGGTGACGAACGTCACAGAAGCATTGCAGGGAAGGGCCGCCGGTGTGGAGGTCATTAAAAATACGGGACAACCCGATGCGCAGCCCACCATCATCATCAGAGGCTTGTCATCACTCCACCAGCCAGGCCCATTGTATATCGTGGATGGGATACGCGTGCCGGCAGATAATATCAACGTGCAGGACATTGCTACCATCGATATCCTCAAAGATGCCAGCGCTACGGCCATCTATGGATCTGCAGCGGCAGGAGGGGTGATCGTCATCACCACCAAAAAAGGAAGCGGCAGCAAGCCTACCATCAACTTCAACGCCCGCTTTGGCACCACCAAACCCAAAGTAGTTACACTCCTCAACAAAGCAGAGTACATCAAGCTCGAAAACATACTGCACCCAACCTATTTTGCCAACGCCACCAAAACAGATACACTGGCAGATGTAGACTGGACAGACGTACTGTACCGCGATGGGACAGAACAGAACTACAACCTCTCCGTCTCCGGTTCATCACCGGTGATGAATTATCTCTTCTCTGGGTTCTACAACAAACAGGATGGTATCTACATTAAGAACTATTCCAATATTGGTGGCGCTCGCATCAACACCGATTATAAACTGGGAAAATTCCTCAAAATAGGAGAGCAGCTGGCTGTTTCCCGCCGCAAAACGTCACCACTGGGGCAAGTAGAGTCACAACTCAAAATAGCCCCCTTCCGCTCGCTGCCAATCATACCATTATATGAAAAAGATGGCCGTATAGGTTCTGTCCCTCCGGGATATGGCATCAACTTCGGAGGCCCCAATCCATACGGCGTAGTGAACTCAGCCGAGATACAGAACTTTAAGAACAACATCCAGGCCAACGTCTACGCAGAAGTGAAACTACCTTTTCACCTCACCTTCCGTACCAACGTAGGCTACAATTACTACGATGAATCACAGGACTACTTCCAGGACAACCCGAACTTTGGTCCCGGAACACCTACTTCCAATTCATTGACCAAAGCCAGTATCCGCAGCACTCAGTTGCTCACCAACTATGTGCTCACCTACGATCAGTCATTTGGTAACCACAACATCAACGCCATAGCAGGCTTCGAGCAGATCGTTTCCAAGTGGAATAACCAAACCACGACCATGAGCGCTGTAGGCTTGCCTGGGTTCTCATTTGTACAAACATCCAATTCAGCCATCACCACCAGCGGTAAGAATGATCCCAACGGTTTGGTGAAGTCATTCTTCGGAAGAGTAAACTACAACTATGATGGCCGCTATTATATTTCAGGATCATTACGCGAAGATGCAAACTTCACAGTGTTCGGCCCCAACATGCAGCGCGGTACATTCGGCGCTGTATCAGCTGGCTGGAATATCAGCGATGAGGCATTCTTCAAAGAAGCCCTGCCGCTGGTAAACTTATTGAAACTGCGCGGTAGTTATGGAACATTGGGCAACAGCAATATTCCGCCCTACTATTACCTGGCCTCCTATGCACAGTTCCAGGGTACCAGCGGTATCGCCAATGGCGGACAGAACTTTGCTCCCGGCGCACCATTGGTGATCGCCAACTCTATCAACGCCATTCCTAATCCCGACCTCCATTGGGAAACAGTATATGAAACGAACGTAGGCATAGACGGAGAATTGTTAGACGGCAAACTATACTTCACGGCAGAGTGGTACAACAAGAAAACGAAAGACATGCTGTATGCCCTGCCCCTGCCAAACAGCTCCGGTTATATTTCCCCTTACTTCGTCAACATCGGACAGGTAAGCAGCAAGGGAGTTGACCTGTTGTTGGGCTATAAAGACAAAAAAGGAGAGTTTAGCTATGATGTAAGCGTAAGCGCCGGGTTCAATAAGAACAAAGTGCTCGACCTTAATGGTATCACCAATGATGCCTTATTCGATGGTCGTAACTACTACAATAACTTAGACCAGAGCGGGTACAACCTCATGGGCACATCCCCGCTCACGATTACCAAAGCTGGATTACCCTTCGGTTCCTTCTATGGCTATAAAGTATTGGGCATCTTCAAAACAGATGCGGAAGCAGCCGGACAAAAAGTGAATGGCAAATCAGCCCATGCAGGCGACCTCATCTTCGATGATGTTAAAAAAGACGGCAACATCAATGCCGACGATCGCCAGGTACTCGGAAACCCCAACCCCAAACTGGTGTATGGAGTTAACCTTCGCCTGGAATGGAGAGGAATAGATGTAGCGATGCTGTTCAATGGCGTGGCAGGCGTTGATCTCTTCAACGGAGTAAAAGCCTATGAGCAATTCCGCTTCTCCGATGCCAACACGACCACACAAATATTCAACGCTTCCTTCTTTGGTAGCAATGGACTGACAGACCAGCCACGTGTACTGGCGCCTGATGGATCGATGGACCCGAACGGTAACTATACCTCCGTTAACAGCTACTTCGTGGAAAATGGCAGCTACCTCAAACTGAAAAACCTGCAGATCGGATACACATTCACCGGCGATATCCTGAAACGTGTAGGCATCCAGAGCGCACGGATATTCGGCATGGCCAACAACCTCTTCGTGATCACCAAATACTCAGGCGTTGATCCGGAGATCGCCAGCTCCTATTCCATACAATCCGCTGCAGGATTTGTAGGAACCACAGTAGGCGTTACCACCAGAGGCGTAGATGCAGTACCACAATATCCACAAAACAGGATCTTCTCAGTAGGCTTCGACATCACATTTTAATGATCCCAAAACTTAGTAACATGTACAAGAAACTATTTACCATATTCACCATAGCCGCTGTATTGACAGCGGGCTGTAAAAAAGACCCGGAGCTGGTGGGCCCGAAAGACCAATATTCCACGGGTAACTATCCGGCCAGCATAGCCGACCTGGAGAGCGTATTGGCCCCTTGCTATTCCAATCTTAGGGACCAGCACCTCTTTGGATTCAACTACCTCACCAAAATGATGGCGAACGCCACCCATGCCGGTAACGCTGCATATGCAGATGGCGATTGGTTGGGCTTCATCAATGTGAGCAACATGCAGCCCAGCAATGGATTTGTGGCAGGCGTATGGCAGGCATTGTTTGCAGGAGTAAAGAATACCAACGTGGCCCTTGCAGGCGCGGATTTCTTCGAAAAGAATGCAGCAAAAGAAGCCGACAAACCACAGATCAACTACATCCGTGGACAGGCCTATTTCATGCGCGCTTACTATTATTTCCAGTTGGAAAACCTGTATGGAGAAGATTACCTCCTCAACCCTACAGCTGCTGATACGATGGGAGTGCCTGTCTTTAAAGGATTGCCATCCGGCTTCGAAGCTACACAGCAGCCCCGTGCACATATCAACACGGTATGGGCACTCATTGAAAGCGATTTGCAACAGGCGGCCACTTTGCTAAAAGGAAAAGTGTGGACAGGCAACGATGTGGGAAGAGTAACAGAATGGGCGGCCAAAGGCCTGTTGGGAAAAGCCTATGTATTCCGCAAAGACTGGGCAAAAGCAAAAACCATCCTGAAAGATGTAATAGACAACAGCGGAAAAAGCCTGATGCCCTACGCCAAATACCGCGATGCCTTTATTGGTATCAGCGCCAATGAATTCAACGAAGAATCCTTATTTGAGCTCAACATCGATCAGGATTCCAAAGGCGGATATGGCGTATACAGTGGCGCAGCCAATGCTACCTCCATCAACGGATTGATATTTCCACCCTATGCCCTTGGCCTGAACGGAAAAGAAGAAACATCCTTACCACTGGGCTATGGTGGCAACATCGGCATGCATGATAAGAACATCCTGCGTTTTGGCTACAGCGAAGGCACTTACACACTGGTGAACAATCCCAACTTCGACAACACCAAAGATCCGAGCTACAGGAATCCGGAGAAAGTAATGGACCCGGTATACAAAGCAAAAGCACTGGCGGTGCGTACCAACAAAACAGCCGATCCGCGCTTATACGTAAGCACCCTCCAGCCTTGGTTGGATTCAGTAAAACGTGATGGCACGAACTGGTATCCTGTGGCAAGACCTTCTTACATCATGGGCGATGCCAACCTCAACCAGCAATTGGGATGGAGCTTCCGTAAATATGCACCCATCTTTAATGATATCAATAACGTAGGCCCTGCAGACGCCGCCAACATTTACATCCTGCGCCTCGCAGATGTGTACCTGCTCTATGCAGAAGCATGCGCCAATTCATCCGAAGCAGCAACCGCCCTTGAATTCCTGAACAAAGTAAAGCGTCGTGCATACGGTTATCCGGTCAACACTGCTTCTCCGGTTGACTATGCAAGCCTCACTGCCGAAACAATGGCTAAAAAGGCGAGTGACCCGGTGTTGGGTAACAATCCACTCTACTATGAGCGTTGGGCCGAGTTCTTCAACGAAGCACAATGGTGGTTCGACATGTGCCGCTGGCACCTGGGCGCTTCAGAAGCAACATTCTACGTAACCGCAAGAGCACTCAACGGCACGCCATTCAACTGGAACAACAAGTCCTACGCATGGCCCATACCTATTACCGAGCTCAACTCAAATCCCAAACTGACAGGACAACAAAACCCTGGATATTAATATGAAAATAGTTTGCCGGGGATTATACATTGGATGGATGTTGCTCATGACATCCATCCAACTTTCAGCGCAGGACAACCTGAAAAACCTGCCTGAACTGAGCCTGCCCATCAGCAATAAAAAACTGGTGATGGCACATTGTATGACCAACATCATACGCTACAAAGGACACAAGTTTGAAGACAGTTGCGATCCGGAATACTATGCCGCTCAGGGAAACATCACAGCCCCATTAGGCGGCTTGACACAGGTAAAAGCATTGGCTGATTCCCTAATGAAAGATAAAACCCTCGATGAAGCCGTAGAATTTGAAATGCGTACAGCCATCCAAAGCGGTATCGATGGATTCCAGTTCTATTATGTATTAGGCACGCCCGATTGGGATGATATCATCAAAGCCTATTTCAGGGTGGCAGATAAACAGCAGCTGGATTTTAAACTAACCCTCTGCATTTCACACCCCGGCGGATCAACAGAAGCTGCCAAGATCGCAGAACTGGCAAAACGCATCAATGGTATATTGGATGAAGTGGGACGCAACAACCCACACTGGATGCGTACACCCGATGGTAGGTTAGTTATCTACCTGTGGTATGGCGAGCAACTGGCAGAAATTCCAACCGATAAAAATGGATTGCCAGACAGCTATTATGTAGCCCACGCCTACAAACGATTGGGAGAAGCCGTGAAAGAAAACTTTGCATTGGTGCGTACGATCAACGAACGCATTGATACGCAAAAAGCCAATGAATACATGGATTATTTCCCCGCCGTATGGATGTGGACGGTGTCTTATATGAGTCATGATTATGCCGGCAAACTCGTGGCAGACGTATGCCGCCAGCGCAACAGGACATTCATGGGCTCGGCCTTTTCTGACTTCTACACCTCCAAGCTGCTGAAACGGGGCACTTGGGATATGTTCCACTACGCAAAAGAAGCAGTGGCAGCAGGTATTAAAAAAGTAGAGCGGAAATACATACCGACAGGATTGTCATGGACCTGGCGCAAGATGTTGGAGTTTGCCATCGAGCAGGACGTATCCGTTATCAATATCATCACCTGGAACGATTACCCGGAAGGCCATCACCTCGCGCCAGAGATTAACCACAATGATGGATTTACCATCCTGCTGAACTATTATAAAAGCCAGTGGAAAAAAGGGCCATCACCCTATCAGGGAGATGATATAGCCGTTGCCTTCTTTAAAAAGTACAAACACAATGTAATTCCCAAGCCATACAACATACCGGTAGAAAGCTTTCAGGAAGATGGCGTAGAGCGCAAGGCCGAGGATTCAATAGAGATAGTTACGATCCTCCGCGATAAAGCACAGCTGCTGATCAACGGCGCTACAGTACAGGCACCTGCCGGTTTAGGAGTAACAAGAGTGGTCATGCAAAATGGCCCGGTGCGCGTAGCCATCATAAGAGCAGGCGTTACCATAAAAAAGTTCGTTACCCCCGAAAGCATTACCAGTAAGCCATACCGCGCCGATCGCCTTACCTATTCCTGGAGCACAGAAACAGGCAAATATTATAAAACAATATTGGGAGAACAGCCGGCAGCAGCGGCAATAGAATAATAGCACAAACGAAAAATAGATAGCATGCCATTATTGAAAAAAGTAGGTTGTTACCTGGCTTTGGTCATACTCGTTCCACGAATGTATGCCCAGTCAGTCAATCCTTTGACCGTAACCATGAACAACGTAAAGCTCGAAGTATCACTCGATGCTGCGGGCACGCCTGCGTATGCATTACAGTACAACGGACAGCCGGTGATACGCACCTCAAAGTTGGGCTTTGCCTTAACAGACGACAGTACCTTTTACAAAGACTTCGAGCTACTCAATACGAGCCGTCGTTCATTCAACCAAACCTGGCAACCGGTATGGGGTGAAGTAAATACCATCCGTGAGCAATATGAGGAGTTGACCATCAGCCTGCGCCAGCGTAAAGCCCCCGGTCGCTTACTCAACATTGTATTCAGAGTATTCGAAGATGGGATAGGCTTTCGCTATGAATTTCCTTTGCAGCCAAACCTGAAGTACTTTGTTGTGGCCAATGAACTGACGCAGTTCAACCTCACAGGTGATCACAAAACGTTCTGGATACCGGGCGACTACGATACCAATGAATACCTCTACACAACATCACAGCTTAGTGAGATAGACAACACCAATATGGTGAAAACGTCTACCGACATTGCGGTGCGCACGGCCCCTGACCCACAGTCTGTGCAAACACCCCTCATGATGAAGAGCAAAGAGGGGTTATATATTAACATCCACGAGGCGGCGTTGAGTAATTATCCGGCGATGCAATTACACGTAGACAGAGCCGGTTATGCCTTGACCTCGAGCTTGGTGCCCGATGCCACAGGCAATAAAGCCTACCTGCATGCGCCAGGTAAAACACCATGGCGAACAATTATAGTGAGCGATAAAGCAGCCGATATCCTCAACTCCAAAACGATATTGAACCTCAACGAACCTACCACTCTTACCAATACATCCTGGATAAAGCCGATGAAATTCGTAGGCGTATGGTGGGAAATGCAGACGGGGAAAGCCACCTGGAACTATTCCAACTTCCCCGACAGTGCAGATGCAGCTGGAAGGCTGATACCCAATGGTACACATGGCGCCAACACAGCCAACGTAAAAAGATACATAGACTTTGCAGCAAACAATGGTATCCATGCTGTCTTGGTAGAAGGGTGGAACAGGGGATGGGAAGATTGGTTTGGCAACTGGAAAGAAAACGTTTTCAACTTCACTACACCCTATCCTGATTTTGATGTACGCGAAATTACCCGGTATGCTGCGTCCAAAGGAGTTACCATGATCATGCACAACGAAACCTCCGGATCGGCTACCGACTACGAACGGCAACTGGACACGGCTTTCCGTTTCATGAACGGCTTTGGCTACACCTCCGTAAAAACAGGCTACGTAGGAAAGATCATCCCTCGCGGAGAACACCACGATGGCCAGTGGATGGTAAACCATTACGAGCGCGTGGCGCAAAAGGCAGCAGCTCACCAGGTAACCATTGATGTACATGAACCGATGCGGCCCACGGGTCAACATCGTACCTGGCCAAACTGGATGGCCAGCGAAGCAGGCAGAGGTAATGAGTACAACGCCTTCAGCATTGGCAGTCCACCCGAGCATGAAACGATCCTGCCCTTTACACGGCTTATGGGAGGGCCGATGGATTATACGCCCGGTATTTTTAAGATGAAAGGATATGCAGGCTATGCCCCCGACAGACAAATGCATTCAACACTGGCGAAACAATTGGCTTTATATGTAACCATCTATAGTCCGGTACAAATGGCGGCCGACCTCCCGGAAAACTATGCAGCCAAACCAGATGCCTTCCAGTTCATAAAAGAGGTGGCAGTTGATTGGGACGATACAAAGATCATTGAAGCAGAACCGGGCGACTACATCACAATAGCACGTAAGGAGAAAGGAAAAGCCAACTGGTTTATAGGAGCCATTACCGATGAGAACAGCCGCACAGCAACAATACCCTTAACCTTTTTGGACAAAGCCCAGCAATATGTGGCAGTGATTTACGGAGACGCCCCAGATGCTGATTGGAAGAACAACCCGGAAGCATACAAGATCGAATCGTTTCTGGTAAATAGCACCAGTACACTGAAGTTGAAACTGGCGCCCGGTGGCGGAGCAGCAGTGCACCTTAAACCCGCCACCGCGTCAGACCTGAAACAGTATAAAAAGTATGTAGCGAAATAATTGGCGATCAGTCGCCAGCGGCTGGCTGGTGACGGCTATTTCAAAGCGGCTGGCTTTGATACTACTAAGAAGTTCTTTCAACCGCAGAAGACGTGGAGATCAATTGGAATAATAATGTGTAAGCTTACACCGCCCGGACGTTTTTTCGTTCTTGTGGGCGCCTTCCACGTCCTCTGCGGTTATTCATGCGTCTTCGTATGAATTAGTTACCTTGCTGATATGAAACTATCGGTGAGAGACCCCAAAACAGGGGGAGATTTTTTTCTGATCAACGAGGAGCCCACATTTGACCGTCATTTCTTTACCCGCGACAAAGACAACAAATACTTTAGCATCGTCTGGAACCGCGGAGAAAAACAAACGATCAATATAGATGGAGAAGACCACGATTTCATGCCCCGAACCGTATTGCCCCTGATGTTCAATCAGTCATTTACGCTGGAAAATCCCATGGCCGTCACAGCCTGGCAATTCAATAGAGAGTTCTATTGTATAGTCGATCATGATTCGGAAGTAAGTTGCGTTGGGTTCTTGTTTGCTGCTGGCGACCAGTCCTTTGTCCCCCTCGATGAAGGCACCCACCAGAAAATGGAGTGGCTGCTCAACCTGTTCATTGCCGAGTTTAAAACAAAGGATACTATCCAGCGTGAAATGTTAACAGTATTGTTAAAGCGCCTGATCATAGACATCACTAAGCTGGCCAGGACCACCTACATACCCGAAGTAAAAGAACAACCGGAACAGTTTGACATCGTGCGGCAGTTCAATCTGTTAGTCGAATACAACTTTCGTAAAGAACATTCCGTTCAGTTCTATGCCGATCAGTTGAATAAATCACCCAAAACACTCGCCAATATATTCCCGAAGTATAACCAAAAGCCACCCCTGCAAATTATCCAGCATAGGATCATGCTGGAAGCCAAGCGGCTACTGACCTACACCGAAAAAACAGTTAAAGAAGTTACCTACGAATTGGGATTTGAAGACCCTGCCTACTTTGCCACCTTCTTCAAGCGCACCACAGGCCAGTCACCGGTAGAATTCCGGAAAATGAAGCTGCCGGCCATGGAAGGAAAATAATCAGACTATTACAGGAGGTATACGATGCGCGAAGCTCTCGAAGCGCGAAGCTCTGCGAGGCTTGCAGCCTCGCAGTCCTATTCCCGGGCCTTTGGCCCGCCGGATCCACTTAAAATGCAGTTCTTGGCATCACGGGAAGAAATCAGAGTATTACGGGAAGTATGTCTATTCTTAAGGGCAGTATTTCGGCGCAACTTTGTATTGTCAAAGCAAATAAATCAAAAAACAATACAAGTAAAATGAAAAAGTTAATCATCGCCGCAAGTTTCCTTTTAGCCCTTATTAGTACAGGTAGTAACCTGCAAGCACAACAAGCTAAAAACGTAGTATTAGTACATGGAGCCTTCGCAGACGGTTCTGGTTGGAAAAACCTGTACAATGTGCTCACCAAAAAAGGCTACAACGTAACCATCGTACAAAACCCACTTAGCTCATTGGAAGATGATGTAGCAGCCACCAATCTGGCACTCGACAAACAAGACGGCCCTACCATCCTGGTTGGCCACTCCTGGGGAGGAACAGTGATCACCGAAGCTGGTAACCACCCGAAAGTAACTGCCCTGGTATATGTTGCCGCCGTTCAGCCGGATAATGGCGAAACTACCCTGCAATGGTTGCAAACAGCACCACCTGCCCCTGAAAATGGAGTACTGCCCGCCGACGAAAAAGGAATCGTTTACTTCAGCAAAGAAAAATTCCATGCCGGTTTCGCTGGAGACATTCCTAAAGCAGAGGCCGATTTTATGTATGCTTCGCAAGGAGCGTTCCATGCCAAAGGCTTCGTAACACCGATCACGAACGCCGCCTGGAGAAACAAACCTTCCTTTGCAGTGATCGCTACAGAAGACAAAGCCATTGTGCCTGAAATACAACGCAACATGTACAAACGTTCCAATACAAAAAGCACAGAAGTAAAAGGAAGCCACGTAGTATTCATCTCACAACCTGAAAAAGTAGCAGCCGTGATCATCGAAGCATCCAAAGCAACAGGAAAATAATAATAGCCATCAATTAATACACACAACAACTCCGGCATAACCTGCCGGAGTTTTGTATTATAACGGCGCTACGGAACTGACACCTGTCAGGCCGCTCAAAGCGGCCAGACTGGCTAACATATCATCTCCCATCCCGTCCAATTTCTGTAAGTTTGAACCCTGTTAAAGGCGTTAACGAATCAAAACATGGAAAGATATTTTGAGTCCAACTATAAGAAACTCGGCATGCTGCCGGTTAGCAAAGAGAACCAGGACGTGGTCAACGCCCCACAGTATAAGCCATACATCAAGATCATCTATGCCCCTGCAGGCTATTCGTTAACCATCGATTTTAAGCACTATACCACCAAAAAAAGCAGCTTATTCTTTGTACATCCCAACCAATACATGCAACTGGAACAGGCAGGCAAAGACCAGGGCTACTTCATTTGGTACAACCGTGATTTCTATTGTGTGCAGATACACGACGAAGAAGTGGCTTGCGACGGACTCCTCTTCAACAACATCTACGAAATGCCGATGACGGAGCTGCCGAAAGAAGACGACCAGTTCACCAAACTGGCCATGCAGCAGATTACAGATGAGCTGGCATCCCAGGAGTCTTCACGGGAGGAAATGGTACGCACCTACTTAAAACAGATCATCATCCGTACAACCCGTATCTGGAAGAAACAACAATTAGGGGAGCTCAATGCAGCGCCTGCGCAGGACATGGAGTTTTTCAGAACATTCAGCCGGCTGGTGGAAATACACTTCAGAGAAAAGCACAGCGTTACCGACTATGCCGACCTGTTGGCCCTCGCGCCCAAGACCCTCTCTAAAAAGTTCAACCGCCTCAACCTAACCCAGCCCAATGATATCATCAAAGACCGCATCCTCCTGGAAGCAAAACGCCTCCTGGTCTATTCCACACTAAGCATCAAAGAGATCGCTTACAACTTGGGATACGACGACCCCGCCTATTTCAACCGCCTCTTTACCAATAAAACCGGTGCACCCCCGGCAACATTCCGGAAGCAGTTTGTCCAAACCGAAGAAGCATAAGAAATACTCCTACAATACCTTCCGGGGAAAAAAGTACAATTTATGTCGCCCTTTTGCCATTTTTAGCGCCCCTTCGGCGCTGTAGCTTTGTTGTATCAAAATCAGCAAACAAATAAAAATCGATACAACATGAAACGCATTACACTCACCCTGGCACTCTTTTTAACCTTATTACTCAATACAAAAAATTCAATCATGGCACAGACATCAAACATCAAAGCAGAAAACGATCCCCGCATCTTCACACAAGTACGCGAGTTCCTGAAAGCATTGAACAACAGTGGTGGCACACCCATTGAAAAGTTGAGCCCCACCGATGCCCGCCAGGTATTGGTAGGCGCACAAAAATCAGTACAAGTAGATTATTCAGGCATTGAAGAAACAGAAAAACAAATTACACAAGACGGACAAACAGTCAATATACACATCACAAAGCCGGTAGGCGCCAAAGCCAACGCACCGGTGTTCATCTTCATCCACGGCGGAGGCTGGGTTTTAGGTGATTATCCTACCCACAGAAGATTAGTGCGCGACCTCGTAGTAGAAAGTGGAGCAGTAGCAGTATTCCCCGATTATACACCTTCTCCCGAAGCCCGTTATCCTGTAGCCATCAACCAGATATATGCAGCAACCAAATGGGTAGCAGAACATGGCAACGAAATTGGCGTAAACGGTAAGAACCTCGCAGTAGTAGGTAACAGCGTAGGAGGTAACATGGCGGCCGTTACAGCCCTGATGGCCAAAGACAAAAAAGGCCCACACATTAAACTCCAGGTGCTGCTGTGGCCGGTAACGGATGCCAACTTTGAAACAGGTTCCTACAACGAGATGGCCAACGAACGCTTCCTCACCAAAAACATGATGAAATGGTTCTGGGATAACTATACCACAGACCCCAAACAACGCAAAGAAATATATGCATCACCCCTTCAGGCTACATTGGACCAGCTGAAAGGATTGCCCCCTGCAGTAGTACAAACAGCTGAAAACGACGTATTGCGTGATGAGGGAGAAGCCTACGCCCGCAAATTGGACGAAGCAGGTGTTCCCGTTACTCTCACCCGCTACGAAGGATTGATCCACGACTATGGCCTGTTGAATCCTTTGGCACATGTACCGGCTATTCAAACAGCCACCTTGCAAGCCGCAGCCGCTATCAAAAAAGCGCTGGCTGAAAAATAAGAAGAGTTATAATTGGTAATAAATTAAGGGGGCGCACTCATTAAGGTGCGCCCCTTTGCTATTTTACTTCAGTTAACATCAATGTATACAACGCTTCAATAGCTACCCAGTTAGTAGGTGCCGTTGAGCTTTGCTCAAGCTGTGAAAGCTTCGAATAAAAATCAGCTTTCCTTTCTTCGTGTTCCGCTGCTAATCTTTTTTTATCAACCTGGATATGTCCCCATTCCTTCTCAATCGTCTGCTCAACTTGCTTGTCCATCGCAAGGAAAAATTGCCGGCCAAATTCCTTGACGTTCTCAATAAAAACGGCGTAATCCATTTCATAACTACCGCTTTGGGCAGTCCAGATGCGTATGCCATTTTCCAGGGTGGCTTCGGTTTGCCAGACGATCCTGATTTTATCATGGTGCCTGAAAAACGATAAATGAGGCCCACCTATTAAATGCATGGAATCGAGGTAGCGCTGATATGCCCAGGAGATCAACTTGTCATAAGTTTCAAAATAAAACTCACTATGCTCATCTTCATCAGTATCATACAGGTCCAGCCATTTTTTAGCAGTTATGTGAAAATCTTCCAGATTGGCGGTAATGGAGTAAAATCTTGCTGGAACACTTTCACTTATCTGGACAAACAGGTCTGTAAAGTCTTCAATAAATCTTACCAGGTAATAGTCGTTATAAGGCGTTGCTTTGTCTCCAAAATGAGCCAACGCTTCTTTTGAGTATTCGTAAATAATAGTATCGCCAAACCTAAGCCATAACTCACCATCAGTTAACCAGAACCAGCTTAAGGATAAATCAGGTTCTTGTCCGGCAGGAATAATTTTGTCAATACTTTTTAATTCAAAATTGATCATGTTCATGCACGATTCGTTGAGTCGTTCAAGCGTTTATTCTTTAACGCACTAACTAATTTTTCTCTACAAGAGAATCATTTTTAAAAGTAGCAGTTTGCAGTAAATTGCCTGTTGAATCGAAAACCTGGGCAATACCATTTCTGTAACCATAACTATAAGGAATCACTTTAGCCAGCTTGCCATTTTCATAATACCATTTTTGAAGTCCATGCAATGACCCGCACAAAAAAGAATACTCTTCCTGCAGATGTTGATTCACATAATAGAAATAGCTTTTTACAATTTTTCCGTCCTTGTACACATGCTTGAAGTCGATCTTCGATTTGTCGGTGCCCATATAATTGTTCATTTCACCGGAATAGTTTCCACCGACCATGGCCTCCGCTATCCGGGCGCCTTCATATTTTACTGCAATGGCGCAGCTGTCAGTATTGATAGTTGTAGCCTGGCCTGCTGAGGGTTTGGCAGTCGTTTTGGGATCACTCGAATTACAGGCCACTGCAATACTGGCAATACCGGCAAAAAAGAGTAGAATAAAACGTATTGTCATAAATCAAATAGAGAGCCGGAAGATAGGCAACAATGGTGATTACTTCAACAGGCGCGTCAGCAAACCAACAAAGGGGTATAGTTGACGTATAGCAAAGAAAACTGCCGGAAGCAAAGAAAAATACTCCCCGGATCATCCCGGGATGCAGAGTAGATCAACAAGGGATCAAGATGTCTGGAGGGAAGCCGGAAGCAAGCCAGTAGCAAGATAATAGCAAGATAGAGGCAAGACAACAGCCCTCAAATGCAGGCTGGACGTGGAAATTCCAATTGGAGAGGTTGTGAGAGGATATGTAAACGATTATAAGTCAACATGTAATAAAAAATAAAACAAAACTGGTATTGATTCATTGGCAATCATATCCCGGGAAAACAGCCCGCAGAAATAATGGCCGTAAACACTAATGGAGCACTTAAGTGCTCCATTAGAAAGATACAAAAAATACAGCAAAGGTTCCCGGGATTCCTGATAATTAGTTGACTGAATTTATATCCCCATTTCGTGAAATAAAGCTGTCCTGTTTTTCTAATCCTTTCGAATACATTTTCTTGTTCCTTTTATCAGGAAATGCCCGGGAGTTGCCTTACGCTGAGTTGATCATAGGGGCAAGTCCATCAACACATTACTTCAGCAGCCCTTGTCTGATCACTGCAGCGGCTTGTAAGAGAGCGGTTTTTACAGCAGGAACATGCGCCAGTGGGTTCAACAGACCATAGTCATGAATGAGACCACCATATCTTGTGAGTGTAACCGGAACACCGGCATCGTTCAGCTTGCGGGCGTAAGCTTCTCCTTCATCGCGCAGTACATCATTCTCGGCAGTTTGCACCAGCGCAGGAGGCAAGCCCTTCAACTCATCCAGTGATGCCAGCAAAGGAGAGGCGTAGATCTCTTTACGTTTAGCAAGGTCTTTCGTATAACTATCCCAAAACCAGATCATCATATTCCTGGTCAGAAAGCGGTCATTGGCATAAGCTAGGTAAGAGGCAGTATTGATGTCTGCATTAGTGACCGGCCATAACAATACTTGTAGTTTAATGTGCGGACCTTTCTTGTCTTTAGCCATCAGCGACACCACAGCAGCCATATTGCCGCCGACACTGTTGCCAACAACCGCCAGGTCTTTACCATTTACACCAATTTCGCTTCCATGCTCCGCCACCCATTTAGTGGCAGCATATGCCTGATTGATCGCTACAGGATAATGAGCCTCAGGCGAAGGAGTGTAATCTGGAAATACAGCCGCAACACCACTTTCCACCACAAGGTCGCGCACAAGCCGGCGGTGAGTAGGATAGTCGCCAAGCACCCAGCCGCCACCATGGAAAAACATAAAGACAGGAATATTAGCCTTTGCACCTTTGGGTTTCACAATATGAATAGTCACCCGTTGACCATCTTCAGAGATCGTTTTCTCCGATTCCTCGATGCCGGAGTAATCAACCGTAACAGACTTTTGCGCATCGATCAAAACCTGCCGCGCTTCAGTGGGCGTCATCTGCTCCATAGGCTTACCGCCGGGAGCATTGGCTACTTTAAGAAAAGCACGGACCTCCTGTAAGATCCTGGGATCGTTTTCCGCTTTGGGGATGTTAGCATTTTGTGCCATAATTGAAGAGGAGTTTAATTGAATGGATAAGAAAGCAACTGCAGGAAGCAGCTTGCTGAGAACCTTGTTTTTCATGAACTATATTATTAATTGATAAGAAATAAATGATCTATCGCAAATGCGCCCGCAGCATCCAGGCCATCTTTTCATGTGTTTCCAGCAAGCCGGTAAGAAAGTCGCTGGTACCGATATCTTTTAGATCGTTGGCGATAAGATTAATGTTTTCACGCAGGTGAACGATAACCACTTCGTGGTCTACCAGCAGCTCCCTGATAAAGCCGGCGCTGTCATTAGGTTCCCGCGATTGTTCGGTAAGATGCGTAAGCTCCAGGTAAGTTTTCAAAGAAGCAACAGCATAGTGGCCCAGCGTCCGGATGCGCTCAGCTACATCATCCACAATACCATCCAGTTGCTCGTACTGCGCTTCAAAAAATTTATGCTTGTTGTAAAAATCGCTACCTTCAATATTCCAGTGCGCGTTGCGTGTTTTCAGGTAAAGTAAGAACTCATCAGAAAGAACACCATTCAGGATAGAGGCCACTTTGGAAAGATTATCGGCCGTAATACCAATAGCTGGATTCATATATTTAGTTTTAGGTGATGAATAGCTGTTTCGTGATGCAACTTACTTTCATAAGCACACGCACACATACGCTAAACGACCGTGAGGCAAAACCTGTCGACGGGAAAGGAACCAGGAGATACAACGAACATTTTCAACAGTCACAATAGCACCATGAACGTCCTCATCGTAGATGATAATGAAATAGCAAGAGACATCCTTTGCCAGCTAACTGCCCAGATAAAGGACATAAAATTAGTTGGCCAGTGTGCCGATGCCCTCGAAGCATATAACCTGTTACAGAAAAAGAAGGTCGACGTAATCCTGTTGGATATAGAAATGCCCGGCATGACAGGATTGGAACTCACCAGGAACCTCAAAGACAAAGCACCTGTTATCATCTTCACCACCTCCAAAAGAGAATACGCTGTCGAAGCATTCGAATTGAATGTAGCAGACTACATAATTAAACCCGTTACACCCGCCCGGCTTGTTCAGGCTATCGATAAAGCAAGAGAATTGATAGAAAGCGAAACAGAACAAATGAATATGGAAGGCGATGAGTTTATCTTTATCCGCGATTCCAACATCATCAGGAGGCTTAGTCTGGATGAAATACTGTTTGCGGAATCCCTGCGCGATTATGTAAAGCTCCACACGCCACAGCGCTTTTATGCCATACACAATACCCTCAAGGCAGTGGAAGATCGCTTGCCTGCCAGCAAATTCCTCCGGGTACACAGGTCCTACATCGTGGCCATCGATAAGATCGATACGATACGGGAAGGAGCCATCATTGTGCGCGAGAAAATAGTCCCCGTAGCAGATGCCTACCGGGCCACCCTCAACAAGCGGATGAACGTGCTATAAACCGTCGGGCGGAATTCCTTTTTGGTCGATACTTTTTACCCAACGATAGCTAAAAGATTTATACTGAACCCGTTGATCAATAGCTTTGACACAGAAACAGCATCATATAAGTAGCAATTTTCACCCGATGTCAGGCAAACGGATCATCATATACATCATTGCCACCTTTATCGCCGGCACCCTCGTACTTGGATACATGGAATACAACTCCACCAAGCACGTCAATGAATTAGTAATAGCCAACAAAAAGTTGCTCGGCGAATCCCGCATCACCCAAAACCTGTTGGATGCTGCCAAGAGCAAAGTCGTGATCGAAAGGAAAATAAGAGGATTCATCGAATCCGGCGATACTACTTACCTGCGAGGATTGCAGGACGAATTCAACGAAATACAGACAGCACAGGCATTTCTCCTCGACATTACAGACGATTCTACAGCAATGGGCCTTATCAGGGAGTTGAACAAGGCACTTCAATTGAAAGTCGATCTCTTTCACGATATCCTGAACGCTTACAAGCTCCACGGCGTCAAAGCAGCCGAAGACACCATCAATGCCAACTTGCCAGAATGGGTTTCCTACGATATAGAAAACACCATCAGAAAGATCAGTGATACAAGAGGCCATCAGCTTACAGTGATTACCGAAGGCGTGCAAAAGAGCGGACAAAAAGCCCTGGAGTTTAGTTATATC
Organism: Paraflavitalea sp.; assembly: GCF_059502485.1. Classification (NCBI taxonomy): domain Bacteria; kingdom Pseudomonadati; phylum Bacteroidota; class Chitinophagia; order Chitinophagales; family Chitinophagaceae; genus Paraflavitalea; species Paraflavitalea sp. The sequence goes on from NZ_JCACET010000004.1 coordinate 467,922, forward strand.
CTCATAGTATTGGTTTTATTGGGAGCAGCTGGCGTGTTTTGGTACCTCATATACATCATACAAAAACTCATTCGCTCAGATAAAATGCTAAGAGACTCGGCAAGAGTCAAAGAAAACTTCCTGGCCAACATGAGCCATGAGATACGCACACCGATGAACGCCATAGTAGGATTCGCACAACTGCTGGCACAGAAACCCCTCGACGAAGACGCGCAACATTACGTGAAGACCATCGAACGCTCAGGCGAAAACCTGCTGGCCATTGTAAACGACATACTGGATATCTCTAAAATAGAAGCAGGCATGATGCGCATAGAAAAAGTGCCCTTCAGTCTGCGTGGGTTAGTCAATTCAGTACAAATGATGGCACTGCCGAAAGCAAATAATAAAGGGATACGATTGACAGTAGAAATAGACAATACAATACCCGATATTCTCGAAGGAGATCCGGTGCGGCTCACACAAATACTCTACAATCTGTTGGGCAATGCCCTCAAGTTTACAGCAGAAGGCTCAGTGGCATTGAAAGTAATAGTAGAAGAGCGGCTCAATCACACGGTGAAGCTGAATATACAGGTTAGAGATACAGGCATCGGTATAGAACCCCAAAAACTCAAAGACATCTTCGGACGTTTTGAACAAGCCGATGATACCATCACACGACAATATGGGGGAACAGGACTGGGATTATCGATAGTAAGAGACTTGGTAGAGCTGCAGGGCGGAACGATCAAAGTAGAAAGCGAGGTAGGAGAGGGAACGGTATTTTACGTCTCGATACCCTATGCTATATCGACAAGCCAGATAGCCGACAACCTCGCCATTTCAGAAACAGTTGCTCCGGGCGCCACTTCATCAGCCATCAAAGTCCTGATAACAGAAGACAATGAGAACAACCAAAGCCTGTTGAGCCATATATTCAAAAACTGGAACCTGCAATTCGAGATAGCCAACAACGGATTGGAAGCGATAGAAAAACTGAGAGTAGGCAAATACGACCTGGTACTGATGGATATACAAATGCCGGTAATGGATGGCTACACCGCTGCCCGCAAGATCAGGAATGAGCTGCGGTCAGATATCCCGATCATTGCCATGACGGCACATGCCATGCCCGGCGAAAGAGAAAAATGCCTGAGCTATGGCATGAACGATTACATAGCCAAACCGGTAAAACAGGAACAACTTAGCCAGTTGATCAGCAAATTCACGGCGTTTGCACGACCCGCTCCTAAGAGTGAAATAATAGAAGCAGGCGCTTCACCCAACGATTACCAATACATCCAGCTGAATTATTTGCACGAAGTGAGTGCTGGCAACCTGGACTACGAAAAAACAGCCACGCAGAAATTTCTTCGGGCACTACCCCTGGCAATACAGGAGATGGAGAAAGAATGGAAAGCAGACAATACGGAAAAGCTGAAAGCAATAGCCCATAATTTAAAGACGACCATTTCCATCATGGGCCTGAACGAGCTTTTAAACCCCTTGCTCGATAAGATCGAATATGCCAATGGCGATCAAGCCCAAATACAGGAAACAATCAGAGAGATAAAAACGATCAGCCAAAAAGCGATGGAAGAAGCAACATTGTTTCATGCGTCCTTTTCCTGAACTTTGCAACCTTAACCACTTATAAACTATGGCACAAAGCGGCGAATTCCAGTTTGAGCAGGAAGTACAATGGGAAGACCTCGGCAATGGTATCAAGCGGCAGGTTTTTGGCTACGATGATAAGATCATGTTGGTAAAGGCAAAGTTTGAAAAAGGCGCAGTCGGCTCCCTGCACGAACACCATCATTCACAAGTCACCTATGTAGACAGCGGTGCATTCGAAATGACCATCGGTGACGAGAAAAAGATCATCCGAAAAGGCGATGGCTACTATGTGCCACCTCATGTGCTGCATGGTTGCGTGTGCCTGGAGCCCGGTATGCTCATCGACGCCTTCAGCCCGTTGAGAGAAGACTTCTTAAAGTAGAGATTTATTATGTACATTTAATCATGCCAAGGAACATCTTTCAGCCACTGGAGATAGTCACCTACGATACGGAAGTACTTAACTGTACTTTTCAGGCAGATAATTATTGGGAGCTGGTATTCGTGGAAAATGGCAGTGGCTATAGAATGCTGAATGAGGAGCAGATTCCTTTCCATACAGGAGATCTCTTCATACACATTCCCGGAGAGAAAAACAACATCAGCCTCGAAGAACATTCACGTATACATTTTATCAAGTTCCGGCAGTTGCTTTTTGAGGCTGCTGCTACACGCAACGTATTACCATTCTCCTCTGAGCAATTCAGGACATTGGAGTTTATCCTGTACAGCGAACAGCAGCACAAGCAATCCCTCATTCAGCTACAAAGTGATAAAGTATCGGTATTTGCTCTCTTCAACGTGTTGGTAACGGAAGCCAGCCACCGCCGGTCGTATGCCGATAGCAACATTACCCTTTGTCTGTTAGCCCTGTTCAATATGGCGGCAAGAAATATCCTCGAAGCCAGCTATGTGCAGGCGGTGCATCCGGAAGCCATTACACACGATGTGCTCCATTACATTAACTACCACATATACGATCCCACAAAACTGACCATTGAGCACCTGGCAGAAGAATTTCATATCACACCCGGTAATTTCAACACCTACTTCACAAGACAGTACGGCGTTTCATTAGAGCAATACATACTTACCTACAAAGTCAAACTGGCCGATACCCGCCTGACCTATACCCGGATGTCCTTGGCTGAAATAGCAGCAGAGTTGCACTTTATAGACGTAAATGACTTCTCCCGCACCTATCAACATATCAAAGGAGCCATGCCAGTAAGCCGATAATGGTTTTTTACCCATTATTAACTCCTGAATTCTGTATTCTGGCTTCTGAATTCTATCTTCTTTTCTATCTTTGTTCCATGCGTCTGTTCGCCTTCATAATGGCAGTACTGGTGTTATCGCTGAGCTGTTTGCCCTGCGGTGATGTCAATACGTTGGTACAAAAAGAAGGCAAAGTAAAATATGAGCTGTCAAAATGCGACGACGGCGACAGGCACGAAGATGACTGCTCACCCTTTTGCCATTGCGCTTGCTGCGCAGGCTATTCAATCCACCACCAGGTGGCAGTAATGCAACAATCCTTTCCGCCGTTAGCCTCCTTGCATACGGCACGTTACATCGAAACCATCCGCGAAGTGTCCATTCCCGTTTGGCAACCCCCTCAGTTGAGCTAATACTTTCCATCTTATTTAGAACGCTGTTTATTAAACATTGCGATTGCGCATCAAAAGATTGTGCATTCGATGCCGCTTAGCATGTGCTTAAAGGGCATATTCAAACATATTAACACCTATGTTGAACAGGATTATTCGATTTTCCATTAAGAACAAATTAGTGGTGGCGCTACTGGTATTGATACTGGTAGTATGTGGCATTTATTCCCTCACCCGGCTGCCAATAGACGCCGTGCCCGATATTACCAACAACCAGGTGCAGGTGATCACCGTGTCCCCTGCCAATGGAGCAGAAGACATAGAACGCTTTGTCACCTTTCCGGTAGAGCAAACCATGGCCACCATTCCCGGCATTGAAGAGATACGCTCCTTTTCACGCTTTGGGCTGAGTGTGGTCACCATCGTATTCAAAGAAAAAACAGATATATACTGGGCCCGCCAGCAGGTAAGCGAACGCCTCTCTCAGGTGAGTAGTCAGCTGCCAGCAGGCATGGGTTCGCCGGAGCTGGCGCCTGTTACCACAGGGCTGGGCGAAATATTCCAGTACATCGTACACACCAAAAAAGGATACGAGAATAAATATACACCGATGGAGCTGCGCACCATCCAGGATTGGATCGTGCGCCGGCAGATGTTGGGCGTGGAAGGCGTGGCCGATGTGGCCAGCTTTGGCGGTTACCTCAAACAATATGAAATAGCCCTCAATCCGGAGAAGCTGCGTAGTATGAACCTGAGCATTGCCAATGTGTTTGAGGCATTGGAAAAGAACAACCAGAACACGGGAGGAGCCTACATCGATAAAAATCCCCATGCCTGGTTTGTGCGCAGTACAGGATTGATCAATTCCATCGAAGATATCGAGCGCATTGTAGTTACTAATACGAGCAATCATATCCCTGTGCTTATCCGGGATATTGGCAAAGTACAATATGGCGCCGCCATTCGCTATGGAGCCATGACGAGCAACCAGGAAGGAGAAGTAACGGGAGCTGTGGTAATGATGCTGAAAGGAGCTAACTCCTCGGCTGTTATCCGCCGCGTAAAAGAACGCATGGCACTCATAGAAAAGACCTTGCCCGAAGGCGTTACCATCGAGCCATTCCTGGATCGTACAAAGCTGGTCAACAACGCGATCGGCACTGTTTCCACCAACCTGCTCGAAGGGGCATTGATCGTGATCCTGGTGCTGGTATTGTTACTCGGCAACCTGCGGGGAGGATTGATCGTGGCCTCCGTGATCCCCTTGGCCATGCTGTTCGCAGTATCGATGATGAACCTATTCGGAGTAAGCGGCAACCTCATGAGCCTCGGCGCCATTGACTTTGGATTGATTGTAGATGGAGCCGTCATCATTGTTGAAGCAACGATGCACCAACTGGGCCTCAGTAAAATGACGAAACTTACCCAGCAGCAGATGGATGAACAGGTAAATACCTCTTCCAGAAAGATGATGAATGCAGCTGCGTTCGGACAGATAATTATCCTCATTGTTTACCTGCCCTTATTATCACTGGTGGGCATTGAAGGGAAAATGTTCAGGCCCATGGCGCAAACGGTTTCCTTTGCCATCATCGGCGCTTTATTGCTATCGGTAACCTACGTGCCAATGGTGAGCGCTTTGTTCCTGAGTAAGAACATTAGCCATAAGAAAACAATTGCGGATAGGATTATGAATTTCCTGCAACGTCTCTATCAGCCAGCACTATTGGCTGCCTGGAAGCGTAAGGGTATAACCATTGCTGTATCACTGCTATTATTGTTGGGCAGTGTACTCCTCTTCTTGCGCATGGGAGCCGAGTTCATCCCTTCCCTCGATGAAGGAGACTTTGCAGTAGAAACGAGAGTGCTTACTGGCAGCAGCCTCAGCAAAACAGTAGAGGCATCCAATAATGCTGCAGATGTGTTGCTAAAGAAATTCCCGGAAGTAAAAAAAGTAGTTGGTAAAATCGGCAGCAGCGAAATACCTACCGATCCCATGCCCGTGGAAATGTGCGACCTGATAATAGTATTAAAAGACAAAGATGAATGGACGAGCGCATCCACCCGTGAAGAGCTGGCCGATAAAATGCAGGCGGAGCTGGAACGTCATATTCCGGGAGTAGCCTTTGGCTTTCAGCAGCCCATTCAGATGCGGTTCAATGAACTGATGTCAGGTGCCCGCCAGGATGTAGTAGTAAAAGTATTTGGGGAAAACCTGGATGAGCTTACAGGCTATGCCGCTAAAATAGGTAAGATAGCATCAGCCACTAAAGGAGCCACAGATATATATGTAGAGCAGGTTAGCGGTCTGCCCCAGATTATTGTCAACTTCAGACGCGATAAAATAGCGCAATATGGATTGAACATTGCTGCCGTAAACCAGGTCATCCGTGCCGGATTTGCAGGCGATGTAGCAGGAGAAGTCTTTGAAGGCGAAAAACGTTTCGACCTCGTAGTGCGGCTCGATAGGCAAAGCCGCCAGAGCATCGAAGACCTGAAGGGGCTGTACATCACCGCGCCCAATGGCAACCAGGTACCCTTGGAGCAGTTAGCCGACGTTGAGCTGAAGATCGGACCCAACCAGGTGCAACGTGAAGACGCCAAACGACGCATCTCTGTTGGATTCAATGTGCGCGGCAGAGATGTAGCCAGCATTGTAAAAGAAATACAACAGCGGGTAGATAAAGAAGTCCGGTTTGCGCCCGGCTACTATGTAACCTACGGTGGCACATTCGAAAACCTCGAACAAGCCAAACAGCGCCTGAGCATTGCAGTCCCTGCGGCCCTTTTACTCATCCTCGTCCTGCTATACTTCACATTCAGGTCATTCAAATATGGCCTGTTGATCTTCAGTGCTATCCCATTCTCTGCCATCGGTGGAGTCCTGGCTTTATGGGTACGAGGCATGCCATTCAGTATTTCTGCTGGGGTAGGGTTCATAGCATTATTCGGAGTAGCAGTGTTGAACGGCATTGTACTGATCGCAGAATTTAACCGGTTAAAAAAAGAAGGTATGACCAACTTGAAAGAATTGGTGCTGACCGGCACGCAAACACGTTTGCGTCCGGTGATCATGACTGCCATGGTAGCTTCATTAGGTTTTCTGCCCATGGCATTGTCGCATGGTAGCGGAGCCGAAGTACAAAGACCATTGGCTACAGTGGTAATTGGCGGTTTGATCTCCGCCACACTATTGACACTTGTGGTAATACCTTGTCTCTACGGTTGGGTGGAGAGAATGGGGCGCAAACCCCGCAAGCTGCAGGGTGGGGTAGTGGCTGCGATATTATTACTCATAGTAGCCTTGCCGTCGCAGGCACAGCAAAAGCAACTGACATTGGAGCAGGCAATCGACGGGGCGTTGAAGAACAATGGCAACATACAATCATCACGCCTCGCTGTAGAAAAAGAGAAACTATTAAAAGGAGCTTCCGCCGAATGGGACAAGACCAATATCAACCTCCAGTATGGCCAGGCCAATACCATTAAATGGGACAACCATATTTCCCTCAGTCAGCAGATACCGAATCCTGCACTTATTAAAAGACAAAAGCAGCTGGCCGATGCGCGTATCAAAGGCACTGAACTGGGATTAAGCCTCACACAGCAGGAATTGATCTATGCCATAAAAACAACCTGGTACCAGTTGATATACCTTAAAGCACTGGAGCAGCAATTACAACAGCAGGATACGGTGTACAGCAGTTTCTTGAGGGCAGCAGAGCTGAGGTATAAGACAGGAGAAACAAAACTACTGGAGCAAACGACAGCGGCCACACAATTGGCAGAACACAGGAATACGATACGCAGGAATGAAGCAGATATAGTAGTTGCTCGCACAGAGCTGCAACGCCTGTTGAACGATACAACATTTGCTGACATTGTTTTCGTAAGCATTGACAAACTGCAGTTGGATGTACCAACGCAGGATAGTTTGATCAATCACCCCTTGGTAAGAGCCGGTCAGCAGCAGATCGCTGTTACCAATAAGCAGGTAGATGTGGAAAGAGCAAAACGTAACCCCGGTTTCTCCGTTGGTTACTTTAACCAATCCATCATTGGCTACCAGAATGTAGATGGAACAGAGAAGTACTATGGCGGTGGTCAGCGCTTTCAGGGAGTACAGGCCGGCATCAGCATACCGGTATTTGGCAGTTCTTATGCAGCGCGCATCAAGGCTGCGCAGGTAGAAACACAGGATGCCGAAAACAACTACCGGCTGATGCAACACAACCTGCAGGCGCAATACAGGCAGGCCATGCAGGAATATGAAAAAGACAGGCGTAGCCTGGACTACTATGAAAAGACGGCGCTGCCCAATGCAAAGCTCATCCTGCAGCAGGGATTGAGATCCTTCCGCAGCGGCGAAGTAGGATACGTAGAATACCTGCAAGCCATCAAAACAGGCAATGAATTACAGTTGAATTACCTCGAACAATTGAATCGTTACAACCAGTCAGTACTTAGGTTGCAATGGTTGACAGGCACAAAATAGATCACTATCCAATCGGCAAATACAATGAATTACAATAATAAAGTAGCTATACTCTTACAGCAGTTTACATTCATACTGTTTACTATGCTTGTACTTTCCTGTGGCGGAAACGATAAAGCCCCGGAAAAGATCACCAAAGAAGATTCTACACGCCACGAAGAAGAATTAGAGGTAGAACTTACACCCGAACAAGCGATCACAGCAGGAGTCACAACAGGCCCTGTAGAATACCGTACCCTGAGCGGAACCATTAAAGTGAATGGAAACCTCGATGTGCCGCCACAACAAATGGTAAGTATATCTGCCCCCATGGGAGGATTTCTAAAATACTCGGAAATGTTGCAGGGACAGCATGTAACAAAGGGACAATTGATTGCCACCCTGCAAGATCCTTCTTACATTCAGTTACAGCAGGATTACCTCGATGCAATAAGCCAGCAGGAATACCTCGAAGCTGAATACAAGCGGCAGGAAGAACTGGCTGCCGAAAACATCAATGCACGTAAAACATTGCAACAGGCAAAAGCCAACTACCTGTCCATGCAGGCCAAAGCGGCCGGTTTGAAAGCAAAGCTAAAACTGGTCAATATCAACCCCGCCCAGTTGGAGAAGGGCGAGATACAAAGCACCATCAACCTGTATGCGCCCATTTCAGGTTATGTCACCGAGGTAAATGTAAACCTGGGTAAATACGTAAACCCTACAGATGTAATGTTTGAAATAGTAGATACGGAACACCTGCATGCAGAACTGACGGTATTTGAGAAAGATGTTCCATCGCTGAAATCGGGACAAAAAGTGCGCTTCATACTGGGCAATGAAACAACAGAACGCATGGCCACAGTGTACCTCATTGGGCGTGAGATCAGTGCCGAACGTACCGTGCGGGTACATTGCCACCTCGATAAAGAAGACAAGAACCTCCTGCCCGGCATGTACCTCACAGCGTTTGTAGAAACAAAGAACATGCGGCTGCCAGCCGTACCCGAACAGGCAGTTGTCAATTATGAAGGAACCGATTACATCTTTATTGTGGATAATAATGCACACGGTAATAAAGAAGCCGGCAACCACTACAAAGCAATACCTGTAAAAACCGGCATCAAAGAGCTCGGATATGTAGAGCTGGTACTCCCCCGGGAATTCGATATCACTCATATACAAGTGATAACAAAAGGAGCTTACGACCTATTGGGAAAAATGAAAAATAACGAGAATGAAGGCGGTCACGCACACTAAGTTAATTTAAGCAATATTCTATTAAAAGATGATAATTTAGGTAAACCCTATAAAAGGTAAGCTTAGTACTTTTAATTGTATAAATGACAATTATACGATTGATACAGTGATTGGGATTGCGACCCTTGAGTGAGGTGAAAATGTTCACGATCTGTCACCAATAAAAATTGCTATATGAAAATGCTACTAAGGCTGCCATCCTTCCACAACGGAACATAAACTTCATTATGTTCTTTTTCTGTTTTAATACTTAACGAGCCGGGATTAAACCTACCCTGCGAAGCCATTTATTGTCCTTATTCCTACGTCCATCCATACGGAAGCAATAGCTGCCTGCATGGGTGCAGGCTGTCTATTACCCTTTATAACCTCAAATTAACATCAATGAGCATGCTATTGACTGCTGGAAAAAATTGGCGCATACCCTGGATGATCGCACTCATCCTGGTATCCTTTGCTGCCGGCGCACAACAACAAGTAAGTGGGCGCATCACTGAAAAAAAGACCGGCAACCCAATGCCCGGTGTTACTGTTAAAGAAAAAGGTGTCCCCAACAGCTTATCTACTAAAGAAGATGGCACCTTCACACTGCAGTTGAGAACCGCAAAACCTGTACTGCAAATTAGCTTCGTGGGTTATGCCGGACAGGAGATTACCGTTAATGGTAGAGCTTCTGTGGAGATAATCATGGAAGAGGACACAAAAGGAATGGAAGACGTAGTGGTAATTGGGTACCAGAACGTCCAGCGCCGTAAAACAACCGCTGCCATCTCTACAGTAAAAGGAAAAGATATCGAGAACATCCCATATCCAACCTTCGACCAGATGTTGCAGGGACGTGCTGCTGGTTTGAACATCCTCAGCGTATCCGGAGAACCGGGCGCCAACAACATCGTAAACATTCGTGGTAATACCAGTGTGAGCAACTCAGATGGTAGTATCGGTGCCAACGGTATCAGTACACCATTATATGTAATAGATGGTATCGCTTACGATGTAAGCGATGTACGCTCCGCTTATGGCAACGCCAACCCGCTGCTGGCTATCAACCCCAACGATATTGAATCAGTAGACATCCTGAAAGACGCCTCTGCCGCAGCTATCTACGGAGCCCGTGCCGGTAACGGTGTTATCATGATCAAAACCAAGAGGCCGAAAACAGGAAGACCACAATTCCGTGTTTCTTCTTATGTAGGTATCTCTACCCGTCCGGCTATGAAGCCCGTGTTGGTAGGTGCTGCAGAAAGACAATACAAGATGAACCTGTTGAGGCAACAAGGTACCTACGAAAACCAGGGACAGGTTAGCCAGTTCCTCACAGATAGCTTGAACCCCGCCTTTAATAACAATACCGATTGGCAAGGCCTGTTTTTACAGGATGCCATTATTAAGAACTTCGACCTCAACATCGGTGGTGCAGAAGAAAGATTTGCTTACCGCATATCGATGAACAGATACGAAGAAGAAGGTATCATGCGTGGATTCACATTAACCCGTACCACACCCCGCTTATTCCTATCCGTAAAACCATACAAAGGCATTGAAGTAACCACCGATCTGTACATTGGTTTCACCAAAGCCAAACACGGTCCCGGTAACCTTAACAGCATCTATCCATTCACCGTTTCCAACTTCCCGTCCTCCTTCTGGCGTATAGATGACCAGGTGCGTGCGAACTATGAAGGCAGGAATGATAAAGTGAGAGACGATGACCGAACTACTTCACTCAACGGTAACACAAGGCTCATTGCCACCATCACCCCCGAACTTACCTGGACAAGTTCGTTGTCTTATAATTTTGGCTTTGCACGTCGTGATTACCTCAGGCACAGATCGGTTACCACCAACAACCGCTCAGACGCCATAAACTATTCATCCAACAGTCGTCGTTGGGAAATAGAGAACTATGTCACTTATACCAAAGAAATTAAAGATCATACCATCACAGCCCTGATTGGTCAGGGAGCTGAAGAACAGGTAAACAATGTTACCAGCGCTCAGGGCAACGGTGTTCCCTTCGACGCGATTCAGGTAATACAAGGGGTGCCTAATGGACCTAACCTCAGTGTTACAACTTCTTATGAAGACCGCTCCCGTGTATCAGCTTTTGCGAGAGTAGGATATGACTACAAAGGCCGTTACGGAATTGATGGTAGTTTCCGCACAGACGCTTCTTCACGCTATTCAGCCAACAGCCGCTGGGGTACCTTCCCCGCTGTGTCTGCACGGTGGAACGTATCGGAAGAACCTTTCTGGGATAAGCTCAAAGACATCGTGTCATTCATGAAGATCAGAGGTAGCTACGGTATCACTGGCCGCGATCCCGGTAACTATTATGCCCAATATCGTCAGCTGTCTACCGATGTGCGTTATGCCAGCTCTACCCTTGGTGCCGGAGCCAGCGGCAACGTAATCACCTACAATGGTGTGACTGCTGTAACCCCCAACTACGCTATACCCGCCCCCGCTGCCAATATCACCTGGGAAAGATCACCGCAGTTGAACGTTGGATTTGATGCCAACTTCCTGCGCGACCGTATCACCCTCACTATGGATTACTATATTAAAGACTCCCGTGAAATGGTGTTCAATATTCCTGTACCCATCACTACAGGTTATACCACCGCATCCAACAACTATGTGGATGTACGCAACAAAGGATTGGAGATGACCCTGACTACACAGAACATGGGACCCAAATCGCCCTTTAAATGGAGCACCACCCTCAACGTTGCCTTCAACGACAACCTGGTGACTAAGCTGCCCGCCGGCAACCGCGATTTCGTATATGGCCCGGCTTGGTTACAACGCACACTCACCATCGGTCAGCCAATGTATGGCTTCCTCGTTTGGAATGTGCCCAGCGTATACGCTACGATCGACGATGTGCCGGTTGATCCGCTCACAGGACAACGCATTCGTTGGTTTGGTGGCAACTTCTTCGGTGCTGGTGATGGCGCTAAGCAAGACGTCAATGGAGACTACAACATCGACAACCTCGATAAAGTATACATTGGTAATCCGCAAACAAAACTGTACGGCGGTATCATCAACAGCTTCTCCTACAAAGACTTCACAGTACAGGTATTGTGCACATTCGTGTCAGGAAGAACATTGTGGAATGGTTACCTGTCTGATAAGCTCGCCTCTGCGGGTAATGATGTAGTAAATCGCTGGGGACCCTATTCTGGCCCTGCTTCAGACTTTGGTGATCTTGAGTTCTGGCGCAAGACAGGCGATAACGCCTACTTCCCCTCACTTTTCACCAACAACGTTGACAAGTGGCACATTGCACAAACCATCTTTACAGAAGATGCCAGCTTCTTCCGCATGAAGAACATCAACATCGGTTACACCATGCCACGGAAAATAGCCCAAAAGCTCAGGCTGCGTAACATCCGCTTGTACAGCATTATCGACAACGTGTTTGTATTGCACAATGCAACCGTGCCCGATCCTGAACTGGTTTCTCCGGACGGTTACACCAATGGTAATGATTATCCGCTTCCCAAAAAGTTCACTTTTGGACTTGAGCTTAATTTCTAAAAAATGCTAAACATGAAACGTATTATCAATAAATGTCTTTTCGCCCTTTTGCTGGCAACCTCACTGGTCTCCTGCAAGAAGTTCCTGGAGCGGAAGCCGATCAATGCTGCAACCGACGGAAACTTCTGGAACAACGAATCAGAAGCCAACAGCTCCATGGCCGGTGCTTATTCCATGCTCCGTACTGCTTTGATGGAACAGGGAATGTCTTATTACTATTATGGCGATTTCGCGACAGATGAATTTCTGTCCAACCTGCCAGGTGAAGACATCAACCACATCGGCAACATCAACTGGTCATTCTTTATTCCGTCAACAGAATTGCACCGCGGCCTTCTTCGCTTGCGCCGCTGGGACAACTTCTACCGTGCCATCGACCAGGCCAATCGTTGCATTAAATACATTCCCAATATTCCGGTAGATCAGTTTACCTCAGCCAACAAGCAGGCTGCAAAAGACGCACTCGTTGGAGAAGCATATTTCCTGCGCGCCTTCAACTACTTCTATATGGCGCGTGTATGGGGAGATGTGCCCTTGGTAACCGAATCTATCGAAGATGCAGCACTGGCGTCCGAATTGGCTCGTACACCACAGGCAGATATTTTAGCACAATGCATCAAGGATATTGAAGCCGCCTTACCTAAAATGACATGGGCGCCAGCCAGCGCCAACAGGGCCATCCGCGTAAGCAAAGGAGCTGCATTCGCACTCCTCGCACATATCTACGCCTGGAAAGGAGAATACGACAAAGTGATACCTGCTGCAGATTCTGTGATCCTAAAAGGCGGTTACACCCATGTTAATCGTAGCACCACTGCCAGCTATCTTTCCATGTTTAAGGGCAACTCTTCAGAAGGCATCTTTGAAATAGCCAAGAATGCCAACAACGAAGGCTCAGGACTAAATAACGCCGTTATCGGTGATATTTCCTTCAGGACCCTCAAAACCCCTTATCTGGCTACAGTACTCGGTAATTCTCAGTTTACTTTGGATGTGCCTTCTTTGAATGCGCTTTTCCCCAATACAGCCGATAGCGTTGATTACCGCCGTAAGAATGGATTTGCATTCTGGGGTACTACCGATCCCATTAACATCAAATATTCCAATATCATTTATACGGCTGCTAACAACACTTCGCCTGTAAGCCTCAACAATATTATCATCTTCCGTTTGGCCGATATCAAGCTGCTGAAAGCTGAAGCACTTGCAGCACAATCTGCTTTCGGTGACGCTCGTACCATTATCAATGAGATACGTACACTCAACAACGTATCCCCTTATCTCGGAGCTGATAACCTGTTGTTCGAAGCCGCTATTGAAGAAAGAGCCCGCGAACTGTTCCTCGAAGGCCATCGCTTTTATGACCTTGTAAGGTTGGCAAGAAAAACAGGTACCCTGAAATTCAATGGAAGCGGCGCAATCGTGCGGATGGATGGAACACAGTTCCAGCAAGGAAAATACTACTGGCCTGTAGATCCAATCCTGATACAACTCAATCCGTTACTGGAGCAAACGCCTTTCTGGAGAGATAAAATGTAAACCTACAAAACTGACAATATGAAACGCTATTATATATCCCTCATACTGGTGGTCGTGGTGTTGGCCGGAGCAACTACTTCCTGTAAAAAAGCAGCTTACCTGACTGATGGAGGCGTACACAATGCCATTACACCATTGAGTACCTACGATTACCTGAAGCAACATCCCTGGAAACTCTTCGATACACTGGTAATGGTGATCGATCACTATGGATTGAAAGATAAGGTTAATGCAGCCAATACTTTCTTTGCGCCAACCAACTATTCCATTGGTCGCTACATGACAGCCAGGCTCATCGAAAAACAAGCAATCAATCCGGCAGCAGCCTATACGATCGACAGTTTGTTCAAAGACCTGAAAGCCGATTCGGTGATGCAATACGTATTTACCGATAAGATCATGTTGGCCGAAGCACAGGAGTTGCAGCCTAAACTTTACGCTCCACAAACCTCGACGGATTTGAGAATGGGAGTAATGAAAGAGTTGCAAACAAGCACACTATATACCGAGCGTTCCAACGCACCTACCTATCTTCTATACCTTGTGAAGATAAGAGGAGATATAGATATCCCTGGAGTGATCCCGCCAGCAAATGAATCCGATATACGCGTGGTGTGCCAGACAACGGGTATCCTGCCGGAGAATGGGCAAAAGGTATTGCATGTACTATCAAACTTGCACGTATTTGCACGCTTTTAAATAAAAGGGTGGGTCGCCCCGTACTTTTAGTCGGACGGTTCACCCTGATAGAAACTACTAAATCAGGTCAAACATGAAATTATTATATACAGCTGTAGCAGCACTGGCTCTTTCGATAGCGCTCTGCTGTTGCAAAAAAGAAGAAGGCTTTCTGAGCAACAAACTTTTCTATCGCTCCAATCCCTTTCCGGCTGCAAAAGGAAGAGTTACTACGTCTGCACCATTAGAGGTGGATGGCTCCACACAAACCATGATGGTAAAACTGCTCGCTGTTCGTGATAAGACAGGCGCTATAGCAGATAAACTCACAAAAGAATATGAAATACCCATTTACAAAGGAGAGATTCGCTCTACCGATACTACCCTGGCGCTGATTTCTCAAAAACTGGGTACAGCGATGTACAAACCCTTTGACATCAATGAAGTGGGCGGTCGCATTGAAGTAACACCCGCTTCTATGTATGTGGATACAGGCTCCTATGACTTTGATATAGAAGCAACCAACGTAAAAGGTTCAATTACGATCAACAACATCGCCAAAGTACGTATCACGCCCGCAGTACCCTTCCAGTTGGTACGTCAGTTTGCAAGCACTTCAACTGTAGGACAGGAAGCAACCTTTGTTACACAGAGCGCCTTTGCCGTAACAGTTGACCGTGTACCCACTGGCCCCAACAAGATCATCATTAAGTTCGTGGATAAGAATGGTGCTATTTTCAATCCGAAGACAGGACAGGTAATACCCCGTGCTACGCTGGCTGGTACTACCGGTCTGCGGTATGAATACAAACAGTTCGCCCCATTCTATCCCGAAGAAAAAACAGATACAGCACTGGTATACCAATACCCCGAAAAGACACCTACTTTCCCGCTGTACACACTTAATAATGCCTATTTGAGCTCGTACCGTGTACCGGCAGCATTCAACGATTTGAATGTGAACATCAATCCCGAGTTCTCAGTAAGGCTCTATCCGGCCGATGAAGGAGTTCCCTTTGTAAAAGGTACTTGGATCATTACCAATAAGATGAACTTTGCTGCTAAAAAGCCCTAAGAAAGCCAAAGTGGCGGTATACTGAAAATGTCGTTACATAAACAGATATTATCCTGATAAAGGCAGCCTGAGACATGGCTGTCTTTGTTCTTTTTTAATTGTTAAATTGCCACTTAATAAGAATTCATGCGTATGAAGTCATTCAAAAGAAAAGCTGTGCTAAGTGTTGCAGTACTGTCAACAGTAGTGTCTGGATATGCCCAGCATTCCGATTACCCCATTCAGCCTGTTGATTTTACCCATGTGCACCTGACCGATCATTTTTGGGCGCCCAAAATACAGGTCAATGCAGATGTTACCATACCCTATACGCTGGAGCAATGTAGGAAGACAGGCCGCATCGACAACTTCCTGAAGGCAGCAGGAAAAATGCCCCCCACCAAGTACACCGAATATACTTTTGACGACACCGATATTTATAAAGTCATAGAAGGAGCTTCATATGGTCTCCAGGTACAAAAGAATCCCAAACTCGAAGCATACCTCGACTCCCTGATCCAGATCATTGCCGATGCCCAGGAAGCCGATGGATACCTCTACACCTTCCGTACCATGAAGCCCGCCAAAGTGCACGATTGGGTAGGAACGAAACGCTGGGAAAAAGAAGAAGACCTTAGCCATGAACTATATAATTCAGGTCACCTTTTTGAAGCAGCAGTAGCACACTATCAGGCTACAGGTAAAAAGAACATGCTCAACATCGCTACCAAAAATGCCGACCTGCTCGTAAAAGATTTTGGGTACGGTAAAGAAGAAAAAGCCCCGGGCCACCAGGTAGTAGAGATCGGATTGGCTAAACTGTATCGGGTAACCGGCGAAAAGAAATACCTCGACCTCGCTAAGTTCTTCCTCGATGTACGCGGACCCAAAAAAGGTCAGTACAGCCAGGCACATAAAAAAGTAGTAGAGCAGGATGAAGCAGTAGGCCATGCTGTGCGTGCTACTTACATGTACACAGGCATGGCCGATATCGCGGCCCTTACTGGAAACGAAGCATACCTCAAAGCCATCGACGCCATCTGGCATGACGTGGTAGAGAAAAAGTTATACATCACGGGTGGCATTGGAGCTACAGGCGCAGGCGAAGCATTCGGAGCAGCATACCAGTTGCCCAACATGTCGGCCTATGCAGAAACCTGTGCGGCCATTGCCAATGTGTATTGGAACAACCGCATGTTCCTGCTGCACGGCGATGCCAAATACATCGACGTGATGGAGCGCGTTCTGTACAATGGATTACTGTCAGGTGTATCCCTCAGCGGCGACCGGTTCTTCTACCCCAATCCATTGGCATCGATGGGACAGCACCAGCGTAGCGCCTGGTTTGGATGCGCTTGTTGCATTTCCAACATGACCCGTTTCCTGCCTTCTATGCCCGGCTACATGTATGCGCAGGATAAAAACAATCTCTACGTAAACCTGTTTGCTGGCGGCAAAGTAGATATTACCCTGCCTGCAGGCAAAGTAAACCTGGAGCAACAAACAGAATATCCCTGGGAAGGAAAAGTAAAGCTCGTAGTGACACCTGCAAAGACAACAACCTTTGCCTTGCAGGTACGTGTACCCGGATGGTCCAAACAGGACCTGGTTACCGGCGACTTGTACTATGCAGCAGATAAAAGAGAAAAACCTCTGGCCATCACCCTCAACGGAAAGCCGGTGAAGTACGAAATGGTAAAAGGCTATGCAGTCATCAATCGTTCCTGGAAAAAAGGAGACGTAATAGCGTTTGACTTACCGATGGAAGTACAGAAAGTATTTGCCAAAGAAAACGTGAAAGACGACAAGAGCCGTTTCGCCCTCCAGCGCGGACCATTGATCTATTGCCTCGAAGGCCCCGACAACAAGGACAGTGCAGTACACAACATTGTAGTAGATAAGAATGCAGCAATACAGGCAGTAAACAAGCCCGCATTGCTCAATGGAGTTACGGTACTGGAAATGAAAGGCACTTCTACAAAAAGACAGCTGAACAGCGATGAGCTGATAAAAACAGATCAAACAGTAACTGCCATACCTTATTATTCCTGGGCCAACCGCGGTCCCGGCGATATGGTGGTATGGATACCCTACGAAGCGTCTGCCGCCAAGCCCAAGCCAGCGCCAACGATCGCTACAAAGAGCAAGGCCACTGCATCGCTCAACAACCAAAGAATGTGGAAAGCCCTGAGCGATCAGTACGATCCCGAAAGCTCTCAGGACAACAATGCACCCTACCTGCATTGGTGGCCAAAGAAAAATACACTCGAATGGGTGCAGTATGAATTCGATAAAGAACAAACCGTTTCACAATCACAGGTATATTGGTTCGATGATGGCCCCTGGGGAGGTTGCCGCATTCCTGCATCCTGGAAACTCTATTACAAAAAAGGCAACGAATGGATTCCAGTGCAGCCTATTGGACAATATGAAATTGCCAAAGACAAATACAACCAGGTAAAATTCGAACCCGTAACCACCACTGCCCTGAAGATGGAAGTACAACTGCCGGCAGAACATGCCACCGGCATACATGAATGGATCGTTAAGTAAAGAAAGTAATAACATTCTTCTTTGCCATTTCGAACGCAATCCTCCTTCCCTGTCATTTCGAACGGAGCGATAGCGGAGTGAGAAATCTGCTCTCGAAGCAAACGTATTAAACTGGCGCAAGCATGCCGCAAAGGCAAGGGCCGGGTGTGCTTGTGCCCATACTACTTGTGAAAAATTATCTCATGCAAACAAAACTCTTTACCCTTCTCTTAGCCCTCAGCACTACTACTGCCTATAGCCAGCGGCAGGCTGTTATCGATATCGATGCCTCGAAGCCCGGAGCATCTGTTGCATCTTCATTACATGGCATCTTCTTCGAAGAGATCAGCCACGGTGGTGAAGGAGGTCTGTATGGCGAGCTCATCCAGAACCGCGGCTTTGAAGAATCAAGGCTGCCGGCAGGCACAAAGGTGGAGAACGGTTGGTTAATACCCACTGCCCGTACACCCCACTTCATGCTGCAACCCCGCGTGAGCGATTGGCGCATGCGCTGGCCCCTCAGTAGTCAATGGCCAGCATGGTCATTGGAAACAGGAGAGAAGAGCGATATCAAAATACAGCTCACACAAGAGAATCCGCTGAACAGTGCCACACCCAATTCCATGCAGGTAGAGATACAATCACTGGATGCCGGAGGAAAGAACAACCTGATCAACGAAGGCTTCTGGGGCATCAAGGCCAATGGCGGAGAACAATACAACCTGTCATTCTATGCACGTACAGACGCAAACTATAAAGGTCAGTTGACCGTATCCCTGCAATCACAGGATGGCAAAGTACTGGCTAAGCAAGCATTGACCAACGTAAAAGGCAATACCTGGAAAAAGTATACCTGTACCCTGAAACCTGCAACAACAGATCTCAAAGCAAAACTTGTGATCACCTTTGGCAGTACAGGTACTGTTTGGTTGGACTTCGTATCCCTGTTCCCACAACAAACATTTAAGAACCGTCCCAACGGTATGCGCAAAGACCTCGCGCAGTATCTGGCCGACCTGAAGCCTGCGTTCGTACGCTGGCCCGGCGGCTGCTATGTTGAGGGCATTAATATAGAGAATGCAGCCAACTGGAAACGCACGATCGGACCAGTAGAAAAAAGACCCGGCACCTATAGCGTATGGGGTTATTGGTCAAGCGATGGATTTGGCTACCACGAATACCTCCAGTTCTGCGAAGACCTGGGTTCCGATGCACTCTATGTATTCAATGCAGGCGTTTCCTGCGAATACCGCAGCGGTACATTTATTCCCGAAGATTCATTACAACCGGTAATAGATGATGTGCTCGATGCTATCGAATATGCCATAGGGCCGGTTACCTCTAAATGGGGTAAAGTGCGTGCAGCCAATGGTCACCCCAAGCCCTTCCCGCTTAAATACGTGGAAGTGGGCAACGAACAACACGGACCACGTTACGCAAAACGCTACAACCTGTTCTATGATGCCATTAAAAAGAAATACCCCCAGATCATACAAATGGCAAGCATGGGTATTGGCGATATCAACAAACGCACCCTCGATAGTATGAAGGTGGTGGACGTTGCCGACGAGCATGCGTACAAAGCAGCCTATTGGGCATTCAATAACTACGACCACTTCGATAAATACAAGCGCGGCGACTGGGATGTGTACGTAGGCGAATATGCTACCAATGCTGGTGTGGGCAGTGGCAATATGATGGCGGCCCTCAACGATGCCGTATACATACTGGGCATGGAGCGCAATGGCGACCTGATTAAAATGTCGAGCTATGCGCCCCTATTTGAGAACGTGAATACGAGACACTGGCCTGTAAACCTCATCAACTTCGATGCAGGCCGCAGCTTCGGACGCATATCCTACTACGCCATTAAAATGATGGCTGATCACCGCGCCGATCAGAACGTGCAAACAACGGTTTCACTGCCACCGATGGCGAACCCTGCTCCGCAATTTAGCGGTGGTATCGGCCTCGCTACCTGGGACACACAAACCGAGTACAAGGATATCGAAGTAGTGAAAGATGGAAAGACTGTCTATAAGAGCGATTTCATCAACAGGCCCAATGAGTGGCAGGCAATACGCGGTAGATGGTCAGTGAAAGACAGCGCCTTGGCGCAAACGGCACAGGGAGCACAAAGGCTCAACCTGCTGACAGGTAAAACATTCGATACCTATACGCTCAAACTCAAAGCGAGGAAAACAGGTGGCACCAACGCCTTCATCATTCCATTCGCAGTGAAAGATGGTGCCAGCCACATGCGCGTGCACATCGGTTCCTATGTAAACGTGAACTATGTGGTGGAGCTGGTATCCGACAGCTTTTCAGTGGCCGATATGATGCCACAGCGGAGATTGCCAGCCCCCATCGAAACCGGCAGATGGTATGACATTACCATTGAAGTAGGCGT
Organism: Paraflavitalea sp.; assembly: GCF_059502485.1. Classification (NCBI taxonomy): domain Bacteria; kingdom Pseudomonadati; phylum Bacteroidota; class Chitinophagia; order Chitinophagales; family Chitinophagaceae; genus Paraflavitalea; species Paraflavitalea sp. The sequence goes on from NZ_JCACET010000004.1 coordinate 488,624, forward strand.
AGACAAAGTAGAAGGCTATCTCGATGGAAAGCAACTCTTTTCCTTCAAACAACCCAATACATTCTTTAGCATCGCAGGTCGCGATCAAAAGAATGGCGACATCATCATCAAACTGGTAAATGGAGCAGCAACACCGTACAATGCTACCATAAACCTACAAGGGGTAGCAGGAGTAGGCGCCACCGCAGAACTGGTTACGCTGCAGTCCGATTCACCGCAGGCTGAAAACTCATTGACAAACCCGAGGCAATATGTACCGGTAACTACAAAGATCAACAATGTAAAGTCCTCCTTTGAAGTAAGCTTCAAACCCTACACCATAGCAATTCTCCGGGTGAAAGATACCAGCTGGAAAAAACAGGCCAGCCGGTAAAACTATTCATTCCGCAGAGCATGAACAGGATTGGCCAGCGCGGCTTTCAGCACCTGCTGGCCAATCACTGCCAGTGCGATCAGAACGATCAGCACCACAGGCAGTAAGAACATCCACCAGCTCAGGCTTACGTGATAAGCATACGATGACAGCCATTGATGCATAGCTATGCCAGCAATGGGCAGCGCGATCAAAGATGCCAGTCCGATCAGCTTCATGAGATCACTGGTCAGCAAAGCGACCAGTTGCTGTAAAGAAGCCCCCAACACCTTCCGGATACCGATCTCTTTAGTACGTTGCATAGCCATCAGCGATACCAACCCATACAAGCCAAGACAGGAAACGATAATCGCCAGTACGGTAAACCAGGTAAACAACTTCATGGTTAGCCTGTCCTTGTCATATTGCGCTTTATAAGCTTCATCCAGGAAAGTATAAGAGAAAGGATCGTCCGGATAATGTGCCTTCCACGCCGCTGCCACCTGTGGCAGGTCTTTAGGTTGTATTTTTATAAGCACTGCAATAACCGGGTTCGAATTATAGACCATCACCAGCGGCTCTACTACATTATGCAGCGATTTGTAATAAAAGTTCTTCACCACGCCCACCACTTTGCCCTTGTGGCCAAAGCCGTCCATAGGTTGCCCAAGCGCAGAAGACCAGCCCATTCTTGATACGAACGCTTCATTTACGATAAACGCTTCCTTTTTATCGGTCCTGAGACTATCCGATATATTCCTGCCCTCTTTCAATTTGATTTGCACCAGTGGTAACAGTTCTTTATCGATATGGTAATAGTAACACATGAATTCCTTTCTGCCAGTGCCTGCAAAAGTGGTAGCAAGGCTCAAACCCTCCATCCGCAGACCGCTGCCGGCAGATACACCCTTTACAGCAGCTATCCCTTTAAGTGAATTGATAAAAGAGGGCACGAACCGTTGCTCCACGGAATCATTGGATATCTCGATAGAAGCTATCTGTTCCTTCACAAATCCGGTATCCTTATTGTCAATGAATTGCATCTGGCTATAGATCACGATAGTTCCTGTAATGAGGGCGGCAGTTATCACAAATTGAGCAGTAGTAAGTGTACGGCGCAACAAGAGGCCCCTGGAGCTATGTTTCCATTTGCCTTTAAGTATCTCTACCGGCTTGAACTTCGATAAAATGAAAGCAGGGTACAGTCCGGCGAGCAGGATGGTGACAACAAAAATCGCGAGCATGAACAACGCGCTACCCTGCCAGCTAAGGTGCAGTTGAACCTGCAATAAAGAGTTGAAGTAAGGAAGGACCAATAATACGGTGCCAAAAGCAATGGCCCAGGCAATAGCGATCAGTAGAAAAGATTCAAACAGGAATTGACGTATTAACTGAAGGGGCCTTGCTCCATTTACCTTCCGGACACCTACTTCCTTGGCCCGCTCCGTTGCCCTCGCTGTCGATAAGTTGATGTAGTTAAGTAAGGCAATAATCAATATGAAAGCCGCCAACAGCGAGAATATATAATTGAATTGTTTATTCCCCTTTGGCGTATCTACAAGTTTCCCCTTGCTATAATGTACATCGGATAAAGCTTCGGGATGGAAATTAATCGAGTAATCACCTGCATCACTCTTTTCCAGTTCGGCTTTGCAATACTTTTCAGTCACTGGCTTCATCTTGCGCTCGAAGCCTTTCAGGTCGGTCCGTTGATTGAAAAGAAGAAAAGTGTATACCGGAAAATCTTCCATCCAGCTCTTCTTTTTTGCGAAATCGTAATAGAGTAAAGCGGTGAAATGAATATCAGAGTTGCCCGGTGGATTAGCAATGACGCCGGTTACCCTGGTGGGCTCACCATCGCAGATAAGTGTTTTTCCAAGAGCAGGCCCTTCACCAAAATATTTCTTTGCTGTCGATGCGGTCAATACTACGGAGCGGGGTTGCCGTAAAGCATTTGCGGCAGCGCCTTCAATAAAAGAGTAATCGAATAAGGAGAAAACATGTTGATCAGTAAGGAAGAAATCAGTTTCAGTGATTAGTTCACCATTATGCTTGATAACAGTTTGGTTTTGTTCCAGTCGGGCCGCGGCCACTATTTCCGGGAAATCACGTTTAAGTGCATCGGCCAAAGGGTAGGGACTGGTGCCGAACAGCATGTCATCAGAACCGGGTGCATGCAGGGTAGTCGTTATCCGGGCTATGCGGTCAGACTTACTATGATACTGGTCATAGGTCAATTCATACTGCACATAAAGGAAAATAATAATGCAGGCAGCAATGCCGGTAGAAAGGCCAAGAATGTTAATGAGGGAAAAACTTTTATGCCGCAGCAGGTTGCGCCAGGCTATCTTCAGGTAGTTTTGGATCATAATAAAGGTTGAAGTGAAACCATATGTATGCCACCGCATGAATACAACAGCCCTGTTCCGGTTGCAATAATGAAAAATATTACGCAAACCAGTATCTGGCTGCTGCCCTTAAGCATACACTTTACACTTTATTTAACACTGACTAAGGCCCTGGTTTAAAAGTAGTAGCTGCACATGGCTTAGAGGTGACACCTTTTCAAAAGGTGTCACCTCTAAGCCAACGAAACCTGTCAGGTTTTTCTCGTTGCCCTGTTCCCTCAATGCCTCGCTGCCTTTCTAAAACGTTTAAGCCCTCCCTCCATTAAATTATCCACCTAAAAGGAAGAAACTAACCCCGAACCCCTTATTTTTAACCCATGCAGAACACAACACTTCACCGCTTGCCATTGGCCATAGCCATGCTGGGCCTGGCAGCTATCGTACCAGCTTGTCAATCACCCAACACGCAAACAGACCAGGTGGCAACCGATAGCACAGCCGTTAAACTCATTACACTCGATCCCGGCCACTTCCATGCGGCCCTGGTGCAGAAAACAACCAACCCCGACATTGATTCAGTAGTACACTTATACGCGCCCGGTGGCCCTGAGCTGGATGCCCATCTTGGCCTTATCAAACAATACAATGAACGTCCGGAAAACCCCACCCACTGGAAAGAAGAAGTATATACAGGCGCCGACTACCTCGATAAAATGCTGGCCGATAAAAAAGGCAATGTAGTAGTACTGGCAGGCAACAACAGGCAGAAAACAGATTACATACAAAAAGCAGTAGCAGCTGGGATCAATGTGCTGGGCGATAAACCCATGGCCATTACACCGGCAAACTTTGGCTTGCTGGAACAGGCATTTGCCGAAGCAGCTTCCAAAAAAGTATTGCTGTATGATATCATGACCGAACGCTCCGAGATCACCAACGTATTACAAAAAGAGTTGGCCCACATGCCAGCCATATTTGGAGAGCAGCAAAAAGGAATCGCCAAAGATCCCGGCGTAGTAATAGAAAGCGTACACTTCTTCTACAAATTCGTATCCGGCAAAGCATTGACACGCCCTACCTGGTTCTTCGATCCGGCCCAGCAGGGAGAAGCCATTGCCGATGTAGGTACCCACCTCATTGACCTCGTGCAATGGGAATGTTTTCCTGACACAGTACTCGATTATAAAAAAGACATTCAGATCACTACAGCGCGCCTTTGGCCCACACCAGTTACACTGTCACAGTTCACAGCAGTAACGAAGAAAGATAGCTTTCCGGATTTCCTGAAAGCAGATGTAGTGAAAGACTCCATTCTTCAAACACATGCCAATGGAGAGATCAACTATACATTAAAAGGTGTGCATGTAAAGATGATTGCCCGTTGGGATTATAAAGCGCCTGAAGGTAGCGGAGATACCCATTACTCCCTGCTGAAAGGATCACTGGCCAACCTTGAAATAAAACAAGGCAAAGAAGAAAACTTTCAGCCTACATTATATGTCCGTCCGGCTAAGAACGACACGGCCTACGCACAGGCCCTGCAACAAGCCATCGGCAGCTTGCAAAGCCGCTATGCCGGCGTTAGTGTTGAGAAAGTAGCCAACGGTTACAAAGTAATCATACCACAAACATTCAAAACAGGACACGAAGCACACTTTGGAGAAGTAATGCAGCGCTTCCTGCAATACCTCAAAGCAGGTAAGCTGCCCGATTGGGAAGTGCCCGGAATGCTGGCTAAATATTACACCGCCACCAAAGGTCTTGAAGTAGCCACCCGCAAATAACAAGTAAGAACGTAGTACTAATCATATTTTAATTTGTAACAGAGTCCCCAACGGGGACTCTGTTGTTTTAGTAACATTCAGCCTTCCTCCAAATCCAAAAAATCCTTCGAATCCCGGTTCAGACATTCCCACTTTGAGCAACATAGTAAGCATTAACCTTTGTAATTCGTTTGTTAATTGTTCAGTATACTCCCCAGCCATCAGCAGAGAAATGCACAGGCATAATTTTCTATACGTAATTAACAAAAAATGAATGTCATGAAAACTATCCTTACTTTCTGCGTGCTACTGCTAATGGTAAACGTGAAAACGAATGCACAGATCCAGTCAGGAAATGTGATGGTGGGTGCCGACCTTGCTAAGATCGACCTGAGTCTCGATAAAGGCGGTAACTTCTCTTTCCTTATCAATCCTAAAGCAGCTTGGTTTATCAGGGACAACTTCGCTATTGGTGCATATCTCAAGGTTGGATTGGCAACAGCCAAAGATGCCGGCACAAGCGTTAGCTACGGCGTTGGACCATTGGCCCGTTATTATTTCAGTGATGATAACCTCACGCTCCTTCGTCATTCCCGCTTCTTTGTAGAAGGTAATGTGGGTATCGAAGGCGATAACCCGGCAGTGGGTGATAACACTAATGGTTTGGGTTTAGGGATTGGGCCCGGCTGGACTTATTTCATTACACCAAATATTGGTTTGGAAGCATTGCTGAAATACAATGGTATCATTGGATTTGGCAGCAGGCCGACCTCTAACGATCTCGGCTTTGGCCTTGGATTCCAGATATACCTTCCCACAGCCAGGTTAAAGGCTATAGGAAACGATCTGAAGAAGCAGTAACATTTGCCTGAAATAAATAATTCAAAATCCCTGTTTATACAAAGGTCTGTGATGTATTAATATGCATCGTCAGACCTTTTGTTATTTCATCGCCACAGGGTGCCTGCAATCGTTGCAGCTATCCTTCCCATCTAAAAGCCATAACTGCCATTGCAAGCAGTACGGCAATCATTAAAATAAAACAAACGATAAAAGTAAGAATGGAGAAAAGGTCATAGTACCGGCTTCCTGCCTTTATCAAACCTGCACGAACAAGATTCGATATGCTGTAGCATACCCAGCCAGCAAGGAAAAGAGGAATTAAAAATGCCAGAATGTTCATTGACCGTAATAATATTCATTTTTCAGCAATCCTGCAATGCCCGTTTTGTTAAAGAGTTTTTACACTATCAGGTAAGGCCGCTCAAACCGGCCAGGCTAAGCTGCGTAGATATTATCCCGGCCGGTTTAACGTTTCATTATTAAACCCATGCTTTGATCAAAAGTCAGAACACCGCACATTTGTAAAAGCATTATTTTTAAACCGAAAAAACTATCAATAATATACTTATGAAGATTGTATTTTTTACATCCATTGTAGCCCTTGCCTTTGCATCCTGTAGCACACCCAAAACATATTTCACATCATCAGTCCGTAACACGATCGAAACAAACAACATTCCTGTTACCAAGCTCCAGTTCTATGTCGATAGAGATGTGCAATTACGCAGGGAAGTAGCTTCCGGATCAGCACAGGTATCAGCCGGAATAGTCAAGTTTGAGAACGGCAAATACGTCAACATCATTACCCTGAAAAAGAATACACCCGGTGTTTGTACAAGGACCTACGACGATAAAATAGATGTGTCGTTCGAGATGGGTGATGGCCGTTACCTTACCTTCGGTAAACTCAAACGCGATAGCCGTGCACCCTATACATTATATGCTGATAGCTGGGGACGTGACCCACGTTCCATGGGCGAGATCAGGTATGATGGAAAAATTTACTACATATTGCCATCCGGTTCAGAAGCACGGCTTATGATCAAAAAAGATGCACTGAACACACTGAAGATCGATAAGCGCGAAATGAAAGGAAGGAGAGTAGAATAATATTGTAATATATAAAATCATAGAGGTTACCGCTGTTCGCGTATAAGCGACAGCGGTAATTTTATTATAAGGTATACAGGGTAATTTTAACCTCCACTTTTACGTTATAAGGGCTAATCCAAACCCTAATCCTTATGATCGTATACGGATGGAACCACTTTAAATTGAAATCCATTGACCCTCACACCGTTGGCCTTTCACAATACTTATCCGGCATGCAGATAGAAGTACGGCAACGCTACTTCCACCTCTTCTGGATTCCCTGCTTCTCACTGGGAAAAAAATGGGCCCTCCGCAAAGGAAACCAACTATTCGAACTCCCTGTACAATATCAACAACTGCTGAAAAGCCGGCAGGATATCAAAGTAAAGACCCCCTTCTACACCTATGCATTGCCGCTGATGGCGCTGTTTGTAGGAACAGTATATTACATCAATGAACAAATAAGCGATTATAGATCAGAACAAAACAACAAGCAGGAGTTTGCCATGCAGTATGAAGACAATGCAGCTAAGTTCCGCAAGCCCTCGCTGGACGATTACTATGTACTTACATCTGAGAAGGGTTACACAACCAGGTATGCGCGGATAACCGGCCTCGACAAGAACAACATCCAGCTTTCTTATATCACCAAATCAGTCTATGCTTACAAGCCTTCGGAAATTGCGAAGCTGTTTGTAGACCCGGCCAACCAATTGGAAACAGTCACGGTCAGTCGTGGCGATTCTGCAAAGCTGATCTGTGGTGATTATGACAACCGCTATAAATTTAAAGGCATCGACCTGAAAGGAGAGGAATACAAGTTCCGGGTAGAGAAAGTAGTTCGCCTTGATGGACCTATCATCACGGGCGGAGGCTATGCCAGCTACAGGGCCAATGCCATCAACCTGGAATTGGCCAACGAAGGCCTTGGCGGCAACCTTACAAAAGTGGAGCCGGTGGAAGGCAATGTAAAATGGACCTGTTCTGAAACATTGCCGATGAGTCTGCCTTCGGACGCCGAGGTCACTTTATATGGTGCAGGCGATTATAAAACACCCTACAAGGTTAAATTGAGCCTGGTAGGCGACGATGGCAGAACAGTACAGTACCTGCTCGAAGGCCACGATTACGAGAAACATATTACACGACTTAACTGATCAGCGGAAGACAAAAAATGAATGGAGATCGATAATTGTCTTTTTGCATAGATATACATGTACGCTGAGAATATTGATAAAAAGAGAGGGGCCGCCTATCCAGGCGGCCTTTGCTTTTATAAAGTCACCCCGCTCTCCCGATAAAAATGCTTACGCCACCACGCTGCATAGTGTCCTCTGAATCAGGTCATTGAATACCTGAAAGCGCTTTTTCATTAACTCGTACAAGATAACTTCTTTAAATAATTGATTTAAGTCGGCAAACTTTTTAAAAAAATAACAGAACTTACTCAATTAGTTAATATATTTAACATGACATAGTTGATTCGCGTATAGAAGTCCTCACCCAAACACTAAACTAAAAACTAACGAAGTGTCCGAGAAACAGGCCCTCTACAAGAAGTCGCTGATCAAGCATCTGTACTTTAATGAAAAACTGTCCTGTGCAGAACTAAGCACTTTGACAGATAAAAGCCTTCCTCATACTGCCCGTGCCCTGAACGAACTGGTGGAGGAAGGAGTAGTGCTTGAATCAGGACATGCCAGTTCAACCGGAGGGCGCCGGCCACAAGTGTATGCCTTAAATCCTGAGATCATGTATGTGATCTCTATAGCCATGGACCAGTTCATTACTCATATCTGTATATTAAATATGGCCAACCAGGTTGTGGCCAAAGTAGAGCGCATTGAACTGGCGCTGCAAACAAATCCCCAGGCACTACAGGAACTGGGCCATCAACTCACAAGCTTTATTGATAATTCAGGGATCGCCAAAGAAAAAATTGCAGGCATAGGCATCGGAATGCCCGGATTTGTTGATGGTCACAAAGGCGTCAACTATTCCTTCATGCATTCAAGTCCTGAAAGCATTACCAATTATATAGAAACAGTTACGGGTCTGCCTGTATTGATAGACAATGACTCCAGTCTCATTGCCCTGGCCGAATGGAAACTGGGCGCAGCCCGTCAACGTCAGAATGTAATGGTCATCAACATCAGCTGGGGCATTGGCCTTGGCATGATTCTCAATGGCAGCCTCTTCCGCGGACAGAACGGGTTCGCAGGTGAGTTTAGCCATATCCCCCTTTTTACCAATAACAAGATTTGCAATTGCGGTAAAATGGGTTGCCTCGAAACGGAATCCTCCCTGCAGGTGATTGCTGAAAAAGCAGTTAAAGGAATACAGGAGGGGAGAACTTCCGTTATAAAAAATCTTTCACCCGAACGCCTTGAAGATACCAGCAAAGCCATCATGGAAGCCGCTGTAAAAGGCGATAAATACGCCGTTGAACTCTTATCCCAGGCAGCCTACCACATAGGTCGAGGTATTGCCATCCTTATCCATATTCTCAATCCAGGTTTAATTGTACTTAGCGGAAGAGGAGCTTTGGCCGGAAGGCTGTGGCTCGCACCTGTGCAGCAAGCCCTCAATGAACACTGCATTCCAAAGATTGCAGAGAACATCGAGCTGTTGATCTCGCCGCTGGGTTATCATGCAGAGCGCCTCGGCGCCGCTGCATTGGTCATGGAACATTTCGATGAGATGCCCATGCACCGCAAAAAACAAGAGCTCTTATATGCGTGAACTATAAGACGACGTGTAACCCCTTTTAATTTGAATTAGTTAACAAAAAAAGAAACTGCGTTATGAAAAAGTTGCTTTGCCTGTCTCTGCTATGGATTGCGATGATGTGTAGCAAAGATGTCAGTGCACAGGAAAAAAAATGGGTCTCGGGTATCCTGCGTGATCCCCGTGGTAACCCGGTTGCCTCTGCTACGATTGTCGAAAAAGGAACAACGAATCAAACTCTATCCGATGGAGAAGGCACCTTCCGCCTCGAAGTAGCCTCCAATGCTACCCTGGTTATTTCTTCTATCGGTTTTTCACCCCTTGAAACTTCTGTAAGCGGTACCTCTACTTTTAACCTCACCATTCAACCTACAGCTTCCGACCTCAACGAGGTAGTAGTGACGGCCCTTGGTGTAAAAAGACAGAAGAAATCGCTGGGTTATGCTGTACAGGAAGTAAAAGGCTCCACCCTGCTCGACGCCCGTGAGCCCAACCTTACCAACGCATTGTCTGGCGTGGTAGCTGGTTTGCAGGTTATCCGTTCCAGCACAGGCCCTGCAGGTTCTTCCAAGATCAACCTCCGCGGTAACAACTCACTCACTGGTTCCAACCAGCCGCTGATCGTAGTAGATGGAGTGCCCATCAGCAACTTCATCGGAGCTACCAACAACGACTTTTTCAACCCCGGTCTTGACATGGGTAACGGCCTGGCAGATATCAATGCCGCTGATATCGAAAGCATTTCTGTGTTGAAAGGTGGTGCAGCAGCAGCACTGTATGGCAACCGTGCAGGTGGCGGTGTTATCCTCATTACTACTAAAACTGGCCGCAAACAAAATGGCCTCGGTATACAGGTATCTTCTACCGTAGGTGTAGAAAGCATCTTCACACACCCCGACAGACAAACATCTTTCGGTCAGGGTTCCAATGGAGCCTATGATCCTATTGGAGGTGGCAGCTGGGGTCCGAAGATCACTGGTCAAACAGTTACCAACTGGAAAGGACAACAGGAACAACTGGCTTCGTACGACAACCTGAAGAATTTTTATGAATCAGGTCTCACACAAAACCACAACGTTTCCTTCCAACAGCAGCTCAACAATACTTCCGTGTATACTTCTATCAACTACCTGAACGATAAAAGTATGATCCCCGGAACCAAACTTTCCCGCGTGAACCTGATCGCCAGGGCCGTAAGCAAGTTTGGTAAAGACAACCGCTGGACTACCGATACAAAGATTCAGTACAGCAGCGCCAACGCCAAGAACAGGCCCGTTGCCGGTCTTAATACCAGCAACTATCCTGCTTTGCTGTACAACATGCCCGTATCGCTCGATGTACGCCAGTTCGATCCGTCGACCAATCAGTTTGGCAACATGATCTGGTACAACTCCGGCAACCAGATCAACCCTTACTGGAATACACAGTACAACCTCAACAATGATATCCGCGACCGTTTCATCATGACGGGTTCATTGAAATATAATTTCAATTCCTGGTTGAATGCGGAAGTGAAAGGCGGTGCTGATATGTATACTACCAACTTCGAGAGCAAAGTATACGGAGGCAGCCCCCTCACACCAAGTGGAAGGTTTGGCGTTTCAAAACAAACATTCTCTGAGTTCAACTACAGCGCCCTCATCACTGCCCAAAAAGAAAAGGTCATCGACAAACTGGGTATCGCAGCCTCATTGGGCGGCAACCTGATGCAGCAGAAATCATCTACTATAGGCGCCAATGCAGGAGAACTGGAAGTACCCAACCTCTTTGCGATTGGCAACACCAAGGGCAATCCTACCTTCACCGATGAGTTTTCTCAAAAGAAGATCAACTCTGTTTACGGAACTGTAGGACTCAACTGGGATGGATACCTCTACCTCGATGCGACATTCCGCAACGACTGGACATCTACCCTGCACCCCGATAACAGGTCATTCTTCTATCCTTCTGTGAGCCTGGCTTATGTGTTCACGGAGTCTATTAAAGGCCTGCCATCCTGGGTTAGCTATGGTAAGCTCCGCGCTTCATATGCATCTGTGGGTAATGATCTCGCACCTTACCAATTGTATAACACCTATACCATTGGCCGCGATCCAAATGGCAACCCCACTGGTAGCAGAAAGCCAACCATGTTCGATCCTGGTGTCGAAAACGAGTTGATCAAAACATATGAAGCAGGTGCTGAACTTCGTTTCGTGAACAACCGTTTCGGAATAGACTTTAGCTGGTACAAATCAAACGCAACCAACCAGCTCATCAGGCTGCCGATGGACCCTGCCAGTGGTTATAACGACCGTATCATCAATGCCGGTAATATCCAGAACAGCGGTTTCGAAGTAATGCTTGATGCACGTATTCTCAGCAACCCCAGCGGTTTCAACTGGAATATCAATGCCAACTTCTCCCGCAATAGGAACGTGATCCTGGAGATCTATAACAGAGACAGCGTAAATACCTATCAGCTCGGTGGTTTCGATGATGTGAGCGTTCGCGCTACCAAAGGCGAACTGTATGGTACTATCTATGGCAGCAAGTTCTTGCGTGTAGAAGATGAAAAGAGCCCTTACTACGGCCAGTTGATTGTTTCTGGTAGCGGTTTGCCACAACGTGGACAACAAGGTGCGAAACTGGGAAGCCAGCAGCCCGATGCCTTACTGGGTGTAACAAACACCTTTGGTTATAAAGGATTCACACTCGGCGTATTGGTGGATGCACGCTTTGGTGGTAAGATCTTCTCTGCTACACAAGTAGGTATGCAACGTGCAGGTACTGCAGCCATCACTGCAGAGAACGACCGTGCTAATATGGTAGTACCGGGCGTAGTAGCCGGTGCCGGTGGCACATATACTGCAAACGCTGTTTCTATCACGCGCCAGCAATATTGGGAAGCCATCACAAATACCGGTAACATTGGTATCACTGAAGCCAACCTGTATGACGCTTCCAACGTACGTATACGTAACATCCAGCTCAATTACGACCTGCCTTTGAAAATACTGGCTAAAACACCAATCCAGCGCGCGAAGATTGGCGTTTCTTGTAACAATGTATGGCTCATCTCCAGCCACATGAATGGCGTGGACCCCGAATCTGTATTCGCAACTGGTACCAATGCGGTTGGTTTCGAGAACGTAAGTCCTCCCACAACCCGCACCATTTTGTTTAACCTGAGCCTTACATTCTAAATCTCAAAAAGTAGTACAATGAAACAGCTTAAAATAAAATCAGCACTGCTTCTGTCTGCCATCGTTTCGTTGGCATCCTGTAGCAAGTTTGAAGAAACTAATATTGATCCCAAGAGCGCCAATGCCGACCAGGTACAGGTGGAATATTTTATCAATAATTCCATTACCGGCGCCCAGATGGACCCCCACATTGCAGAACGTGTGTTCGTATTATATTGGAAGACCGCCGGTCGTCAGCACCTCAGCGGCGGCCTGTCTTCCGGTGCGCCAGATGATGGCTGGAGCACGGACTATTTCCGTTACCTCTCCGAGTGGCTCAACCATGCCAACACAGCCATCCAGATCGCTGATGAAAAGATCGCTGCCAATAATGTAAAAGCATATACTGGCAACCTCAAGCAGGTAGCCCGCATCTGGCGCGCCTACCTGATGAGCGAAATGGCCGACAACTTCGGTCCTATTCCCATCAACGGCTTCCAGGGCGTGAATCCGGATTACTCTTCCGTGAAAGACGTTTATTATTTCGTAATCGATGAATTGAAAGATGCACAAGCCAAGCTCGACCTGGCCATCGTGAATCCCGATGCATTGAAAAATACCGATCCGGCTTATGGCTTTAGTTGGGAAAAATGGAGAAGATATGCCAACTCTATGCGCCTCAGGCTGGCTATGCGTATGAGCGAAGTAGACGCAGCCAAAGCAAAAGCAGAGTTTGAAGCAGCTGCCAGCGGTCCGTTGATCACCGGCACAGATCATATTTTCCAGGTACAGGAGACAGCAGGTTGGAGTGCATTGAGTGGAGTGATGAGCCGCGAATGGAACGCTCAGATCCTTTCCACTTCATTGGAAAACATTTACACCGGCCTCGGTGGTGTTAAATCGGCCGATCAGGTACCTGCTTACATGCAGTCGATGATCAAGCCGGCCAACTGGGCAGGTTTAAGAATGACCGATCACTTCTCTACCATGACCAACGATCCCTATGCAGGATTTTGGTTTGATGGATTACCCAATACGATCGATCCCCGTGCTTACAAAGCATTTGCACTGGCCGGAGATTTTAATAACCCTGATTTTGCCAAGTATCCTTCTTACGATCAGAATGCATGGCAAACTACCAAACGCAACCTGTTGAACGCTTCCAACGCGCCCATTAAGGAACTCGATGGAACATTTGCCTGGAACGGCGCTAATGCCGGCGACTGGGGCGTAAAAGGTACTCGCAACCAATGGCGTGGATGGACAGGTGCAGCACCTCGCCTGGCGATGAAATTCAGGAACAGTGTGAATAAACGCATCTTCTTTGCTCCTTGGGAAACCTACTTCCTGATGGCAGAAGCTGCTGTAAGAGGATGGACAGTACCGATGAGTGGTAAAGATGCTTATGAAGCAGGTATCGATGCCAGCTTTACTTACTGGGGTGTTAGTAGCTTTGCTGCAACCTATAAAGCATCTACCGATTTCAACAGACTGGGAACATCTGTTAGCTGGAACCACGTGGCCGAGCCACCTGCCAGCTACGCGATGAATTATGCAGATGGTTACACCAATACACCGGGAACAGTAAACATTCTTTACCCTGTCAACAACCTGTACAAAGGTGGTACAGTGAAGAATGACCTGCTGGCTAAGGTCATTACCCAGAAATATATCGCACAAGTACCTTGGTTACCATTAGAAGGTTGGAGCGACCACCGCAGACTTGGTTTGCCGTTCTTCGAGAATCCAAACATCGAGAACCCATTGCCCAACCTGCCTGATCTCACTGCCGCTACCTATATGACCAGCAACGTGAAGTTCTTCCCGCAAAGATTGGCCTACCCATCTTCGCTGAAAAACACGAATGCTAAAGGTTATAACCAGGCGGTACAAGCCCTCGGTGGCGCCGACAACGTACGCACGCCACTGTGGTGGGCCAAAAAGCCTTAATCAACTTTTTCTCATAAGTGCACGGAGCAGTCACAAGAGTCAACCCGTAAGGGTTGGCTCTTTTTTTATGTATACAACCCACTTTCTTCACTATGCCAATCTCCATTTTTTAGAAAAAATAAGCGTGCTGTAAAATTTATAAAAACTTCACCCTTACAGAGACCTTTCAGAGACATTACAGAGAGTTTATAGAGACCTTATAGAGACTTTAGCCCGCACCTTCCCTATACCTGCCCCTGATACCGCCCCCACCTTGGCTCCTCCACATACCCCCTCCCGGAACCCCTGCAAAGGGTACCCTCAAAGCTTCATAAAGCCATTCCTTATCAATAACTTAAGTGAAAAGAGTAGGGGAAAAGAGGGACTTGGTCCCCTGCCGGAAGGACAAAAGAGATTACAGTAATGAATAAATTACAACGACGCCCTCAGCGTCAAATAGAAAGGTATCGCCACATGCTCCGTACTACGCTCCAGAATCAGTTGCGCAGCCTTCTCACCCATCATCTGGAAGTCGCTGGAAATAGTAGTAATACCATTGAGGATGATCTTCTTTAGTGGCGTTTCATTGTAAGAGATCACACCCACCTGCTTGCCTACCTTAAGCTTGGTAGATAGTATCCGCTCGATCAGCGTAACGAGGTCATTCTCCATCAGGTTGATGTAAGCCTCACCCTCCTGTATAGGCTCGTCTTCAATATTGTGGACCACCTTGTAGTTGAATGCATATTGATTGCAGAAGCGGTAGAAGCCCTTTAAAATTTCCTGCGGGAAGTAAGTATATTCTGGGAAGATGATCTTCAGCGTATCGTATTTGCTCAACTGTTGTAACGCCTGCTCCAGCGCATGATAAATGTCCTTTTCAAAGTTCTCATATACAGCTCCGTATTCACCATTCACACCGGCTACCAGCTTATCGAGCAGGATCAGTTTATTCTTATCGATAATATTGATGATCTCATGCGCATTGTCGCCACCCTCCATAAAGTGGGGGATGATCACATAATGCGTATAGTCGTCCTTCTTGTTTTCCAGCAGCTTTTTGAAGAAGGCAAAGTCGTTGTTATAGATGTAAAAGTCTACGCTGGCCATCTCACCCAGTGCTGCCACAAAAGCATCATACACGATCTTCTTGTGCGGGCTCAGCTTGTTGAACAACAGGAACACTTTCAGCTGGTGGTTCACCTCGGTAGTCTTCACGAAAAAGCCTTTACCGGGAACAGAACCCAGTACCCCGATCTTTTTAAGATGCTTATAACCCTTCTCAGCCGTATCACGGGAGATCTCGAACTCAAAGCTGAGCTCGTTGATCGAAGGGAGAATTTCATCCTTGGCTATCTTACCGTCAGCAATAGCCTTTACAATCGAATTAGCCAGTTGCAGGTACTTCGGGGTAGCAGAATGATAATCGATGTACAGATGTTGGTAAATAGGCGGCTTTTTCATCACAGCGGCATTCGTTAACTCATTAGTAGTCAAACGTACAAAAAATGCAGCATACCTCCCTGCATTATCTCCGGCAACGATTGCAGAAAGGCCCTTTTCCACCATGATAGTACATGATGGCCGACTAACCGAATCCGTCTACTTTTAATCACATTTTACTATACTTGCCAGGCCATATTGAAAAAACTATAATCTCATGGGTTCTATCTTAGGCGTTATATTTCATTTTATAGGAGGATTTGCATCAGGAAGTTTCTATATACCATTCAAAAAAGTAAGAGGCTGGGCCTGGGAAAGCTACTGGATCATTGGCGGCCTTTTCTCCTGGTTGATTGTTCCACCATTAGCTGCATATCTCACCATCCCCGATTTCGGCAGCATCATTAGCTCAACCGATTTTTCAATACTCAAATGGACCTGGATAATGGGCGTCCTGTGGGGTATTGGCGGACTTACCTATGGGCTGGGTGTGCGTTACCTGGGCGTAGCCTTGGGTAGCTCCATTATCCTGGGCTTGTGCTCGGTCTTCGGGGCACTGATCCCATCCATTTATTATGACGTTTATCCCGCAGCGGGCAAGGATACCATTACCGACTTGTTTTCCAATCTCTGGGGACAGATGGTGTTACTGGGACTGCTGATATGCGTGATCGGTATCATCATCTGCGGCAAGGCTGGTTCTATGAAAGACAAAGACCTGGCTGGAACGAATAAAGATGCTGCCAACCAGGAATATAAGATCGGGTTGGGATTGGTGTTGGCGATTATTTCCGGTGTGCTGAGCGCCTGCTTCAGCTTTGGCATTGAAGCCGGCTCACCCATGGCCAATGTGGCCAATGAAGCCTGGAAAACTGCCCATCCCGGCGAAGGAGAGTTCCTCTATCGAAACAATGTCGTTTATGTCGTGTTATTATGGGGAGGGCTCACCACCAACTTTATCTGGTGCATGATCCTCAACGCCCGCAACAAGACATTTAAAGATTATACGAATAGCAAAACACCGCTGGCCAAAAATTACCTGTTTGCGGCAATAGCGGGCACCACCTGGTTCCTTCAGTTCTTTTTCTATGGCATGGGCGAAAGCAAGCTCGGCAATGGCGCCAGCTCCTGGATACTGCACATGGCCTTTATCATCCTGGTGGCCAACGCCTGGGGCCTGGCACTCAACGAATGGAAAGGCGTTACCCGGAAAACGAAGAATACCATCATTACGGGCATCGTGGTAATACTCATCTCCGTATTGGTAGTAGGATATGGCAACCACCTCCATGAATTGGAGAAAAAGAAACAGCAAGAACAAACGGCAATTAATCGAATTTAAATATTAGAAAATGTCTGTTACTACATCAACATTCAAGCATGTCAGTTACCTGTGGAATGAAGCTACAGCGGCCTCCATGGCCGGTGATGAAGTGGCTTTGTTGATCTATCGTTCAAACCTGCTCGGCGCCGACCTCCGGCTTACTAACTACGGCGGCGGCAACACCTCGTGCAAAGTAACGGCCAAAGACCCCCTCACCGGCAAAGAAACAGAAGTGATGTGGATCAAAGGCTCCGGTGGAGATATCGGCACCCTCAAAAAAAGTGGCCTCGCAGCATTGTATGTAGAGAGGCTCCGCAGCCTTACCAATGTATACCGTGGCGTAGAGCATGAAGATGAAATGGTAGAACTGTTCAATCATTGCATATTCGACCTTGCTTCCAAAGCACCCTCTATCGATACACCGTTGCATGGCTTCCTGCCATTCAAACACATCGATCACCTGCATCCCGATGCAGCCATCGCGATTGCCGCTGCAAAAGATGGCAAACGCATTACGCAGGAAATATTCAACGGCACGATTGGTTGGGTAGAATGGCAGCGCCCTGGTTTTGATCTGGGCCTTAAACTCAAAAAGTGCCTTGATGAAAACCCCGGCATTCGTGGCATTATGTTAGGATCACATGGACTCTTTACCTGGGGCGATACAGCTTACGAAAGCTACATCAACACCCTCGAAGTAATTGAGCGTTGTGCTGAGTACATTGAATCGAAAACTAAGAAAGACGCCATCTTCGGTGGTGCTAAAATATCATCCCTCAAGAAAGAAGACAGGCTGAAACAAGCCGCCCTGCTGGCTCCTGTGCTCCGTGGCTTTTGTTCGAGCCACACGCAGATGATCGGACACTTTACAGATGACGACCGCGTACTGCAGTTCATCAACTCTAAAGACCTCGACAGGCTGGCCCCGCTGGGTACCAGCTGCCCCGATCACTTCCTGCGCACCAAGATCAGTCCGCTGGTAGTAGAGCTGGCGCCCGATGCAGACCTCACCAATGCGTCAGCCCTTAAAGAACAACTCGCAGCACCTTTCGAAGCATACCGTAAAATGTATGCAGATTATTATAACGCCTGCAAACACCCCAACAGCCCGGCCATGCGCGATCCCAATCCTGTGGTCATCCTCTATCCCGGCGTTGGTATGTTTACCTTTGCAAAAGATAAGCAGACTGCTCGTGTAGCGGCTGAGTTTTATACAAACGCGATCAATGTGATGCGTGGAGCAGAAGCGATCTCTTCTTACACGTCACTGCCACGTCAGGAAGCATTCAACATTGAATACTGGTTGTTGGAAGAAGCCAAGCTCCAACGTATGCCGAAGCCAAAAGCATTGTCCGGAAGGATTGCGCTGGTAACGGGTAGCGCTGGTGGTATTGGTAAAGCAATCGCACAAAAGTTTGCAGACGAAGGCGCTTGCGTCATCATCAACGACAATGACGCCCAGCGTCTCGAAGGAGCCAAAGAAGACTTCCAGAAGAAATACGGCAAAGACATTTTCGCTACATCTGTACTGGACGTAACCAGTGAGCAGGATATCGAAAAAGCATACACAGCTTCAGCATTGGCCTTTGGTGGTGTCGACATTGTGGTGAATTGTGCCGGTCTCTCTATTTCAAAACCCATCGAAGAGCATACCGAAAAAGATTGGGACCTGCTCTATGATGTATTGGTCAAAGGTCAGTTCTTCGTAACACAGGCTGGTGTCAACATCATGCGCAAGCAAGCCCTGGGTGGTGACATACTCAACATCGTGAGCAAGAACGCGCTGGTATCCGGTCCCAACAATGCGGGTTACGGTTCTGCGAAAGCAGCCCAGATGCACCTGAGCCGCCTAAATGCAGCAGAGTTAGGCAAAGACAATATCCGCGTGAACGTGGTTAACCCCGACGCGGTGATCTCCGATAGTAAAATATGGGAAGGCGCCTGGGCCGAAGGCCGCGCCAAAGCATACGGCATCAAAGTAGAAGAGCTGCCAGCCTTTTATGCAAAGCGCACGCTACTCAATGAGATCATTTTGCCCGAAGATATCGCCAACGCCTGCTTCGCTTTCGTGGGCGGACTGTTGAGCAAATCTACCGGCAACGTCCTCAACGTAGACGGCGGCGTAGCCATGGCATTTGTGAGATAGAAATAAGAGGCAGGAAGTAGGAGGTATGAAGAGCCTGTATTCCCACAGTCGCCAGCCTCTGGCTGGTGACGGGTATTTCAAAGCCTCTGGCTTTGCTTAAAAAGTGTTACTATGACTCGTGTTGCTTTCAAAATGACGCTCTACAAAGGCTTCGAAGAAGAATACCTCAAACGCCACGATGCCCTCTGGCCCGAGTTGGAACAATTGCTGAAGCAAACCGGCATCAGCGAATATTCCATCTTCCTCGACCAAACCACCAACAGCCTCTTTGGTGTCCTCAAAGCAGAAGACCCAAAGGCGCTGGACAACCTGCCGGCACAACCGGTCATGCAAAAGTGGTGGGCCTATATGAAAGACATCATGGAAAGCAACCCCGATAATTCACCGGTCAGCATTCCCTTAAAAGAAGTATTTTACCTACCATAAAACGATTGAATATGCAGTTCGAGCAGCATAAAATTGATAGCCATAACAGCGACCTCGCATCCCAACATAAACGCAAGTATGATTTTGTGGCGGCAGATGTGCCAGATGTTAAATCGTTAATTCAGAAGTTGAAAGATTTCCAGGTAGCCATACCCAGCTGGGCCTTGGGCACTGGTGGCACGCGCTTTGGCCGTTTCTCTGGCGGCGGCGAGCCCGGTAGCCTCGAAGAAAAGATTGAAGATGTGGGATTACTGCACAAGCTCAACCAGTCGGGCGGCGCCATCTCCCTGCACATTCCCTGGGACATTCCTGAGAATGCACAGGCCATCAAAGCGCTGGCTGCTCAGCATGGTCTTCGTTTCGATGCAGTAAACTCCAACACCTTCCAGGATCAGAAAGATCAAAAGCACAGCTATAAGTTTGGCTCTTTGCAGCACGTAGAAAAAGCGGTGCGCAAACAAGCCATCGACCACAATATCGACGTCATCAAACACGGTGTCGAACTGGGCTCCGATTCCATCACCGTATGGTTGTCGGATGGTTCCTGCTTTCCCGGTCAGTTGAATTTCCGCAAAGCATTCCAGCGCACGCTGGAAGGTTTGCAGGAGATCTATGCAGCACTCCCTGCCAATTGGAAGATGTTTGTAGAGTACAAAGCATTCGAACCTAATTTCTATTCCATGACAGTAGGCGATTGGGGCCAGTCATTACTCTATGCTACCAAGCTGGGACCGAAAGCATATACCCTCGTCGATCTGGGGCACCACCTGCCCAATGCAAACATCGAGCAGATTGTAGCTCTCCTCCTGAACGAAGGCAAGCTGGGTGGCTTCCACTTCAACGATTCAAAATACGGCGACGATGACCTCACAGTGGGCAGCATCAATCCTTACCAGTTGTTCCTCATCTTCAACGAGCTGGTAGAAGGTATGGATGCCCGCTCGATGAACCATGCCACCGACCTCGGCTGGATGATCGACGCCTCACACAACGTAAAAGATCCGCTGGAAGACCTGCTGCAATCAGTAGAAGCGATCAAGATTGCCTATGCGCAAGCGTTGCTGGTAGATACAAAAGCATTACAACAGGCGCAGGAAGCCAACGACGTGGCCCGCGCACAGGAAATATTGCAACAGGCCTATCGTACAGATGTACGCCCACTGGTAGCAGAAGCCCGCCTGCAGGCAGGTGGAGCATTACAACCACTGGCATTATACCGTTCCGCCAAAGTACGCGACGGCCTCATCAAAGAGCGTGGACAGAAAACAGTAGCGACCGGATTATGATCCCCATTCCTGTCATAGCAATCTTCGACATCGGTAAAACGAACAAGAAGTTCTTCATCTTCGATGAGGACTACAATATTGTATTGGAACGCTCCACACCCTTTACCGAAACGAAAGACGAAGACGGTGACCCCTGCGAAGACATTGCGGCATTGACCAAGTGGGTAAAGCAGTCTTTACAGGATATCATGTCCATGCGCGAGTTCAGGCTCAAAGCCGTCAACTTCTCCACCTACGGCGCCAGCTTTGTTCACCTCGATGCCGAAGGTAAACCGGTAGCACCATTATACAACTACCTCAAACCCTACCCGGCTGATCTGCAGGAAAATTTTTACCGGCAGTATGGCGGAGAGATCACCTTCTCTATTCATACCGCTTCACCGGCATTGGGCAACCTCAATTCTGGATTACAGTTATACTGGTTGAAACACCGCCGCCCGATCCTATTCGAGAAGATCAAATACTCATTGCACCTTCCCCAATACATGAGCTACCTGCTCACAGGGAAGACGTATTCCGATATCACCAGCATTGGCTGTCATACGGGACTGTGGAATTTCTCACAGAACCATTACCATGAATGGCTGTTCCGCGAAGGTGTGATCGAGAAGCTGGCTCCGATATTCCCTTCCAACCAGTTGATGCCTGCCTCCATTGGTGGCAAGCCTGTATTGAGTGGGGTAGGACTTCACGATAGTTCAGCTGCACTGATTCCTTATCTGTCCAATTTCAGAGAGCCGTTCGTATTGATATCCACAGGTACGTGGTGCATCACCCTCAATCCATTCAATCAATCACGCCTGGTAGCTGAAGAGTTGAAGCAGGATTGCCTTTGCTATATGGAGTTCAGGGCAAAGCCCGTAAAAGCATCACGGCTCTTTGCTGGCTATGAACATGAACAGCAGACAAAAAAACTGGCAGAACATTTCAACGTATTTGCGGACTATTATAAAACAGTAGAGTTCAACCCTGCGTTGATCAGCAAGCTGTCTGCTGCCTCGGCATTGTCAGTTGAGAAAGATCCCACTAAGTTGCTGCAGCAGTCAGCCTTTGGTAAAAGATCACTGGCAGACTTCACTTCCTACGAAGAAGCCTACCACCAGTTGATCATGGACCTGATGGTGCAACAGGTAGCTTCTACCAACCTGGTGATGAGCAAAGAAGTGAAAAAGATATTTGTAGATGGAGGCTTCGGTCGCAATCCTATCTATATGAACTTACTGGCAATGGCCTATCCACAGGTAGAAGTATACGCAGCATCCATTGCCCAGGCTTCAGCCGTAGGCGCCGCCATGGCCGTCCATGCTTATTGGAATAAACAATCCTCACCCATCGAATTGATAGACCTGCAACGTTATACGGTGAACAAGGAGCAGGTAAGCTAACCTATCCACAAACACAACGGCTGCCAGAACCCATTTTTACTACTCTCATTAAAAGGTCCCAGGTGGCCAACCTTCTGCATACCCACCTCGGCAGGATTCACGTGGTGCCAGGTTACCTGTGTAGAGGAGAAATAATTCAGCAACTCCTGTACTGCCCGGCGCGGAGAGCGCCAGTCGTCCGAAAAACTGAAAGCCAGTAAAGGCACTTGTAGTTTGCGGTAACTATTCTCAGGGAATTTATCAAACAATCCATTGTTGCTGTTACACCAATCTATCCATTCAAACATCACACCCTTGGGCAGATTGTCAGATATGCCGGCGCTTTTGCCGGGAAAATAACCTACCAATGCACTGGATATATGAACAACAGTTTTCAGAAAAGCCATACGCAGCCTGTCATGCCAGGGATAGAGTTTTTTACAGGTGAGGGCACTGTTGATCAATACGATCCTGTTGATATATTGGCTGGCGGGAGATAATCCGATGAGCTCACCGCCCACGCCATGACCTATGAAGATGAGCTCCTGTCCGGGAAAGAAATTGCGTGCATAGCGAATCACAGCATCGATATCCTGCACGGCCCATTGGTGCATCCTCGCTTTGAACCCTTTGAGGTTCACAGGCGCAGACAGGCCCACACCCCGGTAATCGAAGGTGATTACCGTGTTCCCATGTGACTGTAAAAAGATGGCCAACTCTTGGTAAAGAGCCTGTGTAGTGAGCACAGAAGGTCCGATTAGAATTACTTTTTTGCTCTCATTTTTTGGTTTATAGACCCTTAGTCCAATGTTGCAGCCGTCTTTGGTTCGTATCGTGCCGTTTTCTTGCATATAGGTTACGAGAATCAATTAACATGAGCCGTGGTCCGAAGGTTTTCCTTATCAACTATTCAACCTGTCAACCTATCAACTAACCTTTACATCAACAAATTCATCAACTCCTCCCGCCGATTCTTGGATACAGGAACTTTCATCTTGTTCTCCATCACCAGGTAGCCACCATCGCCACGTATAAACTCACGCACCTGATTTAAGTTCACGAGATAAGAGTTATGCGCCCGGAAGAAATGATAAGGCGCCAGCATGTCCTCAAAATCCTTCAGGATGCGCGAGATCACCTTCTTACGGTTATCAGTAAGATATACAGTTGTGTAGTTGCTGTTGGCCTCGCAGCAAATGATCACCTGCGGGTCTACGAATTCAATACTCTCTTTGGAGGCCAGTGCTATACGGCCCATCTTGCCTTTTCGTTCAGCTTGAATGTTGGTGAGCAGCGCATCCATCTGCTCTACGGGTATGCGTCGCTGCACTTTGCGCTGGTGTTTTTCAATAGCCTCCTTCAGTTCTTTGTTCTGCACCGGCTTCAGCAGATAGTCGAGCGCGCTGAACTTGACAGCCTGGATGCCGAAGTTGTCGTAAGCAGTGGTAAAGATGATGTCGAAAGGAATGTCCTTGCCCAGCTCCTCCAGCACATCAAAGCCATTAAGCATAGGCATCTCGATGTCGAGGAACAACAAGTCAGGGGCATTTTGCTTTAACCACGCAACCCCTTCGGCGGGCTTTTCAAAAGACGCCACTACCGATACCTCGGGACAATAATTTTCCAGCTTCCACTTCAGCGTCTCTATGCTGTGAAGCTCATCATCGATGATCACCGCTTTTATCATAACAAACTTTTTATAATGGTATTACTAACTCCACCCTCGTCCCTGTCGCACTGCCAGCGTCATCCACAAGGTCCTTGATCGTCACACAAGTATTGATATCATACAACTTGTTGATGATCTCGATCCGGTCCTGTGTGATCTGCATACCCATCGACTTCCGCTTGCCGGCCTGCTTGTGCGATCGCAACGCCTGTGCCTTCGCTCTTCCCACGCCATTATCCTGAATCACACAAAACAGGAAATTGTTCCGCTCTTCGATCAGCAACTCTACCTTCCGTGAAGTGCCGTCATTCTTATGCATCAGCCCATGCCAGATGGCATTCTCGATATATGGTTGCATGAGCATGGGCGGGATCACGATAGCACTGGCATCCGTTTTGGTATCCACTTTTATTTCATACTGAAACTGGTCCCTGAAGCGCAAACCTTCCATCTGCAGGTACAGGTCCAGCGTTTCTATCTCATCCTTCAGTGTCACATAATTCGACCGCGAGTTCTGCAGGATCAACCGCATCAGCCGCGCAAAGCTGTTCAGGTACTCAGACGCCTTCTTCGATTCATTACGGATAATATAACTGTCAATAGAGTTGAGACTGTTGAACAGGAAATGCGGGTTCATCTGCGCCAGCAGCGCACTCATCTCCACGTTAGCCAGCTTCCGCTCATATTGAGACTTCATTTGCTCCTTCTTCCGCACCTGCCTGATGCGATACCGGTACAGCCAATACACGATAGCAGTTGTCAATAAGAGCGCCGCAATACGAAACCACCAGGTCTGCCACCAGGGAGTACCTATGTATACCGATAACTGCAATATTTTCGTATTCCACACCCCTTCGTTATTGGCAGCCTGCAGCTGGAAAATATATTTGCCCGGAGGCACGTTCGTATAATTAGCGGTATTCCTGCCCGACACTTCCTTCCAATCGTCGAAGTTCTGCAACCGGTAACGAAACTTTACTTCGTTGGATAAAGTATAAGCCTGTGCCGAAAACCCTACCGTGAAGAAATTGCGGTCATAAGACAGCTTGATCTTAGTGTCATTAAACAACACAGGAATAGGAATAGGTTGGTTCAATACATGCAGTTCGTTGATATAAGGTATCGGCAGCTCTTCATTACGCTTGAAAGTAGCCGGGTTGGCCAGTACGATATCATTACGACCGCCAAAAACCATCTCACCGGTAGGCAGAAAAGAGAAATGATAAAAGTCGGGCTCCCGTAAGCCATACTGAAAGTTGAACGTAGAGATACTGGTATTGGTAGCGTCGAACCGGACCAGCCGTTTGTGCGTGTGACCCCATACATTGCCTTCGCGGTCAGTAGCCAATGAAGCTACTTTCTCTTCTATTTTTTTGTCAGGCAGCCAGGTCTTCGATACAATGCCATTTTCCGGCGAAGCCAACCGGGCATAACCTACCCATCCTTCATTATTGCAGATCCATATTCGTCCGGCTTTGTCTTCTGCAAAAGAGTTTACATAAGCCAGGCTTGCCGACTTATTCAACGAATAGATAAAATTCACGATTGTATCCTTAGCCGCAATGTAAACACCCAATCCATCGTAGCGGCTAAACCATACGTTGTCGTGACTGTCGATAAACATATTGGCCACCCTTACCGAAGGCACCGAAGTATCATAAGCCCAGATTTGTTTAGTGTAATTGCGCGATTGCCCGGTACGGTAATCCCAGCAGATAAGCCCATCCAGGTCTGCCGCCAACCACAAGCGCCCCCGCTTATCAAGCAGCATCTCGTAGTACCTGTGAAACTGAGTAGGAGGTGGTTTCATGGCGGTTAGTCGCCGCGTCGCAGGCTGAAAGGTGAATAAACCTTCTGTCGCTGAAATAGCCAGCTGACCATCAGGCAGAGGCACCAATCCGCGCACCTCTAATTTTTTATACGGAGCAGGCCCTTCAAAAGATTGCTTTGTCCAGGAGTTGTTCTGCCTGTCGAAAACATACATGCCGTTGGCCTGAATCGGACACACGGTGATCTTGTTGCCGGTTGGGTCACTGACAATATACCGGTTAAAGCCCCACTCGCGACCGTATAAAGATGCGAAAGAATGGCTGGTGAACTGTTGCATAGCCGGGTCGTAACACTGCAGACCATTGATATTGCCATACCATATCCGGTTATGATCGTCGATGCAGTTTACACCATAAAATAAGTTATCAGGAATATAATTCTCCCTTGCCCAGGTCACATCCTTGAGCCGGGTGTCATACACGGCCAGCCCGTCGAGCGCAGTGATCCAAAGCTCATGATCACTTTTACGGTATATACTGGCAATCGGAGTATGCAATAACCTTTCCCAGCGCTTGCCCACCGGCAACTTGCTCATGGTTTGCGTTACAGGATCATAAATATGCATACCGGCCGACCAGCCACCTACATACAGCAGGCCGTCACTGTGGTGGAATATTCGCCGGAAAGCATTTATAGATACCTGGTAGTCCTTATCCTTCTGCGGAAAAACATGCCAGGTCACCTTACCGGTATATTTGTTGATCTCCTGCAGGCCGGCCACGGTGCCCGCCCACACGATGGAGTCGTTTGTCTTGCAAAACTCCACGCTCAATACAGAAGAGTGAGAACCCAGCAGCGGCACAACCGGAGGGTACGAGCCCGGAGCTTCTTCATATTTCTTGAACACGTCCTTCTTCGGGTCATATGACCATACGCCATAAGTGCGGGTACCTATCCAGATCAATCCGGAAGCATCCCGCTTCATGATGTGTACGGCAAAGTTCAGGTCCTTGGCCAGGGTATCGTTCTTACGCGTTTCCCCCAGCTGATAATGCCTGAATTCACCACTGCCTATATCGAGAACAGAGATGCCCATGTTGGTTCCTACCCATATTTCCTTGTCCAGAGGTAAGATCGTGTTGATGATATTATCGTAAAGAGAATAGCGTGGGTCATTGCCCTGGCGATATACTTTAAACTGTTGCCCGTCAAACCGGCCAAGCCCTTCATGCGTACCGACCCACACGAAACCATCCGGTCCCTTTTGGGCTAAATACACATGGTTGCCCGGTAGCCCCTGTTCCTTAGTGATGTAAATCGCTTTGTCGAATTTATATTGAGCCTTAGCCTCATAGTGAAGCCAGCAGCAAACAACTGCCAGAAGCATGGCGGGGATGGAGGACAATATTTTCATGAAAGGCCTTGGGCTAAATCGATACGTGAAATACCACCTTTTTCGGGGTTTTTAGAACATATCCTGATTAAATGGCCTCGTTTCCTGTGTAAATGTCGCTATATATTGAGCCTTCCGTCTCACCTTATCCGGTGATATTCAATAACCACTTTTCTCAAAATACCGACCGTACTACACAGGTGGAAGCCCCTTCTGCTAATGTACGCTTCTCCACGGAGGCAACTTGTTCTAATCTTGCACCACACGACTGAACACGATCTTTTATTCCTTGACGATCCGGATTCCTTTCTTGTATCCCTGCAAACTTCACTATTCGTATCCTTGAGATCCACGGTACAAATTTCTCATTTTGAACAAGTATAACATGAAAAAACTATCTTTTTTGCTGTATGGCCTTCTTTGCTATTTCGCATTCCTTGGCACTATCCTCTATGCCATTGGTTTTGTGGGCAATCTGTTTGTGCCCAAATCTATTGACAGTACTCCCCAAACCTCTTTGCTGAGCGCGGTATTTATCAATGCCTCCCTCTTACTACTGTTTGCATTGCAACACAGTATTATGGCCCGTCCTGCCTTTAAACAATGGTGGACGAAATATGTCCCCCAATCCCTGGAACGCAGCACCTATGTATTGCTGGCCAGTATTTGCCTCATCCTGCTGATGTGGCAATGGCAGCCAATGGGCGGCGTTGTATGGCAAGTCGACAACAGTGCCCTGAAAGCTATCTTGTCCATCACTTACCTCAGCGGCTGGTCGATCGTATTTACCAGCACGTTCCTGATCAATCATTTTGATCTCTTCGGCCTGCGCCAGGTGTGGTTCTATTTTAAAGGAATACCCTACAAACCATTACCGTTCAGGTTACCCCTGTTCTACAAAATGGTGCGCCATCCCCTGTACTTCGGTTTCCTGATAGCATTCTGGACAACCCCGGTAATGACAGTTGCGCACTTATTATTTGCGGTGCTTACCACTGGATACATATTGATCGCCATTCAATTTGAAGAAAGAGACCTCATCGCCCATTTCGGTGAACAATATCGCCGCTACAAAAAATGGGTGCCCATGTTAGTGCCTTTCCTCTGGCGACTGAAGCGTTAGTATAGTGATGAAAAGCGGGAAGTAGTTGGCAGTTGATTAATAGGAGCCAGTCTACAATGACAAGTGGCGAGCAGGATTACCCTGACTCGCCACTCGCTTTTTCCCCCACGCCGGTTACAGTTTAAACGGCAAATACCAATTGTCTTTATTCATCAATTTTATTTTCACAGCATCTGCACCAGGTATGCCATCCTTTTGCAGTTTGTCGTATATCTTATTCGCAAGGAAAGCCGGGTCCTGGCGGCGTCTGGCCACGCGCAACAGATCGGGCCAGCGCGTTCCTTCAAAAGCATTCTCCAGCGCACCCTCATTGATCAGGCTGTTCTCGATATGCAGCAGACTGTCAGCTCCGATAGCTACAGTGTCTTCTGTCACCAATGCCCTTGCCCGAATACCGATGTGCCGGTACCAGTCACTCCGGAAATAAGGAATATTACCCTCCCGGCCATCAAAGTTATAAGGCGCCGGATAGCGCAAAGTGTTTTGATAATTGGTAACATCGGTTACGCCGGTAGGAGGTGGGAAAGCACCTTTGATACCTGAGTTGATGAAACCGTAAGCCAGCCGGTGACGCAGATCACGGTTAGTGGCTTCTGCAAAGCGAAGATGCAGGTGCGTCTGCCGGTACAGGAACCATTTACCATTTTTGGCCAGCGGGTTCACAGGAATACCGGTAGCATAGTTGATATAGCCATACAGATATTTCATAACCACCGGTTGCCCGCCCATCATGTTTACGCTGAACATAGCACGTGCATCATAAGGTATGCCATTGATGGAACCTGCTATTGCCACGGGGCGCTGCCGCTGATTGTTCCAGTTCTCCATGATAGACTGTGATGGCTTCACGAGATAACTGCCGCCGGTGGGCGAAAATAATTTCACCAATGGATTGTCAGGCTTGAAGCGGCTGTCATAAACAAGCGCCCACACCCACTCACGCGTGTAGCCCGCATCGAAAGGGCGGTCAAAAATAGTACGCCAGCCATCACTGTAATTAAGCGTGGCGGCATCTCCTGCGCGGCCATAGGCTATATAATGATTGAAGTTGCCGCCCCAGCCAATCTTGTATTGCGAATAGTAATTCTCACCCGGAGTGCCGGTAGTAGCAAATTCCATCACCTGCCTGTACCACGTAGCCGCCTGCGTATAGTTACCTTTCCAAAGGTGGAGATCGCCCAACAGACATTTCTTGTTGATGAAAAAGTTATTGAGCGGAACACCATCGAGGCCGGTATTCAGTGAACCGGTGGGATACTGATCTTTGAAAGGAATGCTCTCAGTAAAACGGATGAGACTATCGAGCAGATCATCGAACCTGATCTTGGGAAAACGGCTTTGATCCTTGATAGCATCCACCGTTTCCAGCGCGTCAGTTACATAACGCACCTCATCACCATAATGAATGCCCAGTTGCAGGTAGAGGAAAGAACGAAGACAGGCAACATCCGAATAACGTTGATTGAACTCGGCTTCCTTGAGCGTATTCTTGCTCTTCATGATCAGGAAGTTCTTCAGTACATCATTGCAGTTCAGGATCAGTTCATAAAATGGGCGCGGACTGGCATACGGATTATCTGCACTCACATTGTGCGTACTGATCTGCCGGAGATATTCATCAGCATTGTTGGTATATTCCAGTAGGTCGCCCCGCAGCTCATTTAAAATGATATAGCGATCGGAGAGACCCATGAACTTACCATAAATGCCCATCACCGCCGCATCCGCATCATACACGTTGCGGTACATCTGGCTGGCATCCAGCTCTGTGCCCGGATTGATATCGAATGCCTTTTTACAACCACCCAACACGCCTGTTAAGATAGCTGCCAGCAATATTACTTTTATTGAAAACTGCTTCATATATACACGAATTAGAAACACGAATAATAAAACATGAATTATTAAGAATTGCACGGATCGAAGAACAACGGTTTTCTCCACTTACCTCTTACTTCCTACCTCTGACCTCTCATTATAAACCTATCCTCACCCCAAGTGTCACCGTCCTGTACAACGGATCAAGCCCTGTATCGATCCCCTGTCCATACACGCTGGGCGTAAGGCTGAACTCAGGATCATAACCCTTGTATTCAGTAAGTGTGAATACGTTGGTGGCAGAAGCGTACACGGCCGCACTCTTCAAAAAGCCTGTTGGTGTTAAAGGAATATTGTATTGCAGCGACAATGTGCGTAGCCGGAAGTAAGAGCCATCTTCGATCCAGCGATCACTGAAACGGCTGTTGCCCATCGGGTCACCCCACGTGGCTTTTGGCATAGTGGTCACCTGACCATTCGAACGCCAGCGGTTGGTAGCACTTTGCAATTGATTTTCCACGCCGCTCAATGATTCCAGCCGGTAGCGAACATAATTGAAGACGTCATTTCCCTGACTGAAGGTGAACAGCGCCTGCAGTTCAAATTGCTTGTAACGAACCCGGTGGTGAAACCCTCCGGTAAAGTCAGGATTGGGATCACCGATCACCTGGCGGTCGTTGCCGTCGATCACCTTGTTATTGTCCTTATCGGTAAACCGTACATCGCCACCCTTGAACGTGCTGAACGATCCATCAGCATTCTTCTTGGTAAGACCTGCCGCCGCCGCATCACCATCAGTAGCAAAAACACCTTGCGTGGTGTAACCATAGAACACACTGGCCGGTTGGCCTACAGCAGTTAAGAGCGTAGCCCCTGCATATTCAGTAGTAAAGCTGCCACCAGGCACAGCCACGATCTCATTCTTATAAGTGCCGATATTGATACCGGCATCCCAGGTAATAGTGCGTGAGTTGACGATACGTACATTCACTGCAGCCTCGATACCGGTGTTTTTCATTTCACCATTGTTGGTGAGGATGCTCTTAAAGCCGGTGGGCGTGGCGAGCGATTCATACACCAGCATGTTTGTAGTCTTCGACTGCCAGGCATCCACACTCAGGCTCACCCGTTCATTCCAGAAAGCAAGGTCTACACCTGCATTGAGTTTATGATTGCTTTCCCATTGCAGCGCGGGGTTGGCAATGCCACTCCGCACAAGCCCTTGCGCACCCAGCAGGTTTTGCGACCTGTAAGTTTGCCGGGCACTGTAATTACCAATATCATCATTGCCGGTGATGCTGTAAGTAGCGCGCAACTTCAGCAGATCGATGCGGGAGTTGGCCATGAAGTTTTCGGAAGAGACCAGCCACGCGGCGCCTACAGAAGGAAGGATAGGGAATTTACTGCCTGCGATGGCGATGCCATCGGGCGCCTGCTTGCCAAAGCGCGAAGAACCATCCATCGCTGCATTGAGCGTGAGGAACAGTTTGTCATTGAATCCATATTCCGCGCCAAAGTATACGTTCAGCCAGTTCCATTCACCAATACCACCGCCTACCTGCCGCAGTGCGCTTAAGCCGTTTTGCACAGATACAAGATCATCCGTTGCCGAGTTGAAGCTCTCGGCGAAATCCTGCTCGGCATCATTATGCTGATAACGCATTCCCAACCGTGCAACAACACTGTGCAGGCGGTTGAAGCGCTGCTTGTATTCCAGCCTTGAATCCGTATAAATAGAGAACAGCCTTTTCACCTGCGTGCCCATACGGCTGTCGCCAACGGCATTGGAAAGCGAATCATTGGCCACACCCTTACGCGGCACAAAGAAATTCTCCCGCACTTTGTCATACACTACGCCAAACAAGGTACTGGCGCTTAAGTTGGAACTGATATCATACTTGAAACCAAAAGAACCGAAGAAACGATAATACTTATTATAAGCCTGCATGTCTTTAATGATCACAGAAGGGTTACTGATGCCCAGCGGATCAGTGTCGGCCAGGTTGGGCGATTCAATCCCTGCATCATTCACTTCATTGGCAGGCAGAAAAGGCGCCTTTGCCCACGAGAGGAACAACGGCGCTGTTTTATCGGAAATACCCTGATCCTTCAGATTTTGCTCATTGTAGGTAAAAGAAAGATTCGCATTACCGGTAAACCGTTTGGTGAAGTTGAACTCTGCATTGAACCGCGTGCTGTAGCGCGTCAGGTCCGTTTCCCGCACCACACCCTTGTTACCCATATAACCCATGCTGAGCCCATAAGTAGCAATATTATCACCACCCGTTACCTTCAGAAGATAGTTGTTGTTCATACTACCCTTCAATACCTTGTTCTGCCAATCGGTATTATAATGATACCGGGCATAATTGGGATTCTTGGTATCATCATTCATATACGGAAGCGAGGCGATTTGTGTGCTGCTGAGCCCTTTACTTTGCAGTATCTCACTAAGATAAATACGATAATCTGCGGCATTCATGACGGGCAGGTTATCAGGAGCCATATTGAATCCCGTATAAGCTGCAAAGTCGATGCGGGTAGCCTGATTTTTAGCCCGTGCAGTAGTGATGATGATCGCTCCGTTTGCCCCCTTAGTGCCATAAATGCTCGAAGCGTCTTTCAGCACAGTGATATTATCGATGTCTTTGATATCGATCAGTGCCATTGGATTTACATACGAGTTCGCGATAATACTCTCTCCATATTCATGCGCATCAAACAACATATTATCAACCACCACCAACGGCTTGTTGGTGCCATAGATAGAATTATAACCGCGCAGGAACAGATTGGCCCCTGCGCCCGGAGTGCCGGAACGGCGAATCACATTGAGCCCGGCAATACGCCCCTGCAACACGGCATCAGGCAGCTCACCCGGTTGAGTCCAGCCGGAGTTCACGTTGTATTGACCGATGGCGGCAGTCACCCCTTCACGATTGGTGAGGCCCAGCGGCGTCATCACAGCCTCGTGAAATGATTCAGCAGCTTCATCGAGCAGCGCCACCGATATACTTTTCCTTCCTTTCAAAGCCACCCGCCGGATATTATATCCTTCACCGGTGATCGTTAAAGTAGCACTATAAGAAGGAACATTCAAAGTAAAACGTCCCTGGTCGTCGGTAATGGCAGCCGAAAAATCATCCACGGTTACTTGTATACCGGCAACACCCTTGCCGCCTGCCGCATCGGTAATGGTGCCAGATATCGGTACACCTTTGGGAGCGGGTTTCATCGCGAGCCTGATAAGGCTCGTGTCCACTGCCGCCGAATCATCTTGCGCAACGAGATTGGCGGTCGTCAGCACAAAAGCACTCACCACTACTGCCCGCCTGATATATTTTCTTGTTATAAGCATCGTTTGGTATGTTTCAAAACAACAAATAGGGTTAGTTGAAAACAGGTTCCAGTCTGATATAATCACACACGATCGGATTGGTGGTAGCCGTGGTATTGTTGGCTGCCGTTAAATACACCGTCAGCGTAGGTCGGTAAGCAGCGATGGTAAACTCACCTAAATACACCTCGTTGTAATTATTTAGGTTCACGGTCACATATGGAAGGTCAGCAGCAGTAGGGGAGCCGATACCCAGCTTCTGCGTGAACGTAGTGGTCATGCTGTTGATATTATCGTGCAGCGCCACCCAGTAAGCCTTGTACTTCATGGTGGGCACACCCTGCAGGCGATAACCGAGGTTAAAAGCAGCTACGCCATGATTATACACCAGCACGTCCCTGAAATCCTTGTTGGTAACAGGATTGTAGCGGTCACGGAAATAAGTATTACCCCGGCGGTCATTACTGTACGTCTGGTAATTCTCCGCCTCTATCACATAAGGCTTCAGCTTATCCTGCGGCCGCACGGCCAGTTTGTTCATGAAGTATACGATACCGTTGCTGGTCTTCACCGTAAGGATGATCTCGCTTTTGGCAACACCCACCTTCACGTTGAATTTAGTAAGGATAGTATCAGGTATCGTGGCAGGATCATACACGCCCTCTACTGCCAGGTCTTTTACCACTGCCCACTTCGCTAAGTCGGCGGTGCTATCCGCAGTGCCGGCTGCATAATAAGGCTTGTACTTGTCCACCTCAGCATCCCAGCCGCCATCGGCCAGTATAAAAAAAGTGTACTGCTTACTTTCATCACGCAGGTCAACCACATTGCGCCAGAACAGGTTGGTGCGCACGGAATCCGTGCCCGGCTGATAAATGGGGACACCGGTATCGGGATTGACGCCTATCTGAACTGCATTGGTAGTATCGAATACATTACGGAATATGGATTGCATGTATGCTTGCTGCTTCCCCGATACAAGCTTGCCTTCAAGCACCTCCCAGGCATTGGGCAATGCCGGCACCATCTTGTCGATAACATGCAACACACCGTTTTTAGCATATTGATCCGCCGTAGTAATATTGGCCTCTCCCAGTTTTTTACCCAGCAGATTATTATACTTGTTATTCAGCATGGGCAGGCGTATGAGCGAGGTCGCTGCCGTAGTATAATAACTCTGGTTCGCGATATGGTTGGTCACAAACAAACGCAGCCTCGCTGTATCCTGCACCAGAGCTGGGTCCAGCGTGGCCAGCGCTGCATTCGTAGGCGCAAACACAGTGAACGTTTTAGAAGAAGCGATCACCTTATCATAACCTGTTTTGGTAAGCAACTCTGCAAATTTGCTCAGCTCCGTATTCCCCTGTATCTGTTGCAGCAGGTCCTTCCTTACCCCTTCATCTGTAATGGCATTATGATCTTCCCATTTCTGGCAGCCGGCAGTCAGCAAACCGGCTATGACCATGCAGCTTAATAATTTCTTCGTATTTATAAACATCAGGCTCTTTTTGAAAGTCAATACAAATAATTCCCGGCAGCATACCCGCACAGGAGTTTCGCTTAGAAATAGATCTTGGTTCCATCAGGTTTGAAACGCGGCAACACCTGGTTCTCATCCACTGGTATGAACTGCACCATATCGAGGTGGTTGGTATTCTGCGTTCCATTGATCCCTTCAAACCGCAGAACGTGCCGTTGCGTTGTTTTCAGATCAATGGTGCCCACGAGGCGCGCACCATAGTTACCATCGGTATTTTCAGTATACCGTTTCCAGCCAATTGCTTCCAGTTCTGCATCACTGCCCGTAGTAGGCCTGAATTCAGTGAAAGCCATCGGACGTTGCATCAGTTCCCCGTTGACACGTATGTTTTGTTGACATACGGAGTTGGTAGATTGTCTGCGTGCACGATAACAGATCCACACCTTGTATCGTCCTTTGATCACAACTGGCGTGGTATACTCCACCCAGGTGGCGCGGGCAGGGCCACCCATAGGCAGCGTGTTGATATCGCAATTCACCGCATAACGCGTGATTGAGTTGGAAGTGCTGGAGCTCCATTCATAAGTCAGTGTAGTGCTGGCACTGTTGTAATGCCAGTCGATATCCTTGATGGGGCGGTCAGTCTGACTTTGCTTGACGAAGTTTTGATTTTGCTTCAGGTAAAAGGCCGGCATCTTCATGATCTCGGTAAAAGCAGATACATCCCAGAATACGGCAGTTGGTTTGCGATACTTCACCATAAAGTGCCCCAGCGCTGCATGCCACACACCATTGGTGGAAGCGTTGTCACTGGTCGGCCTGTTCAATACCACACCCTTCTCCAGTACGCCATTAAAAACATCTTCATTTACCAGCACATCCTGGTTGATGAGTTGCGTACTCACCACTTCCTGCGGCTCAAACGTAGCATGCGTGGGAGAAGTAATAATGTCGCCCAGAAATTTGATCCCACCCATAATGTGGTACGCCATATACATGTGCAGGCTGTCCTTTACATCAGTGGGGTTGCCGGTATTGGAGTAGCGGGTTTTCAGTGCAGCATAACTGTTGATACCGCTGTCGGCCAATGCCTGGTTGCTTTCTGCCAGTACGGTCATCCAGCGCTTCGTAGTGTCGGGGTCAACAGTGTTGAGCAGGTTGAAGTAACCAGTCTCCTTCATGGCCTGTACAAAAATGGAATAGTTGGGATTGTTCTCCAGTTGCTTGGCGATAGTAAGAGAAGCCGGTACGAGTACATTATTGGTAACGTGGATCAGGCCATTGCCCACTTTAATATTCGATTGCAACACCAGCGCCTGGCGGTTTACGCTATAGCTGGAAACACCGGCGTCAAAAGATACACCGGTAATGAGGAATTGCCCCTGCATGGTTGGAACGGGTAGCTTACCATCCTTAAAAGAGCCGGTAGCAACGGTGTCATTCAATACCTGAAACTTCACCATCTCCTTCAGCACATCGATGTTGGCAGCTTCTACACTGGCGGCATTGATGACCTTCAGCCATTTTGTTACACCACTATTGGTAGGCGCAAAACAAGTATAAGAACCATACGCATTGAGAAAGGCAGTATTCTCTGTCCGGTCAAGAATCTGTTTGAACAGGGAGAAAGAGTCGGGATACTTGTCGAGGTACCCCACAATATTTACATCCTCAGTTGTAGATAGCTTCAAAGCCTGTTTCTTACAGCCCCCTATCAGAACACCTGAGAACAGGAGGATGAGAAGCGAAAAGGCCAGCAAGGCGTTTTTCTTTTTCATATACAGGTGCATTTATTATTTATAAAAAGGATTTTGTTCAAGTAGTTTGTTCGTCCGCAGTTCCTGGAAGTAGATCGGGAAGTAGTGACTGTTCTTATCCCGCAGCTTATTGAAAGCAGCCTGTTGCCGGTCCGGCGGTATACTCACGGCGGCGGCATCCAGTATTAGCGATAAGTTCTGGTAGTTATTACGCTTGGCATTACGCAAAATGTCGTACCAGCGCTTGCCTTCAAAAGCAAACTCACGCTGCCTTTCCTGTAATATAAAACCCGTCATAGATGCCTGGCTCGTACTGTCCATGGGTTCGATCTCGAGCGCCTGCGCACGCGTGCGGATAGCCTTTACAAGGCGCGAAGCTTCCAGCGGCTTATTTTGTTGGTTGATGGCTTCCGCCTTCATCAGCAGGATATCTGCATAGCGGTAGAATATCCAATGTGCATACGACTGTTCAAACGTTCTGAAATTATCACCCTCATTGTCGGCCCCAATGTACTTCCAGATGGTAAAGTCGGTACCACGGTAAGAAGTATTATCCCCCCTGAAGTCAACAATAGGAATGCTATTCATGAGATCGAGGCCATACACCACTTCAGTAAGATGAGGAGCTGCACCCCAGCGGCGGCCGGCAGGAAAGTGAATAAGATAAAAAGGATTCAGCTTTTGTGCATCGAATTGCAACTCAAAAATGCTTTCACTCGAATTACCCTGGTAAAATACCTGGTCAAACATATTGTAGCCAATCACCAGACCAAAGCTCCTCGAATTGATGATCTTGTCACATTCAGCCGCAGCCTCGGCATATTTATCCATCCATAAATAAATGTCGGCCAGCAAGGCGTTCACTACATAGCGCGTCACCCGGCCCTTGTCATTCTTCAGATTGCCAAAAGTCAGCGGCACCAGCGGTTCCGCCTTTTTAAGATCAGTTACCAGTTGCTCCAGGATAGTGTTGCCGCTTGTTTTGGCCAGTTGGGCAATACCCTTATCGCTGGTCACAGCCTTTAGTTGCATCGGCACATCACCAAAGCTCCGCACGAGATAGAAGTACATCAGCGCACGCAAGGCCAGTGCCTCGGCCGTAGCCCTGTTTAAGTGATCCTGTGTAAAAGTGGGATCGGACTCCAGTACCGACGGCGCTTTTTCGATCACGGTATTGCAATAATTGATCGTTTGATAAAAAGAGCTCCAGTTGGTAAAAGAGTTGGTAGGCAACATATTCAGGTTCACGATATCCATTTCCTCCTGCGTGGCCCTGAAGCCCGGCGACACCATATCCGCCCGCGCTTCACCCCACAGGAAAAAGTATTCGGGAAGCGCGCGGTCATTGTTAGTACTGCCGAGCATCGAGGCATAAATACCCGTTACGGCAGCATCCACCTGCTCTTTGGTTTTCCAGAACTCATCGCCGGTGATGCCGTCTTGCGGCTTTAGGTCGAGCCATTTATTGCACGACACCATACTTCCCGGCAGAAGAACGATCAGAGAATAAAGAAGAATACGTTTCATTATCGGGCGTTTCGTTGTGATAGATAATTAAAAGCCGGCGACTATGCCCAGCGTAAACAATTTAGAAGGAGGTGTCATAGAGTAGTCAAACGCTACGCGGAAAGGATCGGCGCCACGGGCACTTACCTCCGGGTCCTGTCCGGTATATTTAGTCCAGGTAACGAGGTTCTCTGCCGTTACAAAAGCACTCAGCGTTTTCATTTTCAGCCGGCTGATCAATTCCGGGGCAAACGTGTACCGCAGCGTCACGGTGCGGAAGCGCAGGTAAGAAGCATCCTCCACATAGCGGTCACTCGCCAGCCAGTTGTACCCACCCTCGATGATGCCGCGCGGAATATCCGTTACATCACCCTCCTTCCGCCAGCGGCGCAACACAGCCGTACTCTGGTTATCGAACTTATACATATTGGTGGTGTTCATCTTGGTGCCGTTCACTACTTCATACCCATAACGGAAACTGAAGAAAGTGGATAACCGGAAATTCTTATAACCCACAGAAGGACCAAAGCCACCGGTTAGTTTGGGATTGCTGTTACCGAGATAAACCACATCCATATAATTGATGTTCCCGTCGTTGTTGATGTCTTCATACATCGCATCACCCGGTTGAAAAGTATAATCCACAGTAGGATAATTGAACCGCATGTATACCTGCTGACCATTGGGGCCGACGATGGGCTTGCCGTTGGCGCCAACAGCAACAGTCGATGCCTTGTCTTTATATACACCCTTGAACTTATAACCATAAAAAGAGCCAAACGGATTGTCGATCTGCAACAGCCGCATGTATTCCCCGTTGTTGCCTACATTACCCACCATATTGGGATAGAACTCTGAAATAGAGCGGATGATGTTCTGGTTCTGTGCAATATTGAAGTCGAAGCCAATAGTCCAGTCCTTTGTTTTATACGGTACGGTCCAGAAAGCGAGTTCCCAGCCCTGGTTATCCATAGTGCCGATATTCATGCTCACATTGTTAAAACCGGTGTGCGAAGGAATAGCCAGGTTTTGCAGGTAAAGGTCCTTGGTGCGGTTGCGGTAAAAGTCGATATCCGCACGCAGGCGGCCTTTGAACATCGACACGTTGAAACCTACGTTCGCGCCATGAATAGTTTCCCAGCGCAGATTGTTCAGCTCCATACGCGAAGGAAATACACCACTCTGTCCCTGATAGCTCCAGCTATAAGTGCTATAAGTATTGAAGAATAAATAATCGTTTTTAGGAGCATTGCCACTTTGCGCATAACTGGCGCGGAAGCTGAGATCATCAAGTTGTTTGATCTTTTTAAAGAAACCCTCCTCCGATATCCGCCAGCGCAAAGAAGCGCCAGGGAAAAGGCCATACCGGTAATCGGGACCAAACCGTGAACTGCCATCACCACGAAGCGTAGCTTCAATGAGATACTTGTCCTTAAAACCATACCGCGCAATGATCACGGCGCCTACACTCCGCGTTTGTGCAATACCCGATCTGGCTTGCAGGTCCTGGTTCTGCGTGCGCGAAGGCGCTGCAGGATCTACGAGTAAGGAAGATGCTGTATTGGAAGTCACGATCTCCTGCGCTACCGAACGCAGATCACTGGTAAACACGTTGAGGAAACTGGAAAATACGTGATCGTTATTCTTGAACTGCGGAGTATATGAAAGGTTGGTACGGGTAGTCACACTGAACTGATCGATATCACCATCATAAGCCCGGTTCACGATTGTTTCCGTATTGGCACGCCCTGTGGCAATCTGCGGTAGAAAACTTTTATTCTTGGTATTATTGATATCGAACTGAACATCGAATGTAGCCCGCAGCACATTTTTAACAATGGCATAATCCAGTTGGAACCGCGGCACCACCCGTTCACCCAGTACGCCCAGCTTGGCCTGGCTGGCCATGGCTACCGGGTTATAAATACGCGCATACGTTCCTTGCACATTCGCCGAGGGGGAGAAATAATTGGGCGTGAGATTGCCCAGCTCATCATACTCGAAGATGCTCATATTGGGCATCTTGATGTAAGCCACATTACGGATAGCACCTTCGTTATTGTCGTTGGCATTGAAAAAATTCCGGTCCTGGTCCGAATGCGTATAAGCAATGCTGGTAAATATCTTGATCCTGTCCGAAATAGCATAGTCGAGGTTGATACGCGTGTTGATCCGTTTGAGCGCAGTACCTATCGTAACCCCGGTCTGATTGAAGTAACCTACTGAAGCAAAATACTTAGCCTTTTCACCACCACCATTCATGGAAATAGTATGATCCTGCAACCAGCCACGGCGACTGATCGCATCCACCCAGTTCACATTATTACTGTAGTTGTGATACCAGTAAGGATCGTTCGGGTCATAATTGAACTCACGTACAGCCTGGCCCATAGTAGTACCCAGCCGGTTCATGAAAGCTTCCGGTATCAGCGTGGAGTACTGGTCCCCGTTGAGCATAGGGATGGGGTCCGGTAACTCAGAAGTAGAACCTTTGAAAGTATACGTGATGCTGGGCTTGCCACGCGTTCCCCTTTTAGTAGTTATAACCAATACGCCATTAGCGGCACGGCTGCCCCACACAGCAGTAGCTGCCGCATCCTTCAGCACAGTGATCTCTTTGATATCGGCAGGAGAGATGTTCAGCAACTGAGCATAACCCTGCTCATCGGCTGTGCCAAAGTTGAAGTCACTGGGAATATCGGTTTCATAAGGCATGCCATCCACCACAATGAGCGGATTGCCGGTAGAGTTGATAGAAGACACACCACGGATGCGAATATTCATCGCTGCGCCGGGATCGCCACTGGTAGCAGTGATGTCCACGCCACTCAGTCGTCCCTGCAAAGCCTGGTCGATACTGGCCGCCTGCATCTCTTCCATTTCTTTAGAGCTGATCCGCGCTACCGAAGTAGTAAGGTTTCTTTCAGCTGTTTGCCCCATCCCGTTATCTACCCGCCGGGCAGCTACTACAATAGCCTCCTCAAGGTCGGCCCCGCCGCCGGCTTCCAGTTGGAAGTTGATAGTAGTGCGGCCACCGATTGCCTGACTGGTGGTCTTATAACCTACGAAAGAAACAGACAGTTTATTCTTTGGATTAGTAATGCGGAGTACAAAATTTCCTTCAATATCTGTAGCTGCTCCTTTTATGATACGCCCGTCGGCATCCATTTCAGAGACCGAGGCGCCGGAGATCGGCTCCTTATTCTTCTTATCGGTGATCTTGCCCCGGATGATCAGCTTATTGTCCGTAGCTGCCGGAGCTTGTGTCCATGCCGCCTGCCAACAGGTAGCCAACAGCAGCAATACACAAACGATCCTGGTGAAAAACTTTCTCATAGCGTTTATTTGCGGGTAATTATTTATTGATATTGCAGGTAATTATTCACAAGGTGAATGATACAACGATTGCTGAGGTACGAACTGCGGGGAGATACCACAGTAGCAGTCCGGCTGTTCACGTCTGTCAACACAATTGAAGACGGACCATTATTAACGAAGA
Source organism: Paraflavitalea sp. (assembly GCF_059502485.1). Taxonomy (NCBI): domain Bacteria; kingdom Pseudomonadati; phylum Bacteroidota; class Chitinophagia; order Chitinophagales; family Chitinophagaceae; genus Paraflavitalea; species Paraflavitalea sp. Next base: position 530,183 of record NZ_JCACET010000004.1, read on the forward strand.
TCGTAGTAGGATCACCCTCATCCGTTTTATACAGTGTTTCGATAGCCCCGCCATCCCCGCCATCGGTGCCAATACACCGTTTGTTGAGAAAATGGAATTGGATGAACCTCGTCACCAATTGTTGATCAGCTGGTGAGGTAGGCGCAAACACAGGCGTTTTACCCGGAGCGGTACCTGTGCCCGGCAGCAAGCCGTCATCAACTGCCTTTTGAATAGCTGCATTGTTGGGCACAAACAACGTATAGAAAGTACCATTAGCCACACCCAGTATTTCCTTGGTAGTATTGTTCCACAATCCGGAACCCTTTAGGTATTGCCAGAAGAAATTATATTGTGAGCTTGCCGGCGTTCCCAGCTTTTCAATATGTACACCCGGAAGCGCTTCACTGTATTCCATCAGGCGCGTCGCATAATACACCCGGCCATTCTTGGCAGTTTTAGTATCCAGTATGGTGGCCACATTGTTGGAGTCCACATTGCCCGCTGCAAAAACAGTGTTGTTCTTATAACTGATGTATTCGCCGCCATAAGTCTGTAGCATGCCTTCACCCGAAAGATCATCGATCACGGTAAGCGGCACTACATGCTGGTTGATGATCCGTTGTAACCGGGCACGCGTGCTGGAGCCGGTGCTGGCAGGGATCGTAGAGCCAGGCTTGGGAGTATAGCGCCACTGGTCGTTTATATCATTGCTCACAGTTAAGTCTACAGTATAGCCGGCATCATTGAACATTTGATTGCTGACCATGAACATAGTATACTTACGGTGGATGCTCGACACCTGACCCTTCAGCTCCAGGTTCAGCAAAGTGATCATCATGGAGTATTTGGGGTCGAGATAAGCCTTGCCATATACACTACTGAACACATTGGCATCCTGCACCTTCTTAGTGCCATAGAAGATACCATTACTCAATACCTTCTTATCGCTGATGTCGGTAGCAGGATTAAAACGTGCCTCTTCATTCACAAAGTTCAACGTGGTCTGGAACTTGCTGGGCCAAACAGCCGACTGCCACAAGTGCGCATTCACGAAATCGTAAATGATGGTACGCGGCATACTCTCCAGTTTGTCATAATGCTCCAGCAGTACTGTTTTAATATAAGGCTCCAGCACATCATTGGTAGGTGCAAAAACGCTCCAGCAATTATTCTGCGCGTCATTATCCTGAGCCTTCAGAAAATTCTCATTGTTAGGAGAGAAAGCGAGAAGAGAGTTATACAACTTGGTAAACACCTGGTCGCTCTGCCCGGTCTGGTTTCGGTAGCGCGTCGTTACAGAGTTGTTTAAAACATATTGGATCAGGAATTTGTCGAAGATACCCTTGAACAAGCTGTACTCTGGTTTACTGGCGAGGTACTGATCTATGGAAGGTAGCACAGAGATCACCTTGTTCACTACATGGATCACGCCATTCTCAGCAGGAATATCCTGTTGCGTCACCACCGCATCAGCTACATTGAAGCCGGTATAAGCAGTATTGGGATAGAAATAATTATAATCGGCAGCCGTGAGGTCTTTGGCCTTCATGAAATTGTCGACAAAATAAGGCAGGTGCTTATTGTTATTGTCAGCCTCAATGAAATTAGAATTACGGTTAGCGGCAATAGCCTTGATCGGTTTGCCACTGGTATCTGTTGTGTTGTACACACCCGTATAATTCGCGGTCCTTCTCCTGAATGCCTGGTTGACTACCCATCCGGTGGTTGCTTGATAATCACCGATCCGTTCTTTCTTAAAAGCATTGTATACAAGACAATAGGTAACGATCTGCTGACACGCATTACTGTCCAGTTGATCGATACCATTGATGTTGCGCTCTTTGAAGTATACCTGGAAGGCGGAGTCATGTGGCGCAAAGAAAGTCCAGTAACCGGCAGCGCCAAGAATACTCTTATAACCAGCCTTGTCGATAGCGGCCAGCAAATGTTTGAAATTACCTTTGGCTTCCAGCTGTTGGTAAATGGGCGGTTCCAGGGAAGTGGGGCGACCATAATACTCATCGAATGCTTTTTTGCGGCAGCCCGCCAGCAACAACACGATCGTCATTACTGCAAGCATCTGGTGTAGGAACTTGTACATAGCAATAGACAGTTTTTCTTTTTTGAGAACGGTATATAAAGCGGGATAAAGAAGTGAAGAATGGACATGCCAATAGCCTTGGGCAAGCGATGTAGGTTTACATAACTTACCGTTGACCGTTTAATCAGCACGATTATCGATCAGGGAAACAGGCTACAACTGTTCTGAAAAACAACAAGATGAACAGGAAACATTTCGGGAGGGTGGAAGATCGCAATGGATGAACCTGTGCAGTCGTAATGAAGCATGGCAAGTTAATTTTGGTTCAGTTAATAGGTTACATAAATAGCAAAAGCAAATAAAAAATACCGCGTCAATAATCGTTAGATATACACTATTCCACTACTAAATTAACTTTTGCAATACAGCAACCATCCTGAAGCGTCCTGCAACACTGAGTTTCAGCCTATCCCACGCCCCATCTGGATTTATAATATCGTCAGAATGACACGAATAAACCAAACGTCAGGATGGATCAGGATGATTATAAAATTACACCTGACTAATTTAGGCGTGGAACGATTGAATATCATTTGCTTTAAAACTGCTGTATGGAAAAAAACCATTTCTATGCTTATGGGATAAGTATTGCCCTACTGATCGCCCTAAGCCCTTTCTCCTCGTTTGCCACGCCCGGCAACACGCCCCCTCCCTTCAAAGATCATAACACACACAACTATTACCTGGACAACAATCCGCCACCAGTCTTCGATACGGTGATCACGGGTACGATTGTCAACGAAAAGAATGAGCCATTAACAGGCGCTACAGTAGTATTGAAGCGTACAGGTACATCAGCTACAACCAATGATAAAGGTGAGTTCCGGCTCACGGTAAGCGGTGCTAATCCTGTTTTGGTGATAAGTTATATTGGTTATGCTACACAGGAAATAAGAGTAGGTAGTAACACTTCTATGTCGGTAACTCTCTACGCTATCTCCCAATCGATGGATGATGTAGTGGTAGTAGGTTACGGTAGCAGAAAGAAAAGCGACGTAACCGGTTCTATAGCTTCAGTAGGAGAAGCTAAACTACGGGAGATACCTACAACGAATGTCACCCAGGCATTACAAGGCAGGATCGCTGGTCTCGTAGCCACACCTTCTTCTTTCAGGCCGGGATCAGGCGCCAGCATACGCATCCGTGGTAACCGCTCATTGGTAGCTACCAATGAACCTTTGGTAGTAGTGGATGGTGTACCCATCGCTTACAGTCTGAATGATCTCAATCCACTTGATATTGAAAACATCGACGTATTGAAAGATGCATCCGCTACAGCCATCTATGGATCGAGAGGCGCCAACGGAGTAATACAGGTAACTACTAAAAAAGGTAAGACTGGTAAATTATCTGTGGAGTATGATGGAAAAGTTTCTTTCGACAATATTATCCGGCCACAGGAAGTGTTCAGTGGAGCTGAATATGCACAAATGAGAAGAGATGCATATTTCGGCAACAAAGCCTACAACTTGACATTAAGCCCCGGCGCAACCAATCCTACTTTCTACTTCCCCGATCCTAAAATAGATTCAGTGTTATTCTGGGCCAGGCAGGATGCCTATACCTGGGAATCAGTAGCGGCGGGTTACACCTGGAGAGACCGGTCGAGGCTGATCGCTGCCAGACGCGCTACTACGGCCGAAGAAAAAGCATTCCTCACAAGGCTCGGCCTCGCAGCACTGGACAGCGTTGCCATTTACGATCCTTCCAAAGTAGGCAGCTACAACTGGCAGCAACATGGACTCGAAACCGGTATCACCCACAACCACAACATCACGGTAACAGGAGGCAGTGAAAAGTTCAAAGCAGCTTTCTCAGGTGGTTACTTTAACCAGAAAGGCATACAAACAGGGCAGGACTTTACCCGCTACACCTTCAACCTGAATACCGACATGCGACCCAATAAGTCGATCACCTTTGGCGGAGGTATTTTATATACGTTCTCTATCCAGAATACAGGCCCCAATGTATACGGCGGCGTCAATGGACAATTACCCATTGCACAACCATATGACAAAGACGGTACTTTCATATTGATGCCTGGTAATGATGCCAACATAGTAAATCCATTGAATGATGCGAATACTATTTTTAATGAGTCGAGAGTAAACCGCATACTCCCCAACATTTTCGGTGAGATAACGATTTTGAAAGGACTCAAATTTAGGGCAGCTGCCAATATTGATGCCTCCAATGTGCGCATTGGTGTTTTCAATGGTTCTATTTCCTCCTCACGTGCTGGAGGTACAGCCAATGCTACCTATACCGCACGCAGCTATTTTACATGGACAGCTCAAAACTTCCTTACCTATGATACGCGGTTCGGCGATCATTCACTCAACGTAGTGGCAGGGCAGGAATGGGTAAGCAACCGCTTTGAAGAATTTTCCGCTTCCGCTGATCAGTTGATCTATGAAAGCCAGAAATGGTACTCCCTGCAAAATAACGCGGCTGCTACACCGAACCAGGCGACTGGTTCATTTAACCAAACGAAGAACTGGTCCTATTTCGGACGGTTGAATTACGGCTTCAACAACAAATACCTCCTCACATTAACTGTTCGCGACGATTGGAGTTCTGTACTACCTCCAAGCAGTCAGCACCAGGTCTTTCCTTCTGGTGCAGTTACCTGGCGTCTGGATCAGGAGAATTTCCTGAAGAACGCTTCATTTATCAATAGCCTCAAGCTGCGTGTAGGCTACGGCGAAGTAGGGAACTCTGGTATCAATGCTTATCTCGCCGGAGGTACGTTGGCAAGAAGCACTTACAACTTTGGCGGTGCTGCCGCACCCGGCTATGCACCCTCAACTTTGCCGCTGGAAATTAGCTGGGAAAGAACAAAATCAACAAATATTGGTCTCGACTTCGGATTATGGAACAACCGCATCACCGGTACCATCGACCTGTACAATACCAACAGTAACCAGATCCTCAGCAAGCGCCTGCCCACAACGAGCGGCTTCTCCAGTGTACTGGTAAACATTGGTAATGTCAATAACAAAGGTATAGACCTGAACCTGTCGACAGTAAACATCGAAAACCTTGGCGGGTTTAGCTGGACCACCGATTTTGTATTGAGCATTAATAAAGAAGCCATTAAAACTCTGGAAACAAAAGCAGATAACATCGCCAGCCAATGGTTTATCGACAAACCATTGAGCGTTTACTACGATTATAACTTCAAGGGCATATTTCAATACTCCGACACTGCCAAAGGCGGTATCCTCGCCGAGTATTTCTGGAAGAAAGCAGGCAACAAAACCAACACAGCCTTCCAGCCTGGCAAAGCATATGTACAGGACCTGAATGGTGATACAGCCTTCTCTGAGCTCGATAAAATGGTATTGGGCTCACACAATCCGAAATGGACAGGCAGCTTCAGTTCCACATTCTCCTATAAAGGATTTGACTTGAATGTATTTGTATACTTCAGGCAGGGATCACTGATACGCGAAATGAGGCCAAGCCTTAACGGACGTTATCAGTCCTTCAAAGTAGATTACTGGACACCCACCAATCCTTCCAATGAATATGCACAGGCAAACAGTACGATCGATATTCAGCCCTACTGGCAGGCTATGGGCTTCAGAAGCGGCGACTTTGTAAGAGTGCGCAATATCTCATTGACATACCGTTTCCAGCGCGATCTCATCAAAAATTGGGGCATGAATAACCTCAGTGCCTATGTGAACGTACTGAACCCCTTCCTGTTTAGCGAGTATAAGACGGCTGATCCGGAGACCATTCCTTACCTCTCGTCTTATCCCTCCAGTTCTACTTCCGCACCAGGACCCAATTCCTTCAACTTCAGAAGCGTGGTATTGGGAGTACGCGTTGGATTTTAATTGACAAGCTCAAACAACAATTATGAAAAAGTTTATTATAGTTGCCCTTGCCTTCATAACACTCTTTTCCTGCAAGAAGTTTGTAGAAGAAGAATTGGTAAGCACTCTCACCTATGACTATTATAAAACCGATCAGGGGCTGGAAGACCTGGTGCGCTCTGCCTATACCAATACCAGATGGAAGTTTGAGAACGAGCAGGTATACTCATTGTGGAATTTCGGTACCGACGAGTTTATGATAGGAGACCAGTACAACTATATCTTCTTCAATACCTACGACCCCGGATCGTTCAATGCAACCCATGGTTTCTTCGACGGATTGTGGACGAATAATTACACGGGCATCAACCGTTGCAACCTGGGCATTGAAAATATTCCTGCGTATAATAATCCGGCTTCCAAGATGCTGGCTACCGAAGCAGCCAAAAATCAACGCATAGGAGAGCTGAGGTTCCTGCGCGCTTATTATTACTTCCAGATGGTACAACAGTTTGGCAGCATTCCATTGGTGCTGAATACATCGGCAGGCCCACGGTCCGACTTTGCCAAGGCAAGCGTACCATCCATCTACGAGCAGATCATCGGTGACCTTCGTTTTGCTTCACAAAACCTGTCCCTGTCTGCTTCAGAACCTGGCAGGGCTGCACGTGGCGCGGCCAATCACTTCCTGGCTAAAGTATACCTCACCCGTGGCAGCGCCGTTACAGATCAGCGTGGCCAGAAAGCAACCGATATGGACAGTGCCGCCTACTTTGCCGATCAGGTCATCAGTTCCAATGCCTACATACTGGAACCCGATTATATGAATTTGTGGAGAGGCGTTTATCCAAAAGGTTACCCTAATGTAACGACTGCTGCGCTGGGCGTTGATGCCGATCCTCCTTATGTCACCAACTACCAGAGCACAGTTAATTCAGTTGACTACGCAGAATTTCAGGCATCACAAGCCAGCAAAGAGATCATCTTTGCAGCGCAGTTTAGCAATGTAACAAGTCTCAACAGCTCCAGCGGCAACCGCGCCCACCTGTTCTACATGATGCAATACGATGCTGGTATACCCGGGTTGGTGCGTACAACCGATAACTTCAATATGCGGCCCTATCGTCGTCTGCGCCCTACAGATTATACCATCGACCTGTTCGATCGCAGGAACGATTCCCGTTTTTACAAGAGCTTCAGAACAGTATACTATCGCAACAATGGAACATCAACAGCTGCCAACAATGCAGTGGCCAAGTGGACAGCCGCCGATGCGCCCAATGGCACCCTGATAGGTAAACCCCGTTATGCCAATGGCGATACAGCCGCGTTGTTTATTGTGAACGATAAGACAACTACCCTCACGGAAGCAGAGTTGGCCAATACTACTAAATACCGCTATATTACTTTTGCGCGCTATTACAGAAATGCAGGCGGTAACCTTGTAGAAGGTAACGGACCCAATAAGTACCTTACATTAGTGAAACACCTCGACCCCGTTCGCCAAACGCCCAATTACAATGAAGAACGCGGAGTAAGGAATGGCATCCTGGCAAGGTTGGCAGAGACTTACCTGATCGCTGCTGAGGCATACGGCAGAAAAGGCGATTACACCAAAGCGCTCACTTATATCAATGCAGTGCGTCAACGCGCAGCCTACCGCGCCGGCGAATTCAAGAATCCGGCTGTAGGACGCTTCGATGGCGGCACACCCGGTGATGTGACCAGCACTGCAGCACAGATGGTGGCTACCGATGCTTTGTTTACTACCAATTCACCCCGTGAGCAATACCCTGCTACAGTAAGCAGCACGGCCGACCGCTTCATTCACTTTATGCTGAATGAGCGCACCCGTGAGCTGTGCGGAGAGTTTTACCGCTGGGAAGACCTGGTGCGTACCGAAACATTCTATGCAAGAACAAAGCTCTTCAATGCTGACGCAACAGAGCTTAAAGAGTTCCATAAACTAAGGCCCATTCCATCCGTGCAGATAGATGCCACCACAATAGAAGGCAGGTCGCTGACAGCAGATGAGAAGAAGGCCTACCAAAATCCGGGATACTGATTATCATCCCGGCAGTCCTTTCGGCAGTCTTAGTTAGTAGAATAGCAAGCATGGACGTGTCAATTTTTATTGACCGTCCTTTTTCTTTCATTAAATTAGAATCACAATATGTATTCGATGAAAAGACTTTTATTCTCCTGCGCCATCTTTATTACGCTTTCCGCTGTAGCACAAAAAGCCAACGACGTTACCGCGCCATTACACGCCCTCCAACCGGATTACCCGATCCCCTACAGTCCGCCCACCACCGATGCCGTGAAAAAAGTGCTGGACAGGATATACAATTACCTCGATGTGGCAACACCCCCACAATGGATTAACCGGACTTCCGGCGCTGCGCTGACTGCTGTCAATGCGGCCGATACAAATACGATCCTAAAACCCGGTGATTTCCGGCTCACAAGCTACGAATGGGGCGTTACCTACAGCGGCATGCTGCAGGTAGGCGCTGCAACAGGCGATAAGAAGTATGCTGAATACACTACTCATCGTATGCAGATGATCGCAGATGCAGTACCGGTATTCAAACCGATCTTCGAAAAATATAAGAACCGCTCCAATCCACTCCGTTCAGTGATTGATCCGCATGCATTGGATGATGCAGGCGCTATGTGCGCTGCCATGATTAAGGCCGAACGCTCAGGTGTGGTGAAGAACCTCCGCCCGGTCATCGACAATTTTATTCAATATATCTCCACCAAAGAATTCCGGCTGCCCGATGGTACGCTGGCGCGCAACCGGCCACATCCCAACACGATCTGGCTCGATGATCTTTATATGAGCGTACCTGCACTGGCACAGATGGGCAAGCTAACCAGCGACAGGAAATATTTTGACGATGCGGTGAAGCAGGTTACGCAATTCTCCGAACGTATGTTCAACAAAGAAAAGAATGTATACATGCATGGCTGGGTACAAGGCATGCAGGACCATCCGCAATTCCATTGGGCAAGAGCGAATGGCTGGGCCATCATGACGAAAGTAGAACTGTTGGATGTGCTGCCCGAAAACCATCCCGGTCGTACAAAAGTATTGGAGTTGTTACGTGCGCATATTAAAGGATTGGCTGCTTATCAGTCCGGCACTGGCTTCTGGCACCAGCTCCTCGATCGCAACGATTCATACCTCGAGACATCTGCCACGGCTATCTACACATACTGCATTGCACATGCCATTCAGAAAGGGTGGATCGATCCGGTAGCATATGGACCCATGGCATTGCTGGCCTGGAATGCAGTATCCACCAAAGTAAATGATAAAGGACAGGTAGAAGGTACCTGCGTAGGCACAGGCATGGGCTTTGAACCTGCATTTTATTATTATCGCCCGGTAAATGTATACGCAGCACACGGCTATGGCCCTGTATTATTGGCCGGTGCCGCTATTTATGAGTTATTGCAACAAAATAAATATAAGATCAACGACTCTGCCTTACAGTACTACGAGAAGTAATCATCAGGACAGTTCAGGATGAATGCTACTTACAGCTTTTCTAATTTTAGTGCCTGCTCTATTCCCGTAGAGAAATGGACCATCCCTTGCATATGGTCCATCTTGTGAATTGATAGTAACTAAGATTGCGTAAAGAAAAAAAGCTGTATGAAATTACAAACGATCATTCGATCTGCCCTGTTCTTTCCATGTATTTTATTGATGCTCCTTACCAATCAAACGCAGGCCCAGAGCGCTACGCCGGGTGCTGGCATTGTTATTTCCGGTAAGGTCAATGATGAAGCCGGCAAGCCTGTTGCCGGCGCTACTGTCCAGGTAAAAGGAACTGGTGACTACACCACTATTACCCGTGAGGACGGTACATTTAAGATCACTGTTTCCAAAGGCGATGCAGTACTGATGGTCTCACACATCGAGTTTGAAACACAGGAGGTACCCATTAACAATCAGACAACATTAACGGTTAGCCTGCGTGGCAACAAGAAAACATTAGATGATGTAGTGGTCATCGGGTATGGCACACAAAGAAAAAGAAACGTCACCGGTGCGGTAGCTAACTTCGACGCTACCCGTCTCACAGAGCGGCCCGTCAACCGCGTCGACCAGGCGCTGGTAGGACAGATGGCCGGTGTGGCCGTCAAGCAAACCACTGGTGCCTTGGGAAAAGGCATGAGCGTACAGGTGAGAGGTACGGGTTCTATTACCGCGGGCAACGAGCCCCTTTATGTAATTGATGGATTCCCTTTATCGACCGCTGCGCCCAATGGCTCTGGCAACTTCGCACTGGGTAATCCGCTCGACAACATGAACCCCAACGATATTGAGTCGGTACAGGTGTTGAAAGATGCTGCCGCTGCAGCCATATACGGTTCCCGTGCTGCCAATGGAGTGGTGCTCATCACTACGCGACGCGGACAAACCGGCAAAGCAAAGATCGGCTTCAACAGTTATGTTGGCTATTCAGAACGTGCGCGCAAGCTGGACATGCTGAGTGCTGACGAGTGGGTAGACCGCGCCACTGAAATGATCAACGCACAGTGGGTAGCTTCCGGTGCGGGCAGAACAGCTGCTCAAACCAATGAGCAACGACGCGTGATATTGGGACTTGCTCCCGGTGCAGTCAACACAAGTTATATGACCGATGACCGCTGGTCCCAACCCGGTCATCCCGGTCTGCGTTATATCGATTGGCAGGATGAAGGATTTCGTAAAGGATTAACACAGAACCACCAGATATCAGCCAGCGGCGGCAATGAATACGTACGCTACTATGTATCAGGCAACTTCAACCGGCAGGAGGGCATGGTCCATTACATGGATTACACCAGCTACTCCGCCCGTGCCAATGTAGAGATCAATGCGAGTAAAAAACTGAAGCTGGGCATCAACCTGTCACCCACCTATTCCATTACCAATGACCCCGGAGTAGAAGGCAAAGACAATATTCTCCACCAGATGGTGAGCTTCACGCCCGTACAGGAAGATACGATGGGCATTTATCCCAACGTCGATATGGATGGTCAATACCGTTGGAGCGTATCGCCCAACAGCCCTATCGCTAAATTGAAATATACAGTAGGAGAAACGAAACGCTTCCGCACACTCACCTCCATGTATGCGGAATACCAGATCATCAAAGGGCTGACATTTAAAACAACCCTCAACCTCGATAATACGGACAATAGCTCCAAGAACTATGTGCCCTATACCATTGCCAGCACACTGCCTACGCGCATTGCGCAGCAAACAGCGCTCACATCTGGTTCTTTAACAGGCTATCGTCGCCAGACGTTTGTAAACGAAAACACATTGTCGTTCAACAAAACGATTGCCAGTGTACATGATGTTTCAGTGCTGGCAGGTCTCTCTTACAACTCCGATAAGATCGACAACCTGCGCATTAGTTCCCAGAATGGATTTTCCAACGATTACATCACAACCCTCAATGCGGCCTCTGCGGTGACAGGTCTTACAGGCGAAGCAAGAAATGTATTGCTCTCTTATTTTGGAAGAGTACAATACAGCTATGATGGCAAATACCTGCTCTCTGCGAGCTTACGCCGTGATGGTTCATCGCGCTTTGGCGGCAACACCCGTTGGGGCTGGTTCCCTTCAGCTTCCGTAGGCTGGAGAATATCGGAAGAAACCTTTATGCAGAATGTTCATTTCATCAGCGATCTTAAACTGCGTGGCAGTTGGGGTACTTCCGGCAACTATAATATTGGCGATTATAGCTCTATTGCTGTATTGGGTTTCAATAACTATAATTTTAACGGTACGCAGGTAGTTGGTCAGTCGCCCACTGGTATCACAAGCCCCGACCTGAGTTGGGAAAGAGCCGAGACATGGGATGTTGGCCTGGACATCGGCGTGCTGGGCAACCGCATCACAGCCTCTTTTGATTATTACAACAAGCTCAACTCCGACCTGTTGCTCAACGTGCCGATTCTGGGAGCTACGGGTTTCTCCACCTACCTGCGCAATGCGGGCAAGGCAAGAAACAAAGGCTGGGAGATCGAGATCACCACACGCAACATGACAGGCGATTTCCAATGGACTACTTCAGCCAACCTGAGCCACAACACAAACAAAGTAGTGGAATTGGCAGGAGGTCAAAACCAGATACTGATACCTTCTTCTTTCGATATTCCTCATGCCATCCTGCGGGTAGGCCAGCCGATGTATGCCATCTATGCGGTAAAGCAAATAGGCATCCTTTCCAAAGAAGACATTGCCAAAGGAGTACCCTTGTTTGGTTCACAGGTAGAAGGCGATCCGAAATACTTTGATTATTCACAGGACGGCGTGATCGATGCCAACGACCGTATGATCGTAGGACATCCGAACCCGGATTATATCTGGGGTGTCACCAATAATTTCAGATACAAAGGATTCGATTTTACAGTGCTGGTCCAGGGCCAGTGGGGAGGTTCCATCTACTCATTGCTGGGGCGCGCACTGGGAAGAACAGGACAAGGATTTACGGATAATGCCCTCGGCTTTTTCCGCGACCGCTGGCGTTCTGCGGCAGATCCCGGTGCAGGTTTAGTAGGCAAAGCCTATTCCACCTTCGGCCGTATTATCAATACCGACTGGTTGTATTCTTCCGATTATATCCGCGTGCGAAACATCACGTTGGGATACGATGCAGGCCGCTTGTTCAAAACAAAGAACGTTTTGCAGGCTGCACGTGTTTACATCACTGCTGAGAACTTCTTTGGTCACGACCGATACAAAGGCGGCTTCAATCCCGAGGCGACCAATACTGATCTAAGCGGCAGTACTGCTTTCCCCGAAGCAGGAGACTATGGCGGGCTTCCTTTGCCCCGCTCATTGATCATCGGTGTAAATATTACTTTTTAATTCAACTACTAATCAGATCAGTATGAAAAATATTCGTTACCTCTTTGCAGTAGTGCTGGTTGTAATGGCCTCCTGCGAAAAGAAACTGGAACAACTACCCATTTCAGCTTCTCCGTCAGATGCATTCTATTCATCATTGAATGATTTCTTGCAAGCTACCAACGCTACCTATAACAGCCTGCGCGCTTACCCCGACAGGCAACTGAATCTGTCCGAAACAAGGTCGGATAATTTATATGCCGTATCGGATGGTGGCGTGCGCGATTGGGAAGGCATCAACAGCTTTCACAAGACCATTGCGGCGAATCCTTATGTGAGTGAGGCATGGTCGGTCAACTTCAATGGTATCTTCAGAGCCAACAAGCTGTTGGAGCAATTGGTTGCCAACGGCGCGGTAGTAACCGATGCCACCTTGCGTACCCGCATGGAAGCAGAAGCCAAATTCCTGCGCGCCTTCTTCTACTTCGACCTGGTAAGATGGTTTGGCAAAGTGCCGGTGTTCGATAAACCTGTTACACCGGAACAGGCGTTGGAAATACCCCGCAGCAACGCAGCCGATGTATACAACCTCATCATTGCCGATCTGCAGTTTGCCGGCACTAACCTGCCCGAAACATATCCGGCGGCAGATAAAGGAAGAGCCACCCGCTACGCTGCCAAAACATTACTGGCATTGGTCTACATGACACGCTCTGGTCCCACATACGGCATTGAAGGCCCCGGACTCGGCGTGAGCGAATGGGATAAAGCAGCCACCTTGCTCGATGAAGTAATTGGCAGCAACAAATATTCATTCCTCGACAAGTACACCGATATCTTCTCCTTCACCAATGAGAATAATGCAGAAGTGGTGTTCGATGTGCAATACATCACCGGCGCCAATCCGGTAATAGGATCTACATTCCCCTGGGTGCTGGTACCCGACACCTGGTTCCAGTCACAGGGAAAGGCCACACAGGGCGGGCTCACCATTCGTCCTGTTTCCAATAATCTCCTCAACTCTTATGAGACGGGCGACACCCGCAAAGCATTCTCCATTCAATCAGGTTATGTCTATAACGGCGTAACGGAGACACGCTCTTTTTTTAAGAAATATGTAGACCTTACCAAAGTACCCGCCAACCGGCTGGACTGGCCAATCAACTATATTGTATACCGCTATACCGACGTACTGATGATGCGGGCAGAATGCATCTTGCGTGGAGCGCCGGGCACACAAGCCTTTGTAGATTCAATAGTGAACAAGGTGCGGGGAAGAGCCTCTTTGTCAACCAATATTACCAATGTTGACTTGGCAAGGCTGATGAGTGAAAGAAGAAGAGAGTTTGCAGCAGAAGGCTCCCGCTGGCACGACCTGGTAAGAAGCGGCGCGATCGAAACGATCATGCCCGCCTGGATCACTGCCGAAGATGTACAACACACCATGCAGCCATTCCAGAAAGAATACATCATCTACCCGGTTCCCCAAACAGAACTGGACATCAAACCTGGACTGTATCTTCAGAACAAAGGATATTAAATGCAGCGGAAAGATTTCATCAAGCAACTCACACTGCTATCTGCCGGAATGGGTTTACCCTTCCGGCAGATGGCATCATTGCCGTACCCGTTGGGCGAATCACCATTCGCCAGTCGCTTGCGTCCCGTTGGCCGTGCATTGGAAATAGAAGGCCGGTATGTATGGTGCAACAGTCCCATTGAAGGCCCTGATGGCAAAACACACGTGTTCTTTTCCAATTGGGATGCGAAGAAAGGAATGGGCGGCTGGATAAAAGGCAGCGAAATTACTCACGCCGTAGCTGACTCGCCAGAGTCACCTTTTCGTGTATTGGAAACTGTATTAGTGCCACGACCCGGTTATTGGGATGCCACTACCTGCCACAATCCCCTCATCACAAAAGTGGATGACACTTGGTGCCTTTTCTACATGGGCAACAACAATGGGAAGACAGATACCAAGCGCATCGGGCTGGCTACTGCCAAAAGCTTGGATGGTCCTTGGGAGCGGCCTGATGAGCCATTGTTATTACCGGGTGCTGCAGGTGCATGGGATGATCATTGTACCACCAACCCTGCCTTCGTCAAAAGAAAGAATGGAGAATACTGGTTATACTATAAATCATGGAACACAAAAGAATACCAGGAGTCTACCCATCCTACGATCCGGGGCAACAGGAAGTACGGGCTGGCTATTGCCAAACAGTTACAGGGACCGTATGAGAAGTATGCTGGTAACCCTGTTATTGATTTCTCAAAGCGCGGCGACAATGCCCAGTTTGAAGATGCATTTATCTGGCAGCAGGACAACAAGCTGTACATGATTGCGCGCGACATGGGTGTGTATGGACACCAGGAAGGCATCATCATGAGTTCGGAAGATGGATTACATTGGAGTGAGCCGGAGATCGCTTACTATGGCGCCGACAAATACATTCAGCAGCCACCTGCGCCCCCTCATCTAAAAAAGTATGGCCGCTTCGAACGGCCACAGCTTTTGTTGCGAAACGGTAAACCGGCCTACCTGTTCACCACTTCGCAAGGAGGCAAGTACATGACATCTTCACCCTTTATATTCAAGATCGTATGACCAATAGTTAAGATGGGGAATACCGCTTTGTATCGTTTTGCACCAGAGATGACAGAAAGCACCAAATTTCACAATCTGTCTCCACCTGTCATGTAAAAGCGTCACACTGATTTTTGGAAGTACATGTTTTATTCTACTTTGTGATCCGCGTTGTTTTGATAAGAACGAACAGGCATTCAGCCACCAGGATAAAGGCAGGATAGAGTATGGATGAAGTATAGATACCCTATAGATGAAGTATAGATAGAGTATTGAAATAGCGTAGTTGACTAAAACGTGCAGTTTTCACCAAAAACAGCAGGGCTGCTGGCGCCCCTGCACTGAATTTTAATCATATGAAGCAATGCATCACAGTTTTGTTTTGTCTGACAACTTTGTTTGCCAACGCGCAAACAAGTTCCTGGCGTTTTGACTTCGGCACCGGCGAAACAGCTGAAGGGTACACTCCTGTCACTCCAACCACTTTTTATAACGATCAAACCGGCTACGGTTTTGAACGGGGAGGCGCCCTGATCGCCACTGACAGGGGCGGTAAAGACGCCTTGCGCCGCGATTTCATAACCAGCGATCTCCCTTTCCTGTTTTCAGTGAAAGTGCCGGAAGGTAGTTACAACGTCACAGTTACATTGGGTGATGCGGACAGCGCATCAGTTGCTACGATCCGTGTAGAATGCCGTCGTATGATGGTGCAACAGGTGAAAACGAAGAAAGGGAAATTTACCACAGTATCTTTTACGGTACATGTCCGTGATTCGTTGATTAGAGGCACCGACAGGAAAGTAAAGTTGAAGCCACGCGAAGTCGAGTATCTACATTGGGATAACAAACTGACCCTTGAATTCAATGATGCCAGCCCCAAACTGTGTGCGGTAGAGATCACGCCGGTACAGGAAGTAACTACAGTATTTCTCGCCGGAAACTCTACAGTGGTCGATCAGGCACAGGAACCATATGCGGCCTGGGGACAAATGCTCCCGGCTTTCTTTCAGCCAGGCAAAGTAGTGGTTGCCAACTACGCTGAGTCAGGCGAAGCACTGAATAGCTTCCGGTCGGCCCGTCGGCTGGAGAAAGTACTATCACTCATGAAGCCCGGTGATTACCTGTTTATAGAATTTGGGCACAACGACCAAAAGCAGAAAGGCGAGGGGATAGGCCCATTTACCTCCTACAAGCGAGACCTGAAGTACTACATCGATGAAACACGTAAAAAAGGAGGCATTCCGGTGCTGGTCACTTCTATGCACCGGCGCAATTTCGACAGCACAGGTAAGATCGTCAACACACTGGGTGATTACCCGGCGGCAGTTCGGCAAACAGCTGTAGAAGAGAAAGTGGCACTCATCGACCTCAACAATATGAGCAAAAACCTATACGAAGCCTGGGGGCCAGATAAGAGCCAGCTGGCCTTTGTGATCTATAAAGCGAACACATTTCCCGGACAGGATAAAGAATTAAAAGACAACACCCACTTTAATCCCTACGGAGCTTATGAAATAGCCCGTTGCATAGTGCAGGGCATCAGGGACAACAAATTAGACCTTGCCCGCTACATTAAAAAAGACGTACGCCCTTTTAATCCTGCCCGGCCCGATGATATCAAAAAGTGGCATTGGCCCCTGAGCCCGCGTATGAACGTCACCAAGCCAGATGGAAATTAACAAAAGTTCAGGGGGGAAGGTAATTGCCCGGCCCTTTAGGGCCGGGACACTATAAACAAATTTTTACTGGGCTTTAGCCCAATTCCCAACAGGACAGCTCAGGATGATTGCCTTTGCCTTGTGTGTTACTTTTAGAACATTCGATTGTACACCATACAACGTTGCCGTATGAAAAAGCGTTCACCCAATTTGCTTGCGCCGCTTTTACTGCTATTGACACTATCCACTGTTGCTTCAGCACAACAAGTGTTGGAAACCGGCAAGGATATGCCGGACGAGTGGATCGATAAAGATACCCACCACAAAGTAGTGCGGCTGTCCCGCACGGAAGGCAGAAACTCCAGCTTTTACTTTCACAATAACCCGTTCATCGGGAATAAAATGGTGTACTACAACACCGGCGCCAACGGCAGACAGGTCTATACCGTTGATCTTAATACTTTAAAACCTGAACAGGTCACACAGCAGGCTTCTCCCATGAACGGAGAGATAGTAGGGGCCAAAACCAAATCGGTTTACTACCAGATCAAAGACAGTGTATGGGCTACCGATATCGATACCAAAAAGTCGCGCCTGCTCTTTGTGTTTCCACCCGATTTCAAAGCAGGCATCACCACTGTCAATGCCGATGAAACATTGCTCGGAGGTGTTTACTCTACGGATGCAGAAAAGGAAATATTCAGAAAGAACCCCAATAAAAGCAGCTACTTCAACCTGATCTACGAAGCCCGGTTACCCCGCACATTATTTGTGATTGATGTAAAGAGCGGGCAGCTGCGCAAGCTGTTTACCGATAGTGCCTGGCTTAACCACGTACAATTCTCTTCCACCGATCCCGACCTGCTCATGTTTTGTCATGAAGGTCCCTGGCACAAGGTGAACAGGATATGGACGATTAGCCTGAGCAGCGGCGATATCAAACTGATGCACAAAAGAACGATGGATATGGAGATTGCAGGCCATGAGTGGTTTAGCCCCGATGGCAAGACGATCTGGTTCGACCTGCAAACGCCGCGTAGCGTGAAGTTCTTTGTAGCTGGTACCGATGTAAAGACATTGACAGAAAAAAGATATGAGCTAACCCGCGATGAATGGTCCATCCATTTCACTACTTCGCCCGATCAGAAGCTGTTTGCCGGTGATGGTGGCGACTCAGGACAGGTAGCACGTGCAAAGAACGGCCGGTGGATATACCTATTCCGCCCGGAAAGAGATAAGTTCGTATCCGAGAAGCTGGTCAACATGCAGCACCATGGGTATAAGCTCGAGCCCAACGTCCATTTTTCACCCGACGGTAAATGGATTATATTCAGAGCCAATTTCGAAGGAGAAGAACAGGTATACGCCGTAGAGATTGCCAAATCAAAAGTATAAATATTGTTGTGTCACCCTGAGCTTGTCGAAGGGTTTTGTTAAGACAACCTGACAAGGCACATTAACTTATAAGAATGAGAAACCCGGTAACCTCACATATGTACCCGAAAATATTTCCACTCGCTCGCCTCCGGCGAGTGAGGGTATTTGCAAGCCTCTGGCTTGCAGCTTCGCTATCAGGGGGCCTTTCAACTCACGCCCAGGACCTTTGGCCCGCCATTACACAAACCACCAAACCCTGGACACGCTGGTGGTGGGAAGGCAGTGCTGTCAATAAAACAGACATCACCGACCTGATGCAGCAATACCGGAAAGCCGGACTGGGTGGATTGGAAATAACACCGATCTACGGCGTACGTGGCACTGAACAGCAGTTTATTCCCTTCCTCTCTCCACAATGGGTAAGCATGCTGGAATACACGTTGCAGGAAGGCAGACGCTTTAACCTCGGCATCGATATGGCTACAGGCACTGGCTGGCCTTTTGGCGGCCCTTGGGTAACACCCACCGATGCCTGCAAAAACGTGAACCTGAAAACCTGGACGCTGAAAGCCGGTGAGCAATTGAAAGAGAAGATCACCTTCACACAACAACCACTGATCCGTACAGTAAGCGGCAAACAGGTAGATATAAAAACATTGACTTATCCCATCGCTACCAACAAGAACCTGCAGGAATACGCTTTCGATCAGGTACGCTACGAAAAAGAATTGCCCGTCACATTGTTGATGGCCTACGATGAACAAGGCAACAGCCAGGATCTCACTGCTAAAGTAAGCGCAGATGGAACGCTTAACTGGACTGCCCCCACCGGCAACTGGACACTGTACGGCCTGTTCCAGGGCTGGCATGGTAAGATGGTAGAAAGAGCGGCGCCCGGAGGAGAAGGAGATGTAATAGACCACTTCAACTTACCAGCCTTGCAACACTATCTGCAATATTTTGACAAAGCATTGGCCGGCAGAAATATTAAAGGCCTTCGTTCATTCTTCAATGACTCGTATGAAGTAGACGATGCACGCGGACAGGCCAACTGGACACCCGATATGCTGCGCGAGTTCCAGCAACGGCGTGGGTATGACCTGCGCACAATGTTGCCCGCATTGTATGGAAAAGATACAAAGGAAAAGAACGAGCGCATATTGAGCGATTACCGCCAAACCGTTTCAGAACTGTTGCTAGAAAAATTCACTACCCCCTGGCACAGTTGGGCCAAAGCAAAAGGAGCGTTGATACGCAACCAGTCCCACGGCTCGCCTGCCAATATCCTCGATCTCTATGGGGCCATCGATATTCCGGAGACAGAAGGCACGGATATACTACGTTTCAAATTTGCAACCTCCACGGCCCATGTGTTGGGCAAGCCGCTGGCTTCGGCAGAAGCAGCCACCTGGCTCAATGAGCATTTTCAATCCAGCCTGGGCGATGTAAAGCTGGCATTGGATAAATACTTCATTGGTGGCGTGAACCATATCTTTTACCACGGCACCAACTATTCGCCGAAGAACGATCCCTGGCCGGGATGGTTGTTCTACGCAGCAGTACACTTCCATCCGAATAATCCTTTCTGGAAAGACTTTGGTACACTCAATCAGTACGTAGCACATTGCCAGTCATTCCTGCAAGCTGGCAAGCCTGATAATGATGTACTGTTATACTTCCCCATCTATGACCGCTTCGCAGAGCCGGGCCGCGACCTGCTCCACCACTTCGACGGCATGGAAGGATTTGAGAACACCGACTTTAAGAATACAGCTTCCTGGATGTTGGAGAACGGTTATGCATTCGACATATTCTCCGATAAACAATTACAACAGGTAAAGAACAATGGTACCGGATTATTATCCGGTGGCAATGCCTACAAGACGATCGTATTGGCCGAAACCAAATTCCTGCCACTGGAGACTTTGCAAAAGCTGGTATCCCTGGCACAGAATGGCGCTACTGTTATTATTCATAAAGCACTACCTGCTGATGTGCCAGGCTATAGTACACTCGATAAACGGCAGGCTGCTTTCAAAGCACTACTGGGACAATTAAAGTTTACCACTACTAATGATGTACAACAGGCCATCACAGGTAAAGGAAAATTCCTGTTGGGCGATGATATGCAACAACTACTGGCCGCTGCCAAAGTACCACAGGAAACAATGGCGGCACAGGGGTTGCAATGTATACGCCGCTCTATTGACGGCGGTAAATATTATTTCATCACCAATACCGGTAAGCAACGCGTGGATGGTTGGGTAAACATCAGTACCCCTGCAAAGGGTATTACTGTATTCGATCCCATGCAGAAAAGATCAGGATATGGAATTATGAATAAAGTGGCTGGTGCAGCGGCAACCGTTTACCTGCAGCTCAACCCCGGCGAGAGCTGTGTCTTACAAACAGCCGCAACGAAGTTACATTCCGCTTGTTATCCCTATATTGCTACTGTAGGTGATCGTGTTAAGCTTGAAGGCACCTGGAATGTGTCGTTCCTGAGCGGAGGGCCTGTTTTGCCAGCCCCTGCTGCTATTACACAACTCACTTCATGGACGGAATGGCCGGGTGAAGACGTGAAAAAATTTGCCGGCACTGCTTCTTATAAGATCACGTTTAAGAAACCTGCCGTAAAAGACTACACCGGTCTTTTACTGAGTCTCGGGAATGTACAGGAATCGGCAGAAGTATTCCTGAACGGTAAACGGGTTCAAACCTTGATAGGCCCGGTATTTCAAGTCGTGCTTCCTGCAAAAGACCTTTTAGCAAACAATCAATTGGAAATACAAGTCACCAACGGTATGGCCAACCGCATTGCGGATATGGACAAACGGGGTGTGCCGTGGAAGAAATTTTACAATACCAACTTCCCATCGAGACTGCCCGCCAATCGGGGAGCGGATGGACTGTTCACTGCCGCCAAATGGGAGCCAAAAGCAGCAGGATTGACAAGTGAGGTTACCCTTACGCCAATAATATACATAGATATGCCATTGGAGAAGTAGCCAGTAATAAAATAAAAACTAATTTGGGGTTCATTCTTAACCCGCAAAAATACAGTTATGCGTATCAAA
The DNA here is from genome assembly GCF_059502485.1 of Paraflavitalea sp. NCBI lineage: Bacteria > Pseudomonadati > Bacteroidota > Chitinophagia > Chitinophagales > Chitinophagaceae > Paraflavitalea > Paraflavitalea sp. The sequence continues at coordinate 551,648 of NZ_JCACET010000004.1, forward strand.
CTAATGAGCCTCCTGGTGATCGTAAACCTTATCACGATGACAGCGCTGGCGCAAAGCAAAGACGAAACAGCCGTAGCTGCAGCAGTAGAGTCGCTGAAGCAGGCCATGATCAGTGGCGAAAGAGCAGCCCTGGAAAAAGTAGCCGACGAGAAGTTGAGCTATGGCCATTCCAGTGGTAAGATCGAAGACAAAGCTGCCTTCGTAGAAGCGATTGCCAGTGGCAAATCCGATTTCGTAAGCATCGACCTGACAGAACAAACCATCAGCGTATCGGGCGATGTAGCCATTGTGCGTCATAAATTGTCTGCCGCTACCAATGATGGTGGTAACCCCGGCACAGTAAAACTGGACATCCTCACCATCTGGAAAAAGAGCGGCAAAGAATGGAAGCTGATCGCACGTCAGGCAGTGAAGTTAGCTGTGTGACAAACAATGGCTTGTCACTTTGAACAGAGCTCACCCTTCTCTGTCATTTCGAACGAAGCCATTCAGGACTGTAAAAATTGAGCAGTAGCGGCGAAGTGAGAAATCTGCCAGCGAAGCAAAGGTAAATCTGACTTTCATGAGAATAATTGGCACCATCATATTGATTCTCTTCACCTATACTGCGTTCTCCCAGGACACAGCGCCCAAACCATTATACCGCGATCCGGTATATGATGGTGCGGCTGACCCTGTGGTGATCTGGAACGTGAAAGCGAAACAATGGTGGATGTTCTATACCAATCGCCGCGCTACCATGCCCGGTGCGCCAGGTGTGAGCTGGGCGCATGGCACAAAGATCGGTATTGCCGAATCGAAAGATGGCTTGCACTGGAAATACAAAGACACAGCCAATATCAATTACCGGCCTGATCCAGCGGGATACACCTTCTGGGCGCCGGATATCATTGAGCACAACGGTACCTATCATATGTACCTCACCTACGTGCCCGGTGTTTTTGATGATTGGAACCATCTACGCCATATTGTTCACTGTACCAGCAAAGACCTGCTCAACTGGAAATACGAATCCACCCTCCCCCTCGTAAATGATAAAGTGATCGATGCCGCTGTATTCCGTTTGCCCGATGGCAATTGGCGCATGTGGTACAACAATGAGCGCGATGGAAAGTCGATCTACTACGCCGATAGCAAAGACCTGTACCATTGGGAAGATAAAGGCAAAGCCATTGCAGCAAGAGGCGAAGGGCCGAAAGTGTTTCAATTCAAAGACAAGTACTGGATGGTGATCGATGTTTGGAAAGGCATGGAGATCTACAGCTCCGACGACCTGCTGCAATGGAAAAAGCAACCCGGCCGCATTTTGGAAGAGCCGGGCACTGGCGCCGAAGACCAGGCCATTGGCGGCCATGCGGACGTAGTAGTTAATAATGATAAAGTATACCTGTATTATTTCACACATCCCGGCAGACGGAAAGATAAACCAGCCGCACCGGGTAGTGTAGATGATAAGCGAACCCTTATACAATTGGCAGCATTGGAGTACAACAATGGAGAGCTCACTTGTGATCGTAACAAGCCGGTGCGTGATAAGCTGCTGCCAAAGACAAAGTGAGGGGCTTTATCGTAAGCCGATATGAGTTTCCATCGAATCATAAGCGCCATACTCCTGGTGGCTATCACTGCTGCAGCTGCAGCACAGGAGAGAGAAATACAATACTTGTCAGGCAGAGATAAAGACAACACGGTCACCTGGGATTTCTTTTGCACGGCCGGTCGCAAAAGCGGTGTGTGGACCACCATACAGGTTCCTTCCTGCTGGGAGCAACAAGGCTTTGGCGCCTACAACTATGGCCGCGATTACGTAACCTACGGCCGCAACTTCCGCTTTGCAGACGAGAAAGGCCTCTATCGCCACAACTTCACCATTCCCGCAGCCTGGAAAAACAAAGAAGTATTTATCGTATTTGAAGGCGCCATGACCGATGCGGAAGTAAAGGTCAATGGCCAGCTGGCAGGCGCTGTGCACCAGGGAGCCTTCTATCGTTTCAAATACAACATCACCAATAAACTGCTGGCAGGCAAACCCAATAAGTTGGAAGTGACTGTCAGTAAAATGTCGGCCGATGCTTCCGTAAACAATGCCGAACGCCTGGCCGATTACTGGATATTCGGTGGCATCTTCAGGCCGGTATACCTCGAAGCAGTTCCCAAGGAATACATTGACCACACGGCCATAGATGCTAAAGCCGATGGCAGCTTTGCCATGAATGTGGCCCTGCAGAATATCAAAACCCCTAAACAGGTAACAGCTACCATCAAAGATGCCGCAGGCAAGATAGTAGCCACTGTACAGCAAACGATAAAAGCCAACGATACCCTTGTTAAACTCACTACTAAAATCAACAACCCACTATTATGGACGGCAGAAACGCCTAACCTATATACAGTGCAGGTGGCATTGGGCAATGGTGCGCAAACAGGCTATCGCACCAAAGAACGCTTTGGATTCCGCACCATCGAAATACGCAAGGGTGATGGCATTTACCTCAACGGCACACAGATAAAGATGAAAGGCGTCAACCGCCACGTGTTCTGGCCCGAAACAGGACGCACGGTAAGTCCCGCTATTGATCTCGCAGATGTGCAGCTCATGAAAGAGATGAACATGAATGCGGTGCGCTGTTCACACTATCCACCCGATCAACGTTTCCTCGAACTATGCGATTCTCTGGGGCTTTACGTACTTGATGAATTAGCTGGCTGGCAAAAAGCTTACAGCACAAATGCCGGCGCCCCACTGGTTAAAGAAATGGTGACCCGTGATGCCAACCATCCCTCCATTATCTTCTGGAGCAATGGCAATGAAGGCGGGCACAACAAAGAGCTGGACGATGATTATGGACTGTATGACCTTTCCAACCGCCCGGTTATTCATGCACACCATCGTCCCGGTAACACCTTCAATGGTATCGACTGCAACCACTACGAAGATTACTACAGCAGTAAGAATATCCTGAACGGTCCTGATATTTATATGCCTACCGAGTTCCTGCATTGTCAGGATGATGGCGGTGGGGGAGCTGCGCTCAATGATTTCTGGGAACTCCATTGGAGTGCTAAGAAGTCTGGCGGAGGTTTCCTCTGGGCGCTGGTAGATGAGGGAGTAGTGCGTACTGATTTCAATGGACGCATCGATGTAAATGGAGTAAATGCACCCGATGGGGTGGTGGGGCCACACCGGGAAAAAGAAGGCAGCTTCTATGCTATCCGCGAAATATTCTCACCGGTTAAAATAAACATGTCTGCTTTACCTGCGAACTTCAATGGTAGTATGCCGGTCGAGAACCGTTATCATTTTACCAACCTGAAACAGTGCCGCTTCAATTGGCAGTTGGTCAATTACACCAAGCCTTTCAGCGGACAATCAGGCGTCACCATCTTGCAAAAAGGAACAGCCACCAGTCCGGATATAGCTGCTACACAATCAGGCAACCTTTCACTTAATCTACCCGCTGATTGGAAAAACCATGACGCACTCAACATCATAGCCATCGACCCAGCCGGTAAAGAAATATACCGTCGCACGTATAACATCAGAAACAATGATCAATTGTTAAGTACGGTGATTGCTACCAATACCGACACGGTGCATGTGGCAGAAACTGATACTACCCTCGCCCTTCGTTCAGGAGGCATCAGCATTACCTTCAGTAAAAAGAACGGACAGCTCCTCGGAGTGGCCAATGCCAACGGAGGCCGGCCATCATTCCGCAACGGTCCGGTGTTGGTAAGTGGTCAGGCTACCTTCAATAGTATCAAACAATCGCTAAGCGGTGACAATCGTGTAATAGAAGTAACTTATACCGGCGATCTTAAATACGCCCGCTGGACAATGCATCCTGGTGGATGGGTGAGCCTTGATTATGAATATAGTCTGCAAGGCAGTTATCCCTTTGCCGGTATTAGCTTCAGCTATCCGGAAAACTTTGTGTTGGGCGCCAAGTGGCTGGGCAAAGGCCCTTACCGTGTTTGGAAGAATCGCCTGCAAGGCGTCACTGATAACGTGTGGGAGAACATGTACAACAATACCCAGACAGGCAGCTTTCCCTGGAACTATCCGGAGTTCAAAGGCTACTATGCCGATATAACCTGGATGGAGATGAATACAGTGGAAGGCAAATTCCTGGTGGCCAGTAAGGACACAGGATTGTATGTACGTCTGTTCGACTTCTATGGACTCTCCGGCATACAACCGCATCCTGCATTACCAGTAGGAGATATCTCCTTTCTTGATGCCATTCCGCCCATTGGCACCAAGCTGGCGTTGAACATCAGCGCCAATACGGCCAACCTGGGACCTGCCGGTGAGTTCACGAAGTTCAACGGCCCGGTAAAACGTACCCTCTGGTTTTATTTCGGCCTGCCCAAACCCGAAGACCAGCGTAAACAATTTACTATGCCTTCAGTGAATGATTTATTTTAAAAAGACCAACATTCTTATATGCCAACACTCGCTCGCCTCTGGCGAGTGAGGCTATTGGCAAGCCTCTGGCTTGCATCAAAGTAAAAGAAGAAAACATGAAACGCATCGCACTATTTATATCGTTATGGATCGCCAGCATAGCCCATGCACAATCTCCCATCAACCGCAAGGCAGTAGTGCAGCGGCACACCATTCATATTACAAAAGCCGATTCATTATCTTCTCTATCTATCGGCAATGGCAGCTTTGCCTTTACAGTAGATGTTACAGGCCTGCAAAGTTTCCCCGCATACTATAAAGGAGGCGTACCGCTGGGCACACAATCCGAATGGGGGTGGCACAGTTTCCCCAATCCCAACAACTATAAGTTTGAAGAGTCTCTCCGCACTTATGAGCTGGAAGGCAGAAAGATTCCTTACCCTGTACAATGGAAAGAAGCGGGACGCAACAAAGAAGCCGCCGATTACTTCCGGATAAATCCGCACCGCCTGCAACTGGGTAATGTAGGATTACAGATCACTAAAAAGAACGGACAGCCCGCTACTATCGATGACATTAAAAACATCGACCAGCAGCTCGACATGTGGACAGGCGAGATCAAAAGCCGCTTCACAGTGGAAGAGCAGCCGGTAGAAGTGATCACCTATGCACACCAGCAACTGGACCACGTGGCAGTAAAAGTAGAATCTCCGCTGATACAGGAACAGAAATTGAAGCTTACGATTCATTTCCCTTATCCCAACGGACAGTTTAAAGATGTGGGTGTCAATGACGCCAATGCAGATAAGCATAAGACAAGGCTATTCAGCAATGCCCCCGGCAAACCGGTCGTCATTCGTCATGACCTCGACGATGATAATTACCTGCTGTATGCCCAATGGAAACAAAAAGCATCCATACAATCGTCCGGCACACATCACTATGTGATCACGCCACAGGGAGGCAAGACTTTTGAAGTCAGTTTTTTGTTCTCCAAAAAAACGATTGGTGACGCCTCGTTACTCTCCTTTAATGAAGTATCGAAGAATAGCCAGCAACAATGGGAGCAATTCTGGAAGAGCGGTGGCGCAGTAGACTTTGCTGGTAGTAAAGACACAAGAGCCCCGGAGCTGGAAAGAAGGATGATCCTGTCTCAATACCTCACCAAATTGCAATGCGCTTCCAACTATCCGCCACAGGAAACAGGACTCACTTACAACAGTTGGTATGGCAAGCCCCACCTCGAAATGCATTGGTGGCACGCTGTTCACTTTGCCTTGTGGGGCCGTATAGCCTTAATGGAAAAGAGCCTCGACTGGTATGCCACGGTAGCCAATGAAGCACGGGCTGTTGCAAAGCGGCAGGGCTTTGAAGGATTGCGCTGGCAAAAGATGGTAGACCATGCAGGCAATGAATCGCCATCTTCAGTAGGCTCCTTCCTGATATGGCAGCAGCCACATTTCATTTACATGGCCGAGTTGAGCTACCGCGATAAGCAATCAAAGCAGGTATTGGAGAAATACAAAGACCTGGTATTTGCTACCGCCGATTTCATGGCTTCCTTTCCATCCTGGGATGCTGAAAAGAAACGATACAACCTCGGCAAAGGATTGATCCCTGCGCAGGAGTGCTTTGACGCCGTTACTACTTTCAATCCTACTTATGAACTTGCCTACTGGCATTGGGCGTTGAATGTGGCCCAGCAATGGCGGGAGCGATTAGGTATGCCCCGCAAAGCAGAATGGGATAAAATAATTAATAATTTGGCTGCATTGCCGCAGGCCAATGGAGTGTATCTTGCTACAGAAAGTACCCCGGATTGTTATACCACCGAGCGCTATAAGACCGACCACCCGGCAGTGCTGGCCACTTATGCTTCCATTCCAGGCAGCAATAACATGGATACAGTTGTCATGAAGAAGACCTTTGACCTGGTGTGGAAAGTTTGGAAATGGGAGGATACCTGGGGTTGGGACTTTCCGCTTACAGCAATGACCGCTACCCGGTTAAATATACCGGAAAAAGCTATTGATGCCTTATTCCTGCCGGTACGAACCAATACTTATCTTGCCAACGGACACAATTTTCAGGATGAAAGACTAACGATCTACCTGCCGGGAAACGGAGGATTGTTGAGTGCGATCGCCTTGATGTGTGCCGGTTCCGATGACAACACAAATCCAAATCCTGGTTTTCCGAAAGACACCTGGCAAGTGAGGTGGGAAGGACTCAGAAAGATGCCGTAGAGATAAGAGGTTACACTGGCGACGTAGACAAAATTGCCGATTGTCGACTGCCGATTGCCGATCGTATTTCCCCATGATACGTATTCTATATATCGCCCTGCTGCTACTGACAGGCCCCTTAACTGCAATATGTCAAACGCCTCCTGCCACACCCTGGCATGGAAAAGAACGTACTATTCACTATCGTCCCGAAGGAAAAGACTTTGTGACCACCAATGGCACGCTGCGATTCAATCGTGCACTGTATGGTGGTAATACAGCTTTTCGCGTAGAGGCTGGCGACCTGCCGGAGTTTGCTTTGTACCTGCCCGGCATGGGAGGCAATTGCAAGTTGGGCATCATCGTGGGCAACAACAGTAAATGGCTTACAACCGCCAGATCCATCAAAGCTATTTACAGGCCCGGCTCCATGCACTATGAGATCAGGGACCCCTTGTTGGGAACAGGCATGTTGCAGGTGAGCGTATTGGCAACGTATACCAACGAAGCTATGATCATGCGGGTAGTGCCTGTTGGCATCACAGCGCCTGTGCAACTCTTCTGCGCTTTTGGTGGTGTAACCGGTAAGAAGTTTTCCCGTGATGGAGACATTGGCGCCGATCCTGAATCTTCTTTTTATTTGCAACCCGCGTATTGTGTCAACAACCAATACGATATCAACGCCAATCAATTCACCGTTAAATTTGGCGCGGGCAACACTAAGAAGCTGGAAGGTGTTTTTCCAACTGGTATGACATTGCATACGGCCAATCCCAACCAGCAACAATCTCCCCTCACCCTTGATCAGGCTACCAATACAGATTCAGCATTACTGGTTTGCGGTAAAGTGACATTGAAAAGAGCAGATACTGCTTACCTCATGATCAGTCATCCGGATACGAGCCAGCTATCCTTACATAAGAATAACCTGCCGGCTGTTTACCAGACAGCAGAATCAATGCGCCAGCAGTTGGCTGCACGCGTACAGGTCAATACACCCGATCCTTACATTAATACACTGGGTGGAGCACTGAGCATAGCCGCCGATGCCATCTGGGATGATCCAACATATATGCACGGAGCCATCGCCTGGCGTATGCGCCTGCCTGCCTGGCGTGGTGCTTACACGGCCGATCCATTGGGTTGGCACGACAGGGCGCGCACACACTTCAGCAGTTATGCCCGCTCGCAGATTACGTCGCCATTGACAGGTCCGGTCGTGGCGGATACTGCCCTGCATTTGGCGCGGCACCAGGAAAAGATCGGTACAGCTATGTTTAGCAGTGGCTACATCTGCCGCAATCCCAACGGCGATATCCGTCCCCATCACTATGACATGAATCTGGTGTTCATAGATCAGTTGTTCACGCATTTTTGCTGGACGGGCGACACGGCCTTCATCCGGGAGATGTGGCCGGTGATAGAACGCCACCTTGCCTGGGAGAAAAGAAACTTCGATGCCGACAACGATGGGCTGTACGATGCCTATTGCTGCATATGGGCCAGTGATGCCCTGCAATACAGTGGAGGAGGTGTTACCCATTCCTCCGCTTATAACTATCGCGCTAATAGTATGGCCGCAGTGCTGGCTGGCATCGCAGGTAAAGATGGCAAGCCTTACGAGCAGGAAGCGGCGAAAATATTACAGGCCATTCATCGCCAGCTATGGCTGCCCCATGATGGCTGGTATGCCGAATACAAAGATTTGCTGGGCAAACAACTCATACACCCTGCTGCAGGTTTGTGGACCATTTACCATGCCATCGATTCCAAAGTGCCCGACGCCTTCAAAGCCTGGCAATCCCTTAGGTACATCGATACAAAGCTGCCACACATTCCCGTACAGGCAAAAGGACTGACCGGTAAAGATTATTACATGTTGGCCACTACCAACTGGCAGCCCTACACCTGGTCCATCAACAATGTGGCGCTGGCCGAAAACCTGCATACAGCGTTGGCCTATTGGCAGGGCAATCGTTCAGAAGAAGCCTGCAACTTATGGAAGAGCGTATTGATAGAAAGTATGTACCTCGGCGCTTCGCCTGGCAACTTTCAGCAATTACCCTTTTATGATGCCATACGCGGAGAACTCTACCGCGATTTCGCCGATCCCATTGGCATGGCCTCCCGTACATTGGTAGAAGGACTGTTTGGCATACAACCTGATGCGTTACAGGATACACTCACTATCAGGCCGGGCCTGCCTGCTGCCTGGAACTATGCATCCCTGCGCGTGCCCGATATGCAGTTTGATTTTAAGCGCGATGCAGTAAAAGATCAGTACATACTGATCCCGTCCTTCTCGCATAACATGAACCTGAAACTGTTGCTGAAAGCATACAAGACAGGTGTTGCAGCAGTGACGGTAAATGGGAAACCTGCAACATGGAAAACAGTTAAAGAGGCAGTAGGTGAGCCTTTGTTGGAGATCACTGTTCCTAAACAGGCGCGTTATACAATAGTGGTTACCTGGAAGGGCGCCGCACCACAAAAAATACAACACGATAGTATCTATGTATCTGGTGCATCATTGGCATTAATCGGTGGTTTGGCATCGATACAGGAAGTGTACGATCCGCAGCAGGTATTGGACAAACCAGTGATCACTGCCAACCGCTTGCAGGCGAAACTGCTTCCTGCCGCTGGTGATAAAACAATATTTCTACGCCTGCAACAAGGCAATTGTAATTGGTGGCAGCCTTGCAATTTTATAGTAAAACCATCAGCTGTTGAGATCATTCCCGTGCAGCAGGATTCGGGCGGCATTTATTTCACAGTACACAATTATGGAACAGCCGTGCAGGGTACACTGGTGATCAATCCCGGTCCACGCGTGATACGCATGCCTTTGCAGATAGCAGCTAAAAAAGCATCACCCACGGTACACATACCCGCACCTTATCTCATTACAGGCAGCAATGTGGTACAGTTTGTATGGGATAGCACAAAACAGGTACAAACTACCATGATCAACTGGAGCATCCCGTCCATCGGTATTGCTTTCGAAAAGATCGATCTTTCTACTTACCACAATGCGCGTGTAACTAAGATATTTGAACAACAATACCTGTCGCCCCGTCCTGTATCACCAACTTTGCAATTGCCCACCCAGGGCATCGGCAATTGGTGTTATCCATTGGTGCAGCCGGAGTTTGATGATGCGGGTTTGCGGCAACTGGCCGGCAGCAACAACGAGATCAACCTCGATCAGCACATTCCTTTTGCTGTTCCGGGCGATAGTACTACCAATAATATCATGTTCACTTCCCAGTGGGACAATTATCCGCACTCTGTGACCATCCCTCTTACAGGAAAAGCGTCTCATGCGTATTTTATCATGGCTGGCAGCACCAATCACATGCAAAGCAGGTTGACAAACGGAGAAGTGCGGGTGCAGTACACCGATGGGTCGGCCGATACGCTGCTGCTGAAGAATCCCGAAAACTGGTGGCCCATCGAGCAGGATTATTATGCAGATGGGTATGCGTTTACTACCAATGCACCGCCACCCCTGCGCATCTATTTGAAGTCGGGCCGTATTGCAACAACAGCATCCGCTTATAAAGGAATCAAAGGATTCAGCAACTATGGTGTCGATGGCGGCGCCGCCACAATCCTCGACCTGCCGCTGAATCCCGGCAAAGACCTGCGCTCACTTAGTGTACATGCTATCGTCAACGATGTCGTGATCGGCCTCATGAGTGTGACGCTGGTGAGAAATTAGCAATTGTAAATCCTACACTTTATTTTATCTTGCCTTACCTGTATTTTAATCAGGTCACAGCTGTATGAAAAAGATGCTTATCACCTGTTGTTTGCTGACTTCTGCGATATTCCTTGCCGCCCAGTCAAAGGACCCCGTTTATGTCTTTTCCTACTTCAAGGGCAATGGTGAAGATGGATTACATCTCGCTTACAGCCAGGACGGTTATAGCTGGACTTCCCTGCGTGGTGACAGCTCTTTCCTGAAACCAACCGTAAGCAAAGACAAACTGATGCGTGATCCTTGTATCGTGCGTGGCACGGATGGCACTTTCCACATGGTATGGACAGTGAGCTGGAATGAAAGAGGCATCGGCTATGCAAGCTCCAAAGACCTCATTCACTGGACCGAGCAACAATATATTCCCGTAATGGAGCATGAACCAACAGCCCGCAATTGCTGGGCGCCCGAGATCTTCTACGATGCCGGCAAAAAGCAATACATGATCTACTGGGCTACTACTATTCCCGGCAGGTTTGAGAAAGGTGATACAGCCGGTGATGATAAATACAATCACCGCATGTATTACACCACCACCAAAGACTTTAAAAGCTTCAGTCCAACCCGCCTGCTGTATGATAAGGACTTTAATGTGATCGATGCTACCATCCAGCAGCATGGCAAGCAATACGTCATGTTCCTGAAAGATGAAACCCGGAAGCCGCCACAGAAGAACCTCCGCATCGCTACCAGTAAAGCATTAACGTCAGGTTACTCATCGCCTTCAGTGCCCATCACCGGCAAATACTGGGCAGAAGGGCCTACGGTCATTAAGATCGATGGCAACTGGATCGTTTATTTCGATAAGTACACAGAACATAAATACGGTGCTGTGACTTCCACCGACCTGCAACAATGGACCGATATCTCCGATAAGGTTACCTTTCCCAAAGGCATACGACATGGTACCGTGTTCACCATCACTAAGGAGGAATTCGAAAAGTTAAAATAGCATGAAGCACCTGCCTAATCAGTAGGCTTTATTGCCGATTGCCGGCTGCCCATTGCCGATTCAGGACGCATCAGGATAGCCACCCGGCTTTCCTGCTCTAATTTACTGCCTCCTTAAATTGCTTCGCCATGCGTACCACTGCATTGTTCAGGATCGCTATGATCACGCTTGCACTGGCTATCACCACTGATAGCTTTGCCAATACTCCCGACAGTATTCCCGCTTCGGTACTGGCCTGGGCAAAGAAAACCGGTGCCCGCAAAAAGCCTACTGCAACTAAAGTATTTCTCGTTAATAAATACGGAGCTGTCAATGACGGCAAAACACTTTCTACCACGTTTATTCAAAAGGCGATTGATGACTGCGCTAAAAGCGGCGGAGGCATTGTGCGTTTTGAGCCAGGTGAATACGTGACCGGCTCCCTCTTTCTCAAAAGCAATGTACATCTGCAGATCAATGAAGGCGTAACCCTGCTGGGCAGCCAAAGCTTTGATGATTATCCGGAGATCAAGACCCGTATTGCCGGCATTGAAATGATATGGCCTGCAGCACTCATCAATATCATTGGGCAACAGAATGTAATGGTAAGCGGCAAAGGAAAGGTGAATGCCCGCGGCAAGTTCTGTTGGGATAAATACTGGACCATGCGCCGACAGGAATACGAACCCAAAGGACTGCGCTGGATCGTAGACTATGATGCAAAAAGAGTACGCACGTTCTTAGTACAGGAGTCGGCCGATATTACTTTAAAAGAAGTGACATTCTCCAACGCGGGTTTCTGGACAGTTCAGCTGCTGTATTCCAAATACATCACCGTTGATGGCATCGTGGTACGCAACAATGAAGACGGCAAAGGACCAAGTACCGATGGCATCGATGTGGATTCTTCTTCCTGGGTGTTGATAGAGAATTGCGATATCGATTGCAATGACGATGACTTTTGTTTAAAAGCTGGCCGCGATTGGGATGGCTTGCGTGTGAACCGACCTACAGAGTATGTGGTGATCCGTAACAGTATTGCGCGTAAGGGTGGGGGATTGCTTACGCTGGGCTCTGAAACTTCCGGCAGCATCCGCCATGTGCTGGCCACCAACCTGGTGGCCATGGGCACGGGCAATGGGTTTCATATCAAGTCGGCCACCACGCGCGGCGGCACGGTAGAAGATGTTTATTTCATTAATAATCGTCTCGACAGTGTGGGCAATGCTTTCCACTTCACGATGAACTGGAACCCTACCTACAGCTATTCCAAATTGCCCGATGGATACAACTATGATTCCATTCCTGCTCACTGGAAAACGATGCTGCAAAAAGTAGAACCCGCTTCGAAGGGCATCCCGCATTTTAAGAACATCTACGTATCGGATATCCAGGCCACCGGTGTTAAACGTGTGATCAGCGCTACCGGTTTGCCGGAATCTTCCCTGCAAAACTTTCAATTCAGCAACATCTCCATCGAAGCTGCTGCAGCCGGCGACATTACGCATGCTGATGGCTGGCAGTTCAATAAGGTGACCATTACGGTTAAAGACAAAGCTCCCTTCGCAGTTAAAAACTCCACTAATATGGCAACTCCTGCGATTCGTTAGAGGCTGAAATGCCCCTCCAGTTGTTGGTATAGTCAAAAGTGAAGCTCAGTATTTAACATAATTAAAATGTAATCTGCTGATATTCTGGTATCTATATTCCATCCATGTGTGAACCATGTGTCAGACACGTGTCTTTCATTGGTAAACACCCTCATTTGACACATGGTTCACACATGGATGAGGCCAGCTTTGTACAAGCCTGACCCGGGGATTGTGTGTGCAACTTTGAGTAACAGCCGATGATAACCAACCTGGTAGAAGAGACTATTGCGATTCAAATAACATGACAGTTCAGGATGGTAAAGATCATAACCCGTGCTACCTTTTCAACAGCTATATGAAAAAGAAACTCGCGTTACTCAGCCTGCTGTTCCTGGTTGCGTTTGGTCCGCTTGTAGCACAGCGGCAAATGGAATGGCTTGGCCGCGGCGTACAGGCCGTAGCCAAACCCGATGGACATGTTTTTGTAAGTTGGCGCCTGTTGGGCACCGACCCCGATAACATCGCATTCAATGTATACCGCACTACCTCGTCTGGTAAATCTACCAAGCTGAACAAGCAACCCATTACCACTTCCACTTCTTTTGAAGACATTACTGCCGACACTACTAAAAGCAATAGCTACTTTGTAAAGCCTGTCATCAAAGGAAAAGAAACTACAGCCAGCACTTCCTTCACGTTAAAACCGGGTGCGCTGCCGTATGTTTCCCTGCCGCTGCAAACACCCGCAGGTTATGCACCCAACGATGCATCGGTGGGTGACCTCGATGGCGATGGTGAATACGAGATCATCCTGCACCAGACAGGCCGCGCCAAAGACAACTCCCAGGCAGGCATCACAGATCCTCCCATCTTCCAGGCATACAAAATGGATGGCACTTTATTGTGGACCATCAACCTCGGTAAAAATATTCGGGAGGGAGCCCACTATACACAGTTCATGGTGTATGACCTTGATGGCGATGGCAAAGCAGAGATCGCCATGAAAACAGCCGATGGCAGCATGGATGCCAAAGGAAAGATCATTGGCGACTCCTCGAAAGACTATCGTAATGAGCGCGGCTATATACTGGCAGGACCGGAATACCTCACCATCTTTGATGGACTGACCGGTGCAGCCCTGGCTACTACGGCGTATGTGCCAGCCAGACATCCTTCTTCCCTTGCACCCACTACCGATGAGTTGAAAACTCTCTGGGGCGATGGCTATGGCAATCGTATGGACAGGTTCCTGGCTTGTGTGGCATATCTCGACGGCGTGCATCCCAGCCTGATCATGTGTCGTGGCTATTATACCCGTACAGTGTTGGCTGCGTGGGATTGGAAGAACGGACAACTTACCCAACGCTGGGTATTCGATTCAAAGGAAGGTAACCCTACCTATGGCGGACAAGGCAATCACAACCTGACGGTGGCTGATGTAGACAATGACGGTAAAGATGAAATTGTATACGGTGCCATGACCATCGATGACAATGGTAAAGGATTGTACTCAACCGGGCTGGGGCATGGTGATGCACTGCACGTAACCGATCTCGATCCTTCGCACCCGGGTTTGGAAGTATTCGACATACAGGAACGCTTTGATGATGCGGGCGCTAACTTCCGCGATGCGGCAACCGGCGAAGTGCTATGGAAGAAAGCCTCTGTAAAAGCAGGAGAGGATGGAGAAGGTCCAGGCCGTGGGTTGGCATTGGACATCGATCCCCGCTACCCCGGATATGAATGCTGGGTGGCAGGCGCCGGCATCACGGGTATGTTTGATTGCAAAGGAAATAAAATAGGCGAGAGAACACCCGCCTGTAATATGGGCATTTATTGGGATGGCGATGTGCTGAGTGAAATACTGAATGCTACTACCATCGATAAATGGGACTATCTCAGCAGCAAAGCAAACCGTTTGCTGGAAGCCGCACAGTACAACTGCGTGCGCAACAACGGCACCAAATCCAATCCGGTATTGAGTGCCGACATCTGGGGCGACTGGCGCGAGGAAGTCATCTATCGCACAGCAGACAACAACGAGCTGCGTATCTTCTCTACGTCCATTCCTACTACCCACCGGTTCTATACACTAATGCACGATCCGCAATACCGGCTCAGCATTGCCTGGCAGAATGTAGCCTATAACCAGCCGCCACACACCGGCTTCTTTATGGGCGAAGGCATGCAACCACCACCAAGGCCGAACATTAAACTGTCTGAACCTCGATTGACAGGAGGTAAAGAGATTGGGAGGAAATAATAAGATCATTTAACTTAACGATAGAAGCTTCTATATGAAAATAAACATAGGTAAATACATGAAAATGACAGCCCTGTTGCTCACAGTAGCAGGTGTTCTGTCATTTGTCATCTGGCAACAGAAACCTACGCTGTACATCATTGGTGATTCTACCGTGCGCAATGGTGACGGCAGCGGCCGCAACGGCCAATGGGGCTGGGGCACCCTGATCGATCCCTTCTTTGATACCAATGCGATCGCAGTGCGCAATCATGCCATTGGTGGCAGAAGCAGCCGCACGTTTATTACAGAAGGCCGCTGGCAGCGTATATTGGATGAGCTGAAGCCAGGAGATTATGTGATCATGCAGTTTGGACACAACGATGCCGGGCCGCTTGATGACACGGCCCGCGCCCGTGGCTCCATCCGGGGCATTGGTGAAGAAAGCAAAGAGATCTATAACCCGATCACCAAAAAACAGGAAGTTGTGTACACCTATGGTTGGTACATGCGCAAGTATGTAAATGAGGCTAAAGCAAAAGGTGCCATCGCTATCATCTGCTCACCAATACCGCGTGATAACTTCAAAGAAGGCAAGGTAAACCGCGCTAACAATGATTATGGCTTATGGGCAAAGGAAACGGCTACCACCACCGGCGCTTATTTCATTGATCTCAACAACAACATTGGCGATGAATACGACAGGTTAGGCCCCGACCAGGTAAAGAACTTTTTCTATGGCGATCACACCCATACCAATGAACCCGGCGCCAAACTGAACGCGGAGATCGTAGTGAAAGGCGTAAAGTCATTGAAAGATTGTAACCTGAAAAAGTATCTGAAGTAATAGTTTGAAAATATAGTCCAAGTATGAATAAGAAGATTGTTTTTGCCGTATGTATGGTGTGTATTACCGGAGTTACATACGCACAGGCATTGCCCAAAAAGAAAGAAGTGCTCAAAGTCATGACGCTGGCCAATAAATACTTCATGGAGAAGTGGCCCGACCCGGGCAAGTCCATCATCACCAACCGCGAGCGCCCCAGCAATATCTGGACCCGCGCGGTGTATTATGAGGGATTGATGGAGCTGTACCGTACCGATAAAAAGAAAGCGTACATTGACTATGCCTACGAATGGGGCAATAAACACAAGTGGGGGCTGCGCGAAGGCATCCGCACCCGTAATGCCGATAACCAATGCTGTGGACAAACTTACATCGAGCTATTCCTCAAAAGCAAAGATTCTACCCATATCCGCGATATCAAAGCCTCTATCGATCTGATGGTGCAGAGTGAAAAGCAGGACGACTGGAACTGGATCGATGCCCTGCAAATGGCGATGCCAGTGTATACAAGGCTGGGCGTTATCTACAAAGACACAGCCTACTTCCGCAAGATGTACGATCTGTACAGCTTCTCCAAATACAAGCATGGCACCAATGGATTGTACAATGTAGCGGAAAGCCTGTGGTGGCGCGACAAGGATTTTGTGCCACCTTACAAAGAACCCAATGGAGAAGATTGCTACTGGAGCCGCGGCAATGGTTGGGTAGTGGCAGCACTGGTACGCACCATGGAGTGGTTGCCCAAAACAGATCCGCATTACAACGAATACCTCGAAGATTATAAGAATATGCTGAAGGCCTTGTTGCCTATTCAGCGCACAGATGGCTTCTGGAATGTGAGCCTGCATGACTCTACGCACTTTGGTGGCAAGGAGCTGACAGGAACTGCTCTCTTTACCTATGGCATGGCCTGGGGCATCAACAAAGGCATCATTGATAAACAAACCTACCTGCCTGTAGTGATCAGAGCATGGAATGCTTTGGTAACAGATTGTGTACACCCCAATGGCATGTTGGGTTTTGTGCAGGGAACGGGCGAAGAACCCAAAGACGGCCAACCGGTAAGCTATACCAATGTGCCCGACTTCGAAGATTATGGATTGGGTTGTTTCCTGCTGGCAGGTTCTGAGGTGTATAAATTGAAGAAGTAAAGAACAAGATGAAATATATTACTACCTCGTTGTTGCTGCTGGTATTTGCTGTGACCCATGCGCAAAGAGTAAAATACAATTTCAACCCCGGCTGGAAACTACAGGTAGGTGACATCGCAGGCGCAGAGACCGTTGGTTATAATGACGCATCCTGGAAAAATATTGCCCTGCCCCGCGCCTGGAACGAAGACGACGCTTTCAAAAAAGATATTGTTGATCTCAGTACCGGCATTGCCTGGTACAGGAAGCATTTTGTGTTACCTGTTGTGCATAAGGGACAAAAGATATTCCTGGAGTTTGAAGGCGTGCGGCAGGCGGCAGATGTATACGTGAATGGAACACATGTGGGATTGCATGAAAATGGCGTTACTGGTTTTGGCTATGATATAACCAACCTTGTTAAAACAGGCGTCGATAACATCGTGGCTGTTCGTACCGACAATAGCTGGGAGTATCGGGAAAAAGCAACCAATACCAAATACCAGTGGATCGATAAGAACTTCAATGCCAACTACGGAGGCATTCCCAAAAACGTATACCTCCATGTAACAGGGCAGGTGTACCAAACACTGCCACTATTTTCCAACCTGGGCACCACCGGCGTGTATATCTATGCTGACAACTTCAACATCCGCAACAAAAGCGCCGTCATACATGCCGAATCCGAAGTAAAGAATGAAAGCCCACAACCGGTAACTGTGCAATACGAAGTGGTGATCAGGGACAGGCAGGGAAAACTAATAAAAACATTTACGGGGGATCATAGCACGCTGGCCGCCGGTGCTACGCAAATATTGAAAGCATCGGCGCCCGTGCAGGGGTTGGAGTTCTGGAGCTGGGGATATGGTTATTTGTATAAAGTAGAAACAATTCTGAAGATCAGCGGCAGGCAAGCAGACAAAGTGATTACCACAACAGGGTTCCGCAAAACAGCCTTCAAAGATGGTATGGTGTACCTCAACGATCGCGTGATACAGGTCAAAGGGTATGCACAGCGTACTTCCAATGAGTGGCCGGCCATCGGGTTGAGTGTGCCTGCCTGGCTCAGTGATTACAGCAACAAGCTCATGGTGCAAAGTAATGGCAACCTGGTGCGCTGGATGCATATCACACCCTGGAAGCAGGATGTGGAAAGCTGTGATCGCGTGGGTCTCATGCAGGCCATGCCGGCAGGCGACGCGGAAAGAGATGTAGAAGGAACACGCTGGACACAGCGTACACAGGTGATGCGCGATGCCATTATCTACAATCGCAACAACCCCAGCATCATCTTTTATGAATCCGGCAACGAATCTATTAGCGAGTCACACATGACTGCCATGAAAACGATCAGAGATCAGTATGATCCACACGGAGGCAGGGCCATCGGTAGCCGCGAAATGTTGGACAGTAAGGTGGCAGAGTATGGTGGCGAGATGCTCTACATCAACAAAAGCGCCCACATACCTATGTGGGCCATGGAATATTCAAGAGACGAGGGCTTGCGTAAATACTGGGATGATTATACACCTCCCTTTCATAAAGATGGTGACGGCCCGCTATACAAGGATCAATCCGCCGCATCCTACAACCGCAACCAGGAATCACATGCCAAAGAAAATGTAATACGCTGGCATGAGTTCTGGCAGGAAAGGCCAGGCACAGGTAAACGTGTAAGCTCCGGTGGCGTCAACATCATTTTCTCAGAAAGCAATACCCATCACCGCGGTGCGGAGAACTACCGCAGAAGTGGGGAAGTGGATGCCTTGCGCATGGTAAAAGAAAACTATTTTGCTCACCAGGTCATGTGGGATGGCTGGGTAGATATTGAAAAGCCCCGCATCCATATCGTGGGACATTGGAATTATTCACCTGCCGTTACCAAAGATATCTATGTGATCTCTTCGGCCGATAAAGTGGAATTGTTTGTTAATGGCAAGTCAGCGGGTTTCGGAGAACAGAGCTACCGGTTCCTGTATACATTCAAAAACATCAGCTGGCAGGCGGGCGCTATTGCAGCCATAGGATATGATGCACAGGGAAAGAAAATATGCACTGCCGAAAAAACAACTGCCGGAGAAGCCTATGCGGTTAAGCTGAAGCCGGTAATAAGCCCGGCCGGATTTAAAGCTAATGGCCATGACCTCGCATTGGTAGAAGTGGAAGTAACAGATGCCAAAGGCAGGCGTTGCCCCACGGCGCTTAATATGATCCATTTCACCCTGGATGGCGCTGCCGAATGGCGGGGTGGTATGGCACAGGGGCCGGATAATTATATACTGTCTAAAGACCTGCCAGTAGAATGTGGTGTGAACAGGGTATTGATCCGCAGTACCACGCAGGCTGGTAAAGTAATCATAAAAGCCACCGCGGATGGATTACAACCAGCCACGTTGACGCTAACCACTTTACCAACAACAGTGAAGCAGGGATTGAGCAATCAACTCCCCGGAGATGATTTGCCTTCCAATTTGGACAAAGGACCTACACCTTCCACACCTTCCTTTACCATGAAGCGCGAAGCATTAACAATTGTACGGGCTACTGCTGGCGCGCATGCGGATAGTGCTTTTGAAAGCTTCGACGACAATGAACTCACGGAGTGGAACAATGGCAGGGAACTGGCCAATGCCTGGATCGAATATGAACTGGCCGGCGAAGCAGTAGTACGGGAAATAACCCTGAAGCTCAACAATTTCCGCAGCAGGTCATACCCGATTAAGATCACTGTAGATGGGCAGGAGGTCTTTAAAGGGAATACGCCATTGTCGCTGGGCTATGTTACCCTTGCGTGTAAACCACACAAAGGCAGTAGAGTAAAGATTGAATTGCTGGGGAGGACTACGGCTCAAGATAATAATAGTGTGGAGGTGTCTGGCAAAAAGCTCGATGATGGGGTAGCCAGGAATGATGCAGGAGCAACAGGCACTTTAAGTATCATAGAAGCTGAGATATATAAATAAAAGGTGATTATCAGGGATCAGCGGTCTCCACCAGATAGCTGGTCATTGTTGATTGTTAGCAGTTTATTAAATCCTGCTGGCTGGTTCTGTATTGCCTCAAAATAATTGCACTTACTTTGCTGGTTTTGGATAAGGGTGTCGTCAAATAAAAGTAATCCTTCCAAAAACAACGCATGAAGCTATTTACCCTGACCTTATTAATATTGCTGACGGGCTACGGTCTTTTTGCACAACAAAAGGTAACGGGCAGTATCAAAGGCAAGGTAGTAGATGTAATAAATAACCTGCCCCTGCCCGATGCTACCATTACGATCACCAGCAAGGAAGACTCCACTGCCGTCGGCTTTTCCGTAACCGATAAAACTGGTGGGTTCGAGATCAAAAACATTCCTGGAGGTTCATATATATTAGGTATCAGCTTTACCGGCTATGCACCTTTCACCCGAGATCTGAACATCACTGCCACAAAAGCAGACTATAACCTCGATACGGTTAAGTTGAATACAGATACTTCCATGATGGCGAGTGTAATTGTAACTGCGCCGCCCATCACCATCAAAAAAGATACGGTAGAGTTCAGGGCCAGTGCCTTTAAAACAAAGCCCAATGCTACAGTAGAAGACCTGCTAAAGAAACTGCCGGGCGTGGAAGTAGACAAAGACGGTAACGTTACTTCACAAGGAGAAAATATCCCCAAGATATATGTAGATGGTAAAGAGTTTTTCGGCAACGATCCCAAATTGGCAACCAAGAACCTCACTGCTGAAATGGTGGAAAGCATACAGGTGTTTGACGACATGAGCGATCAGGCCAAATTCACGCGCATCGATGATGGCAGCCGTCAACGTACTATCAATATAAAACTGAAGAAAGACAGACGTAAAGGACTATTTGGCCGCACTACAGTAGGTGGGGGCAGCAGTGATCGCTATACCGCCAATCTCTCGTTGAATGCATTCGATGAAGATCAAAGGGTATCTATCCTTGGTGGCGCCAACAACATCAATCGCCTGGGATTCTCTTCCACTGATCTTATCAGCAATATGGGTGGTATGGGCGGCTTCAGTGGAGGCGGTGGCGGCGGAGGAGGAAGAGGCGGAGGTGGTGGTGGCCGCGGTGGTGGCGGAGGAGGCGGTGGTAGCACCGGTAATGGTAATACCAAGAACTGGAATGCCGGGGTGAACTACCGGGACGATTGGGGAAAGAAAATGGAATTCAGCGGTAATTATTTCGTGTCCAATACCAGTACCATTAACCGCAGCAGAAGCGTACGGCAAAACCTGTTCAAAAACGACTCTACCTCTTTTAGTAATGAACAATCCTACAGGAGGAATGATAATACGAATCACCGTTTTGGGTTCCGTTGGGAATATGAGATAGACAGCATGAACTCTATCCTGCTTACACCCAATATCAACATCCAGCAATCGGAATCCGAAAGCTTTGATTCCGTACATACAGTTGCTTCTACACCCAAGTATAACTATAGAGCTATTGAAGGTACGAGCTCGCGCACCAACCAGCGCGATGGTGTTAGCTTCAACAATAACCTGTTGTTCCGTCACCGCTTCAAAAAGCCCGGTCGCACCTTTACCATTGGCTGGACTACTGCCGTGAACGACAGCGAAGGGGATGGCTATAATATTTCACCCTACAATTATTACAATCCGGATAGTACGCTGTGGCGGGTTAACAACCAGCGTCAGTACAACGAGCAGATCACTAATTCATGGAACAATACGATCAGTTCGTCATTGACAGAAATGTTTGGCACCGATAAGATACTGGAATTGAACTATGCGTATTCAATCAATGAAAGCACCAGCGACAGGAAGACGTTCGATTACGGGACTTTATCCGCTAAGTATGATAGCGTGAACCTGAACCAGACCAACTATTTCGAAAATACTTTTATCTCCAGCAGGCTGGGAACCAACTTCCGGGTGAAGAAGCAGAAGTATGATTACCAGTTGGGTGGTGCTGTGCAGTTTGCCACGTTGGAGAATATGAGCCATCGGGCCTTGACGGGTAAGGATAGCTCTATGAGCCAGCGGTATACCAACTTCTTCCCCAATGCTTCCTTCAATTATAACCTGGGCACGCGCAAGAGCATTCGCTTTAATTATCGCGGAAGCACCCGCGCCCCAAGTATCAGCCAGTTGCAGGATGTGCAGGACCAGTCCAACCAGCTTGTATACCGTACAGGTAACCCCAATCTGAAACAGGAGTTTACCAACAACTTCAACTTCAGCTACAATACCTTTAATGTAAAGAACTTCCTGTTCTTTAACCTGAACCTGAACGCAACAGTGATCAGCAACAGGATCGTGAGCAGCATGACGCAGGTGAGTCCCACCACGCAGTTGATCCGTCCGGTAAACCTGGATGGTTCCTGGAACGCTTCATTCTCCGGCACAATAGGCATTCCGTTGGTCAAGGTAACCACTGGTCGCCGCAGCCCAATGAACATCAACCTTACAACTTCTGTACGCTACAATCGTGATGTGAACCAGCAACTGGGTGTTACCGGTTTCAACAAGACCACCAGCCTGGGACAGCGTATCCGGTACGATTACAATATTCCCGACAAACTGGATGTAGGTGCCAGCGCCAACTTCAATTATAACGATGCGCAGTACGATCTGCAGCAAGGCGCCAACAACCGGTATGTGAATCACAACTATTCACTCGATGCTACCTATACTTTCTTTAAAAGGTTTATGCTGAGTGGTGATTTTGATTATTATGTAAACAGTGGACGGGCGGCAGGCTTCAACCAACCCATTCCTTTATTGAATGCGAGTGTGGCCTGGGTGATGTTTAAAAAGCGGAATGGAGAACTGCGCTTCAGCGTGGTGGATCTGCTAAACCAGAATAAGAACATCGACCGTACCATCGACCCGAACTTCATCGAAGATACTTTCACGGAAACATTGCGCCGTTATTTCCTGGTGACCTTTATGTACAACCTCAACCGTTTTGGCGGCCGCTCCAATGGTGGTGGACAGAACAGGGGTAATGGAGGCGGCATGCGCCAGGGTGGTGGTAATGGTGGAGGCAGAGGACGTTTTTAAAGTGCATGACTCATAAGAAGAAACCTGACGGCTATAATCCCTGTCAGAGCTTACCCCGCTTCGGCGGGGTTTTTCTTTTTATTCAATCGGCTGCTCTTGTTAAATTGTGCATGGTTTAAATCCTGCACATGAAATACGTTATCCTCGCGATTGTAAATACCTTATTACTTGCACAGGCCGGCATGGCCCCAAAGAAAGAGTCTGCCAACCGCAAACCCAATATAATCCTGATCGTTGCTGATGACCTGGGCTATGGCGATGTAGGTTGTTACGGACAAAAGAAAACTTCTACACCCAATATTGATAAACTGGCCGCCACTGGCATGCGGTTCACGCAATTCTACAGCGGCACCACCGTATGTGCACCTTCACGTGCCAGCCTTATGACCGGTATGCACACAGGCCACACACCTATCCGTGGCAACCGGGGTTTTAAACCGGAAGGGCAATTCCCTTTGCCCGATTCTTCCCTCACGATAGCCGAAGTGATGAAGCAGAACGGCTACGCTACCGCTGCCTTTGGTAAATGGGGAATGGGATATCCCGGTTCTGCCGGCGAGCCATTGAAGCAGGGGATAGAACGCTTTTATGGTTACAACTGTCAGTCGGAAGCACACAACTACTATCCCGATCACCTATGGGATAATGACCAGCGTGTTGACTTTCCCGGCAACCGTACCAGCGATTCCATGTACTCGGGCGATAAGATACACAACGCTGCCATGAGCTTCCTGCAGCAAAACATCGACAAGCCATTCTTCCTGTTTTTGCCTTATACATTGCCGCATGGTGACCTCGATGTGCCACGTGACAGTGTATACCAGCATTACGTAAAGCTGTTCAATGAAAAACCACTGCCTGCCAATGCGCCTTCCAAAGGGCGGTTTGAACCCTACCCCCATGCTGCTTTTGCAGCGATGGTAAGCCGCCTCGACAAATACGTAGGAGAAATATACAGGTTTGTACAGCAGAGTGGACAGGCCGATAATACCCTGATCATCTTTACCAGCGATAATGGTCCGCATCGTGAAGATGGAGGTGACCCGGATTTCTTTAATGGCAATGGAGGCTTCAGGGGCATCAAGCGCGATATGTATGAAGGTGGCATCCGTGTGCCTTTTATTGCCAACTGGAAAGGCAGTATCAAAGCAGGTGCTACCAATGATCAGCCGGCAGCCTGGTGGGACCTGTTCCCCACCTTTCAGCAATTGGCTAATATACTTGTATCAAAAAATATCGACGGTATTTCTATTGTGCCTACCCTTACTGGCAAACAGCAAAAAACACATGAATACTTCTATTGGGAGTTTCATGAGCAGGGTGGTAAACAGGCAGTGCGCTACGGTAACTGGAAAGGTATACGGCTCAATGTAAACAAAGCAAAAGACGGCCCGATTGAGTTATATGATCTTACAAAAGACCCTGCAGAGAAAAACAACATAGCTGCCCAACATCCGGAGATCGTACAGAAGATCGTCGCTTTTATGCAGCAGGCCCATACATCCGATGCCAATTGGCCCTTGCTGATAGATGAGCTGCAGGCTGGCAAATAGCCATTAGCTTATTGATTCCAGGTACGATCGTAGGTGACCAATTCTTCGTTCTGTTCACTCAAAACAGCAATGCTGATCTCATTCTCTGTCCATGGACTGGAAAGAATGTTAGTGGTAAAAGACATGAAGTGGTTGATATCGGTGATGCGGCCATCAGCACTGAAGCAGGCGCTGGTGCACGTCCATGTTTTATGATCCACCACATAATTCACGTTAATGGCTTCACGCGCAATGCCCAGGATAAGCTTCTTTTGCGATTTGGACCTGATCTCAAAATATGAATCATACACTTCTTCAGGTACGATCACTACTACCTCATTATTTGCACTGGCCTTCACATGACGCTTTATCCATCCATTACCCGAAGTAGCGCCAGGTCCCGCTATCTTAATATCTGTTATCTCATCTGAAATAAGGATGGGTTTTATGATTACATACTGATTGCTTTGCCGGTTCACCGCTTTTGTATACACTTCAATGTCGGCATTCCAGGTACCGGGCGTAAGTATGTATAAAGGAGCTCTGAGGCCTTCCGTCGTTCTTATTAAACGCTGTCTCACTTTGGTATCTGTGCCTACTTTGCGAAACACTACATCGGCAGAATCGATCTGGTTGATATTTATAGCCGAGTGTTCCAGGTCTACCACCAGTTTCGAAGCTTTATCATATACAGGCTTGCTGCATGAGATCAAACCAGTAAGCACGATCATACCAATAAATACAACTACCCGGCTCATACTATTTCTTTTGCCTGCAAATCTATTGCTGACCATACCCCCGGCAAATGTGATGGTGTATGAATTGTCGATGCCGGTACTTGAAATGCGTATTTCCGTCCTGTAGCTACAGGATGGTTGTACCCCCGGCTTCTTTTACATTGCAGTTCTTCAAATAAGCCTTACTCAATTAAAGTAACGATTGCATGCATAACAGAATTTGGCTATTACTGACGTTGCAGTGCTTTGCCCTCGCTTTGACAGCCAATACCGGCATTGGCGATATCAACGGCAGCTATACCAGGAAAGGCAATGCCTTCCTTTTCTCTGCTACCCGGGCCAGCGTCCAGCTGGAGTTTTGTACGCCCGGCATGGTGCGTGTCAGGAGCAGCTGGTCGAAGACCTTTGCCGCCGATGAACCCTGGATGGTGGTTCAATACCAATGGCCGACAGTAAACGTACAGGTAAAACCAACACCCGAATATTTCTTATTCACTACCGCCCAACTGCAGGTGAGGCTGTATAAAAAAGCAGCACGCATAGATATTTACTCTGCCGCAGGCAAGCTACTGTCCTCAGAGAAAGTGAGCAACGAGCAGGGAGGCATGTATACGCAGGGCGACACTGTCAGTTGTATCAAACAATGTCAGCCCGATGAACAGTTCTTTGGCTTTGGTGAGCGGATGGACTTCATCAACCAGCGTAGCAAAAAAGTTTCCCTCAACGTTGGGCGAGGCAAGGGCATGCCCCATGCGGTAGGCGCTTACAATGTCCTGGAAGCTAATTACTCGCCCATTCCTTTTTTCATGAGTACGCAAGGATATGCCATCTTCTTTCACAACTCCTTTGCTACCTCATGGGATATGGGTGCTACTAATCCAGACACATACCGGTTTGCTGCCAATGGTGGAGAACTGGATTACTACTTCATATACGGCCCTAAGTTTCCGGCCATGCTGGAGCAGTATACTGCACTCACGGGGCGCTCACCGTTGCTGCCGCGCTTTGCTTTGGGGCTGCATGTGGGCACTTATTCCGGCGGCACCTGGGGCTACGAGCAAAATACTTCCGACAGTTATGTGATTGCGCTGGCCAGGAAGCTGAGAGAGATGGGCATACCGGTAGACTTGCTGTGGCTGGATTCTACCTGGCGCATCTTTGGAAAAAATGGAGGCAAGGGGGCTACTTCATTCGAGTGGCGAGAAACCTTCACCAATCCCAAAGGCATGTTCGATAGCCTCTATGCCATGGGTTTTCAAATGGCGGGTTTACACCTGCGTCCTCGCTTCGACAATGGCAACCGCATACGATTGTTGGACACTGCACAACAACTCGGGTACACTTATAAAGAAGGCAACTATGCCGGTGAGTTTGTAAACTTCTTCGATTCCAATGCAGTCAATTGGTGGTGGGAGCATGGAGTTAAGCGCGTAGCTTCCCTTGGCGCCAAGTTTTTGAAAACAGATGAAGGCAGTGCCTTCGGTCACCTTGCCAATGAAAGCGATAAAGTAGGTCCTACCGGAAAAGCAGTACAGGCGTTACACAACGTATTCCCCATCGCTTATGCCAAAGCACCTTACGAAAAGTTCCAGCAGTACAATGGAGTGCGTGGCCTCAACCAGACCCGGGAAGGCTATGCAGGTATACAACGGTATCCTTACATCTTTGCGGGAGATTGGCCCAGTGAGTGGCAATACTTCCCGGCGGTGATCAAAGCAGGTATCAATATCGGCATCTCTGGTGTTGGCTATTGGGCCCATTGCATGGGAGGGTTTGAACACAATGCCGATCCTGAATTATATGTACGCTGGTGCCAGTTTGGAATGTTGAGTCCGGTAGCCACCGTGTTTGGGATGGACCATCCCGGGTACAAAGAGCCATGGAACTATGGTGCCGACGGATTGCGCAATTTCAGGAAATACGATTCACTGCGTTATAGCCTGCTGCCTTATTTGTACAGCTATGCCTGGCAGCAATACAAAACAGGGCTGCCACTCATGCGGGCGCTGGTGTTGCATTACCAGGACGACAGGAATGTACACGATATCGGCGATCAGTATTTGTTAGGAGAAAATATTATGGTATGTCCGGTGACTACCAAAGGTGCGCAAACAAGAACCGTATACCTGCCTGAAGGCAACTGGTTCGATTACTGGACGGGTAAAAGTTATACAGGCAAACAATACATACATGTAGTGACGCCGTTGGATACGATGCCGCTATTTGTAAAAGCAGGCAGTATCATTCCTTATCAGCCGGTGATGAACTATGTGGGCGAAAAGGAAGTGAAACAACTTACGCTCGAAGTATATCCTGGCAACGGTCGCTTTGACCTGTATGAAGATGATGGAAAAAGCCTCGCATACCAGCAAGGTAAAAACGCCATCACGCCCATGGCCATTGCTACCACCGGCAGTGAAATAATGCTGACTATTGAAACAACGTCAGGAGCATACACAACGACTGTAAACAATTATGCCATCGCCTGCTACCTGGATAAGCAGCCGGCAACGATAACCGTGAACGGTACAGCGCTGCAAAGCCGTGCCAGTAAAGAAGCGGTAGATGCCACTGGCTATTATTATGATGCTGCTAAAAAGAAATTATGGCTGCAGGTAGATCGTGCAACAACCGTTGCCCGCCAACCTTCTGGTAAAGGAACGGTGGTAAAAGTTGGGTTGTAATGCACCCTCAATGTGTATCGGCTATTTGCTTTTTCGGCTGGCCTGTTTCACGGGGACTGCCTTTGCCTGTTGTGCATTATCTATGGTATACACTGCTTCCAAAAGCGCTTTCATCTTCTCGTAAAAGAACAGCAGGTTACTACGTTCTCTGCCGGTGTCATAAATACTGGGGCTTTTGCTGAGCGCTGTGGCTATCCAATCCCACATGATCTCGTTGGCTTCATGCAGGCGGTAGGTGTCACAAAAATCAGATAATACCTCCTGTGGTGTTGATTGTTCTGCTGTGTCTAATCCGTCTTGGGTAGATTGAGCAATACGCTTGTTACTTTTTGGCATGGCGAAAGGTTTACGAACTGGATGCTGTTTAACAAGGTTGTATCGAATAGATAGTATCAGGCGTTGTGAAGGATATATGGGATTTCTTATGACGAATCTGTCTTAATACTTCTGCACGAATGATCTCCTGGTGTATTTGATCATTGTCAATAACCCTTTGTTCTTTTTGCAAATGCAGGCGACAGCCATCATAAGTACTGGTATATAGAAAGTTGCTGATGGCGGTAAGGCTATAGAATCGCTTGCGCATTTCCCATAATTGTAATACGGCTTCCTCTGCAATCACTGTCGCTGCTGCTGCGTTGCCGGTAAGCCGGGATGCAAAGAAGCAGAGCGCCGGGCCATACTCATCCAGTATATATTGAAATGCATCGGTATTACCTGCCCTTAACTTCAGGGCAACAGCACTCCTGTCATGAAACTTCGGATAGCTCATGAAGTTGGTGATTTAGATTTAAAAAAAGGGCCCACTCCACCCCTTAAAATGAGAGATGGGCCCCCAGAGCCTAACCATGTTAGTGATAAAAGAAAAGCACGATTGTTTGACCCCAGGGACTTATACCTTACTCCAATAAACACCCCGCTGCAGGCAATTGTCTACAGTAGAATGATACAGGAAGTAATCTGATTAGTGCGTTGGTTGGCTGAGATATATAACAGACTCAAATATACGGCAAATCTAATAGTGCGGTTTCAATCAACCGCACTATTTTATAAAAAATATCTCTTTTCAGTAGTATTACGCATCTTAACAGTGAGGCATACCGTATATATGGTAGAGGGCAACGATAGGACCCCGGTGTCCTTGTCTTTTTGAAGAAAATGTACCTTATCTTTAGTACGATAATATAATGTATGGCTACACAAGTACAGAAGAAATCAACCAGTAAAATGAATGCCCGCTTCGGTGCGCACCTGAAGTCGGTACGCGAAGGCAAGGGGCTTAGTTTACGCCGTCTGGCCGACTTGTGTGACCTTGATAATAGCAATATCTCCAAGATCGAGCACGGCAAGTTCGATATACAATTGTCAACAATTATTGAGCTGGCCAAAGGGCTCGGCGTACATCCCCGTGAGTTACTGGATTACGATTTTGAGTAACAGGCAATCCTTTACACCATCTTCCTGATCAGGTTACCCAATGTTTTCAATCCTTTCTCCACTTTATCATTCCAGGGGCTTCCGTAACCAATACGCAAGTAGTTGGAGTAATTGGAACTGTTGGAAAAAATACGCCCCGGCGCAATAGATATCTGGTGTTTCAGTGCTTCTGTGCTGAGCTTATAGGTATTTACTTTCTTATTCAGTTCTACCCACAATACAAAACCGCCTTGCGGGCGCGATATCTTGGTGTCTTCAGGAAAATATTGCACAATCCCCTGTATGTAGCGCAGACATTGCGTGTGCAGCGCCTTGCGTAAATTCTTCAGGTGATATTCATACCGGCCGATGCTGAGGAAGTGGGCAATGGCCACCTGCGTAAGCGTAGGGCTGCTGATGGTATGCATCATCTTCAAAGCACTTACCTGTTCCATGTACCTGCCCGGTATCACCCAACCTATGCGATAGCCGGGCGCCAGTGATTTGGACAGGGAAGAGCAATGCATCACGAGTCCTTTGGTATCGTAATACTTACACGTCTTGGGACGGTGCCTGCCAAAATACATCTCGCCATATATATCATCTTCGATAAGCGGGATGTTATGGCGGGTGATCAGTTCTACCAGCTTTTTCTTATGCTCATCGGGCATACAACCACCGGAAGGGTTGTTGAAATTGGGTACCAACAAGCAGGCTTTGATGGACATTTCTTTAATTGACTTTTCAAGACAGTCGAGATCGGCACCAGTAGTAGGATCAGAAGGTATTTCCATCATACGCAGGCCGAGGCTTTCAATCACCTGGTAAATGCCAAAATAGGCAGGCGATTCCACTGCGATCGAATCACCCGGTTTAGTGACGGCCCGCAGGCAAAGCAGGAGCGCTTCCATACAACCCGAGGTCACTACCACTTCTTCAGGTTTCACCTTGCCTCCCCAATTGAAAGCCAGCCGGGCGATCTGCTTGCGCAGCTCAACATTGCCCTGGATGTTTTCGTAGCCGATACAATGGTCTTTACCATTGCGTAGGGCATATACTACCGACTTGTTCAGTTTGGCAGCCGGCAACAGCTCTACAGCAGGCGCAGCCAATGCAAAATTCACGATGTCATGCGCATTGAAGTTTGTCAATAGCCCCATGATCATTTCCTGAACGGTCACCTCGCTTTTTACCGGTTCGGGAGGCAATACGTTGGGCACGGCGGGAAAGCGGCGATGATTGAAGCGCACATAATACCCGGATTTAGGTCTTGCTTCAATCAATCCCTTTCCTTCGAGGTGATAATAAGCCTGGAAAGCAGTGCCCATGCTAATGCCGTATTCTTCGCTCAGCACCCGCACGGAAGGAAGTTTATCGCCAATGCGCAACACTTCGCCGGCAATCATCTTTTCGATGCCGTCAGCCACCTGGAGGTAAATATGATCCTCTGAAGTAAATTTTGCTTTGCCCATACCTGAATGATCTGATATAGTCAAAAATAACAAAATTAAATTTGATCTACCCGCACAGTTCCGTCCGGATACCCAATGATCGTGGCGGTAGCCATCCCGATAAACAGGCCATTATCCACTACGCCGGGAATGGAATTGAGGGCAATATGAAGAGCAGGAGCGTCGGTGATCTGGTTAAAATGACAGTCGAGGATATAATGACCGTGGTCCGTTACCAGGGTTTGATTGTCCTTTGATCGCAGGCTGGTTTTTATCTGGTAAGCTTGTTCGATATGCCGTTGCACTTGTTTCCAGCCAAAGGGTATTACTTCCACAGGCAGGGGAAAAGCCCCCAGCTGCTTGACCAGTTTGGTATGATCGGCAATGATTACGAACTGTTTGGAAGCTGCAGCCACCATCTTTTCCTGTAGCAGAGCGCCGCCCCCGCCTTTGATCAGCTGCCCTTGCGGGTCTATTTCATCGGCGCCGTCGATGGTAATATCGAGCGCAGGCGCTTCATTGAGTTCGATAAGCGGAATTTTTTGTTCGGTGGCCAGCCGTGCTGTTTCACGCGAAGTAGGCACACAGCGGATGTCCAGACCTTCCTGCACGCGTTTGCCCAATGACATCAACAACCAGTAAGCAGTAGAACCTGTACCGATCCCTGCTGTCATACCTGGTTTCAACAATTCAGCTGCCTGTTCACCCACTTTTCTTTTAATATCATTGGCCGAAAGCATGTGCGTAAGATTTAAATCTTATTAAAGGTAGTCGATTGCAGTAATTATTAGGCAATGGGTTTCAATGCAGTAAGATTTTTAGCGCATACATGTACAAAAAAATAAGACTGTGTATAAAAACAAAACCCGCGTCTGGTCTGATTTAGGAGGGAATTTGGTATCTTGTAGATAGTCAAAAAATCAACTGCTATGGAACGAGTGTACAAAAACTGTCAGTCCTGCGGAATGCCGATGAAGCGGGACGAACGCGGTGGAGGCACCAACGCCGATGGT
This sequence comes from Paraflavitalea sp., assembly GCF_059502485.1. NCBI lineage: Bacteria > Pseudomonadati > Bacteroidota > Chitinophagia > Chitinophagales > Chitinophagaceae > Paraflavitalea > Paraflavitalea sp. The sequence goes on from NZ_JCACET010000004.1 coordinate 583,656, forward strand.
AGCACCAATGCCATGTACTGCAGCCATTGCTACGAAGCAGGTCGCTTCACCGTACGCAACATTACAGTTGAGGATATGAAAGTGCAGGTAAGAGGAAAACTCAAAGCTGTCGGGTTCCCCGGCTTTGTGGCCAGCTTCTTTACCCGTAACCTGCACAAGCTGGAACGCTGGAAGATCCGCCACATGGCCGTGGAGTAACTGTATGAAATTATCCTCTACAAGCTGAATATTCATTTTCTGCAGCCAGCTTCCGGCAGCACAAGTCCCTTTTTGCCTTTGTCGCCCTCTTTTTTTAATCTCCTCATGGAGTAGTAGTTCTATTGCCTATCCTTTCACCAGGAAGACTCATTACTTATTACTCACAACTAATGTCGTAACTTTGTACCTTTAACAATTTTTCAATATGGGAGTTTGGCGACAATTGGCCGAATATTTTTATATAAAGAAGCGAGACCCCAAAGCTCCGCATACACGTTGGATGCAATACATGCATGGCATCAACCGCATTTCCCTCTTCATGTTCCTCTTGGCCCTCATTATTATTATCCTGAAGCTATTTGTATTAAAGAAATAGTAGAATTTACGGTTATAGTATGGCGTTTTAATTGAATTTTAATGCTGGAGCCTTCCAGTTTTAATCTAACATTTCTATATATCCGAAAGTATAACATTAGCTTTGCCTCCCCTCTATATCCTCACCGCGTTTCCACATATCCGTTGTATTACGTTTTCTAACAATCTAAGTCCTACTGATAACCTCACACAGGGAATCACATTTTCCTATCCATCCATCTATGCGCCATTAAGCGCTTAATTAAAAGTATTCTACATGAAAACTTTGTACAAATTGCTATTTGTTGCCTCTGTATTATTATGTATCTCCAGCCAACTAATTGCTCAATCATTTCCTGCCGGTTTCCAGGCTACCAAAGTGGCCGAAGGATTAAACCCGACAGACATGAAATTCTCTCCTGACGGGCAATACTTGTTCATCACCAACAAAACGGGACAGGTTTATCTTTTCGAGAACGATGAGCTATACGCCACACCGTTACTGGATATTTCCGCCAGCATTATTACAAACGGCGAAAGAGGATTGACACATTTAGCTGTCGATCCGGAATTTAATACCAATCATTATATATACCTCTACTATACGCTTCCCAGTGAGCGCAACAGGATTAGCCGGTTTACATTTAATCCGGCAGCCAAAACCCTGGGATCCGAGCAGCCGCTACTCACACTACAAAAGATGACAGGCGACATCCACACGGGTGGCGCTATGAATTTTGGTAAGGATGGAAAATTGTACATCGCTACCGGCGAATCGAGCCATCCGGAAAGGGCGCAGGATATCTATAGCCAATTGGGAAAGGTGTTGCGCATGAACAAGGACGGCTCTGTTCCTATCGATAATCCTTATTATGGTGTTATTGCCGATACCTTACAATATATCTGGGCCATCGGTTTGCGCAATCCTTATGCGGCAGATATTCATCCGGTTACCGGCCAGTACCTGGTGTGTGATGTAGGACAGAATGAGTGGGAAGAGATCAACGATATAAAGAAAGGAAAGAACTACGGCTGGGCTACGGTGGAAGGGCCTATTCAGGCGGGCACCACGCCACCAGATAATTATGTAGATCCTGCACTCTATTATTCACACAGCGAAGGTTGTGCTATTGTGGGAGGCGTGTTCTATGCGCCTGCGCAGCCGGCTTTTCCCGCACAATACTTCAACAAATATTTCTATACCGATTATTGTAACCAATCCATCAAGGTGATGAACCCGGAAACCTACCAGGCGGAAGGCGTATTTGGTACTAACCTGAAGCGGCCGGTAGCCTGCGCCGTGAAGCCTTCCGGCGAATTCTTCTACCTCGACAGGGGTGGTTTGCCCCAGCAGGGTGAGGAGAATGTAGATGGCATCCTGTGGAAAGTGGAATATACAGGTTCATTAGCCCCTGCAATAGGAGCCGACCCGCAAACTGTTCTTATCTCTGCAGGTGACAGTGCCACATTTACCGTATTGGCCAATGGTCTTGGCCTTTCTTACCAGTGGTTGCGCAACGGTGTTGATATCCCCAATGCCGATAGCTCTTCCCTTGTGCTGAGAAATGTGCCCTTCTCAGATAGCGGCGCGCTGATCACTTGCCGCGTGACCAACAGCTTTGGAACAGTTACGAGCAATGCGGCTGTACTGCGCGTTACTTCAAGGCCCAACCCTGTACCGGTCATCGATCTGCCGGCAGATGGCGCTACGTATGTAGCCTATTCTACCATGAACTTTAGCGGCCACGCTACTGATGAAGTGGATGGAGCGATTACACCAGATAAGCTGACATGGAAAATAGATTTCCACCACGATACCCATTATCATCCCGGCCTCGACCCTACGCCGGGCGATCAGGTCACGGGCTCTTACTTCCTGCCGGGTAATATAGAAGTGTCAGACACCGTATGGTACCGTATTTATCTCACGGCTACCAACAGTATGGGATTGAAATCTACCGTCTACCGCGAGGTGTATCCTGAAAAAGTGACCCTGCATGTCAAATCGCTTACAGAAGGCAGGCCTGTTGCTATACCCTTGAATATGGATGGCTCCATCGCGCCTCCACAGGTTGATAAGCCAAGCGTGAAAGGCGTAACCAGGAATATCACAGCGCAGGCTACTTACCTGATTGCCGACACCTTGTTTACTTTTGCCAGTTGGGGTAATGGTAATACAAACCGGACGCTTACATTCAACACACCTGACAGCGATACGACCATCACAGCCCTGTACACCAAATCGGCCACCTTTGCTGGCGAGGGATTAAAGGCGGAATATCGAACCAATACCAATCAGTTTACAGGACCGGTAACTTACACGCGTACTGATGCTGCTATCGATTTTGTATGGACAGGAGCGCCTGCACCAGGCGTAAGTGATCAGAATTTCACGGTTGTTTGGGAAGGGTACCTCCAGCCTCGTACCACCGGACTGTATACGCTTTACCTCGATAATGCGTTGAGTCAGTCAGTATTGTATATCAACGATCAGGAGTTCATAGACAGAGGTGATGGAGGAGCGGTAGGCGGTACTGCGAAGACAATCAACTTTACTGCAGGCACCAAATACAAGATCCGCATTGAATACTGGGCCAACTATGGTAGCACATCTACAATCTCTTTGGAATGGAGCGGTCCACAAGTGTTCAGGCAAACGATACCTGCATCGTCTATGTACACAGCTGAGGCTGCATTGCCGGTGATCTTTACTGAGTTTACCGTAAGGCCACGCAATGAACAATTGCAGCTCACCTGGAAAGTGGAAGACCTTGGCAATGTGAAAGGATATGCGGTAGAAAAACGAAAGAGCGGTACTGCAACATTTGAGGCGATTGCTTACATCAATGCCATTGGTAGCAACCAATACGTATATACGGATGGAGCAGTGAACCCGGGTACGTTATACGAGTACCGCATCAGGCAGGAAGACCACGATGGACGGCCCACCTTCTCACCCACAAGATTGGGTAGATTGAGCGGACAGGTAACCTTCGACTATGTGATCGTGCCCAACCCCGCTGATGTCAACAGGCAGGTACAATTGCTGTTTTCCCAGGCCATTGGAGATGCAGAAGTATTCCTGCTGTCGCCAGATGGAAAAATCGTTTCCCGCCGCAGGGTAACCACCACCGGGCAAACAGTAGAAATGCCGCTTAACGGCCTTGCAGCCGGTACTTATTACCTGAAAGTAATTCAGGGCCACAACGTACTGGTGAAAAAGCTGGTAATACACTAAAGCACTGAAAGCCTCCACATAAACAAACAGAGCGGGCCATCTATAGATGACCCGCTTTTATTTTTATTGCATGGTATAAGTAGTCATGAAATAGCAATCTCACGCCTCACTGCGCACGTTTCACATCCATGAATCGTACAATACTCGCCGCTGCTTTGGCAGAAGCATGGCCGCCTTCGCTTAGCAATTGCTTCAGTGCCGCATAATCCTTTTGCAGTTGCTCCCGGCGTGCAGGATCATGCAAGAGCTCATGCAGCTCGCGCTTAAGGTTAGCGGGCGTAAGATCATCCTGGATCAGTTCTTTTACTACCAGCTTGTCCATGATGAGGTTGACAAGTGAGATATATTTTACCTTGATCAGGCGTTTAGCGATCTGGTACGAGATATTACTGCCTTTATAACACACCACTTCAGGAACGGCAAACAAGGCAGTTTCCAGGGTTGCTGTGCCGGAGGTCACCAACGCTGCCTGCGATTGCAATAACAAGGTGTATGTTTTGCCACTTACCGAAGAAACATTCGGAAAACCTTGTAGCAGGGAGGCATAAAAACTATCCTCCTGCCCCGGCGCTTTGGCCACTACAAACTGCAGGTCGGGAAATTCCTTGCTTACTTCCAGCATGATGGGCAGCTTCTTCAATATCTCCTGTTTCCTGCTGCCCGGCAACAATGCCACAATGGGCTTGCCAGATGAAGCCTGTTCGTTATTTACCAGTGTGCCCGACTGCCGTTCCTCCACTACCTCCACCAGCGGATGCCCCACATATTCCACTTCCCAGTTCCATTTGTTGCGGTAATAATCTTTTTCAAAAGGCAGGATCACCAGCATCTTGTCGATGCATTCCTTCATCTTCTTGACGCGGTTCTCCTTCCAGGCCCACACCTGCGGAGAGATGTAGTAGATCACGGTGATGCCCTGCTGTTTAGCCCATTCAGCAATGCGCAGGTTGAAGCCAGGATAATCGATCAGGATCAGGGTATCGGGTTTGAACGCTAAAATATCTTCCTTGCAAAAACGGAGGTTGCGCAGGATGGTGCCCAGGTTCCTGACTACTTCGATGAAACCCATAAACGCCAGGTCGCGGTAATGCTTCACCAGTTCTCCGCCGGCAGCTTGCATAAGGTCGCCGCCCCAGCAACGGATAGTAGCCGTTTGGTCCAGCTTTTTCAACTCTTTGATCAGGTTACTGCCATGCAGATCACCCGAGGCCTCGCCGGCTATGATGTAATAACGCATATCGATCTTTACATTTCGGCTGCAAAGTAACTAAAAGAAAACCAGCAACCCGATGCTTCCCCTGTTCCTCCTCATTGCTTACCCGGAATCCGAGGCCGCACAGAGAAGAACCCGAGGAGGCAAAGAGGAAGCAAAGAGGAGAATCCGGGAAGAATGTTCCAACCATCACAGATTTTGTCTCCGCCCGTCCCAGGTTTTTGGGAAGACCGTGGCAGGTTTCCGGGGAGACCATCACATTGTTGAAAAAGCAGGGCTGGAGAACTATACCTTTGCTTGTCTTTACAGGATAAACTTCAGCAGCAGGGCCGCAATAGCATAGATCAGGGTAATGGCGAAAACACCTTTGGCGGTTTTGTCGCGGTGAGTATTGATATAAAAAGTGAAGAGCGCAATGTTCAGGATCAGGCAGGGTACCGAAATGGCAGTTACCTGGTTCTTGTTCTGCGCTACGAAACGGAAGAAATCATTAACAGTGTAGAGTGGGTAAAACTTCACAAAATAGTAGATCACCAGGCTAAGCAGGGGAGCTATAAAGCCAAGAAGCATACCGAAGCGGAGGTCGTCTTTCTTGAACATTAGAATTTCCACGTTTTTTGAAGTTTGTCCTTAAGAACGTAATTCGTCAGATCAAATTGTACAGGCACCAGGCTTACGTAGTTATTTTCCAGGGCCCATACATCGGTATCTCTTCCCTTGTCGAAATTCACGAATTCGCCCGTTAACCAGTAATACTTCCGTCCATTCGGGTCATTGCGTTCCACAAAATCCTCCTCGTACTTGGCATAAGCCTGCCGGCAAATGCGTATTCCTTTGATGAGCGACTCTTCTATGGCGGGTATATTAACGTTCAGAACAGTATGCTTTTCTACCTTTTTCTTCAGTATCTGCTGCACGATGATGCGGGCGTACTTGCGCGCGCCGGTAAAGTCGGCCTCGATGCTATGGTCCAGCAGGGAGAAACCAATAGAAGGAATACTTTCGATAGCAGCTTCCACGGCGGCCGACATGGTGCCGGAATAAATGACATTGATAGAGTGATTGGCGCCATGGTTAATGCCGCTGATACACAGATCGGGCTTGCGGTGCAGCACCTTGTCTACAGCCAACTTCACACAATCCACAGGCGTGCCGGTGCATTGGTAGGCTTCTACACCTTCAAAATATTGAACGGGGGTGAGGCGTAAAGGCTGACCGATGGTGATGGCATGCCCCATGCCACTTTGAGGTTTGTCGGGAGCTACCACTACAATCTTACCCAGGTCTTTTACCGCTTCTACGAGGTTGCGTATACCCGGTGCAGTAACTCCGTCATCGTTGGTCACCAGGATTACAGGTTCTTCTTTTTTTTGCTTCGCTTTGGCCATAGACTTCATTGAACAGGCAACAAAAGTGCTAAATATTTCACTCAACACAAAAAGAAAGAACAGCCTTCAAACAGGCATTGATCAATTAATGGGAAAGGAGGCATTACGGACAGGTATAAACTGTAGGAAGATCGCTTATTAGTTAAGCCGGTTGAAGCACCAAAGGAACTGTACCGATCTGCCGGATATCAGGCACGGTGTAAACGGTGGGAGACACCGGTGCATTCCGGACAGCATACACCAGCGTGGCGATCATTTGGCCGATGGTCACCATCTTTTGATACTATTCTTTAAAGGATTTAGGGGCTGATTGGTTGAAAAACAGCATATTATGTGCTTAATTATCCCTCTTCAATGGAGGCTTTGCGTTTTATTTATGATTTTATCCCGGCCCTCGCCGGAATTTTCCACAACGGGATGGAAATCCCGACGCTATACGCTACCTTTGCCGCCGATTTTAAGGGGCTGATTGCCGGTAATTAATCAGTTACGTCGGTCAGTTTTAGGGAGCTAATCCCTATTCACCTTTCAACTTAATCAACTCATCAACCTTTCTGCAATGGCAGGTCAATTAAAAGAAGTTCGTAACAGGATCAAGTCGGTACAGAATACTCAGCAGATCACTAAAGCCATGAAAATGGTGAGTGCTGCCAAACTGCGTAAAGCACAGGATGCCATCATCCAGATGCGTCCCTATGCACGCAAATTGCAGGAAGTGTTGAGCAATATCGTGAGCAGTGCAGATGGAGAAGTAGGTATCAGCCTCGCAGTAGAAAGACCGGTTGAGAAAGTGTTGCTGATCGTGATCACCAGCGACCGTGGTTTGAGCGGCGCTTACAATGCCAACGTAATCAAGCTGGCAAAAGCTACCATCGCAGAAAAATATGCTGCACAGGCCGCCAAAGGCAATGTACAGATCTGGAACATCGGTAAAAAAGGCTATGAGCATTTCTCCAAGAACAAGTTCAATGCCGATGATACCTATAAAGATATATTCCTCCGCCTCACTTTCGAAAACGTACAGGCTTGCGCACAGGCTGCTGTAAAAGCCTTCGAAAGCGGACAATTCGACGTGGTGGAGTTGGTATACAGTGAATTTAAGAATGCTGCTACCCAGGTGTTTACCCTGGAGCGCTTCCTCCCCATCCCCAAAGTACAGCAGAAAGAAGGCGCCAAGAAAAGCGACTTCATCTTCGAACCCTCCCAGCAGGAGCTCATTGCCGAGTTGATGCCCAAGATCCTGAACACCCAGCTGTTCAAGGCAGTCCTGGATGCCCATGCTTCTGAACATGGCGCCCGCATGACAGCCATGGATAAGGCTACAGAAAACGCCAATGAGTTGTTGAAGAACCTCAAGATATCTTACAACCGCGCCCGTCAGGCTGCCATCACCACCGAGCTTACGGAGATCGTGAGCGGTGCAGCAGCATTGCAAGGGTAATAGCGTATTGTATTTAAACTGCCAGAATGGAAATAGGACATCTTATACCACATATAGAGGCCCTCATATTTGCCAGCGATAAACCATTGACAGCGCTGGAGTTGACTGAGCTTATCAATAATGCCTTTGGCTTTATGGAAGATAAGATCGTGCTGGACCAGGTAGAGTCTGCTTTGGAAGGTATCGTGGAAAAATACAAATCGGAGTTTTATCCTTTTGAAGTACGGGAAAGCGGCGGTGGCTGGCAGTTCCTGACCAAAAGAGATTACCATAAAACAGTGGCCCAGCTCAACGGCGATAAGTTCCTCAAACGCCTGTCTACAGCTGCCCTGGAAGCCCTTTCCATCATTGCTTACAAACAACCCGTTACCAAAGCGGAGATCGAAGCCATCCGTGGCGTGAGCAGTGACTATGCCATCCAGAAATTGCTGGAAAAAGAATTGATCGTTATCACCGGCCGCAATGAAAAAATGCCCGGCCATCCCCTCGTATACGGTACTTCCAAGAACTTCATGGACTACTTTGGCATCAACTCGGCCGAAGACCTGCCCAAGCTCAAAGAAGTATTTGATGATGCTATGGTCAACGCTACCAATGTAAGCGATGCCATTGCAGAACAGGAAACCCGCGAAGCAGCAGGCAATGCCGCTGGTGAAAATGAAGAAGAGGCTGCGCTGGCAGTAGGAGAGAACGGTGAACTGATAGAGGGCATAACCACAGGACATATCAACGGTGAAGCCGTTGCATTTGCCAGTGAGGAAGAAACAGACGAAGAGGCCGGAGAAGAAACGGCTGAAACAGAAGCAGATACCGAAGAAGGTACAGATATAGAAGACAGTGCAGAATACGCTGATACCGAAGATGCTGAAGAAGAAGTAGAAGAAGGTGGTGACGATGAGGAAGAAGATGAAGATGGTGACGAGCAGGATGACGAAGACCTCGATGACGAGGAAGAAGCGGATGACGAAGAAGAGGGCGATGATGCCGATGACGAATCTGATGAAGAGGAGGGCGATGCAGAAGAGGAAGAGGGTGTTGACGACGAAGAAGGTGACGATGACGAGGAGGACGAAGAGGAAGACAAACGCAAGTAACAACGTCTGATTAGAGCAATGCTTTTTGAGATACAAATGTCACAGCACCTGCTGTGACATTTTTTTTACCAGTATATTCGCAAACTATGTCACAGCATCTCTCAAAAGAATATTTAGCCCAACTGGCCGGCGAGTTCGGCACACCCCTGTACGTATACCATGCAGAAAAAATAAAAGAGCAATACCAGAAGCTCACCACTGCTTTCAGTAAAAGCAATACCGTATTCTTTTACGCCAGCAAGGCATTGACCAATGTAAACATTCTTAAATACATATGTTCCCTTGGGGCCAGTGTAGACTGTAGCTCCATCAACGAAGCAAAGCTGGCCCTCCATGCAGGGTTCCCGCCGGAGCGTATCCTGTATACCTCCAATGGCATTTCCTTCAGTGAGATTGCAGAAGCCAAAGAGCTGGGCATCATCATCAACATCGATAGCCTGTCCAATCTCGATAAATTTGGAGCGGCTTATGGCCACAGCTACCCGGTAGGCTTACGCTTACGCCCCAATATCATGGCAGGTGGCAACATCAAAATATCTACCGGCCACGATAAAAGTAAATTCGGTATACCCGTAGACCAGATCGATCAGATACTGGCCATCGTAAAGAAACACAACCTTCGCATCAGCGACCTGCACATCCATACCGGCAGTGAGATAAAAGACGTAGATGTATTCGTGAAAGGTATAGAAGTACTCTTCGACATTGTGCCCCAGTTCAAAGAGCTGGAATTCATCGACCTGGGCGGTGGTTTCAAAGTACCCTACAAAGAAGGCGATGTGGAAACAGATATCAACCTGCTGGCACAGAAAGTAGGAGAGGCATTTGCAGCCCATCCCAATCCTGGTGGAAGGCCCTTGCAGGTTTGGTTTGAACCCGGTAAATTCCTGGTAAGTGAATGTGGCTATTTCGTTACGCAGGTCAATGTAATGAAAGAAACTTCCGCCGCTACCTTTGTAAGCGTAGACAGTGGGTTCAACCACCTCATACGCCCCATGTTCTATGATGCCTACCATCATATCGAGAACATCAGCAATCCCGATGGCGAGCCAAAGAAATATTCAGTTGTAGGCAACATCTGTGAAACAGACACCTTCGCGTGGGACCGTACCCTCAATGAAGTAAGAGAAGGAGACTACCTCGTGTTTCGCAATGCCGGTGCGTACGGGTTTGAAATGTCATCCAACTTCAATTCTCGCTACAAACCGGCCGAAGTGTTGGTGATAGATGGAAAGGCGCACCTTATTCGCAAGCGCGATGAGTTTAAAGACCTGCTGCGTAACCAGATTGAAGTGTTATAACTAAAAGCTGAATGTCACCCTGCCTGTCCCGCTCTGCGGGAAGCTTGTCGAAGGGTACTTGAAGAAAGTAATAGTAAAACGGGCCTTTCCCCTACGGAAGGCCCGTTTTTGTTTTCATGCTATACTTTACTTTCTGCGGATCAGAATGTTTTAAACTCGTTGCCTCGATGGCTTGATGCCTTTTATTATCCTAAATACGTATAGTCGATCCTGATACCTCTGAAAAGTCGTACATCTTTCTCACTAAGTTTACCGGTACCATACACTTCCATAAAATACAGGTACTTGTCTTTAATTAAACCACCCGCATCGAAATGGTCGATATACTTGGCTACAAAGTTATCCGGAGCTAATGTGGCAGGAGGTAAAAAGTCGATCGTTACTTCTACTTCACCACTGGGGCAATGATGATCGATACTCTTCTTCAGAATGAAGAACTGCATATCTTCTGTACCTGTATTCTTATAATAGACAGTTACAGATTTGATCACAGCATTCACTGGTAAAGGAAGCGCTGCTACGAGGCCGGTACCTGCAACTACCGTCTGGCGGCCTTCCTGGAAGTGATCTATATAACCCAGGCTGCTATCGGCAGGGAAGAAGAAACGCGAATCAACATACAATACATGTTGACCTTTGCTTCTGATTACAGGATCTGATTTGAGCGCTTTGGTAGAAGTTGCTTTTAAAGCTTTCTTGGTTGTAGCGGCTTTAGGAGGTGGAGCTTTCTTAGCTGCTTTTTTGGAGGTTTTCTTTTTTAGAGCCATGTTACTTTATTTAAGGTTATGATGGTGACGAACGATGCGGCAAGTTACTCGCTTTGCCAGGTGCATAAAATACCACGATGTGGTAAAAATTCTTTTGAAGGCTAAATCTGATTGCTCTTCAACTTCGTACATAACTATAGTTAGCATTGCTGGAATAATGATCTTTACTGCTGGGTTTTCTAAAAGAGCTGCACTGGGTGTGTAGCTCTTTTTTGTTGTACGTTATCTATGCAAATGCATTGCCAATGTCGCACTACCCATTTACCATTGACTACTCACCACACTCTTATTTATTATTTTCTTCATGTAGCATTTCTGAAATCTTGGTACATTTAGTTACAGAACCAAAACTCTTTCCAGATGCCTATACGTATGACCGATGATCCACAGGATCAACAAGATAATAGTAACGACAATGGTGGTGGTGGCCGTTCCAATTTTCCCGGTGGGGGCGGTGGTGGAGGCGGATTGTTCAACCTCTTGCCTTTGCTGCTTGGGCTTTTCCGGGGCAAAGGCATCATATTCTTGTTGGTCATCGGAGTAGGAGCCTACTTCCTGTTGGGTCGGGGCGGCGGCGGTTGCAACCTCGGTCAGATAGCGCAGCTGGCTACCGGTGGGTTCCTCGACCCGCGCCAGTTTGAGAAAGCCAGCATCTATGAGCCGCTGGCAGATGATGATAACAAGAACCCCCTGCCTGAAAGTGCCAACCTGCAGCGGTTTGCACCCGCAGTAGGCAACCAGGGACAGCAAGGAAGCTGTGTGGCCTGGAGTAGTGCCTACGGCGCCCGCACGATCCTTGAAGCAGCGCGTACCGATGGAGCGCCCAATAGTCTGCGCTTCAGCCCATCCTTCCTGTATAACCAGATTGGCTTGCAGGGATGCCAAGGCTCCTACATTATAAGGGCCATGGAATACATGACACAGCAAGGTTCCGTTGCCTACGATAAATTCCCTTATACCGACCAGGATTGTACACGCCCGCCCAGCCAGGATCTGATACAGGACGCAGGCCAATACAAGATGCGCGGCTTCAACCGTCTTTCAAAAGGCGATCGCACCGACCAGATCGATATGCGGGCCATCCGCGAAAACCTCTCACAAGGTGCTCCTGTGGTGATTGGTATGATGGTAGGCTCCAGCTTTATGCAGTCTATGGCAGGCCAGGACCTCTGGCAGCCCGAGCCCGGCGATCAGCAAATGATGGGCTTTGGCGGCCATGCTATGTGTGTGGTAGGATACGACGACCGCAAATACGGAGGAGCATTCCTCATAATGAATAGCTGGGGACCAGAGTGGGGCAACAATGGATTTGCCTGGGTGCGATATGGCGACTTCAGAACATTCGTGCGCGAAGCCTATGGCCTGGAGCCAATGGCAAAAACAGGTGCCGCTGCCAACCAGCCATTTGAATGTGAAGTAGGGCTGGTGCCGGTAGAAGAAGAAAACGGCAGAATGGTACCTAAAGGATATATACCACTCCGGCTTACCGGTAACAACGTGTTTGAAACAACTTCACCCGTACGGCCCGGCAACCGCTTCAAAGTAGAAGTAAAGAACAGCACAGAGTGCTACATCTATGTGTTTGGCAAGGAAACAGATGGAACCAGCTACACCCTGTTCCCCTATCCCAGCAAAGATGATCCGAAGAAAACAAAATACGCCCCCTTCTGCGGCATCACGGGATACCGGTTATTCCCGAAAGACAAGAGCATGACGCCCGACAGCATCGGCAACCGTGATGTAATGGCAGTGGTGGTGAGCAAAGAACCACTCGACTGGTATGCACTCAATGAGCAGATCAGCCGTAACCCGCAGACAGATTACGCAACCCGTTTAAACAATGCCTTATCTGGCCGCCTTATCAGGAATGTACGTTTCGACAATACTGGCAAAGGCACCATGCACTTTAATGCAGGAGGCGACGAGAACAAAGTAGTAGCCACTATTGTTGAGGTCATTAAATAATGTACTATACATGATCGGTTCGTTCACGAGTTTCTTTAACTACTCAAAACAGATGAAACAATTACTACTTAGCGCCCTTATCCTTTGTGGTGCCATAGCACTGCAGGCGCAGGACATGAAAACCTTTAAACTCTATAATCCGGCCGAAGACGCGGAAAAAGCCCTCAACGAAAAGATCAGACAGGCAAAAGCGTCGGGTAAAAACGTATTTGTTCAGATAGGCGGAAACTGGTGCATATGGTGTGCCCGCTTTCATGAATTTATCACCAAAGACGCCTCAATAGATTCGCTCATCAATGCCAACTACGTGGTTTATCACATGAACTGGAGCAAGGAAAATGAGAACGATAAACTCATGGCACGTTTTGGATACCCACAGCGCTTTGGCTTTCCTGTATTTATTGTATTGGATGGGAAAGGTAATAGGCTGCATACGCAAAACTCAGCTTACCTCGAAGAAGGTAAAGGATATAGCAAAGGAAGGGTGATGGAGTTCTTTAACAATTGGTCACCCCAGGCGATTGACCCCGCAACCTACAAGAAAAAATAGCATGTCGGATACTGCACAAACCTTCATACAACTCATGAAGCATCCTGTTAAAAGCAGGATCTTCCTCTTTACCAAATTACCTGCTGCCTTCTTTTCAGGCGTGCGCCTGATGGATGTAGACGAGAAACAGTGTACCGTAACAGTACCGTACAAGTGGTTTTCACAAAACCCGTTCCGTTCTACCTACTTTGCCTGCCTGGCGATGGCGGCCGAGCTTACCACCGGCTCGTTGGCCATGGTGCATATCTACAAGCGCAAGCCTGCTGTGTCCATGCTCATTGTAAAAATGGAAGCTACCTATCTGAAGAAAGCCACCGGTATAACAACCTTTACCTGTGTGGAAGGAGCTGCACTAAGAGAAGCGGTAGAAAGAGCAATTGCCACAGGCGATTCACAGACCCTGGTAACCCGTTCTTCAGGCGTTAATGAACAGGGAGAATCAGTAGCCGAATTCTTATTTACATGGTCCTTTAAAATAAAAAAATGAAAATTGCTTTCCACGGAGCTGCCCGTACTGTTACCGGCTCCAAACACTTGCTGTCATTGACAAATGGAAAAAAGTACCTGCTCGATTGCGGAATGTTCCAGGGAATGGGAGTCGAAACAGATGGCCTCAACAACAACTGGGGCTTCGATCCCCGGGAAGTGAACTACCTCATCTTATCTCATGCCCACATCGACCACAGCGGCCTGATACCTAAACTGGTGAAAGATGGGTTCCACGGAAAAATATTCAGTACCCCGGCCACCAAAGAACTTTCAGCCATATTGCTCGAAGACTCTGCAGGTATCCAGGAAAATGAAGTAAAATACGTCAACAAAAAACGCGCTGCCGAAGGAAGGCCCTACATAGAGCCTTTATACACCACGGAACATGCATGGGAGGCGATGGGCCTTTTTGAAACGGTAGAATATGGGGACTGGCATGCCATCGACGAAAATGTAGAATTGATGTATACGGACGCGGGCCACATCATAGGAAGTGCGGCAGTGCACCTTCGTGTTAAAGAAAATGGCAAGACCACGCGCATTACGTTCAGTGGCGACGTAGGTCGCTACCGCGATGTGATCCTGAAGTCTCCCGCTAACTTCCCACAGGCAGATTACATCCTGCTCGAATCAACCTATGGTAATAGCCTGCATGATGTACATCTTACAACACCGGATCAGCTATTACAGTGGATCGAAAAAACATGCCTGCAAAAGAAAGGAAAGCTGATCATGCCTGCCTTCAGTGTAGGCCGCACACAGGAATTGTTATACGCACTGAACCAGCTCGAACTGGAAAACCGTCTGCCAAAGCTGGACTACTTTGTTGATAGCCCCCTAAGCATAGAAGCCACTGAACTATTAAAACGTTTCCCCCAATACTTCAACAAGCACATACAAGAAGTATTGAAAACAGACAATGATCCATTTGGATTTACAGGATTGAAGTATGTAAAAACAGTAGATCAATCTAAACTGCTCAACTTCCGCAACGAACCTTGTGTCATCATCTCAGCCAGCGGTATGGCAGAGGCTGGCAGGGTGAAGCACCACATCAGCAACAGCATCGAAAACAGCCGTAATACAATACTCCTTACTGGTTACTGCGAGCCAGGATCACTGGGTGGCCGTCTCATGGCAGGCGCTAAAGAAGTAGGCATCTTTGGTGTGCGGCATGAAGTAAATGCTGAGATCGGATCGATCCGCAGCATGAGTGCCCATGGAGATTATGAAGACCTGAGCCAGTTCCTCGCTGGTCAGGACCCTCGTCAGGTTAAGAAGCTATTCCTGGTGCATGGAGAATACGAAGTGCAGGAGCAATTTAAACAACGCCTGATGCGAAAAGGATTCACGGATATCGTTATCCCGGAACGCCATGATGAGATCGGATTGGGATAAAATAAAAAAAGCTGCTTCACGGAGCAGCTTTTAATTCTTTACTGTGGGTCGTCAAACGTCTTACTAAAAAATTGATATGGTATCAGACATGGGTCAAGATAGAATACCGGATGCACGTGGCCATCATAGACATTGGCAGAGGTTTTCCTTCGAGGAGATTACTTTCTATCCGTATAAATCTTTCAAGGGATAGTTGGATGAAGCGCGGCCCCGTGAAGCCGTCTTGAAGAGTAGTCCGGGACAGGTGCCGGACCTTCGATAAAACAAAGATGCAGATTCTTTTAACTATAACCTATTTTTTTCGCCAAACAGTGGCCGAACGTCGTTTTTTGGAAGCAGGCTCATGTTGGTCAACCACTTCTAAAAAGAAACAACCGAACCAGGTGGTTCGGCTGTTCCCAATGAAGCCCCGGGTTGGGCGATGGGTAAAGGCTGGAGCATTTTACCCATTAGTTTTCATTCGTGTACGGACTTCATTTGCGTAACTAAGAGTATCGAGATAACCGTCGCGATCAATGAGTTTATAAGGAGTTTGCTTTGGTAGCTTTAGCGTCTCGTTGCTTGCTGATACAAAGGTGTAAAAAGGAGCGCAGGGGGGGAAGTTTTTTAGATTTTTGGCCGTAAAAAGGCGCCGAAATGACCTGATTCTTCGATAAACCAAAAGGGATAAAACTGGTGAAAAAGGGGCTAAAATGACCTAATAAACTGATAGCTAAATTGTTGAATATGTTGGGAGGAAGTCATTTCGAACGAAGCACTCTCTACCTTGTCATTTCGAACGAAGCGATAGCGGAGTGAGAAATCTGCCTGCGCCTCAAGCGGGTATCAAAGCAAAAGTGTATTTGGCTCGCAGCTTAAATGATGTTGAGCCGCTTCATTACTTCGCTCCGGTGAGCCTTACTGATGGGGATCTCATTACCCTTGATAAAGAGATCGTTTTCGCGGATATCGTCGATCTTGGTAATGTTAATGATATAGGAGCGGTGCACTTTAATAAAACAACTCTTATTGACCTTCTCTTCGAGGTTCTTGATGGTGTTGTGCGTTACATACTTCTTATCGCCCGTTACAAACTTCACATAATCCCCCATACTTTCAATGTACAGGATATCGTCATTATTCAGGCGGACCAGCTTGCCATCACTCTTGATGAAAATGTGATCAGTAGCTGTACTGGAGATATTGTTCTCTGCGGAAGGAGCCGTAAGCTTTTGCAGCGATTCCAGGAAGCGTTGATAAGTGAAAGGCTTCTTCAGAAAGTCAGTTACATTATATTCAAAGGCATCGTAAGCATATTCACTCTTGGAGGTCGTAAGCACTACCTTGGGAAAGTAGGCCAGTTGATCCAATAGCTCAAAACCGGTAGCGCCGGGCATCTCCACATCCAGGAACAATAAGTCTACCGAATGCTGGTTCAGGTACACAAGCGCTTCCTGTACATTCGGAAAATGAGCCTCCACATCTATCTGGCCACTCTTTTCGCAACACTTGGCCAGGTAGTCAGCAGCTACTTGCAGGTCCTCTACGATGACGCATTTTAAATTCATACCGGATTGGAATTAAAGTCTTTCAACTTACGAAATTCAGCGGCTATGATCATCTTACCCTCCTCAAGAGAGGCCATTAAATTTTTATAGTCCGATTTTAATTCTTCTGTTTCAGATGCTGTAAGACAAGCGTCTTCGAAATCCCCGCATTGTTGTTGGATGTCCGTTAGACCTACAAAGCCAAAGGCCGGCTTTACTTTATGGACCCCTTTCTTCAGGTCAGCCACACTGCCACCTGCATAGGCAGCTTCGATAAACGCAATATCCTGGTCGAAGTGCTGTAGCGTCACCGAAAACACTTCCTCTATATAAGAATAGTCGTCAGCGTACAAGCTGAAGAGATAGTCGCCGTTGATTTTTTCATTGAAAATGAAATGCTTAGGTAGGGTCGGCTGATTCATAAGAAATAGATTTTCGGTTTTTTCGTTACATAACAGGTTAATAAACCTGTTTTTGTGAAAAATGCCTAATTCAATAACTCTATGAAGGAGAAATTATTATATCTGGGGTGGTCAATTTACCGGGATATTGTGTTTTCCGGCCTGCAGGATGGTATCACAAAAGACCAGCGAAAAAAGATCATCGGCTTTAACCAGTTCATACTCCTTGCATTACTGGTTAACTTCTTCTCCGTTATATCCTACTTCTACCATAAACTCTATATCAGCGCCCTTATTAATATTACGTCAGCATACTTCTTTTTGCTGGCCTTCTATTTTGGCTCGCGCCGTAAGCTCGAAGTGGGGCGTATCATAGCAGTGGTAAACCTCAACCTGTACCTCATTGTTATCAGTTATATAGAAGGGCTTAAAGCAGGGGAATACCTTTTCTACTTCCCTTACTTCCTGGTTCTCACCTTTGTAGTTAGTATCCGGCGAAACTCACGGGAGCTCTTCATAGTATATGCCATTACCGTTATAGCATCACTCATTTGTTTGAAGCTGTCACCATATACCAATACAGTACAGGTCATCAACGATGCATTGTATACACGATTGTATAGCAGTAACCTGGTCATATCTCTTTGCATGACCATCATCTTCTCCTATTCGATCCTCCGGGTCAATAAGGACAATGAAGTGGCGATCCTGCAGGAGAAAAAATTCGGAGATACGATCTTCAATACTTCACTCGATGGAGTATTCATCATCTATACCCAGTCGGGCATCATTGCCAGTTGTAACTTGCGGGCATTGGAACTCTTTGATGTAAAAGAAAAGAGAGAGATAGAAGGATCGCACATAGAGAATTGGTTCGATGAAGACCATATACGCCGGTTCAATGCGATAGAGAAAAACGTGACAGATGGAACACAAAGCTGGCAGGGCGAGCTGGCCTTTACTACCCAAAAAGGCCGCACCTTTCATGGCTATGTGAGCCTGGCGCCATTCTCCTATAAAGATATAGGATACACCAAGATCAGTATTCTCGACGTGTCCCACGTGAAGATGACAGAGTTTGAATTGATGAAAGCCAAAGAAAAAGCTGAAGTAGCGGCCAAGGCCAAATCACGCTTCCTCTCCAACATGAGCCATGAACTCCGGACACCATTGAATGGTATCATTGGTGCTTCCAACCTGCTGGTACAGGAAGAACACCTGTCTTCCCAGAAAGCGCACCTCGATATTTTGAAATTCTCTTCCGAGCACATGATGATGCTCATCAATGATATCCTCGACTACAACAAAATAGAAGCAGGCAAGCTGGAACTGGCTGAAGCACCGGTGAACATCAAAGAGTTCATCAACCAGGTGTCTACCCAGTTCGCTTCACAGGTAAGAGCAAAAGGATTGGAGTTTAAGACAGATATAGACGATAGATTGGATGCAGAATTCATTACCGATGAAACTCGCCTCAACCAGGTGTTGAGCAACCTGTTGTCCAACTCCATCAAGTTCACCCATTCGGGTAAGATCACGCTGGCTGTGCGCAAACTGTTTGCCTCCAGTACCAAAGCCACCATACAGTTTATTGTGATGGATACTGGTATTGGCATACCCCGCAATAAGCACCGGGAAATATTCGAGACCTTTACACAGGCCGACGTCAACACTACCCGCAAATATGGAGGTACGGGATTGGGCCTCGCCATCACCAAGAAGATCGTTAATAAATTCAATAGCGACCTGTTGCTGGAAAGTGAAGAAGGCAAAGGAAGCGCCTTCCATTTCACGGTAGAGTTGAAGATCAACGAAAGCAGGCCACGCTATATCCATGAAGAAAATGCAAGCCAGCTGAAGCAGTTGCCAGGCACCCGGATACTCATTGCCGAGGACAACCCGGTAAACATGGCCATTGCCAAGCGTTTCTTATCTAAATGGGGTATACAGGTAACCGAAGCGGTCAACGGAAGAGATGCGGTAGAGAAATTTAGAAAGGAAGAGTTTGACCTGTTACTCATTGACCTTGAAATGCCCGAAATGGATGGCGCCACGGCGCTCCGGGAAATACGCAAACTCAACAACAACATACCGGTAGTAGCCTTTACAGCCGCAGTATACGACAACATGCAGGAAGACCTCTTGCAGAAAGGGTTCACCGACTTCATCCACAAACCCTTCCGTCCCGGCGAGCTACATTCCAAAATAGCATACCTCGTCTCCGCACTAAGAGCTTAAGTAAAGCCGCTCGATATAATTTGTCAAACAGATTATTTGCCAAAGATGAGACACCTTTGGTCTGCGCAGCAAACATTGCTTAGTCCCTCCTTTAACTTAACGGAGTAAACGAATTGCCCGGTCCCTTTAGGGCCGGGATTCTGTGACTATATCTCGTTTTTTTGGGCTTTAGCCCAATTGCAAAAAGCCTTCTTTTCAACCTATCAACCTGTTAACGTCTCAACCAACATATAACAATTCAACCCACACTACAGTTCACTGTCCTTCTGTTGTCTTCCCTTATCAACCTATCAACCCCGTCAACCTTTCAACTTCCCCTCAATTAACTTTTCCCTAACCAATCTTTCACAAAACTTTATTGACGCTCCACTGCCATCTTACGTTAATAAGAGTGATAACAACTTTCGCAACATAAAAGCAATGTGACATGAAGAAGTGGAAGCAAAGTACAATGGCCTTGATGATCCCCGTGTTGCTGGCAGTAGGATGTGCGGCGCCGGCCCACGTGGAAAAAGACGACACAGCAGATTTGTCCCTGTACAAAACCTTTGCCTGGGTAACCAGTGAAAGCAATGACCAAAAGGACCAGAAGAACAACAAAAAAGAAGACAGGAAAGACGACAAGAAAGAAAACAAAGACAACAAGGTCAGGCAAAATGACCTTACCGACAGACAGGTACAGTTGGCAGTAGGCAAAGAACTCGCAAAGCAGGGTTGGAAAGAAGATAAGAACCGTCCCGATGTGCTCATTAGTTATGATGTGTTGGTCGAGAGGGCTACCCGCGAGTCATCCAATCCGGTTTACTCACGTCCCTACAGCAGACTTTTCTACAATCCTTACCTGCGTCGCTACGGCACCATCTACTACCCGTCCATGTTCCTCGGATACGATGACAACGCAGTATCTGTTCGGGAAGGAACACTTACAGTGACGATGGTAGATGCTAAAACAGATCAAACAGTATGGCAGGGGTGGACGACCGACGAAGTGAGCAGCCGTCATCTTACACAAAAAGAAATTCAAAATAGTGTACGGTCAATCTTCAGGAAATTTGAAGTGGTTTCACGGTAATTGGAACAAACGGATCGAAGGTTATTGAATGAAAAACTTGGATGCCGGTACGGCAGGAAAAAACATCCTGATTTCGTACCGGCATCCCTCTTTTTTACAGGTAGTTAGGGCTTTTTAGGCTTGTTCCCTGATCCTGTACTGTATTTCGTACGCTGCAACCCGGCGTCTGTATGCAGGATTCTTGCGGCTGTATTCTGAATTCTGTATTCTTTTCCTTTACTTTAGCTGCTCAAACGATTTTTCAAAACAGCCAAATTTCAATATGAAAAGACTTGTCCTTTGCATGGCGGTACTCCTCGTAGCCCGGTTCGCACATGCCAACGTTACCCTTCCCCGCATTTTCGGCGATAATATGGTACTTCAGCGTAATAAGCCAATCCCGGTTTGGGGTTGGGCAGGCGCCAATGAAAAGATCACCGTACAATTCAACAAACAGGTCAAAACAGTAAAGGCCGATAAAGCAGGACAATGGAAGATCGCCCTTGATCCTGAGCAGGCCGGTGGCCCCTTCACATTGACCGTGAAAGGAAAGAATAGTCTTACCATCAACAACATTTTGGTAGGAGAGGTGTGGATCTGCTCAGGTCAGTCCAATATGGAATGGCCGGTAAACAGCAGCAACAACAGAGAAGAAGAGATCAGGAATGCCAACTACCCACAGATACGGCATATCAAAATACCTAATATCACTGCTACTTCACCTTTGAAAGATATTCCCAGCGGCGACTGGAAAGTATGCACCCCCGAAAATGTGCCCGCATTCACCGCTGTAGGTTACTTCTTTGCCCGTGAATTGAACAAACAACTCAATGTACCCATTGGGCTTATTAATACATCATGGGGTGGCACAATGGTAGAGACCTGGACCAGCAAAGAAGCCTTTGAGAACAGCGAAGAGTTTAAAACACTTTTTGCCAACGCACCGGTGGCCAACCTGGAAGAAAATGCAAAAAAACAGGCGCAACAACTGATACAAAAAATAGAAGCCCAGCAAGGGCCGCTCAAGGCTGGCATGGAAACAACTGGTTGGAATAGCCTCACCTTGAATGATGACAACTGGGCACACATGCAGCTTCCTGGCGTTTGGGAAACGCGCGGCCTCACAGATATGGATGGCATCGTATGGTTTCGCAAAACAGTCAATATCACCGATGCACAAGCTGGTAAAACAGCTACCCTTGAATTGGCCAAAGTAGATGACATCGATGAAACCTGGGTCAACGGCGTAAAAGTGGGTGGCACGGCTCAGTACGATGCAGACCGCAAGTATACAATACCTGCAGGCGTGTTGAAAGCTGGTAAAAACGTGATCACCGTTCGTGCAACTGATGGTGGAGGTGGAGGCGGTATCTATGGAGATGCGGCAGCCATGAAACTGACGGTCGACAACCAGGCACAATCATTGGCAGGAGATTGGCGCTACAAAGTAGAGGCCCTGCAGGTAAACAGCAAGCTGGGGCCAAACAGTTATCCCACATTGCTGTTCAATAGCATGATCAATCCCCTCATTCCTTACGCTGTCGGGGGAGCCATCTGGTACCAGGGCGAAACCAATGCAGGCCGTGCTTACCAATACCGCAAAGCATTCCCCCTCATGATCACCGACTGGCGCACCCGTTGGGACCAGGGCGATTTCCCTTTCTACTTCGTACAATTGGCCAGCTTCAATGCTGGTAATGGCGATACTAAAAAAGGAAGTACCTGGGCCGAGTTGAGAGAAGCACAGACCAACACCCTCGCATTGCCCAACACAGGCATGGCAGTCACGATCGATATTGGCGAATCAAAAGACATCCATCCCCGCAACAAACAGGATGTAGGCAAACGCCTCGCAGCGATCGCGCTCAACAACATTTATCAGAAGAACGGAGAATACAGCGGCCCCACATATCAGTCAATGAAAACAATGGGCAACAAAATCGAGCTCACCTTCACCCATGCTGCAAGCGGCTTTATGGCAAAAGACAAGTACAGCTACATCAAAGGATTTGAAATAGCCGGAGCCGACCAGCAATTCTATTTTGCACAGGCCCAAGTGGTGGGCGATAAAATAATAGTGTACAGCGATAAGGTGGCAGCCCCGGTATCAGTGCGCTATGCCTGGGCCGATGACATGCCGGAGGCCAACCTCTACAACAAAGAAGGATTCCCGGCCCTGCCTTTCCGCACGGATAGCTGGAAGGGCATCACTGAACAGGTACGTTACGAAATAAAGTAATATTGCTTTGTTCTTAACGAATATGAACCAACAATCATTGATCGGCAAGTAATAACCGTCCAATTCATCATATTCGCTTAATTCCTAAAATTTCGTGTAATTAGTAAAACCAATTCGTGTATTATGAGAAAGTCTCTATTGCTACTGGCTGCTATTTCTACTACCGCCCTCACCTTTGCACAGCAAAGGCAGGGAGGAGGAGGACAAGGACAAAGGCCAACAACTCCGCCCCCGGCTACACCTGCTGCCGTAAAAGAAGAAAGGCAGGCCCCTTCAAAGCCCCTGCTCGATCCCGATGCATCCGTGACCACCAATCATGAAGTCACTATCAAAGGGCAACGTATTCCTTACAAAGCAGTGGCTGGCACACTGCCGGTGTGGGATGAAGAAGGAAAAGCCATCGCAGGTCTCTTTTATACTTACTATGAAAGAACAGATATTAAGGACAAAGCACCCCGTCCGTTGGTGATCTCCTTCAATGGAGGACCCGGTTCAGCTTCCGTGTGGATGCACATTGCCTACACCGGCCCCGTATTACTCAACATCGATGATGAGGGATATCCCATTCAGCCCTATGGCATCAAAGAAAATCCCCACTCTATACTTGATGTTGCTGACATCGTATATGTGGACCCCGTGAATACTGGCTTCTCAAGGCCCACAAGCAAAGATGTACCCGGTAGCAGATTCTTTGGCGTAAGAGCCGACATCAAATACCTCGCAGAGTGGATCGGCACCTTCGTTACCCGTCAGAATCGCTGGGCTTCACCCAAGTACCTGATTGGTGAAAGCTATGGTACTACACGTGTATCAGGACTGGCGCTCGAGCTGCAAAACTCTCAGTGGATGTATCTCAATGGTGTAGTGCTGGTATCGCCTACAGATCTGGGAATCGAAAGAAGCGGGCCGGTAGAAGCTGCCCTGCGTTTACCCTATTTTGCAGCCACTGCCTGGTATCATAAAATGCTGCCAACTGATCTGCAGCAAAAAGACCTTACGGCCATGCTGCCAGAGGTGGAGGAGTTTACAGTCAATGAGCTGATCCCTGCTATCGCCAGGGGTGGTTTCCTGCCAGAAGCAAAAAAGAAAGAAGTGGCAGCTAAGATGGCCCGCTATTCAGGCCTGTCAGAAAAGATCATCCTGCAATACAACCTCGATGTATCGACCAACTTCTTCTGGAAAGAGTTGCTGCGCGATAAAGGATGGACTGTAGGCCGTCTCGATTCACGCTACAAAGGCATCGACAGACAAGATGGAGGTGAGCGTCCCGATTTCAATGCAGAGCTTACTTCCTGGTTACATTCCTTTACACCGCCCATCAATATGTACCTGCGCAATGACCTGAACTATAAGACCGATTTGAAGTACAATATGTTTGGTCCGGTAAATCCATGGGATCGCAGTGGTGATCAAACGGGAGAGAACCTTCGCCAGGCGATGGCGCAGAATCCCTACCTCCATGTATTTGTGCAGTCAGGATACTATGATGGCGCTTGCGATTACTTCAATGCGAAATATGACATGTGGCAGATGGATCCAAGCGGCAGGCTGAAAGGCCGTCTTAGCTGGGAAGGCTATCGCAGCGGACACATGATGTACCTGCGCAAAGAAGACCTTGCTACCAGCAACGAGCACATCCGTGAGTTCATCAAAAAGTCCTTACCCAAACCCGGCGTACCCGCCAAGTACTAAGACAGTTGATGTCAGGTTGAGCCTGTCGAAACCTATATACAAAATCATAAAGCCTCCGCAAGGAGGCTTTATGATTTAAAAAGAGCGGCCATGCAGGGCCGCTCAAAATTCGCCTCGAAACCTGCCTGAAAAATTTTGCTCCTGCCAGCTTTGGGCCGTCCTTATAATACCTTGATTTATCTCGTTACTACAGCGCTCTGCAACCTGCCAAACCAACCCTTCGCTGAAGTATACAATTGATAGAGGCGCGCTTACACTTAAACAATTATGCTAATTTTCTAAATATTTAAGCCAAACGGGTGCATTTTTGTACTTATTTATAGCACAATTGTACCCTTTATGGACAGAGTGTGAGAGAAGAAAACTAACTTCAGAAAGCCAAAATCCTCAGTCAATGCCTGTAAACAACTCACTGCAACCAATTGAGCTTACCTCTCCTGAACAATTGGACAAGTTGGTAGAGAACCGGCGGGTCTACAACCTCCAGAACTGTGAGTTTAATATTTATGAAAGTTACCAACAGGCCTACAGCATACCCCTTCAGTTCAACGACCTCCTCATCAGCAGTATGGTGCGCGGAAAAAAGATCGTTCACCTTTATGATAATCCTGCTTTCGAGTATTTACCAGGTGAAACGGCCATCGTCCCTGCCAATGAGCCTATAGTAGTTGATTTCCCGGAAGCACAGTTCTCCGATCCTACCCAATGCATTGCACTGACAGTAGACACCGCTTATGTTGAGCAGATCATGCAATACCTCAATGAGTACTACAACTGCGATAAACAAGAGACGACAGAATGGACATTACAATTCAAACAATTCCATTTTACCAACGATAACCAGATCAGTACCATCATCAACAAGTTGATCCGCATTTGCAGCAGTGGCGATAAGTCGAAGAACATCTTTGCCGATCTCGGCCTGAAGGAATTATTCATAAGGCTGATGCAAAGCCAGCGCCTGATGCAGGCAGGCCCGGATGGTGCCGATAATACCAATAGCAACCGGATGCAATACGTGTTGCATTACATACAGGAACACCTCCTCGAAAAAATAGCGATTGATGAGCTGAGCCGGAAAGCCTACCTCAGCCGTAATATGTTCTTTAAATGGTTCAAACAACAGTTCGGTATTACACCCCTTGAATACATTACCCGCGAACGGATCAGGCTGGCCCGGCAACTGCTGGTCGACAGGAAGAATACCGTTACCAGCGTAAGCCAGCAATGCGGCTTTAGCGATGTCAACTACTTCATCAGGGCCTTCAAAAAATCAGAAGGCATCACTCCAAAAAACTGGCAGGAAGCCAGCTATACAGAGCCCCTCATGGGAATGCCCGTAAAAACCTACGTATAAGCAGTAAGGATATGCGATAATCCCGGTTATATTCAGGTTAACAATGGTTAAGTACTATAGTGCTGCAGGCTGTATTATTTGATAAACAGCAGGATGCACTATATTTGAGACCGAACAAAACAAGCAAACAACAACCATAGATTGGATATGCAATACAGAAAATTTCAGGCAGCACAGGTGGCCGAAGTAGGATTGGGCACCTGGCAACTGGGCAGCGCCGACTGGGGCACAATAGATAAAGAAGAAGCATTTAAAATACTCCAGACCTATGTAGACGAAGGCGGCAACTTTATCGATACCGCCGATGTATACGGAATGGGCGTGAGCGAAAAACTCATAGGAGAATTCCTCAAAACCCAAACCAAGGAATTATTTGTAGCTACCAAGCTCGGCCGCAGGCACGATGGAGCCAATGGATGGCCGCAGAACTTTACCTACGATGCCATACGCCGTCACGTGGAAGATTCACTCACCCACCTGCAGCAATCGCAACTTTTCCTGGAACAACTACATTGTATCCCCACAGAAACCATGCGGCAGGGAGATGTATTCAAACACCTCGCACGCCTGCAACAGGAAGGATTGATCCGCTACTGGGGCGCCAGCGTAGAAACTTCAGAAGAAGCCCTGCTGTGCATGGAGCACGAAGGATTGGCCTCCCTGCAGATCATCTTCAACCTGTTTCGTCAGCATGTGGCAGAAGAAGTATTTGCCAAAGCTGCAGCCAAAGGAGTAGCCCTCATTATACGGGTGCCCCTGGCCAGCGGATTACTCTCCGGAAAATTTACGGCCACTACCACATTTGCCGAAAAAGACCACCGCAACTACAATGCCGATGGAGCAGCATTCAATGCAGGAGAAACATTCTCCGGCGTTGAGTTCAGCAGAGGAGTAGCAGTGGCCGGTAAAATGAAAGAACTATTGCCTGCCGGAAATATGGCTACAGCAGCCATCCGCTGGATACTCGATCATCCCGAAGTAACTACCGTAATACCCGGCGCTTCCAAAGTGTCGCAGGTTACAGGCAACAATGCAGCCTCAGCCATGGCTTCTTTAACTGCAGACACACACAAGCAGCTAAGGGCTTTATACAACACAGAAGTATTACCATTTATACGTGGACATTATTGATGAAAGGGTGGGTCGCCCTTGAAGGGCGGCTCACCCTTTGAAAGTTGAGAACACTATTGATAAATGATCACAGCATCCATAGGCCGGGTTGTCTTCTCTACAGACAACCCGAGCTTTTTTAAGGCATCCAGTAATTCATCCCTCGTACGCATTACATAAGAAGTTTTGATATCGTACTTGCCGGTTAGTCCGGTTTCATCCACCACGGGCAATCCCAGATCATTCGCCAGGTATCCGGCAAATGCGCCTATTCCAATCCGCTTACCGTCAAAACCATTTCCAGTGAAGCTATATATTTCCTCAGCAGCAGTTGATTCCTGCAAGGCAGCGGCGCCAGGCAACCGCCGTAACACATACACAGGCATCTCCCTTTTATCCAGGCGAAACTTTATAGGCAAAAGCTTGTGCAACAACTCGCGCATGATGATCCGCAAACTATCCTTCTGTGTAGGCTTCACCAGAAGATCAAAACAATAACGCGTATCCTTATTATCGAAGTTGCAAACACTTTTTTCCGGTACCTCATAAATGAGCTGCTTAGCAGTGACCTTGTAAATGTCCATGAGCATACTGGTGACGCAGGAATTGAAATACGTACACCTTCTTCCTTCGAAACTTGTTTTTAAATAACCTTTGGACATACCGGGAATGCCCGGCCGGTAACCACTCCAGGTAAATTGGTAGCTCAAAGAACTATCCACAGCAAAAAGATCGTTTTCAATAACATCAATTTTTTTGCTGGTTTCTCCTGACGAAGGGATGACCTCCTTCCTGAGCAGCTTGTCGATCATAGATTGATTGATGGAGTGTGTTTGAACCAATGCCACAATACGGTGCTGTTGATCCACAATTGCCGCCTGCCCTACATAATCGAAAGAAAACTGTCGATACAGCCAACTGGCAGTATCGGAAACTAACCATAATGTCGAAGGCTTACGTGCCACGTATTTCTTCAGATTGTCAACTGGATCATTGGAAACACCGATTACCTGGATGTGTGAGTTGTTCTTGACTTGAAGTTTGGCAAGGCTGTCCATATCTGGCAGACAAGGCGAACACCAGGTGCCCCAGAAATTCACGATAGTGAACTTAGTGGTATACATACGCGCTTCCAGATCCCGGGTAGGCGCATTGACAACATTCCGGAAAAAAATATCAGGAAATAGATCGCCTACCTTTAAGGCAGGTTGAGCCTGAGCCGTCGCGCTACAGGCAATGATTAATAGGAAAAGTAAACTACGCATGGGGCAAATATTTTCAACAAAGCTGCCAAACCTTGCCCGGTAATTAGGTTAGGCACACTGTTAGACTTTGTTAATTTATGTTAATAGAAATGGGAGCGTTCGCCATAGCGACCTACATTTGAGTAAGCATGAACCGAAGCACCCGCCTTATAGTCATTATCTGTATCGTCGCAGTATGCGGGGTTATCCTGTCACAATCCTTATGGATCAGGGACTATTACCAGGTCAACAAAGAGCGGTTTGATAAAGAAGTAAACTATGCTTTTGAAGATGCGATCAAAATAGAGCATAAACTGCGTTGCGATACAATAGAATCCCTCATCTACAAAACACTAAAAGATACTACTGAAACCAGCATCACCAGCAAGTGGAATGAGAAAGTAGGAGCCCATGTTTACTTCATAGCCAGTAAAAAAGACACGACAGACAAATACAGCTTTTCTTCCATACACCTCAATAAACCCATACAGTCGGCAACCGATACTATGCGGGATAAAGTGGCGAGCTACTTTGCCGCAATGTACCGCAAGGAGGATCTGGAAAGAAACATCGTTTTCTTTCGGACACAGAATCTGGGCAAGCACATTACCCAATACGTAAACGACTTTACTTTTGATACCCTGCGTTTGCGGCCTGTTTTCCAAAGACTGTTGGAAGAAAAAAATATATACGAGCCATTTGCCTTCTACCTCCGGGTCGATGATAGCACCTTAAACCGGAGCCAGTTTCCCGATAGTCTGCAAAATAGATATCCTGTTATCACAAAATCATATCCTACCTATTCCTATAAAAAAGAGGCATCATACGTGCGCGCCATGTTCCATAAGCCGGTGCGCTATATGAGGAGTAAAATGACAGGAATAGTGATCGCGTCTTTCGTTCTATTGGCCATAGTGGTATTTGCGATCATCTACCTAATACAAGTCATCAGGCGCGAGAAAAAACTATCGGCCATCAAAAACGACTTCATCAGTAACATCTCCCATGAGTTGAAAACCCCGATTGCTACCGTGACCGCTGCTGTAGAAGCACTGGAAGATTTTGATGCCCTCCGAAGCCCCGATAAAACAAAACGTTACCTGAAAATTTCCCGATCCGAATTACAGCGACTCGGAGACCTGGTCAATAAAATACTGAACATATCCGTCTACGAGCGACAGGACTTTGAACTGAAGCATGAGCCGGTGCAAGTCAGTACAATGATCGAAGAGATCATCAACAAATATTCGATAGGAGGAGAGAAACAGGTTATTATAAACTATGTCAACACAGCAGAAACAGATGTGGTGCTGGCAGATAGGCTGCACCTGTACAATGCCATCAACAACCTGGTCGATAATGCAGTAAAATATTCCGGCCCCAGCGTTACCATCGACATCAGCTTTTACCGGGAGAAAGAATACTACATCATCGTGGTGAAGGATGATGGTATCGGCATTGCTGCCGGCGACCTGCCCTACGTATTCGATAAGTTTTATCGCGTCCCTTCAGGCAATATCCATAAAGTAAAAGGACATGGACTGGGACTGAGCTATGTAAAATATATTATGGAGAAACACGGTGGCTGGTGCCTGGCCGAAAGTCGCCCCGGAAAAGGCAGTACCTTTAAATTAGGATTACAGGCATGATAGCAAAGCAAACCAATATCTTATTTGTGGAAGATGAGCTAAACCTGGCCGAGATCGTCCGTGAAAGCCTCGAAAGCCGGGGCTTTTCAGTTACCCATCATGCCACCGCTACCGCTGGCCTTGAAGCCTATTACAGCAGCCGGCCCGATATATTGATACTCGATGTTATGCTGCCCGATGCCGATGGTTTTGCCCTTGCCCGGCAGATCAGGACTACCGACATGGAAACCCCGGTCATTTTTCTCACCTCTAAATCGTTGCCACAGGATGTGGTCACAGGCTTTGAAAGCGGCGGCAATGACTACCTGAAAAAACCATTCAGCATGGAAGAGTTGGTAGTGCGCATCAAAGCCCTTACGAGTAAAAGTCGTACACTCTTTGGAGAAATGGCCGATCCGGATATACCGGTAATGATCGGTACCCAATATACCTTCCACTACAAACAAGCCTTCCTGAAACGAAAAGAAGATATCATATCACTAACTGCCCGGGAGGCAGAGCTGCTGAAGCTGTTCCTGCTTAATAGAAACCAGGTGATAGATCGTAAATCCATTCTGCTGCACATCTGGGGCAACGACGACTTCTTCACCGGTCGAAGCCTCGACG
Source organism: Paraflavitalea sp. (assembly GCF_059502485.1). NCBI lineage: Bacteria > Pseudomonadati > Bacteroidota > Chitinophagia > Chitinophagales > Chitinophagaceae > Paraflavitalea > Paraflavitalea sp. The sequence continues at coordinate 614,165 of NZ_JCACET010000004.1, forward strand.
TATTCATCACCCGCCTGCGCAAATACCTCCGGCACGATCCTGAAGTAAGGATCATGAACATTCGCGGAATAGGCTATAAACTCATCGGATAAAAAAGGCCGCCTCCGTAGAGACAGCCCTTGGAAACCACCATTTCCTTTTCCTGTTATATTGCCTGTAAAGGAAATTCTGTTTGATGTTGACCTCGGCTGTAAAAATATTATCTTCAATAACGCTTTCCTATCCCTTAAAAGGAGGAGATTGATAAAAAATCACGGAAAAAAGGGAGATGCCAGCCTGCCCGGAATTTGTTTATTTGTTATACGACTGTTTTGAATTACTTTCCTGTATGCGTAAGATATCCCCTATAACCCTACTCATATTCATCCTTGCCCTCACCACACAGGCGCAGAGCGATAAGCGCGACAGTCTGCTGAAAAAACTCCCCCTGGCCAAAGAAGATTCGGCAAAAGTCTTGCTACTCCTCAACATTGGCGAAAGCTATGAGAACAGCGAACCCGAAATGTCGAAGAAATATTACCACCAGGCCGGAGAGCTTGGCAGGAAACTGAATTACAAGTTTGGGGTTTACAAGCAGACGGTACTATTTGGCAATATATACCTGATACAAGGCCACCTTGATTCAGCACTCCACTACCAGCAGGAAGCATTATCCCTGGCTGAAAAAATGAACGATTCCCTCAGCATAGGGATCTCTTTGTTCAACATTGGCATCAACTACCGCGAGCGGTCCAATTTTGAAAAGGCAATCGAATATTGCCTCAAGGGAAGAAAGATTATAGATAAGCTGGGCAACAAGGGCCTGGAGGTGCAGGTAGATGATGCTTTGCAGATACTCTATTTCAACCGGACGGAATATGTAAAAGCGATTGAATTTGGACAGAAGGCTGTACAGGCGTCAAGAGACCTGAATGACAGACCCTTCCTTGCCAAAACACTCATAAATCTATCCCTTAGTTATAACCTTACCGGAGCGCTGGACAAGTCGATCGTTTTGCTGGAGGAAGCGTTGAAAATTGGTAAGGAATATGGCGACCTGCGGGTGATAGCCACCACCTTGCAAAACCTGGCCGATGTAGCGCTCAATAAAAGAGATTTCCAATTGGTTAAAAAATATTCGCAAGAAAGCCTGGCGATCAGCCGGCAATTAGGGGCAGTAGATGGAGAGATCACCTCTCTCCGTGCCATTGCGGTCACACACCTGCAGGAAGGAAGGCTCGGACTTGCACGCCAATACATAGATACAGCATTGGCATTGAGCAAGGCCAACCATTACAGGCTGGAAGAAGTAAGCGCCTATCGGGTAATATCGGCTATTTCGTATGCAGAGAGGAACTATGAACAAGGACTGGTGTACAATGATAAAATGGTCGACACGTTGGAATCAATGGTTAAAGAAGTCCTGTCACAACAGTCGGCAGAGTTGGAAAAGAAATACGAAACAGAAAAGAAAGAAAGCCGGATCAAACAACTCGAAGCAGAACAAACCGTACAACAATTGAAGCTGCGGCAAAAAAACATTATTAACTATATACTCATTGGTGGAGCCATCACCCTATTGGTCATCGTATTACTTTCCTGGCGCAACTATCGGCAAAAGCAGATATTGCACGAAAAGCGGATCAATGAATTGGAAACGGAGAAACAACTGGCTGCTACCGAAGCTGTGCTCAAAGGAGAAGAGCAGGAGCGTACCCGCCTTGCAAAAGACCTTCACGATGGGTTGGGCGGCATGCTGTCAGGCATAAAATACTCATTTAATACTATGAAGGGAAATCTGATTATGACGCCGGAGAACCAGCAGGCATTCGAGCGGGGGCTCGATATGCTCGACAGCTCCATCAATGAAATGAGGCGTGTGGCCCACAACCTCATGCCCGAAGCATTGGTAAAATTTGGATTAGATACCGCATTGAAGGACTTTTGCAATGATATCAACCAGTCGGGAAGCATTAAAGTACGCTACCAGTCTGTTGGCTTGGCAGAAGTACCTGCAGAATCCAATACCGCCATTACCATCTATAGGATCGTACAGGAATTGGTAAATAATATATTGAAACATGCGGCGGCAGCCACAGCGCTCGTACAGGTTGAAAAGAACGATGCCAATATAACGATCACAGTAGAAGACGACGGAAAAGGATTCGATACAGCTACTATCAAACAGGCGAAAGGAATAGGGTGGGATAACATTTACAGCAGAGTGGCCTACCTGAAAGGAAAGATCGATGCGCAGTCCGAACCCGGAAAAGGAACTTCAGTATTAATAGAACTACCAGCATAAATGGCTATAAAAGTATTTATTGTCGACGACCATTACCTGGTCATAGAAGGTATCCGCTCACTGATGCAAAGTGAGCCGGGCATAGAATTGATTGGGCATGCTACCACGGCCGCCTCCTGCATGTCCTTCCTGCAGCAACACAGCCCTGATGTGATCTTCATGGACATCAACCTCGGAGAGAACAGCGGCATAGAGCTTTGTAAGGAAGTCAAAACAAAATACCCGGGCATCTTCATCCTTGGATTGAGCACCTTCAACCAGCAGAGTTTTATACAGAAAATGATGGACTATGGCGCCAGCGGGTACGCATTAAAAAGCGCCAGCCGCGAAGAACTCATAGAAGCCGTCAACACGGTCGTAAAAGGAAAACTATACTTCAGCCACGAAGCAAGCCGTACCATGCGTAAAACGGAGGATACCGACACGCCCGTACTCACCCGCCGTGAAAAAGAAGTATTGAATCTCATAGCAGAAGGGCTCACCAACAACGAGATTGCAGAAAAACTCTTCATTAGCACCACCACGGTAGATACCCACCGTAAAAGCCTCCTCAGTAAACTAAACGCAAAAAACACCGCCGCCCTGATCCGCATCGCCACCCAGTTGCAGCTTATTTAAAAGACAATGTACTCCAGTCTCCGGTATAAAGAATACCAACGGTATACATGAAGCATGGTAAAGGCGCACTTTTCTAAAACGTAAGCCTTCAGCCATTTGACGAAGATCAACCAATCCTGATTGGTCAGGCCGCTTCAAGCGGCCAGACTGATCAACTGGTCCATATAAAGACCATATCCTGCAAATTCTTTTTACCCCCATTCAGACATTTCGTAAATTCAGGATACATAAAAATCCCAATCCAATGAAACAAATTGGCGGCCTCTGCTATCCGCTCGTTAAGACTATTGACGACCTCGTTTTCTACAAATTGTGCGACGAATACTACGCTCGTAAAAAAAGTACGCTAAGCGGTAAGCGTGTTAAAAGCAGCCCGGAATTTAAACGAACCATGCTCTGTGCCAGCCTGCTGGTGCGTGCGTCCAGAATTGGGGCCGTAATATATAATGCGTTACCTCCAGGCTGGCGACAGTTCTGGATGTATCGCAGCTTTACAGGTGAAGCACTTATCTTATTGCAAGACAATTCTTTCAGCGATGAAGAAGTGAAAGCATTGCTGCAGAAATGTTACGTTGAATACTGGGAACAGCGTAAAGCAGTTGATCCGGATAATCCCATCTTTCAACCCAGGCCAAAAAAGATCAGGACGCCAAGAAAATACAGTGAGGAATCCATACAGCGCATGCTGAAACGGAAAGGTAAAGATGGCAAACCTAAATGGAGAGATCCGGAAGAAGAAGAAAGAAAACGTCTCAGGAAAGCCATGAACGATGCGTGTTATGAACGCACGATGGAGAAGCAGGAAAAGATGCTGCAGCAAGCTAAGCAGTCAGGCCGCTTCAAGCGGCCAGACTATTCCCATTCAATCCCTGATACACCTCACCGACAACCCATACGTAAGATACTGTGTGTCCCTTCTTACATCCGCAAAGGCATTAAAAAACCGTGGGCTCCACGCAAACAGTTCGAAACTGCCCGCCTTGCTCCACCAATAGCCATTACTGCCGAGCGTATGAAAACCACCATTCCCGCCAGAACGGTAACCACCCGGCAACGCCGAAAAGCCGCTCGCATTCGTGGCCCCGGCATTGGGATACAACCAACGGATAACACCGGTTGATTTCATGTGGCCACCGGCCAGTGTGTCACCCTGCAAATGGTGCAGCAGCTTTTCTATGTCTGCTGCTGTAGGAATATGCCAGCCTGCCGGCGCAATATTCCGGCTGTCCTGTACAGCATACCAGTTATACAACCTTCCATAATTAAGGGTGCTCGAATCAATATTCCCATAACTGCAATAAGCGCCATCTTTTACAGAGCTCCAATGCTGATTGTCGGTGACAAGCCGGATGCTGTCACCATTACGATATCTTGTTACCCGTAAATTCTCAGCCATCCATACCTGATCGCCAATTCGAACAGTATTATAAACATTGCCATCGATATCAGTGACAGTATGAGCGTTATTGCAGCTGCACAGCAAAAAGACTACTATGACAAACAGCATGAATTTCATAAAACGTTATTTTATATCGTTTCGAAAATGGCAACTTGCTTCCCATCCCAGTAAAAAACACAAACCCGGTTCTCGAGATGCAGGAGATTAATACCATTAGATGGAAGAACGAGCGATTTGATCGCCGGGTATGCCACATCGATCTGTCCCGGCGGTTCCGGCAACAGACAATGCTGAAGCCCATCAACCTGATCAGCCGTAGTCCTTTTTAGATTATTGAACACCACGTGCGTGAAGGAGTCTGCCGTACCCAACAGGATCACAAGTTGCACCGAATCCCGTTGCTTTAACAGTACACCATAATCAACAAGCTGATCATCGTTGAGGTCTACGGCAGTGAAATAAGGAACGACAGAGAGATTATAAAACGACCAGAAGCTGGTGTTGTAATCAGCTGTAACGGGAATCTTCCACCCCGGAAAATGGGACGCCATATAAAGCTGTACTTCGTCAGGCATATCTGAGGTTGTTATCACAAATTGATCATGCGCTTTTACCAAAGACTTTCTTTTCTTCGGCGGGGGCCAGGTACTTTGATCAGAACAACCTGCTGAAATTGCCAACAGGAAAAACAAAAAGACACGCATCATATAATGTTAGAATGAAGAAGAGGAGAATAAAGATCGTATGTCTGCCTGATATGATCAGCAGGCACACGACCTTTAATCAATGCAGTCAATAGTTGCCAATTATTTTAAACGTATTATATAGCAAAAAGCAAGCATGCAGAACCACACAACTACCAGGAGCCGTTGGCTGCTGTATAAGTTTGACCATTCACCTTAGTAGTACAGCCACTGGTACGCACGTGTTGAACATTCGGGTGTCCACCACTCACCGTACCGCCATTGACCTTGGTGTTAGAAGCATCCTCGAGAAAGATGCCATGACTGGTAGAGTTGGCGATGTCCACCGTAGTAACGGTGGCGCCATTACTGCCAGATACACTGAAGAAACCCCGGCCGCTGTTGCGCGAATAAACTTTGGCGCAGGTTACACTGGGGCCATTATTATTGGCCACCCGGAAAGTGGCATAGCCACCCCCGTTACAATTGTAATTACCGGTAACAGTACCTACAGAACCGTTTTTAGATTGATTCAGTAATATACCACAACCAAAATTGTTGCTGGAAGTGACATTGCCGATAGTAAAACCATCGAGTCCATACGTCTCAACCGACATATCACCACCGGTGATGTTGATATTGCCACTGATGGTAAGATTTTTGGTAGCAGCAGTACTATGATCAACCCGGATGCCCAGTCCATATTGGCCCGAGCCATTGGTAAGATTCATCGTGATATTACTGATGATCATATTCGTACAACCCTTGAACCAGATACCATAGCGAGGGTTACCCGCCACCCTTAAGTTCTTTACTTCGATCTGCGTTTTGCGATCAGCCTGAACAGGCACGATTAGCAGATCATTACTATTACAGGTGAAAGTAGTGCTGGAAAAATCGAGCCCGGTATAACTCTGCATGTTTACAGCCTTTACCGAGCCGCCCGAGTTACCGGAACTGCCCGAATTTTTGATCGTGACCCATTCCTTGGTAGTGCGGCCGGGTGTGAGACCGGCAATGGCAGCATTGATAGCCGCGATGTAATCATTGCCAAGGTACTTTTGTGCACCGCTGACCATAGCGCGCCATTGGCCACTGCTCAGTTTCACAACTTCGCCACTGGCTACAGCCATTACAGTACGTTCATTGTCAGAAGATGGATCGGGAGAGTCGGAGATCGTTAGTTGGTCTTTGTTACAGCCTGCAGCAAGAAGGATGACTGCTGTTACGATGCAGGCGATCAGCATGCGCTGAGGCATCATAAGCCTTTTCATAAGAAAAAATTTGATGGTAAGAAATCGTTAAAACAATTGGCATCTTAAATATTCAGAATATTCCCCAAAACCGCATCCTGTCCCGTTCTGCATTCGTGTCAAACTGACAATTTAGTACGTGTAATCTCTTATCCGGTAAATACTATCAAAATAAGCATACTGTGGAGACCGAATTGCCCGGCCCTTTAGGGCCGGGGTTACAGTAACAGGTTTTTACTGGGCTTTAGCCCAATTGTTTATCGAAGCAAAAGCACTGCCGATTGCCGACCCATTCCGTAACTTTAGGCCCGTTAAAATATTTCCCCGCCCCATTCGTCTACGGAGACAGGAGAAATACCAAACACAATAGATTATGGCGCGACGCAACCACGATATACCGAAAGCTAAATTCACAAGGGACAACCTGAAAGAATCCCTGCTCATCTTTACATACATCAAACCCTACATGGGTAAATTCATTACAGGACTGGTTTTCATTGCACTGTCCTCCGGAACTACCATGGCCTTTCCTTACCTGTTGAAACAGCTCATCAACAGCGCCAATGGAAAAGCAGACCCGCCATTCACCACACCAGGTATTATTGTGAGTTGGATGTTTGCGGTGCTTGTCGTTCAGATGCTCTTCTCCTTCCTGCGTGTATACCTTTTTACTTCTGTAGGAGAACATGCCGTAGCAGATATGCGCCGCGATATCTACAAAAAAATGATCACCATGCCCATGGACTTCTTCGCACAGCGGCGGGTAGGCGAGCTATCAAGCCGTATCAGCAGCGACCTGTCGCAGATACAGGACGCGGTCACCACCCTGCTGGCTGAAGTATTACGTGGTGTACTGGTGCTGGCAATAGGTATAGGGCTAATCCTGTACATATCAAAGGAGTTGACAGGCGTGATGCTGTCTGTATTACCCGTCATCATTATCATAGCCATCATCTTTGGCCGCTTCATACGTCGCTTCTCCCGGCAAACACAGGACCAGTTGGCCGATTCCAACATCATCGTTCAGGAAACGCTGCAGGGCATCAGCAACGTAAAATCATTTGCCAACGAATGGTTCGAGATCGACCGGTACACCGGCAGTCTGCAAAAAGTAATTAAGATGGCTGTTAAGAGCGGTTTATACCGCGGTATGTTCGTATCCTTCATGCTTTTCAGCGTGTTTGGTACCATCGCATTGGTGATATGGTATGGCATCAGTCATCTTGACTTTGGCAACCTCACAGCCTTCGTCGTGTACACAGCCTTTGTAGGCGGCAGCATGGCTGGCTTTGCCGATCTCTATGGACAACTGCAAAAAACGATGGGAGCCACACAGCGCGTGCGTGAACTATTGAAAGATATACCCGAACAGGTATCTGAAAAAGAAGAACCTTTACAACCCGAACATACCCTGCATGGACAAGTAACTTTAGAACAGGTCGCATTCAATTATCCGTCACGGGCCGATGTAACAGTATTGAAAAGCGTATCCATCACAGCCATGCCCGGTGAACAAATAGCGATCGTAGGCCCAAGCGGAGCAGGTAAATCAACCATTGCAGGACTGTTGCTGCGCTTCTATGAACCCACAGGCGGAAAATTACTGTTCGACGGAAAACCTGCAACCAGTATACCGTTGACACAATTGCGCAAACAGATCGCCCTTGTACCGCAGGATATCCTGCTCTTTGGAGGCACTATTCGCGAAAATATACTCTACGGAAAGCCAAACGCAACGCAGGAAGAAATAGAAGAAGCGGCAAAGCAGGCACATGCACACGAATTCATTAAAAGCTTTCCCGAAGGATATGAAACAGTAGTAGGAGAGCGCGGCGTCAAACTTTCCGGAGGCCAGCGTCAGCGCATTGCTATAGCACGCGCCATCCTCAAAGATCCTGTTATACTCATACTCGATGAAGCCACGAGCTCACTCGATGCAGCATCAGAATCCCTCGTACAGGAAGCATTAGACAACCTCATGAAAAATCGTACCTCCTTCATCATAGCACACCGCCTGTCTACCGTGCGCAGTGCCGATAAAATAGTAGTCCTCGAAAAAGGAGAGGTCAGAGAATTTGGTACACACCAGGAGTTGATCAACCTGCCCGATGGATTATACAGAGAACTTAATCGTTTACAATTGGAGATAACAGGAGTGGAGTAAGCTATATTGGCGCGAAAATAAGCCTGGTTGGCACGCATAGATACTTTAATGGTACATTAATCTGATATTTATGTATTTTGAAAGCCAATCTAAAATAGCATAACCAACCAGACAATGTTTAATAACGATTACTCTCGTAGGAAATTCTTAAAACAGGCCATGCTGGCTTCGGCAGCAACAGCCATACCCGGCTTTCTGTTGGCCAATGAGCAACGTCATCCCCGTAAAATAGGACCCAATGAAAAAGTAAACCTCGCCTGTATTGGAATAGGAAACCGTGGACGAGAGATCATTGAAGCCTTTCACAAAACAGGATTGGCAAACATCGTGGCCCTTTGCGATGTAGACATGGGCGCACCACACACACAGGCCGTCATGAAAATGTTCCCTGATGTGCCACGCTTCCAGGATTTCAGGCAGATGTTTGATAAGATGGGCAACCAGATCGATGCCATAACAGCAGGCGTACCCGATTTCTCGCACTTCCCCATTACCATGATGGCCATTGGCCTCGGTAAACACGTATATGTTGAGAAACCCATGGCCCGTACTTTCCAGGAAGTAGAACTGATGATGAAGGCCGCAGCGAAAAATCCCAAAGTAGTTACACAGATGGGAAACCAGGGGCATTCAGAAGGCAACTACTTCCAGTTCAAATCATGGGTAGAAGCAGGCATCATCAAAGATGTAACAAATATCACAGCCCACATGAACTCACCACGCCGCTGGCATGGTTGGGATCCAAAGATCACTTCATTCCCGGCAACAGAACCCCTGCCGTCAACACTGGATTGGGATATCTGGCAAATGGCCACACATGGACATACCTATAACAAAGACTTCGTAAACGGACAATGGCGTTGTTGGTTCGATTTCGGTATGGGCGCACTGGGCGACTGGGGTGCACACCTTCTCGACACAGCCCACCAGTTCCTCGATCTTGGACTTCCTTATGAAGTAGCGCCGCTGAAGCTGGATGGACACAACAAATTCTTCTATCCAATGTCTACCACCTTATCATTCAAGTTCCCCAAGCGTGGCAACATGCCACCGTTGGAAGTTAAATGGTACGATGGCCTCGACAACTTACCGCCCATACCAAACGGGTACGGTGTTTCAGGTTTGGACCCCAACATTCCGCCACCCAGCACAGGCGAATTGAAACCAGTAAAGCTCAACCCAGGAAAGATCATTTATAGCAAAGACCTCACCTTCAAAGGAGGTTCGCATGGTAGCACCCTGTCCATCATCCCGGAAGAAAAAGCAAAAGAAATGCAATCAAAGCTGCCGGTAGTACCCGCCAGCCCATCCAATCACTTTGCCAACTTCCTGCTGGCTTGTAAAGGACAGGAACAAACACGCTCACCCTTCTCCATCGCCGGACCGTTGAGCCAGGTATTCTGCCTCGGTGTACTGGCCCAGTGGACAGGCGAGACCATTAAGTTCGACAGAGAAAAGAAGATCATCACCAACAGTAAAAAACTCAATGAGATGCTTGTAGGACCGGCACCCCGCAAAGGCTGGGAGCAATACTATAAAGTATAATAAAAGAAATAATAAGACCCTCTAATACAAAAGCCATCCGCAAAGGATGGCTTTTTGTTTATGCCCGTCTTAACCCCCATTGAATTAATTTGTCACCCTGCCTGTCCCGCTCTGCGGGAAGCCTGTCGAAGGGTTTTCACTTACTTATTATACACAATCCTATAGATCGTTCCCTTCACATCATCCGATACATACAAAGAACCATCAGGCCCTTGCGCCAATCCACAGGGACGATGCGTAGCACGGCCGGGAGAAGTTACTTCCGGGCCGGCAAATTGATCGGCAAAGATTTCCCAATCACCGGAAGGCTTGCCATTTTTGAAAGGAACAAAAGCCACGAAATAACCCTTTTGCTTTTCAGGCGCACGATTCCAGGAACCATGAAAAGCTATGAAAGCACCCTGGCGGTAACGCTCAGGAAACATCTTCCCTGTATAAAACAACAAACCATTAGGAGCCATGTGCGCAGGGAAAGCCATAGTAGGATCGATAGCCTTTTCACCAGCAGTCTTCTTACCATCACCACCATATTCAGGAGCCAGCATTTTCTTCTTCTGAGCTGGATCATAATAAATATAAGGCCAGCCACAATCATCGCCCTTGTGCAGCGCATATAAACATTCGGCAGGCAGTTCAGCACCCTGAACAGAGTTATACATATCAGGATACAACTGGAAAAGCTGGTCCCTGCCATGCTGCATCACATACAATTGCTGATTAGCGGTATTCCAGTCGAGCCCTACCACATTGCGCAAACCCGTGGCATAGCGTACGCCATCACCGTAAGTCTGATTTTTCTTGCTGATGCTGAATTGCCAGATGCCACCCGCCGAATCAAGAATAGGGCAGGGACTCATACCGGGAGAATTCTTGCCCCTGTCCTGTACCTGGCAGGCATTGGAGTAAGCACCAACATTAACATACAGATTATCCTGGTTATCGATTACGATAGATTTTGATTCATGCTGATTACGGTTGATAAGACCCGTTACGATAGTTTCAACACTTGTTGTATCAACAATGCCCTGATCGTTTAGCTTGTAGCGAAAAACAGCTTCGTTCGAAGAAGCATAGAGATAATTGCCTTTTACGTACATGCCGGTACCGCCATAATTGCCGAAAGCTATCTGCTCATCGGCCCTTCCATCACCATTGATATCGCGCAACAGCACAATACCCTTACCATTTCTACGGGAATTGAGTTTTACGTAAATATTACCCTGAGGAGTAACAGCCAGGTGGCGGGATCTTCCAATGTCATCAGCCACTACCAGCGCGCTGAAGCCTGTTGGCAATTGAAGACCGGCATTGGCCGAATCAGGTACGACAGTTGTAGGTAACGAACCGTTGTTAGCTTTGAAAAAGGCAGTGGTTCCCAATACAATAGCAATCGCCCCTGCCGCAGTGAGTATTCGTTTCATTGATGTTTGATTTAGACAATCGTAGATCAGGCGCCGTAATTATGTTAACAAACCGGTAATAGCATTGAGAATAAGCACATTTGCCTATTTTAGCAATACGATTGATCGTAGACGACGCCTGAATTGCTTTTCATTGATACAAAGGAAAACGATCCGGATTAGCAACCCAATAACTCATCATTTTATTAGTAGCCTGCAAAAAAGATTTTGACATGATTGAAAGAAAAACGAGTTCGACTAATTACCAGAACCAATCATTCCTGGAAAACAAATGCCCATTGAATGAACTCCTGTTCCTGATGAGCAAACGTTGGATGACAGACGTTCTTTTCTGTATAGAAGAAGGTAATAACCGTTTCTCAGTGATACGCGAAGAGTTGGAGCATATCAGCGATCATATCCTGGCCGACCGGCTTAAGCTGTTGGAAAAAGAAGGATTGATCAGCAAACAACACTACGACGATGTGCCACCCCGTGTAGAATATAGCCTCACCGAACGTGGCGAAGAATTAAGCCTTCTGCTTGATCAGCTGTGCAAATTCGCTTCTTCCTATAAGGAACAACAATGTAAAACAGAAGACACTACAACACTCGAAGCGTAGCTCGTAGCTCTGCGAGGCTTGCAGCCTCGCAGCCCTATTCCAGGGCCTCTGGCCCTATCGAAGCAAACGCCTCGCAGCTCAATTCACTTGCTCATAATGGTGCGTGTTATCCGCCAGTAGCGACAACTTGCATTTGATCTCCGTATCGTTGAATTGCGGATCATAGAGGTACACGTGGATCGACCAGTTATTACTGATCATGCCATGGCGTGTTCTGTCATTATCGATGATCAGCATCCCTGAGCAGGAGCCAGTACTAAGTCCATCTTTAATAACCCCTTCAATTGGCAACATAAGTCCGTCACTTCCTACATCCTTCAGATTTATAGGCTGCGAAGAGTAGATATAGGATTCGATCTGCACGCGGCCGCGACCCTTATAATGGTTTTTTGCATCATTGTTTCTGTTCGATAAGACCAGGTACGACCAATCCCCCTCCATGAATAGCGTACCCTGCTCAAAATCAACGTTCAGCTTCATCAGCGGAAGATGCCAGGCATATGTCTGGTTGGTGGGCAGCAAGCTCAACGCCATAGACGATACCGGGATGGTATAGTCCAGTTGCTTCAGAATAGTTTGGGTAGTCATAACATCGGTATTTGTTGGTAGAGTAAATGTACTCCCTCCAAAGCCTCACCCGGGTTGCCATTCGGCCAATGGGCAAAAGCCGTCGACAACACCCCCGGAATCCAGAGACGGCAGACACCTTTCCAAAATAACACACCCTTAATATTAGGATAACATCCAGTAAGTTTCTTTGCGGCCGGAAATCCAAATATCCTGGAACACCACCTACTTCATCATTTTCCTTATCCCGGGCAGCAGGTTAGTCGATAACACCGGAAACACGTAGCCCCGTTTCCTCTGATTAAAAACTTGATTAGTATGCAATTATCCGAAGGGAGTAAAATGCTGTGGCAACAGCTGCGGGAAGGAGATAAAAACGCACTGTTCGAGCTCTATGACGACATGTACTTTCACCTTGTTCGTTATGGCCTTTCTGTGCATAGCGACAGCGACCTCGTAAAAGATTGCATCAGCCAGTTGTTCCTGAAACTGTGGGATAGGCATGAAAGATTAAATGAAGTAGAGAACGTACAATCTTACCTGTTCACGGCCCTCCAACGATTGATCATCGATCACATCAATGCTGAGAACAAAGCCAGCGCGTCCATACGTAGCCTGCCGCTGCAGCCGGAAGAAGAAATATCCTACGAAGAAAAGATCATAGCACGCGAAAAAGAAGAACAGGTGAGCAAAGATTTACGCGAAGCATTAAAAGCATTATCCCCTAAACAGATCGAACTTATACGCTTGAAATTCTTTGAAGACCGTTCCTACCAGGAGATCGCCCAACTTAGCTCCCAGAGCGTAAAGACATCCTACAATACCATCTACGACGCCATCAAAATACTCCGCCTCAAACTCAAGATATAGTATTACCAAATTGTTACCACAGGAAAATTCTTCCATTTACACCAGGAAAAAAATCAGCTTCTACAGTCTATAGGGTGACACATCAGTAGAACCACCAGCATGGACCCAATAAACGTAGAGGCGGAAGACCTGTTATGCGATGAAACTTTTCAGCGCTACTGTAGCGGCGAAAATGAAGCCGATGTAGCCACCTGGGAAGCTTGGATCAGGAACCATCCTGAAAAACAGCCCGTAGTGGCTGCTGCCAAACGGCTGCATGATATGCTCTCCCTCGGTCAGGGCAACAGGCTTGAACAACTCGCCGCATTGAAAGATGCAGTTGCCCGTCGCTCACGTTTCAAAGAAACACTACTCAACAGGCAGGAAGATTCTAACAATATACCGGGTCGTGTCGTAGCAATGCGCAGGCATACATGGCTCAAATACGCCGCCAGCATATTGATATTAGTCACCGTAGGAATATTGGCATACCTGATAGTAGGGCCAAAGAAGCTTGCACAGCCCCACAACTATGAATACTATACCGGCTTGCACGATCACAAGACCATCCTGCTGCCTGATAGCACCGTGGTGATGTTGAATGCCAACAGCCACCTGTCTATCAGCAAAGACTTCGATGCACACCACCGGCAGGTTTCCATCACAGGAGAAGCGTACTTCGACGTGAAGCACGATGCAGCACACCCTTTCATGGTCAATACGTCGCAATACACAATCAGGGTATTAGGTACAACATTCAATGTAAAAGTATATCCCGGAAAAGATACGACCGAGACCACATTGCTCACCGGTAAGATCGAGATCATACAGGGAGCAGGCGATAGCACAAAACCGAAAGTGGTACTACGGCCCAACGAAAAGTTCCTGCTTACTGCCGCAACAATGGCAGAGGCGCAACAGCAATCCGATAAACAGGCTACATTGGCTAAAGAAACAGTTGTAAAACTGGAGATGGATACCACGACTACGATCCATCACTTTACAGAAACTGCCTGGGCGCGCAACAAAATGGAAATTAAAGACAGGACCCTCGAAGAGATCGCCACACAATTGCAGGCCTGGTATGGCATCACCATACGCTTTACTGATGAAACTGTAAAGAACTACCGGTATACGGGAACCTTTGACGACGAAACGATCATTAACATACTCCGATATCTACAGAAATCTTATCCATTCGATTATTCGATCGAAGACGACTGCATTGTCATTGCCCGAAGCTGATTAATATTTAAAAAATCGTAAGGAATGAAGGAATATTACAATGTTCCTGAACAACGTCTATGTTCAGGGATCAGGACCTTTTTGCTCTTAATGGCCGTTTGGTTGATCCAGGTATTTGCTCCTGTGGCTGCACAAGACAAGAGCAAGACCGACAAGGTGAACGTCGATGCCGATAACAAATCAATTGCTGCTGTACTCCAACAAGTACAGCAAAACAGTCGCTACCGTTTTGTATACAGCAACGGTTTATTGAACGACAAACAACTCGTAACAGTGCACCTGAAAAACGCTACCCTGCGCGAGTTGATGGACATGGTATTGAGGAACACCCGCCTCACCTACGAAGACCAGGGCAATGGAGTAGTAGTGCTCAAAACAATTGCCGGAACACCGGAAAGATTAGGTGTCTCCCTTGAAAGAAGAAATATAAGCGGCATCGTTCGAGACAGTATTGGTGTTCCCCTGCCAGGTGTATCCGTTACCGTAAAAGGGAAAGACAACATAGGTACCACGACCGATCTCAACGGAGGTTATTTCCTTGAAATACCCGATCATGCCACACTGATATTTAGTATGGTAGGATACAATCCCCGCGAAATAACACCTTCACTTGGACAAGCGAATATTGAAGTACGATTGCTGGCGGCTACCAATCAAATGGAAGAAGCAGTAGTAGTAGCCTTCGGTAAACAAAAAAAGCAGGATGTGGTAGGCTCCGTTACTTCTATCAACCCGCAGGAGCTGAAAGTGCCCTCCAGCAACCTCACCACGGCACTGGCAGGTCGTGTAGCAGGTTTGATCGCTTACCAACGCTCAGGAGAACCCGGTAATAACAATGCCAGTTTTTTTATCCGTGGGGTCACCACATTCGGATATAAGGTCGACCCCTTGATATTGATCGATGGAGTAGAAGCCAACACGCGCGACCTTGCCAACCTGCAGGTCGATGACATCGCCAACTTCTCCATCCTGAAAGATGCAACAGCCACAGCACTCTATGGCGCACGCGGCGCAAATGGTGTGATCCTCATTGCCACCAAACAAGGTAAAGAAGGAAAACCCACCTATTCGATCCGGGCAGAGAACTCCATTTCTGCGCCCACAAAAAATATTGAATTAGCCGATCCGGTTACCTATATGAAACTGGCCAACGAGGCCGTACTCACGAGAAACCCGCTGGGCCTTACACCCTATAGCCAGGAAAAAATTGACAACACAGGTAAGCCCGGTTCAAACCCCTACGCCTATCCTGCAACAGATTGGCACGATATACTATTCAAAGATTATGCAATGAACCAACGCGTGGATGCCAACGTGAGTGGTGGTGCTTCCGTGGCGAGGTATTACGTGTCCGGTACTTTCAACCGCGATAATGGTGTGCTCAAGGTTCCAAAGCTCAACAACTTCAACAACAATATCGACCTGAAAACCTATTCCATCCGTTCCAACGTGGATGTGAACCTCACCAAAACAACAGTGCTTGTTACGAGGGTGTCTGGAACTTTCCAGGATTATGTAGGCCCTGTCAACGGCGGTGCAGATGTGTACAGCCAGGTAATGCACAGCAACCCCGTATTGTTCCCGGCTTTTTATGCACCAGATGCAGCCAATTCCTACGCACGGCACATTCTCTTTGGCAACTACGGGTCGGGCAACTACATCAATCCCTACGCCAACATGGTGAAAGGATATAAGACCTACAACACTTCGCAGCTCAATGCACAGGCAGAGATACAGCAGAAGCTGGGCTTCATCACGCCAGGCCTTTCCTTTAATGCAATGGCTAATACAAGCCGTTATGCCTACTCCGATATCACCCGCAGCTACAATCCATTCTATTATAGCCTGGGCTATTATGACAAAAGAACAGATATCTATACCCTCAATGCCCTCAACCCTAATGGTGGCACCGAATACCTGAACTATCCGGCCAATGGCGGCACGAGGCGCATCACTACCTCCGTATACTTCCAGGGTATCCTGAACTACAGCCGCACCTTCAATGCCAAACATGGTGTAAGCGGTAGCTTGGTGTACCAGGCACAAAATACCAGCTCAGGCGATTTCACCACCCTGCAAACTTCACTGCCCGCACGCAACCTCGGTGTTTCCGGGCGTATGACCTACAACTACGACTGGCGCTACTTCGGCGAGTTCAACTTTGGTTACAACGGCTCCGAGCGCTTCGATGAGCGCAACCGCTGGGGCTTCTTCCCTTCCTTTGGTATCGGCTGGAATATATCGAAAGAAGAATTCTGGAAAGGTAAGCTCAGCGACATTGTTACCAACCTGAAATTTCGCGCTACCTATGGCCTCGTAGGTAACGACGCCATCGGTAGCCCGCAAGACAGGTTCTTTTACCTTTCTGAGGTCAACATGAATGATCCCAACAAAGGCGCTTCTTTTGGTAGCAATCCTACTGGTATGTATACACGCCCGGGTATCAGTGTCACACGTTATGCCAACCCCAACATTACCTGGGAAGTGGCCCACCAGACCAACCTTGGAATAGACATGACCCTGTGGAACAAACTGAATGTAGTATTGGACATCTACAGCACCCGCCGCACGAATATCCTCATGCCCCGCGTATCGATCCCCACAACAGTGGGCCTGGCCGATACGCCCAGTGCAAACATAGGTGCTGCCACTTCAAGAGGTATAGACCTGTCGCTGGATTACAGCCACACCATCAACAAAGCCTGGTGGATACAGGCACGTGGCAACTTCACACTGGCCATGAGCAAATACAAAAAATATGAAGAACCAGAATATGTAAATGAACCATGGCTGTCAAGACTGGGTTATTCCCTCAGCCAGCCCTTTGGCTACATTGCCGAGCGACTCTTCGTCGATGACAAGGACGTGCTCAATAGCCCCCGCCAAACATTTGGAGATTATGGAGCCGGTGATATCAAGTACCGTGATATCAACGGAGATGGACAGATCACCTCACTCGACCGGGTGCCCATTGGTTATCCCACCAACCCCGAGATCGTGTACGGCTTCGGCGTGTCCATTGGGTACAAAACATTCGACCTCTCCATGTTCTGGCAGGGACAGGCACGATCATCCTTCTTTATCGATGTGGCAGAAACAACACCCTTTGCCAACAATGGCGCGCTGCTCAAAGCGTATGCCGACAGCTACTGGTCCGAAGACAACAGGAACATCTATGCCCTTTGGCCCCACCTCAGTCCGGGTGTGAGCGCCAACAACAACCGCACCAGCACCTGGTGGATGCGCAATGGCGATTTCCTGCGCCTCAAACAACTGGAAGTAGGCTATTCCCTGCCCGGCGGATTACTTAAAAGCTGGGGGCTTAAAACCTTCCGCATATACCTTAATGGCAGTAACCTGTTTGCCCTTTCCTCCTTCAAGTTGTGGGATATAGAAATGGCAGGCAATGGCCTGGGATATCCCGTACAGCGCGTTGTGAACATTGGCCTCCAAACTACTTTTTAAATCGTGATAAAGACAGAATAATGAACTTACGCCTAACCATCCTTTTAATATTCCTCCTGGCCATCACAGCAGGAGGCTGCAAAAAGTTCCTCGACGTAGTGCCCGATAATGTGGCCACGATAGATTATGCATTCCGGAACAGGTCAAATGCAGAGCAGTATTTATTTACCTGTTATTCTTACATGCCGAAACACGGCAATCCCTTTACCAACCCTGCCTTTGCAGGAGCCAATGAGTTCTGGTATTTCTTCCCATATGCAGCCCTGTCAGGATATCCCCTCAACCAGGCAGCCTGGGAAATTACCCGCGGCACCCAAAGCGTTACGGCCCCACTCACAAGCTATTGGACTGGCACCAACGGAGCGACCAACCTGTTTAAAGGCATCCGTGATTGCAACATCTTCCTCGAAAACATTCGTAAAGTGCCCGACATGGATGACTACGAAAAAGACATCTGGGCATCAGAAGCCATCTTTCTCAAAGCCTACTACCATTTTTGGCTCATGCGTATGTATGGGCCCATTCCCATCATCGATAAAAACCTCCCCATCGATGCAGACCAGGCAGCAGTACAGGTAGAAAGAATGACGATGGATTCCTGCTTCAATTATGTAGCCAACACCCTCGACAGCGCTATGGTATACCTGCCCGAGCTGATCCAGGACCAGAACACACAGATGGGCCGCATCACCAAAGCCATTGCCCTCGCGGTAAAAGCACAGGCATTGGTAACAGCAGCCAGCCCGCTGTTCAATGGCAACATTACCTATGCAAGCTTCCGCAACAAAGCAGGCCAGCCCTTCTTCAACCAAACGAGCGATCCGCAGAAATGGGTGAAAGCGGCAGAAGCTTGCAAAGCAGCCATCGATCAGGCCCACATCAATGGACATACACTTAATAAATTCCTGCCTTCCGTAGGCAGCAACCTGCCGGCTGAATTGCAGGTGCACATGGACATCAGGACCGCCGTTACCGACAACTTCAATGAAGAAGTGATCTGGGGCAACACGAACAGCAATGCTACTGATATCCAGAGCCTTAGTCAGCCACGTCCCAATGCTGCCAACGGTCTTAACATCAGTTTCTACGGCATGGCCAGTGTACCCCTCAACATGGTAAACAGGTTTTATACAAAAAATGGTGTACCCATCAACGAAGACAAGACCCTCGATGTGGCTACACGAGGAGCCACCACCCGCACAGCTACCGATGCCGACAAGTACCGCATCTTCCCGACCTATACTACAGCAGCCATCAACTTCGATCGAGAGCCCCGCTTCTATGCCGATCTTGGATTCGACGGTTCTATCCTCTTTGGCAATGGCAACCAGAACGTGGCTTCCCTCAACCACCTCGAAGCGAAACAAGGCCAGTATTCAGGCTGGCAGGGCACGCCCAACAACTACAACATCACAGGCTATTGGTCGGTGAAGCTCGTCAACTACCTCAACACGATGCCTTCTACCACTACCTATATTATTTCGCCTTATGCATGGCCCACGATACGCCTTGCTGATTTGTACCTGTTATATGCAGAAGCATTGAACGAAGTAAATGGCCCCACAGGCGAAGCATTGAACTATATCAACCTGGTGCGTGCCCGCGCAGGCATCCCAACAGTAGAAAACGCATGGACTAATTTTTCCAACAATCCTTCTAAATACAACAATAAAGAAGGATTACGTGAGATCATCCACCGCGAGCGTACGATCGAACTGGCTTTTGAAGGACAACGTTTCTGGGATCTGAAAAGATGGAAAGAAGCAGAAAGAGAATTGCAGGAACCTATCCAGGCATGGAACATCGGCCAAAAAGACCTGCTGCCCTATTACCAGATCACCACCCTGTTCAACCGCCCTTTCCAGGTAAGAGATTACTTCTGGCCCATCGCCGAGAACGATCTCCTCATCAACAAGAACCTGGTACAGAACCCGGGCTGGTAAACAAAATTAGATGTCACCCTGAGCTTGTCGAAGGGTCATATTCAAACAAACTCATAAACCTCATAATATGTTACGCAAAAACATTTCCCTCCCCGGCATCTTTATTATGATGATCATCCTGTTCGCAGGTTGCCGCGAAGAACTGGTAGGGCCATTGCCCAATTCAGGAGGCACACCATCACCCGTTACCAACCTGAAAGCCATCAACCTACCCGGAGAAGCGAAAGTAACCTATACCGTTCCGGGCGAACCCAACCTCTTATACGTTGAGGCAGTGTGGACCTACAAAGGCATCAGGCGCAACGCCAAATCATCCTATTATGCCGATACCCTCAGCATCCAGGGATTTGGAGACACCAGCGCCTGCGAAGTACAACTATATTCCGTGAGCACCGGTGAAGTAAGAAGCCAGCCGGTAAGCATCACAGTAAAGCCACTGACCCCGCCAGTGGAAACCGTGTTCAAGAGCATTACCGTGAAGCCCGATTTTGGTGGCATCAACGTGGGCTTCCTCAATGCTACCGGTTCCAACATCGTGATCTCTGTCATGACCAAAGATTCTGTAGGCGATTATGTGGATGCCGATGCCTTTTATACCAACCTCGTAAGAGATTCATTTTCTGTCCGTGGATATGAAGCAAAGCCACGCGAGTTTGGAGTTTTTGTAAAAGACCGTTGGGGCAACCTTTCCGACACCCTGTTCACTACACTCACACCCCTGTTCGAAAAACAACTCGATAAAAAACTCTTTAAAGAAGTCATCCCTTATCCTGGCGACGTAAACGATAAAATATACAGCGCAGCATATCCCATGAGAAACCTGTGGGATGGAGGCACTACCATTTTCGTTACAGCGCAGGGACTCGGAATGCCGGAGAGCTTTACCATAGACCTTGGCGTTAGCGCTAAGTTTAGCCGAATGCAATACCTGCAGCGGCAGAGTACCGCCTTCTATTATGCATCAGGCACACCCGAAATATTTGAAGTCTACGGATCAAACAATCCGCCAGCCGACGGCGACTTTGCCAAATGGACACACCTGATGACCTGCACCTCGAAGAAACCTTCAGGGCTGCCATTGAACGTGGTGACCAATGATGACATAGCAGCAGCACAGGCAGGAGAAAACTTCAACTTCCCCGTATCCGATCAGGGATACCGCTACCTGCGCTTCAAAGTGACAAAGAATTATGGCAATGCCAACAACATCACCTTCGCAGAACTGACCTTCTGGGGCGCATTTTAAATCTGTAAAATAAGAGCAATGCAATTACTAAAACATACAAGATATTGGATAGCAGGCGTAGCACTACTGCTGATGGCAGCCTGTGAAAAAGACTACTACCAATATGAAAAATACATCGCCAACGGTCCTATCGTATACCCGGGCCGTCCCGATACAGTGCAGGCGCTCGCTGGCAAAGAAAGAATATTACTCAAATGGAAAGTGCCCTCCGACCTCAACATCACCGGCTACAAAGTATTCTGGAACTTTGGCGTCGATTCATTGCCAATACCCGGCAGGACCAATGGTAGCACCGATTCTGTAACAGTATATATCAACAACTTGCCACAGGGCGCCTATAGCTTGACCGTGTATGCCTACGACAAATCAGGTCACCGCTCAGTAGGCACCCAGGCTATCGGAAATGTGTATGGCTCCCTTTTCTCTTCTACTATTTTCAACAGGCCCTACAGCACCCTGAAAAAAGAATCGGCTACATCCAGACTGCTGGTAGCATGGGTAGGGCTCGATGCCAAAAGTATCGGCACAGAATGGAACTACACCAATACAAACGGAGAAGCTGCCAGCTTGTATTCACCGCTCGGCGACAGTACCATCATCACCGGCATTAATGTAACAAAACCCATCTCGTACAGGAGCCTCTTCCTGCCCGAGAACAAAGCCATAGATACGTTTTACACAGAATACAAATCCTTGTAATAGACTATAATGAAGAAAATTTTTATTTGCCTGTTCCTGATAACCGTGCAGGCCGGAGCAGCCCTTGCCCAAACAAAAGCCACCGGGTACGTATATCACGATGCCGATGGCGATGGTAAAAAAGGAAGCAAAGAAAAAGGCATCGCGCGCGTGGCGGTGAGCAATGGCGAGCAGGTAGTACTTACCGATGAGAAAGGAAAATATGAGATACCGGTTACGGAAAGAACCATTGTGTTTGTGATAAAACCCGCCGGCTATCGCATTCCCCTCGATAAAAACAACCTGCCGAAGTTTTATTATACCCATAATCCCAAAGGATCACCCGAAACAAAATACAAAGGCATAACTCCCACAGGGCCATTACCGAAGTCGATAGATTTTGCACTGGTGCCCCAACAGGAAACAGACAATTTCAGGGCCCTCGTATTCGGAGATCCCCAGGTGCTCGACAGCACCGAACTGGGATACTATGAGAATGACGTAGTATCCGAAGTGAAAAATGTAAAGAACGTGGCTTTTGGACTCACTATGGGCGATCTTGTACAGGAGAACCTTAACCTGCACAAAGACTATGCAACCATCACGTCAAAGATCGGTATACCCTGGTACAATATCATTGGCAACCATGACCTGAATGCAGACTGTGCAGATGATTCATTGAACCATGAAACCTTCTCCGCCAATTTCGGTCCGGTAGACTATTCCTTCAACTATGGTAAAGTACACGTCATTGTCCTGAACGATAACATCTTTCCCATCAGGCAGAAAGGAGAAGGAGTACGTTTGCGCGCAGGTTTCAGGCCCTACCAGATCGAGTTCATAAAAAACGATCTGAAGTTTGTGGACACCAGCAAACTGGTAATCCTCGCTTTCCACTGTCCACTCCTCGGTGTCAACGACAGTGCTTTAAAAGAGCCGGAACGCGCCAAATATTTTGAAGCACTGAAAGACTACCCGCACGTGTTCTCCATTGCCGCCCATAGCCACCAGCTCAATCAAAACTTCTTCACGAAAAAAGACGGTTGGCATGGTGTACAGCCTTATCACGAACTGGACGCAGGTGCCACCTGTGGCAACTGGTATTCAGGCAGGGTCAATGAAAAAGGATTCCTCGATGGCATGATGAGCAATGGCGTGCCACGCGGATACATCTACCTCAATATCACAGGCAACAAATACACCGCCGATTACAAAGTAGCCGGCAAGCCCGACGATTTTCAGATCAGGTTATACCACCGCAAGGTACTTACGCCGATCTGGTGGGATGGGAGAGGGTCAGTATACGCCAACTTCTTCATGGGCTATAAAGGCGCTAAAATGGAATGCCGTATAGACGACAAACCGTGGAAACCCATGCGATACACACTTGCTGCCGATCCTTATTTCGAGGTGCAAAACATGATTTGGGATGAAAGCGATATCTTGTTCAAAGGACGTCGCCCCACAGAGTCGGCCGATTGCAAACACTTGTGGACAGCCCCATTACCCTGCGACATTGGGATTGGGACCCATACCATAGAAGTAAGAGGTACCGACATGTTTGGGAGAACGTTCACCCAAAAAAGCACCTACCGCATAGAAGAACCAAGACAATGAAAAGAATAATCGTCGCAATAGGCCTGCTTGTGCAGGGAGCAACACTTACCGCACAAGATACCACCTGGCATACTCCCTCTTTTATAGAGGGGGTATGTGAGCGTGATACCAATATTTACCACCGTCTGCCACAGCGGTTGAAAGACTCTGTACGGCCGGTGGTATGGAATCTGTCATTGAATACGGCAGGCGAATTCATACACTTTCGCAGTTCGGCCCGTTCATTCGTAGTCCATTATGGATTGGCAGGAAAAACACTGGCCATGCCCCACATGCCTTCCACCAGTGTAAGTGGACTCGATCTGTACATGAAAGACAAACACGGGCAATGGAACTGGATGCCGCCACGCTACCGCTTTGGCGATACAGTTACTTACACGTACAGCAATATCGGCGTGGCTGCCGGCGCTGAAGTCGATTACTATTTACTACTTCCCCTCTACAATACAGTTACCTGGTTGTCGATAGGAACAAAAAAAGAAGAAACACTCCAATTTGAGCCCGACCGGCGGGGAAAGCCCATAGTGGCCTACGGCACCTCCATCATGCAGGGGGCGGTGACCTCCCGTCCCGGACTCAACTGGACCAATACACTCAGCCGCTACCTCGACAGGATGGTCATCAACCTTGGCTTCTCCGGCAATGGCAAATACGAAAAGCCCATCTTCGACCACATGGCCAAAGTGGATGCATCACTCTATATCCTCGACTGCATGCCCAACCTCACCGGCGAAGCACTGAACAAACCAGCGGAGCTGGAAGAAAGAATACGCTATGGTGTAAACACTTTACGCAAAGCACATCCGGCAGTGCCCATCCTGTTTACAGAATATCCCGATGGCGACATTCCCTTCTATACAGATACGGCCCTGCTGCGCATGCGTCATGCTGCCGATGTTTTCTTGGCAGGCGTATTTAAAAAACTACAAAGCGAAGGCGTAAGCAATATCTACCTGCTCACAGAAAAAGAGATAGGCTTCGACATCAATAGCCTTACTGAAACAACCCATCCCAACGACATTGGCATGCTGCAATACGCACAGGCCTATGAAAAAAAGATCAGGGAAATACTGCACGAACCCAAAGGGACCATCAGCACGCAACAAGCCATACAACAATACCGCGATGGCTTCAACTGGGAGCTCCGTCACCAGCAGATTATACAAAACATACAGCAAACCAATCCGGCTGTATTGCTCCTCGGTAACTCCATAGTGAACTATTGGGGTGGATTGCCAGCACCAGAGAAAGTAACGCCACGCGGAGATTCGGCTTGGCAACAATACATGGCCCCATTGCGTGTACAAAATGCCGGCTTTGGCAATGACCGTATCGAGAATGTCCTGTGGCGCATATACCACGGCCTGCTCGACGACTTCAAAGGCGATAAGATCGTAGTCATGATCGGTACCAATAATCTTGCTATTAATACCGATGCAGAAATAGTACAGGGATTATCCTTCCTGCTGCAACAGATCGCAGAGCGCAAACCGGCTGCACAGATTACGATGGTAGGCATACTGCCAAGGAAAGGAAAAGAAGAGCGCGTTCGCCTGATCAACGAACAGATCAAAAAAATGGCGACTACACAAAAAGTACGCTATGCAGATTTTTCCAAAGCATTCCTCTCTGGACAGCAGGTGAATCCTGTACTCTTCCAGCCCGATGGCCTGCACCCCAACGCCAAAGGATATGAAGTGCTGGGCAAGTCCATCAGCAATATGCTTAAATAACTACATAAATAATATTTCATGAAACAATTTCTTGTTATTCTATTAGTGGCTATACTAAGTGGCTTTGCCCTCCCTGTAGCCACCCCCGAAGAGGAAGACGAAACAGAATTCACCATCGCAGTACTACCCGATACCCAGTGCTATTCCGGCACCATATTCGGTGGCAACAACGATATGTTCATGGCCCAAACCACGTGGATCAAGAACAACTGGAAGAAAGAGAAGATCAAATACGTTATCCATCTGGGAGATATAGTGCAATCAGGCGAGAAGAAACCGGAAGAATGGCAGAACGCTATCAAAGCCATGTATCTTCTGGAGAAACCAGAGCCCGGCTTGCCACATGGAGTACCCTATGGCTTAACAGTGGGCAACCACGACCAGGACCCCGGCCAACTGCCCATCACAGGTAAAACCACTTCCTACAACAAATACTTCGGAATAGACCACTTCAAAGACAAGCCCTGGCATGGTGGGCATTACGGCGCTGAAATGGATACCCATTTCGACCTGATCTCCGCAGGAGGTTTAGACTTCATTGTAGTATATGTAGAATACGACATGCTCGACGAAGACCAGGAAAACAGGAACATGTGGGTATACAACACACTGCAAAAATACAAAGACCGCAAAGCCATCATTGTGAGCCATGCAGTAGTGCAAACCAACAACAAGATGGGCACCAACGAAAAAGGCTTCCCCGATTTTTCCAAACAAGCTGAAAGACTTTACGCACGGATAAAATTCTGTCCCAACTTGTTCCTCATGTTGGGTGGCCACGTAGGAGGCAATTCCGGCGAAGGATACCGTCAGGATTTTTACAACGGTAGTGGTGTAAAAAGTATGCTGTCTGATTACCAGGGACGTCCGCAGGGAGGCGAAGGATTGATGCGCCTGCTGAAGTTCTCCGTGAAATATGACCGTATCTCCGTAAAAACATTCACGCCTTGGTCAAACAGGGAAGAGGCGGATGGAGATAGCAAGTTTACCTTGCCCCTCTTCATCAACACCAATGCTGCCCGTCAATATGATTTCAACAACGATGGCCGCTCGGACATCATGTGGTTCAACAAAGGAAGCTGGAAGTTGAACAAAGGACAGACCGTACAATACGGAAAAGAAGGCGATATTCCCGTACCGGCAGATTACAATGGCGATGGGCAAACGGACATCGCCGTATTCCGCCCTTCCGAAGGAAAATTCTTTATACAGGGAAAAGATACCATCACGCTCGGTCAGGAAGGAGATATCCCGGCGCCCGGCGATTATGATGGCGATGGCTTTGCGGAGGCGGCTGTTTTCAGACCTTCTACCTCTACCATGTACATCAATGGACTGCCCGAAAGACAATTCGGCAACAAAAATGCTATTCCTGTTCCCGGTGATTACGATGGCGATGGCAAAACAGATGTAGCCGTATACCTTCCACGCAAAGTGATCCAGGTAGCCATGCTGGGCAATGGAGTATTCTTTGATCTGGAAAATGTAAAAGATGCTGTGATACCGGTGCCTGCAGATTACAACGGAGATGGCAAAACAGATATGGCAGCTTATCGCCCTGCTACCGGCGAGTGGACCATCCTTGGCAAAGACAAAAAAGTGTTGAAACTCGGACAGCCGGGAGACATCCCCGTGCCAGGCATCTATGGCAAGAACAAAGTAGCCACCCCGGCAGTATACCGCAATGGCAAGATCATATTACTCGATGGCACCACCATTGTCTGCGATGAAGTACCTGCTGGTTATGAATTGGTGAACCTGCCCCATGCCGTTCGCAACCTGCTAAAATAATACACTTCCCAACCATACAACCTTCCCCTTTTGGGCCGGCCTGCAAGCCGGCCTTTTTTAATGCTTTATAGTATACTTCAGCCAAAGCACATCCTCTGTAAGCTGCTCAACATTATTCAGCTTCAATTCAGTAACCCCATTTTTAGTTAGGTGCTTGCTCACTTCAAAAATGGTAGGTGCGTCAGGCGTTCCATCAGCCAGCGGCAGGATTAGCAAGCTGAGCTCATCTATCAGTCCGTCATTCAGCAACGAACCATTGATATGCCCTCCACCTTCCAACATCAGCGTTTGGATACCAAAAACCTCCTGCAGTTGTTCCAGCCCCTTGCCAAAATCAATACTGTCTTTCCCTGCGAAAAGATAAGACACGCCTTGTTGCTGAAGATATTGCAGATAGTCATCGCTGACGGACTCCGTTAATAGTTCAATCACATGATCACCTTCGATCTCATTGCTTTCCCAACCCAGTTTGCCACCGGGGTCAACAGCAATGGCAAAAGAAGAAGCTTGCTCATCACCCTTAAAAGGAACCCTGGTTATTGGTTTTGCTGCTTTGGTTAGTGTAGGCTGCAGACCTTCGGTAAAGTCTTTTTCCATAGTTACCCGGCCCACCATCCAGGCTTGGCTGTCGAAGGAATCGTGACATTGTTCATAAACACTACCAAACCGTTTATAACTATCCCCCCAATTGTCTACTATGATTTTACCATCTACTGTCGATGCCATATGGCATATCACGTAAGGTCTTTTCATTGATGCTCGTTTTGCCAAAAGTACAGCAATAGCGAGGCCAGAAAGCAGGCTCCGGCTTTCTTTTTATTAGCAGTTGAATAATAGAGATACTAATTTAATTGATAGCTGACCTATTCGTGCCATTCAGATCACACCCTCGATTGTCATTTCGAACGGAGCCATTCGGGAATTAAAAAGCCCGGTAAGTGACGGCGCAGTGAGAAATCTGCTTGCGACGCAGAAGCTTGCTGAGTTAAAGAGCTGACTTATTAGATTTCGCCAAACCAACCATAAGTGTCACCGCCAATACAATCAATACACTCAAACGCACAAGACTCAGGGTCTCCCACAGCGCGGCACGCTTCATAAGCCCGGTATCATAATTGTCAGAAAAAGCTGTGGTTGTAATACTGAGCAGCTCAGGAACAAAGTAAGCCGCTGTAATAGCAAGGATCAGGACATATCCAATTGACACGATCAACAAGCTCTTTCTGCGTGCCGATTTCCAATGAAATATAAGGTTCAATACAAAGAAGAAAAGATTCACCGGATGAATAAGCATCCAGAACAACTCAGGCTTTAGGCCATATTTCCCCTGGAACATACTAAGAGAAGCGGGCGGCGCTGCCGCCCAGGTAGGCACTACATTCAAATGTTCATAGACGGCACCGCCAATCATGATGCAAAACGTAAGACAGCCTACGGCATACAAAATATCCTTTTTCATATAGCTCGATATTATGCCGCGAAGCTATTAAGCCATCGAATGAGATCATAGCTGATAGTGAATGCAAGTGAGCAAATAACGTATAAACCGTTATTTATAGTAAATGAATGGATAGCTACCTGATCAGCTTTTCCAATTCCAAATGCAATTGCTTCTCCTGTGCAGCATAACGCTGTTGCCCGGCGAGGTTTTTTGTTTCATTAGGATCGGCACGATGATCATAAAGCTCTGTAGCTACAAGGTCATGAGTTTTAATATCATACCACTCCGTAAACCTGTACTGGTCCGTTCGTAATGAATAGCCCATATGCGTAATGCGCGATTCATTCGATAAGGCGCCATAGGGCCTGATAAACTGGCTGAGCGCATAAGTCTTACCCTTGGCAGTAGCTTGCTGCAAAACCGGCATTACGCTCACGCCTGCTGGTGCAGCAGGATTTCCAATACCACACAAAGCGGTCAAAGTAGGATACAGGTCTACCAATTCAGTGAGTGCCGCCGTATGCCCGGGCTTTTGGACAACACCGGGAGCACTGATGATCAACGGAACGCGCGTAGCATTTTCAAAGTTGGTCGACTTGGCCCACATACCTTGCTCGCCAAGATGAAAGCCATGATCAGACAGCAGCACGACAATAGTATTGTTGGTTAAACCTAAACGTTCAAGCTCATTCAGTACCTTGCCAATCTGCGCATCGGTGTAGCTGACAGCTGCATAATAACCCTGCAACAGCTCTTTTACTTTGTCGGTAGGGATAGCCCCTTTGTCAGGAATATCAGTATAGCCCCGCAGTTCTTCCGATTGATGAAAAGCTATTGGCGGTGCGTCTTTCGGTCTCGATGTATCCGGAAGTGGCAGTGGCTTACCATCAAACAATTGCCAATAACGATCGGGGGCAGTAAAAGGAAGGTGAGGTCTGCGAAAACCTACAGCGAGAAAAAACGGTTGATCCTTCAGGCGATTCAGGAGATCGATAGCAGTAGTCGCCACTTTCCCATCGATATAACCTGAATCTTCCACGGCAGCACGTTCAATAGAGGCAGCTTTTGATTTGCCGGCATTTTCTTCCAACGCGTATTTAGTGCCAATCCCATTTCCGGTGGCGCCTAATAAGGCAGGCCACGACCAGGAAGCAGGATCATGATGAGCAGGAGGATCATGATAGATCTTGCCAGTTGCAGCTGTGGTGTAGCCATTGTTTTTGAAATATTGAGGAAGCGTAACGATATCAGGAAACAGCGGACGGAAAGGTTGGGACAATCCCCATATTTTAAGTTGATCAGGCCGTTTGCCTGTCATGAAAGAAGCGCGGGAGGGAGCACACACAGCCTGCTGACAGTAAGCCCGGTCAAATACCCGGCCCCTGGCTGCCAGCCTGTCGATGTTGGGTGTACGGGCATTGGTATCACCATAACAACCCAGAAAAGGCTTCATGTCGTCGACTATGATAAAGAGGACATTCTTTTTGGCTTTCTGCTGAGCCATAACAGCAGGCGCGATGAAAAGAATGCAGGCAAGTAAATGATACTTCATGTAAGCAAGTAACGATAAAAACAAAAAGAACTGCACATTGCCGTCTAATGTATTTTTTTGATATGTAAGATCACTTCATCAGGCCGCAGCGTAATGAGCGCTTTCATCCTCGGAGTTTGACCAGCCGGCTGTATTTGAAATGCCTGAAGAAAAGCATGGAGGAAGAAACACATTTCAGTCATGGCGAAGTGATTGCCAACACACATTCTGGGCCCTGCTCCAAAGGGAAAAAAGTTTTTGGACCGGATGGCATTTTCGTTGCGTATAAACCTTTCGGGGTCGAATGAGTTGGCATTTTCCCATAACTGTTCATCCCTGTGCAACCCAAAGAAAAAGGGAATGATAATAGTACCGGCAGGAAAGAAGTAGGGACCGAAGCGGTCCTCTTCGATGGCTACCCGTTCCGTCATCCAGGCCGCCGGGTATAGCCGCATAGCTTCGTTGATCGTAGCTTTCAGCCACTCATTGGAGAAGGCATCCTGCGGGTTAACTTCGGTAAGGGAATCTTGCAATCGTTGAAGAACAGCAGGATGATTAGCCAGCAGGTATAGAAGCCAGGATAGTGTATTGGCTGTTGTTTCATGACCGGCAAAAATAAGTATCAGTACTTCGTCGATGATCTGCTCCTCAGCCATTCCTTCTCCCGTATCCTCGTAAGTGCTATGTAAAAGCATATCCAGTAAGTCATCTTTCTGCTCTCCACTGGATTTTCTTTGTTGAATGATGTTTCCGATGATGGTCCTCAGTCGCAGCGCTTTTTTTGCTATAATTCGCTGCGATCCGGTAACCGGGTACCATAACCGGCGAACAGGCTGATTGATATCTTTAATTAAGAACTCTTGAATATCGGAGAATAGTTGCCTTATTTCCTGGACGGTTTTCGGCGACAGGGAGATATCGAAGATCGATCTGATCAATACTTGAAAGGACAGCTCGTTAACGAAGGGATAAATATCTACGGCAGGACCGGTAGGGCATGCTGAGATCGAAACCTTTATCGTCCTGATCATAACAGCTTGCAAACCTTGCAATCGCTCCCGGTGAAAAGCTGGTTGTATCAATCTGCGTTGTTTCAGCCAAAAAGCACCATTGGAAAAAAGGATCCCTTTTCCAAGATACCTGGCGCTGACTTCCGTGGCGATAGCTGACTTTTGATAATTCTTATGATGCTCTTTTAAAACATGGTGGATGAAATCCGGGTGCTGCGTAACAATGAGCTTTCTGTTGAAGCCAATGCTGGCCGTATAAGTCTTGTTAAAACGGCGCATGTTATCAGACACTGTTTTTATCGGATCTCTTAAAAAAGAACCCGCCCGCAACATGCTCTGAAATAAGGAATACCCTTGGGGTAATTGGTATTTATCCTGCTTGGAAATCATATTGGCCCGGTTATGATGGTAAAACGCCATTGAAAGAGCAGGATAAAAATAACAACGGATAATGAATGTTGCTGGACCGGATATGCCCTAAAACGAAAAAAGTCGCTACTGGAGCGACTTTTTTGTACCGCGTACGGGATTCGAACCCGTATCACCACCGTGAAAGGGTGGTGTCCTAACCCTTAGACGAACGCGGCTGCTGAAGTCCAAAAGTTGGATTGGGAGTGCAAAGGTAATAGCCTGACTATTTCCCTCCAAATATTTATCGAAAACTGAGCAAAATATTTTTCAAAAAGCCTGCATATTCATTTCGGTATTACCTACTTAGCTACACCAGCCTTGAATTCAGGACAAGTCCTGAACCGCACAAAGCCAGTCTGTCGCTGAACCATTCCATCCCCATTACTGTTTTATATCAATAAACTGCTTGCCCTGATACCGGTACCCCCTGAATCCTGTAACTTGTTACCTCCACTTTTGCTTGCCCGCTGTTGGTCGTGTATTATCTACAAATTGATAAAAACCATTTAACAGCAATATTGTAACTTCACGCCGCATTTGTAAACCAATAAATAAAAACTTGACAATGAGCACAGTTAAAGTGGCCATCAACGGGTTCGGACGTATCGGCCGGTTGGTATATCGCCAGATCTACAAAATGGACGGTATCGACGTAGTAGCTATTAACGATCTTACCAGTCCTAAGGTGTTGGCCCACCTCCTCAAATACGACAGCGCCCAGGGTCGTTTTGATGCCGACGTTAAATCTTCTGACAACTCAATCATAGTAAACGGCGACGAAGTAAAGATCTATGCCCAAAAGAACCCTGCCGAAATTCCTTGGAAAGACCACGGAGTAGACGTAGTACTGGAGTGCACTGGCTTCTTTACCGATAAAGAAAAAGCCGCTTCTCACCTCACTGCTGGCGCTAAAAGAGTAGTGATCTCTGCACCCGCTACCGGCGACCTGAAGACCATCGTTTTCAACGTTAACCACAATACACTCGATGGCAGCGAAACCATCATCAGCTGCGCATCTTGTACCACGAACTGTCTCGCGCCAATGGCCGATACACTCGACAAGCAATTTGGTATCGTGAACGGTCTCATGACTACTATCCACGCTTATACCAACGACCAGAATACACAGGATGCGCCTCACCCCAAAGGTGACCTGCGCCGCGCTCGTGCCGCTGCTCAGAACATTGTGCCCAACAGCACAGGTGCTGCCAAAGCCATCGGTCTGGTACTGCCCGGCCTGAAAGGCAAGCTGGACGGTTCTGCACAACGTGTTCCTACCATCACTGGTTCACTGACCGAATTGACAGCCATCATTGGTAAGAAAACATCTGTAGCTGAACTGAATGCTGCTATGAAAGCTGCATCCAACGAAAGCTTCGGATACACAGAAGATGAGATCGTAAGCACCGATATCATCGGTTCTACTTTCGGTTCACTGTTCGATGCTACCCAAACACGCGTACAAACAGTAGGCGATTCCCAGCTGGTACGTGTAGTTAGCTGGTACGACAACGAGATGAGCTATGTTAGCCAGCTCGTGCGCACAGTGAAATACTTTGCCGGCCTCATCAGCAAATAATATTTAGTATACATCGCTATACCTGTAACCGCAAAGAAAAGCTACGCATTGAAACGCTGCATCGTCAGTTGCCGATTGACGACTGCTGGTTCACGATGCCTGGCCACCTTTGCGGTTACTTTTTAAAACCAATATATGTCTACATTCAGCCAACATAACTTCAAAGGAGAAAAAGCCCTTATCCGCGTCGACTTCAACGTGCCGCTCGACGATAAATACAATATCACCGACGATACCCGCATCACTGCAGCCATACCTACTATAAAGAAAATATTGAACGATGGCGGAAGCGTCATCCTTATGAGCCACCTTGGTCGTCCCAAAGACGGACCCACCGAAAAATATTCACTCAAGCACCTCATAAAGCACATCAGCGAACTGCTGGGAGGCACTACCGTATTGTTTGCCAATGATTGCATTGGAGAACAAGCCTACATGACAGCCGGCATGTTGAAACCCGGTGAAGTGCTCCTCCTCGAAAACCTCCGCTTCTACAAAGAAGAAGAAAAAGGAGACAAAGCTTTCGCAGAAAAGCTGTCCAAACTGGGCGACGTATACGTGAACGATGCCTTCGGCACCGCACACCGTGCTCACGCTTCAACAGCAGTCATCGCCGACTTCTTCCCTAAAGACAAACGCATGTTCGGATTGCTGATGGAAGGCGAAGTAGCCAGTGCAGAAAAAGTACTCCACGAATCGAAAAAACCTTTCACCGCCATCATCGGTGGCGCTAAGGTGTCCGACAAAATACTGATCATCGAAAACCTGCTCGAAAAAGCTACCGACATCATCATCGGCGGCGGTATGGCATATACCTTCATGAAAGCCCAGGGCGGAAACATTGGCAAATCATTGTGCGAAGAAGATCGCCTGCAAATGGCCCTTGACCTCCTCGCAAAAGCAGAAGCCAAAGGCGTTTGCATTCACCTCCCTTCCGACTCGGTGATAGCCGATAAGTTCGATGCCAATGCAGAAACCTCCGTAGCCCCCAGCAACGCCATCCCCGATGGCTGGATGGGATTGGACATTGCCGAAAACGCTTGCGGACAGTTTGCTAACGTGATCAAACGCTCCAAAACCATCCTCTGGAACGGTCCTATGGGCGTATTTGAAATGGAGAAATTTCAGCATGGCACAAAAGCCGTTGCAGAAGCAGTAGTGGCCGCTACAAAAGAAGGCGCATTCTCCCTCGTAGGCGGAGGCGACTCAGTAGCAGCAGTTAACCAGTTTGGCTTTGCCGACAAAGTAAGCTATGTGTCCACCGGTGGTGGCGCCATGCTCGAGTACTTTGAAGGAAAAACACTGCCTGGCATCGCTGCCATCCAGGGATAATAAAAGCATCACATACAATACAAAGCCGGTACCCAACAAGGGAGTGCCGGCTTTTTTATTGAATTTATCCCATTGCCGGTTGCCGATTCACGATTGCCGATTTTTCTTCGTACATTTTACCAGCATTTGAGTTATGTCAAAGCACAACCAACACTACCTGCGCAGCATAGCCCTCCTCCTGGTGCTATGGATAACCATTGCTATACCGGCCGCCAATGCACAATCTTACACAAAAGCCGACTCCACAAAGATTTACCAACTACTCGCTCAGGCCGACGAAGAAACAGTGACGGGGTCACTCGAACGCGCCATGCAATATGCCCGCCAGGCATTGCAACTAAGCAAAGAAAAAAGAATGCTGCGCGGAGAAGGATTTGCCAGGCTGAAAGAAGCCGACGTACTCATTCAACAATCCGCTACCGCCAATATTAATACTCATATAGACGACGCCACAAGGATCGCCACCCAGCTAAAAGATAGCTTTATGCTCGCATTGGCTACCCATCAGCTTGGACAGAGCAGGATGTACCACGAAGAACACACCGAAGCAGAAAAACTATATCATAAAGCCCTGGCCTTGTACTTTGAAAAAAATGTCTCCACCTACACCGGGCTGGTATACAATGACCTCGGCTACATGTTTGGCGCACAGGGAGAATACGAAAAGCAAGCCATGTGGTTGCTGAAAGCCATCAGAGTATATGAACAGATGGAAGACATCACAGGACTGGCTACAGCATACAATAACATGGCTACCGTATACCACAATCTTGGTAAACCCGAAGAAGCTATAAGGTTTACAAAAGAAGCCATTGCCATGCGCGAAAAAGTAGGCGACATAGTTGGCCTTGCTACATCATATGGAAACCTGTCGCTGATGCTCAGGCCCCTATCGATAGATTCAGCGATCAAATACCAGGAAATCGCTACCAGGTATGCAGAAAAAACAGGCGTAAAAGCAAAGCAGATACCGGGATACGATAATATGTCGGTACTCATGAACATGCAGAAACGAAAAGCAGAAGCACTCGAATACATCAGAAAGTCAATCGTCATATGCCGTGAGATCGATGATAAAATGGGCCTGGCACACAAAACAAGATGGGCTGCACTCCTTTGCGCAGATCTGAAAGATACGGTTACAGGAGCTGCTTACCTGAATGAATCATACGGACTGTCACAACAACTCAACAATAAAATACTTTGGCGCGATTTCTATGGCAGCAAGTCATCCTATTACAAAGCACTCGGCGATTATAAAAACGCCTATGAGGAACTTAAAAAGTTCCATCTCTACAAAGACAGCCTGGTAAACGAAACCACCCAAACCAATATAGCAGAACTGGAAACGAAGTACGAAACAGAAAAGAAAGACCAGTCAATAGCAACACTCAATGCAGAACAAAAGATCCGCCAGCTCGAACTGGAAAAACAAAAAGCTGTTATAGCCGGCAATGTAGAAGAAGCGAAACGCAAGCAAAATGAAATCAACTTCCTGGTACAGTCACAACAACTGCAGGATTTAAAAATAAAACAACAACAGGAAGAACTGGAAAAACAACAACTGCTCTCCCAGGCAAAAGAACAGAAGTTGCAACTGGCGGAAAAAGAAAAAAGCCTCCAGACGAGCCAACTGAAGGCCCAGACCCAGCTACGCAACACCTGGATAATTGGAACATTGCTTTTATTGGCACTTGTAGCCGTGCTGTTTAACCGGTATCAACTCAAAAAGAAACTGGAACAACAAAAAGAACTGGAGAAAATACGCACCGACATTGCCCGCGATCTCCACGATGATATAGGGTCCACTCTTACGAGCATTAGCATCCTGTCGAAAGTTTCACAAAACAACCTGGGCCGCGACCTGCAAAAATCATCAGCCATCCTGGAGAACATCACCGAGCAATCAGAACAGATACAACAAGCGATGAGCGATATCGTATGGACCATCAGGCCCGACAACGACAAACTGGAAAACATGGTCGTCCGTATGCGGGAATATGTGAGCCACACACTGGAGTCCAAAAACATCGACATCATTTTCGACGTCGATAAAGACATCCTGCAGCAAACCCTGGCAATGGAGCAGCGGCGCGACTTCTTCCTCGTTTTCAAAGAAGCGGTAAACAATGCGGCTAAATATGCCCAGGCCTCCTGCGTTACCATCCGGCTCAATCAGGGAAGCAATGGCCTGCAGTTGACAGTAAGCGACAACGGCAAAGGGTTCGATACCAGCCGTACCACCTCGTCAAGCGGCCTCAAAGGCATGCGTGAAAGAGCAACGGCGCTGGGCGCTAACCTCCAGATCAACTCACAACCACAACAGGGAACAACCATCTGCCTCCAATTCGAGCCAGCCTGAGCTTAATTAATTCGTGCAATTCGTTCTAATTCGTGTAATAAATCAGCGAAGCCCCACACTAATGAATTACAAAAAAGGTATAGTCAACATAAAACGTTGAAATTCACAATAAAAATTATATTGGCACTATCCCAAAAGTGTTAATTTTAATACGTAATCAAATCTTAAACAAATGAAGTCGCGTAATCTTGTTCTGATCGTCGTTGTTGCATTCGTCCTCATCTTAGGTGGTTGTGGATGCAATGGCTATAATAAAATGATAAACCTTGATGAAGTAGTGAAAAACAAATGGGCAGATGTACAAAGTGACTACCAACGTAGGTCCGACCTGATCCCCAACCTGGTGAATACAGTAAAAGGCGCTGCCAACTTTGAACAGGAAACACTCACCAAAGTAACAGAAGCTCGTGCGAAAGCAACATCCATGAACATCAATGCTGGTGATCTTACTCCGGATAAAATAGCACAGTTCCAACAAGCACAAGGCGAATTGAGCGGAGCGCTCAGCCGTTTGCTGGTAACAGTAGAAAAATATCCCGACCTGAAAGCCAACCAAAACTTCCAGGACCTCCAAAAACAATTGGAAGGCACAGAGAACCGCATAAAAGTCTCTCGAAACGACTTCAACGGCGCTGTGCAGGAATACAACGTTGCTGTCCGCAGATTCCCCAACAACCTCTTTGCAGGCATGTTCGGATTCAAAGTACGTGATGGCTTTAAAGCTGATCCGGGTGCAGAAAGAGCGCCGGAAGTAAAATTCTAAACTAAGCGCAACACATACATGGCATTATTCCCATTCTCCCGGAAAAGCGAATTCTTTTCTGCAGATGAAAAAAAGCAAATAGTTGCAGCTATCCAGGAAGCAGAACTCACCACCAGTGGCGAAGTGCGGGTGTTCATAGAAAGCCGTTGCCGCTTTGTAGATCCGCTCGATAGAGCCGCAGAGCTGTTCTGGCAATTGAAGATGGACTATACACAGGACCACAATGCGGTACTGGTATACGTAGCAGTGCGCGATCACCAGTTTGCCGTATTTGCCGACCAGGGCATCCACCAAAAAGTGGGCGATGAATTCTGGAACAAGGAAGTACAGGCAATGAGAAGGCACTTCAAAGAAAACCACTATGCCGACGCTGTGATCCAGGTAGTGAAAGATGTGGGCATTGCACTGCAACACCACTTCCCTTTCAACAAGGATACCGATAAAAATGAATTACCCGATGATATCATATTCGGGGATTAAAAAAGAATGGATGAAAAGACTGGTCGCTATATTGCTTGTACTGATATCCGTAGCCACCTATGGACAGAACATCGATGACATCATTAAAAACAAACCCACAAAGCTTGTTAATGATGAAGCTAAAGTACTGGACCCGGCCAGTGTGCAGCAACTGGAAAGAAAACTCGTTGCCTACGACGACAGTACCTCTACCCAGATTGCTATCGTAACCGTTGAGACGCTTGGTGATAGGCCCATTGAGGAAACTGCCTTGGCCATCTACCGTAGCTGGGGAATTGGTAACAAGAAAACCAATAACGGAGTACTCATACTGGCAGCCATAAAAGATAGGCAGATACGCATAGAAGTAGGCTATGGTCTCGAAGGAGCCATACCCGATATCACTGCCAACCAGATTATCCGCAATGATATAGCACCCAATTTCCGTTCCGGCGATTACTATGAGGGGCTCGACAAAGCTACCCAGTCACTCATCCAGGCGGCTCGTGGAGAATACAAAGCTCCACAGGGTTATGGCAAGCGTAAGTCAAAAGGCACTGGCATAGGCAACATCATTGGTGGTATAATCATCATTATTATCATCGCCATTTTTGCCGGCAGAGGCCGTGGCGGTGGTGGAGGAGGTGGCTACATGAGCCGCAGAGGATATGGAGATGTCATTACACCCTTTATCATCGGCAGCCTGCTCGGTGGTGGTGGCAGAGGTAGTGGCGGAGGAGGCGGTGGCTGGTCCGGTGGAGGAGGCGGAGGTTTTGGAGGCTTCGGCGGCGGAAGCAGTGGAGGCGGTGGCGCCAGCGGCAGTTGGTAGCAATTTCCGGATCAAATGAATATATTTAGATGGCCCTTGTTGCGAAACAAGGGCCATTTTTGTAGCTTACAGCAATCTTAAGCGTCATGCGAGCCCTATTCCTTTTAACAATAAGCATCCTCATAACCTGTTTTACCAGCGCACAGCAGAAGCAGTCGACAGGTAATACAAAACGCTCATTACCAAAACCGGTAGGGGCCGTCAACGACTTTGGAGCATTTCTAAATACACAGGAAAGAGAAACCCTCGAAAATGAGCTCATACGGTATCAGAATGCCACTACCCATGCCATTGTAATTGCTACATTGAAAGAACTGCCACTTGAACCCGGAACAAAGAAAAAAACAACGATAGAAAAAATTGCCTTCCGCTATTTCAATACCTGGGGAATAGGCGACAGCATAAAAAACAACGGCGTGCTGATCATGCTCAGCAAAAATGACCGGCAGGTACGTATAGAAGTAGGAAAAGGATTAGAGAAGACCCTCACCAATAGTATTTGCGCCCAGATCATAGCACAACAAATAGTGCCCAATTTCAAAAAAGGCGCTTATTTCACCGGACTTAATGAAGCAGTCCAGGCGCTGGAAAAAGAACTGAACAAATTAAAATATAGTAGTAACAGTAAGCCGAAAATGCAGCCCCCCTCGGACAACAGGCTGCAATTGGTTATTTGAAATTACCCCTGCGCAAAAGCAAAGCGGACAATTCGGACATGTTGGCCAAAATGTCCAATAACGGACACCCACATTTTATTACATCCCCTTTATTATTTACGTTTGTCCTGAGCTGACAGAAGGGCGCGAAATAGATATCTACGAAGCACTGGCTGTACCGAACTTGACAGAATGGCAACGAAAGCAGACCAGGTAATAACGGGATAGAGGCAGGATAGAGCATGGATGCTCCGTAGATACTCCATAGATACTCCCGGGATAGTGCATATAAATAGCGTACTTGAAAAAACGAGCAGTTTTCACCAAAAAACAGCCTCCATTATATTGCCCGGCCCTACTTCGAACGAAGCTCCCCCTTCCTTGTCATTTCGAACCCTGCCATACGTCCTTGACTTCACAGCAAGCATACAGGGTGAGAAATCTGCTATCGAACCAAACGGCCCTTCGGGAGCTTGTAACCTTGTTAAAATATGGCCAATCAAACCATTTTTAATCCAAACTTCATAACATAACCCAACATAATCTGTTGTCCTTTACGTTAACTAAAAAACTGTAGTTAAGCCAACACTCCATGAGGCCCAAATTAAGAAAAAGACTCATAAGAACCCTTTGGATACTGCCCTTGTCCCTGGTGCTCCTGGTGGTGATAGCCGTTGCAATCCTGTATTTCCAGCAGCAGCGATTGGTGAACCTGGCACTTAAAGAACTCAACAAACAACTGTCTGGCGAACTCGTTATAAAAAGCAGCAATATATCAGCCTTCGAAAACTTCCCCTACATCTCCATCAGGCTAAACAACGTACAATTCTATCCCGGCAAACAGCAAACCGTGAAACCCCTCTACGAGGCCGAACGCATGTATGTAGGCTTTAGCCTCTCCGATATACTCAAACAACAATACCACGTAAAAGTAATTGCCCTCCGCAATGGCCACCTCGACCTGGTGCAGGATCAGGCCGGGAAACTCAACATTGTGGAGGCCAGTCGTATGAAGCGCGATACGACGCAGGTAACAGATACAACAACAGCCGCGCTCGACCTCGATCTGAAGAAGATAGTCTTCAGGAACATGAAAGTCACCTACCTCGACCAGCAAAGCCAGCAACAGGTCAGCGCCAACATAGAGAAAATACAATCCTCCCTCAAAGCCGACAGTGTCAACATCACAGCCAACCTCAAAGGCAATATGATTGTTGATTACCTGCGCCCGGGAGATACAACGCTCTTTCGCAATAAGCACCTCGAGGCCGACATCAACCTCACATATGATCAGGTACAACAGTTGATCACCTTGCCACTGGCAAAGCTGAAATTGGAAGAAGCCCTTTTCAACATCACAGGCACAGCCGACTTGAATGACGGTAACCTAGTTGACCTGAAAATAACAGGCGATAAACCCGACTTCGGACAGCTATTCTCCTTTGCTCCAGACGATGTAAAAAAAGAATTAAAACATTTCAACTACAATGGCCGCCTTTCCTTCGATGGAAGTGTAAAAGGCAAACTTGCTGGCGGACAGATGCCCTTTATAGAATTGAACTTTGCCTGCGCTGAAGCCTGGCTACACAATACAGACGCCAATAAAAAACTGGACTCCCTGGCATTTAAAGGATATTATACCAATGGCGCAGATCGCTCATTGAAAACATCTGAGCTGCGCCTGCTCAACATGAATGCACGGCCAGGTGCGGGCGTATTCAGAGGCAACTTTGTTATGCGCGATTTCACCAATCCCAAAATACTGATGCAGGTAAATGCAAACCTTGAATTGGCGTTCATAGGAGCATTCCTGGGCATCAAAGACCTCGAACGCGTAACCGGGCAGGTCATCCTCAAAATGGATTTCAAGGAACTGGTAGACATCAGTGTGCCGGAAAAATCGATGGAGAAACTCTCTACAGGTGTACAGAGCGAATTAGCAGTGCGCAACCTTACCTTCCGAATACCGGGTTATCCGCACATGGTAGAAAGACTCAACCTCCATGCTGCCATGAAAAGCGGGTTCCTCAACATGGATTCACTTTCCTTCAAGGTGGGTAACTCCGACTTCTTCTTCAACGGATCACTCAGCGACTTGCCGGCCCTATTCCACCACCAGGAAAAAGCAGTATTGCTTACCCTCAATGCCCATAGCAACAAGATCATCATGAAAGAATTGCTGGCCTACGACACGGCCAGAAGCAACAAAGCAAAAGAAGAAATATACAATTTCAATATCGGCCTGGCATTTGCCACCTCCGTCAATGAGCTGAGAGAACCGAAGCCCCTGCCCAAAGGACAATTCACCATTCGGGAACTGCGGGCAGCTTTCAAAAACTATCCCCATAAATTCCATGACTTCGGCGCAGAGCTGACGATCAACGATACGATGGCACGCCTGAAGAATTTTGCCGGTCTCATAGACAGCAGCGATATACAATTCAGCGGTCGTGTTACCAACTATGCCCTTTGGTTCGATAAAGTAAAACGTGGTAAAACACAGATAGCATTCGATCTCAAATCAAAGCACCTGGCGATGAAAGATATCCTCGGACGTCGCAGCCGCCAGCATGTGCCTCCTGAATACCACGACGAAACGGCAACCAACCTGTGGCTCCGTTCAAAGACCGACCTGCGCTATGATTCCATGTTCAGGTTTGCCAACATCAAGATAGCCAACATATCCGGCGAGCTTAAAAAACACGCATTCCGTCTCGACAGCATTAGTGGCAACCTGAAATTCGGCGCCGACCATTTCGTAAAGATCGATACACTGAAAGGAAAGATAGGACGTAGTGATTTCGATATCAGCATGCGACTATATACGGGGAAAGACAGCGCAAGAAAAGCAAAAGAGAACTACCTGCAATTCACTTCCCGCTTCCTGGATGTAGACCAGTTAGTCAGCTACCGCACAACATTCACAGAAGAAGATGCCCCGGCACTCTCCGAACTGCCGGCTAACCAAACCAACATACAGGCAGTGTCAAAACCCTCTGCACATGCAGGCGCATTCAACATATTCAAAATACCGTTCCTTAATTTCAGGGCCGATATCAATATCGGCAGGATCAAAGGCCAGAAACTCTGGATCAAAAACTTCTCCACCAAAGCAAGAATGCAGGAAGATCACCACATCTACCTCGACACCCTCACACTGGATATTGCCGAAGGTAGAATTGGTGCCCGCGCACACTTCAACGGAAGCAACCCGGAAAAGATCTATCTGAGAAGCCGGTTAAAAGTAGATGACATTAATATCGAGAAACTGCTCATCAAGCTCGATTATTTAGGGCAGGACTATGTTATCAATAAAAACATAAAAGGACGGCTCACAGGAACCATCAGGAGCTATGTACAGGTACATCCGGACCTCACCCCATTCCTCGACCAGTCCGAAGCCCAGTTGGATGTAGATATACGCGATGGTGTACTCATCAACTTCGCGCCCATGCAAGCCATGTCATCCTATTTCAAGGATAAAAACCTCAACCTGGTGCGCTTCGATACACTCAGGAACAAGCTCACCTTTAAAAACGGTGCCCTGACCATTCCGAACATGAACATCAACTCGTCCCTTGGCTTCATGGAAATAGCCGGAACACAATCCCTCAGCACACAAATGGAATATGCAGTACGCATACCACTCAAAATGGTTACTCAGGTAGGTTGGCGTATGCTATTTGGAAAGAAACAGGAAGAAGTAGATCCCGATCAGGTAGATGCGATCGAATACCGCAACAAAGATAAAAGAGTACGATTCCTCAACATCACCATCAGCGGTAAGCCCGATGATTATAAAGTACGCCTGGGCAAAGCCAAAAAAGCATAAACATTAAGTACCTTAGCAGGATGCGTATAACGATCCTGCTACCCTTGCTTATTATTTGTTCAGTCTATGCATTTAGCCAAACAACATTCGATACAAAAAAGAAGTACAGCTACTTTAAAACCTGGAACTGGCTTAAGTATTACCATCCTGACCTCGCCACCGGCAAAGTAAAAGCCGACTCCCTGTTTCTCAAACATTGGCCGGCAATAAACCAGGCCAAAGACAGCAAAAGCTTCAACCAGGCAGTGCTGCAATTAATAAACACCTTAACCTCTCCGGTAAAGCAAGCCACAAATAAACCGATTGACACCATTGGTTTGCTGGTGCAAAACATAGATACCACCTGGCTCACAAAAGAAAGCCTGATCACGCCGACACTAAGAATGAAATTGCGGCAAGTATACAGCAACAGGTTTCAGGGAGATGACCACTACTATATACCGGCAAAAAACTACGAGACCGAAATACCCCATGAACCGGTGTATGCCTTTCCCGACAGCCTCAACGTACCCTACGAATACCGCATGCTGGCACTCGCCAAAATTCAGGGAACAGGCGATTACCTTTTCCCCCACAAGTACCTCATGGATAAAAACTGGAACGCAACAATCCTTCATTTCATTCCATTATTTACCACAAGCAATACCCGCCAGCAATACGAAAAATGCCTGCTGCAAATAACCGCTGCATTCAAC
The DNA here is from genome assembly GCF_059502485.1 of Paraflavitalea sp. Lineage (NCBI taxonomy): Bacteria > Pseudomonadati > Bacteroidota > Chitinophagia > Chitinophagales > Chitinophagaceae > Paraflavitalea > Paraflavitalea sp. The sequence continues at coordinate 658,168 of NZ_JCACET010000004.1, forward strand.
GACTCCCACACCTATAAGTTCTATAGCAGCATCAAAAACAGGAAAGCCATCTTCAGAAGTCAGCATTACCCGCCATTCGATTACCAGGTCGTCGACAACAAAATACTGATTACCCATATTATCATTCCAGAGCTTTGTAAGAAAGCCGGCATAGAAAAAGGCGATCTCATTACAACACTGAGTGGTATCAGCGTGGAAGCAAGAATAAAAGAACTGTCAGGCTTGCTATCTACCTCCAACAAGGTTACCCTTTTGCACAAGCTGAATACCTACACCAACAATTTCTTATTCATAGCCGACAAGCCTTCAATAACTGTCAATATCCTGCGCAACAATAAAGCCTTTAAGGCAGAGCTGCCATACATTCAGTTGAAAGATACCGGATACCTCCGCATGCTCAACAAATACCTTACGAGGAACGGAGAGGAAGTCTGGAGTGACGAATTAAACTACATAGCAACAACTGGTATAATTGACTTTAAGATCAATGAGACATTCCGGTTTATCCAGAAAGTACCTGATGAAAAAATAGATCGGACGATGGACTCCCTGCTTACATTGGCGTCCACTGCCCGGGGAATCATCTTCGACATGCGCGGCTATCCAGATTGGGGAGGGTTCATCAGCTACCTCTATAAGAAGTTTGGCAGAAAAGGAGAAACATATGGCCGATACTATACAGTCAATAAAGAGAACATTGGCACCTACAAATACCTCAGCCAGGATGATGTATATTTTGTACCCGGCGTAAAACCAGAAAATACAACCTATACCGGTAAAGTTGTTATCATAGTCAACCCTGATACCAGAAGCATGAGCGAATGGAACACTATGCAGCTGCAGATGATATTTCCCAACAGTATCACCATCGGGCAGCAAACATCGGGCGGAGATGGCGATGAGCGAATGATCAACATACCCGGCAACTACGTGATGCCCTTTACCGGAAATGCTATTTTCTATCCGGATGGAACAGTAGCCCAACGCAAAGGCGTTAAGATCGATACCCCGGTTTATCCCACAATACCAGAAATACTAAGCGGTAGAGATATCCTGATCGGCAAGGCCCTCGAACTCATCAACAAAAAATAGAACTCAGAGACTTCAAATAAAAGAGGCCCCGCCATAAAACGGGGCCTCATATCTGCGAATAAGTCTTATTAACTTTTCAACATATCAACCTGTCAACTCAAACTAAAAACCTGCCTTTGCAGCCCCCAGCTTTCCATTCACATAATCGATCTGCGCTTGCAGAGCAGATTTGTCGGATGCTTTATCCTTGGCAGCCTCTTTCTTGGTAACGATGCCCTTCAGCCAGCCATTAACAATGGGCTCCAGGCCAAAGCTTTTCGTCTGTTCCCGGAAGTCAACAATGATATCAACACCTTTCTTTAAGTTGTCAGTATTATTAACCTTGGAAAGAAAGTCACTGAAAGAAGGCAGCAGGTTGAACTTGGCCTGAGACAAAGGCATATCACCTACAGCCTTGGCGATAGCAGTGAAGCTGCTTTCATCACCAGACTTGATCATCGTTTTCATCACAGCACCAACCAGTGCACCCTTGGTAGGTTGAGCAGAAAGACGCTTTGCTTCAGTAAAGGCAGCAGCACTGTCCATTTTGGCCAGCGCTTCCAGCGCATTACCCGCTACAGTGTAAGAAGAATCGCTGACACTCTTTACAAACAACTCCTTGTAAGCAGGATTTTCATAATTAGCCAATGCGGTCAGCGCGGTAGCCCGTACAGTAGCCTTGGGATCATTCTTGGCAATATCGGCGATCAGCGGCTCAAACGCTGCCTTATTACCTTGATTCTTCAGGTCCAGACGACCCAGAACCAGGCCACGGATACCAAAATATTTATCCTTCAGCGCATCCTTCAGCAAGGCAATAGCTTCGGGATTAGTTTGGCTGCGGGAAGCAAATTCAACAGCTTCGCGGCGGTCCATATACAGGCCGGCATATTTATATTGGTGAAGATAATTACTCAGCGCCTTGTTATCCTTCTTTTCAGCCAGCAGGATCTTGTCACCATCCACATTCACCAGGTCAGGTTTGCTTGAATAGCTGAAAGTGAAAGTGTCAACCTTATCGTCGATCCATACCTTGTTACGCACTTTATTGGCGCCATTATAAATATCGATAGCGATCGGCAATTTGAAAGCATTACCCGGCTGAGTTTGCTTTACGATCACTGACACTTGCTTGGCAGCATCGTCATACACATAATCGATAGTCAGCTTCGGATGCCCTTCACCATAATACCACTGATTCCAGAACCAGTTCATATCCTTACCAGTTACCTCTTCAAAAGCCAGGCGGAGGTGATGAGCCTCGGCAGCCTTGAATTTATTGGAAGTCAGGTACAGGTTCAGCGCTTTAAAGAAAGCACTGTCACCCACATAATTACGCAACATATGTAAAATACGGCCACCCTTGTTGTAACTCACCGCATCGAACATCGCTTCCTTATCAGTGTAATAAAAACGAACCAGGTCCTTCTTCTCACTGCCACTTTGCAGGTAGCCAGCCATGTCAGAGTAATTCTGAGCATCACCGGCATCCTTGCCATATTTATATTCATCCCACAAAGTCTCACTATAATTAGCAAAAGACTCATTCAGCGTCAGGTTGCTCCAGCTTTCAGAAGTTACATAGTCGCCAAACCATTGGTGAAACAACTCATGCGCAATAGTACTTTCCCAGCCATTGCCATCCACCAGCTCGCGGGCATCCTGCTGAGCACTTTCCTGGTGCAGCGTAGCTGTAGTGTTTTCCATAGCGCCACTCACATAATCGCGGCCTACGATCTGAGAATACTTTACCCAGGGAAAATCTACGCCAGTGATCTTAGAAAAGAAAGCCATCATTTCAGGAGTGTGACCGAAAATCTTACGGGCTACAGGCGCATATTCTTTCTCCACATAATAATTAACCTCTTTACCCTTATAAGTATCCTTGATCACAGAATACTCACCAACACCCATAAAGAACAAGTAAGGAGCGTGGGGAAGTTCCATATTCCAGGTATCAGTACGCGTACCATCGGTATTCTTCTTTTGAGAAACCAGTTTCCCGTTTGAAAGCGTTACATACTTGTCAGGCACAGTCATAATAGTTTCCTGCGTGGTCTTCTGATTGGGCCTGTCGATAGTAGGTACCCATACAGAAGTAGCCTCTGTTTCACCTTGCGTCCAGATCTGCGTAGGCTTATCCTTCTCTTCACCCTTGGGGTTGATGAAATATAAACCCTTGGCATCAGTGATTGCGGCACTACCTTGTACTTCCAGTTCGTTAGGTTTGGCGGTATATTCAATATATACTGTATACTTTTCACCACCTTTATATGACTTGTCAAGGTTAATATTCAGGATCCAACCGTTATAATCATATTTCAGGGGAGAAGTAGAGGCGCCCTTTACAATGGCTACCTTTTTGATCTCCATACCCTTAGCATCTAATGCCAGAGAATCGGTCGCATAAAAGTGAGGTTTCAGCGTTATCCAGGCCTTACCGTTCAGGTATGATTGAGAATAGTCGAACCGTGCATCTATTTTCGTGTGCACCAGGTCATTGATCATAGGAGCACTCTCACGATACAACTTCTTCCAGGTTGTATCCTGCGCGGCTTCATGAGGTTGGGCGGATAGAGTTTGAAAGGTTAAAAAACTAAGCAATCCAAATATTAGCTTCTTCATGAAATGAAATTTATGTAGCCGTAAAGATAAGTTCGACCGCCTTTAATATTTGCAAAAAAAGGTACAAGTGGCGGCTGACAACCATCAAATGAGTAGTTTTGTCTTAATTAGTAACTTAAATCTGCATGAAGCGTATTGCTTTTGTTATTAGTCTGTTAACACTGTCCTGTACCATCGTAAGAGCGCAGCAGGACTACTTTATATTTATCTCGTCCGAAAACTCCCAACCATTTTACATCCGGTTGAATGAACACACATATAGTTCCTCGGCTATAGGTCACCTTGTTATTCCCCGCCTTAGGGATACAACCTATACCCTGGAGGTTGGGTTCCCCAAAAAACAGTACCCCGAACGCACATTCATTGTTTCCCTGAATAAAAAAGACCTTGATTATCAGCTAAAGAATACCGGAAATGACGGCTGGGTATTATTTAATGCCCAAACATCGGATGCCGTAAAACCCCGGCTGGAGCAGGTAAAGAATACAGACCTCTCACTGGGAGAGCGGAAAACCGGAGCCTTCGCTACCCTCATGTCTGCCCTGGTAAACGATTCTGCAGTTCTGTATAAGTCTGTCGCAAAAGTCGATGTACAGCCAGTTAAGCCAGCCGCAACAGCCGTAAAAACAGATACCCAGGCAGTGGTAAAAGCAGAAACAGTAGAAAAAGAAGCGGCTCCCGCAAGAACAGTAGCAGTTATTACACCAACACCCCCGGTAGATTCAGTACAAACAGAAAAGAACACCATACCAGTTAAGATCGATACACCAATAGCCCTGTCTACCGTCATACCAGTACAGGAGTGGGGAAACGATAAAGGAAAAGGATATATCTACTATGATAGCACATCTGTAGGGATGGATACCATTTCGTTGATGATAGAATTTGAAAAAGGAGCGCCAATACCATTACCCACACCGGAACAGGTTATTGCAGCCCCCGCAAAGATCGATACAGTAAAAGCTGTAATTACAACACCTGATACACCCGCCACGGTAGCCCAAAAACAACCAGTGCCGGCCGCTAAGGATTCTGTAGAAAAAGTAACGGCAATAATTCCACAGGACATTCCTGCCAATAACACAACAGAAAAAACAACGGTAGTCACCCCTCCTGATACATCCGCTAAAGAAGCCACAAAGCAGGTGGTTGCCAATACTGTCCCCGACAGTCCGGCCATTGCAAAAGAAGTCGTCAAAGAAACGCCACCACCAGTTACTATTACAGTAGATACTGCCCAAAAAGAACCCATAGCCAAAGTTCAACCAGATACACCAGCAGCAGCAACAGTTGTAAAGGCAGATACAGCAGTAGCAGCAAAAAACAGCTATACACCATCAAAAGACGATTCTGCTGCTGTAGTAGCGGCTTCCAAAAAGCCCTTGCTGTTGATGAACTCCGATTGCGTCAACTTCGCTTCAGAATATGACGTCGACAAATTGCGCGTGAAGATGTTGAGCACAAACAGCGTAGATGATAAGGTGGCAGCAGCCAAAAAAGTATTCAAAACAAAGTGCTTCGTTACAAGATATATCCGTGGACTGTCAGAACTGTTTCCCAACGACGAAGCCCGTTTTAAGTTCTTCGACGCAGCCTATCCATTTGTGTCAGATACCGGCAACTTCCGTCAATTACTCGACCTGTTCACCGACGAACTCTACATCGCCCGCTTCAAGGCATTGGTAAGAATGTAGCTTCTTATCTTCGCTCCATGAATCGATACTTCCTTGAAGTTAGTTACAAAGGCGCCCGCTATGCCGGATTCCAGGTCCAGGACAATGCAGTCACCATACAATATGAGGTAGAAAAAGTACTGGCCACCTTCTTCCGGAAGCCAATCACCTTGACCGGTTCATCCCGTACCGACACGGGCGTTCATGCCTGGCAAAACTATTTTCATTTCGATGCCGACAGCCCGATTCCCCAGAAAGTGGTGTATAATCTCAATGCCATGCTGCCCCCCGACATAGCCATCAACCGGCTGATCGAGGTCCGGGAAAACGCCCATTGCCGCTTTGATGCCCTGGCCAGGGAGTATGAGTACTTTATCTACCAGGCCAAAACTCCTTTCCTCGACGACCGGGCATACTACTTTCCCTATACCCTCAACTTGCAGGCTATGCAGCAGGCGGCCACAATGATCCTTGACTACACCGACTTTACCAGCTTTGCCAAACGTAACTCCCAGGTCAGGACCCATAATTGTACCATACAATACAGCCAATGGGTAGAGCGGGAGGGAGGTCTTACTATTTACCGGGTCAAAGCCAACCGTTTTCTGCGGGGTATGGTAAGAGGCTTAGTAGGAACCATGCTACAGGTGGGCCGTGGTAAGCTCTCGATTGATGGGTTCAGACAGGTAATAGAAGCAAAAGATTGCAGCAAAGCCGACTTCTCCGTCCCCGGCCATGGCCTCTTCCTCTGCAAAGTCGAATATCCCGAAGGCTATTTTAGTATCAACGTTTAACCATTTACTCGTAGTTGAAGCCGCAGTAGGTCGACTACCATTCCACTGCCTTCCCTTATCAACCTTTCAACAAGTTAACCTATCAACTACACCGTCACCCTCCATAACCCCCTCAAAATCCATCAAATCCAATAATTCATCGTTCAGACATAAACTTTTTTTCGCCCCCAAACCCGCTCCCATAGCGGGCTTTCAAAAAGACAAATAAACTTCTTTCAAAAAGATTTGGAATGGAGTCTGCGATCCCCCTATCTTTGCGGCCCGCTTTGGAAAAATAGAGGTACAGAAACTGCGACAAAAGAGACAGTATTCCAGGCAAAGTTTTTTCACATAGTTCTTTGATTAATAGCAAGTTGTAAAATAAAAGAGGAAAGAAAAATGTGAGAAAAATTTGGTGGTGAAATGAAAGCCTCTTATCTTTGCAGCCCGCTCTTAAAAAAAGAGAAAGTTCTTCGAAAAATAATGCAGGATTGGTCAGGTATAACTGACAAAAAGTGAAAACGAAAAGAGGTCGAAAATCTTGCAAAAAAATAGAGAAAAAGTTTGTTAGTAATAAAAAGGCTCCTACCTTTGCAACCCCAACGAAACGGGGTCGGCAAAACGGTCCGAAAGGATTGA
>NZ_JCACET010000005.1:0-3163 GCF_059502485.1 Paraflavitalea sp.
CAAGCTCTTTGACATATTGGGTAGTTAAAAATTTAAGTTGTAAATGACGAGTAATAGTAATAACTCTTTTAAAGCACTTAAGGGCGTATGGTGGATGCCTTGGCTCTGAGAGACGATGAAGGACGTGGTAAGCTGCGATAAGCTCCGGGGAGCTGCACACAAGCATTATATCCGGAGATCTCCGAATGGGACAACCCAGCACACTGAAGGTGTGTTATCCGCAAGGAAGTCAACCCTGGGAACTGAAACATCTAAGTACCAGGAGGAAAAGAAAACAATCGTGATTCCCCAAGTAGTGGCGAGCGAAAAGGGAACAGCCCAAACCGGTGTAGCGTGCTGCACCGGGGTTATAGGACCACATTTAGAATGCAACATCAAGCTGAACTTTCTGGAAAGTTAGACCATAGCAGGTGATAGTCCTGTAGGCACAAATTGTTGCGGACGAGTGGTATCCTGAGTACGGCGGGACCGGAGGAATCCTGCCTGAATTCACCAGCACCATCTGGTAAGGCTAAATACTCCTCAGAGACCGATAGTGAACCAGTACCGTAAGGGAAAGGTGAAAAGCACCCTAAACAAGGGAGTGAAATAGTACCTGAAACCGTACGCCTACAAGCGGTCGGAGCCTGGCAACGGGTGACGGCGTGCCTTTTGCATAATGAGCCTACGAGTTACTCCTCACTGGCGAGGTTAAGTACTTAAGTTACGGAGCCGTAGCGAAAGCGAGTCCGAATAGGGCGACTAGTCAGTGGGGGTAGACGCGAAACTTTGTGATCTATCCATGAGCAGGTTGAAGGTGTGGTAACACACACTGGAGGACCGAACCCGTTAGCGTTGAAAAGCTCTGGGATGACTTGTGGATAGGGGTGAAAGGCCAATCAAACTGAGAGATAGCTCGTTCTCCCCGAAATGTTTTTAGGAACAGCCTCGGATATAGATGTTTGCTAGAGGTAGAGCTACTGATTGGGCTAGGGGGCTTCACCGCCTACCAAACCCTGACAAACTCCGAATGCTAGCAAATTTCTCCGGGAGTGAGGCTGCGGGCGCTAAGGTCCGTGGCCGAGAGGGAAATAACCCAGATTAGCAGCTAAGGTCCCTAAGCGTATGTTAAGTTGATCAAACGAGGTGGGATTTCTATAACAGCCAGGATGTTGGCTTGGAAGCAGCCATTCATTTAAAGAGTGCGTAACAGCTCACTGGTCGAGAGATCCTGCACGGAAAATAATCGGGCATCAAACATACCACCGAAGCTCTAAATTCCAGCAATGGAGTGGTAGGGGAGCATTGACATCTGCATCGAAGGTGTACGGCGACGTATGCTGGAGCGTTGTCAAAAGAAAATGTAGGCATAAGTAGCGATAAAAGTAGTGAAAAACTACTTCACCGTAAGACTAAGGGTTCCTGATCAACGTTAATCGGATCAGGGTTAGTCGGGTCCTTAGGCAAACCCGAAAGGGGAAGCTGATGGAAAACTGGTTAATATTCCAGTACCTGCTTTAGTTCCGATGGGGTGACGAGGTAGTGAAAGATCCGCGGGGCAACGGATGTTCCCGTTAAAGGGTGTAGTTATATCGATTCCAGGTAAATCCGGAGTTGATGGCGAACCTGATAGTACAGCAAAGCTTCGGCAGCGCTGATAGTGATCCTAATCAAACCTCCGAGAAAAACCTCTAAGGTGTGGCTAAAGCAGCCCGTACCGCAAACCGACACAGGTAGTCGAGGCGAATAGCCTAAGGTGCTCGGGTGAGCCGCGGAGAAGGAACTAGGCAAATTGATGCTGTAACTTCGGGATAAAGCATACCGCAGTGATGCGGTCTCAGTAAAATGGTTCAACCAACTGTTTAACAAAAACACAGGGCCCTGCAAAATCGTAAGATGACGTATAGAGCCTGATACCTGCCCGGTGCTGGAAGGTTAAGGAAGGATGTTCGGCGCAAGCCAAAGCTTCTGACTGAAGCCCCAGTAAACGGCGGCCGTAACTATAACGGTCCTAAGGTAGCGAAATTCCTTGTCGGGTAAGTTCCGACCTGCACGAATGGTCTAATGAGTTGAACGCTGTCTCCTCCGCGAGCCCGGCGAAATTGTAGTATCGGTGAAGATGCCGGTTACCCGTCACGGGACGGAAAGACCCCGTGAACCTTCACTACAACTTTGCATTGATTTTGAGCAAACAATGTGTAGCATAGTTGGGACGCTTTGAAGCGGTGCCGCTAGGTGCCGTGGAGCGGTCGTTGAAATACCAACCTTTGTTTGCTTAGACTCTAATCCCTTCCGGGAAACAGTGCATGGTGGGTAGTTTGACTGGGGTGGTCGCCTCCTAAAAAGTAACGGAGGCTTGCAAAGGTTCCCTCAGTACGGTTGGTAATCGTACGAAGAGCGCATTAGTATAAGGGAGCTTGACTGTGAGACAGACAAGTCGAGCAGGGTCGAAAGACGGCTAAAGTGATCCGGTGGTTCTGCATGGAAGGGCCATCGCTCAAAGGATAAAAGGTACTCCGGGGATAACAGGCTGATCTCACCCAAGAGCTCATATCGACGGTGAGGTTTGGCACCTCGATGTCGGTTCGTCACATCCTGGGGCTGGAGAAGGTCCCAAGGGTTCGGCTGTTCGCCGATTAAAGTGGCACGTGAACTGGGTTCAGAACGTCGCAAGACAGTTCGGTCCCTATCTGTGATGGGCGTTAGAATATTGCGTGGACATGACCTTAGTACGAGAGGACCGGGTCGTACGGACCGCTGGTGTATCTGTTGTGCCGCCAGGTGCAATGCAGAGTAGCTACGTCCGGCCAGGATAAACGCTGAAAGCATCTAAGCGTGAAACCTTCCACAAGATGAGTATTCTTTTAAGGGTCGTCGAAGACTACGACGTTGATAGGCTACAGATGTAAAACTGGTAACAGTAAAGTCGAGTAGTACTAATTGCCCGTACGCTTTAATTTTTTTTAATCAATTTTGTAAGAACAACATGGTTAATATCTGTTGCTCTCATTTACAACTTCCCAATATGTAATCTTATTGACTGGAATAATATCCGGTATTAACTTCTTATGGTGGTTATACCGAGGGTGTTCACCTCTTCCCATCCCGAACAGAGTAGTTAAGCCCCTCATGGCCGATGGTACTGCACAACAATGCGGGAGAGTAGGTAGCTGCCATATTTATT
>NZ_JCACET010000006.1:0-3137 GCF_059502485.1 Paraflavitalea sp.
TGATGTATAAACTTCTCAGCCGTCAGCTCCGGCAGGTTTAAGTAGCCACGGGCCAGTTGTATTCCTCCGATGTATAACTCCCCAACCACTCCGATTGGACAAGGGGCCAGCAACGCATCCAGAATGTATAGTTGTGTATTACTGACTGGGCGGCCTATTGGAACAATCGATAGATCGTTTATATGTTTGGGCGCTTTCCAATAGCTTACATCAATAGCTGCCTCCGTTGGTCCGTACAGATTATGCAGTTCACAAAAAGGTAGCTTTTCCCTGAATAACTTGATGTGCGATGCTTTTAGCGCCTCGCCGCTACATACTATTTTCAAATCCCGGAAAGCGTGCTCTTCTATTCCTTCTAAAAAAGCCTGTAACATCGAAGGCACAAAGTGAAGCATGGTCACCCGCTGCTGATTGATAAGCTTCACCAGGTATTGATGATCTTTGTGTCCTCCAGGCTCAGCAAAAACAAGTTTTCCACCTGTTGTCAGGCTGAGTAAAAGTTCCCATACCGAGACATCAAAACAGTAAGTTGTTTTTTGCAGAATAATATCAGATTCACTGACTGCATGAAATTCTCTGGCCCACAATAGCCGGTTCATGAGTGATCGATGCTCTATCATCACTCCTTTTGGACGGCCTGTAGTCCCTGATGTATAGATCACATAACAAAGGCTGTCGGCTGACGCAATACCGACTGGGTTTTGAATAGGTTCCTTAGCCAATACTTCTTGACCCGTGGTAAGATTCAATATATTGAGGTCAATGCCTTCGTCCGGGCAATTGTTATCGCACAATAACAGGCTGGCTTTGGTGTCTTCAAGTATGTACTTGATCCGGTCGATGGGGTAAGAGGGATCGATAGGAACGTAAGCTCCACCGGCTTTTAGTATCCCAAGTATTGCCACGATCATTTCTATAGAACGGTCCAGGCAAATAGGAACAAGACTGTCTGCTCCTATCCCTTTTTTGATCAGATAGTGGGCGAGTTGATTACTTCGTTCATTCAACTTACGATAACTGATATTCTCGTCTCTGAATGCAACAGCGATCGAGTCTGGTTTTACCTCAACTTGCTTTTCGAAAAGGTCAACGATAGTTAGATCTGATGGATAGGATATAGTAGTATCATTGAATTCCATCAGTAATTGTTGCCGCTCGGCAGGTGATAGTATGGATAAGGCTGATACTGTTGAATAAGGGTCGTTAACGATGTTTTGCAGTAACTGCTCATAATGAATTCCTATCCTATTAATAGTGTCTTCCTGAAAAAGATCGCTGGAATACTCGATTACAAGCTGAAGTCCATTGGGTGTTATAAATACATCAAAAGATAGATCGAATTTAGTAGTTATATTGACAAATGGTTCCGCTGAAAGATTAACATCTTTCAGGGTAAGCTCAGGGATCTTTGGCGTATTGTGTAATGCGAACTTGATTTGGAAAAGCGGATTTCTTGATGAGTCACGCTTAACGCCTAAGCTATCTACAATTTTCTCAAATGGCGTATCCTGATGCTCATATGCTTCCAGTAAGACAGTTTTCATTTGCTGCATCAGATCGGCAAAGCTGCTATTCGGATTTATTTCACTTCTGATCACAAGAGTATTGACAAAAAAACCTACAAGGTGCTCTACTTCCTGCTGACCACGGTTTGCTATGGGTATACCGGTTGCGATGTCCTGCTCTCCGGTATATTTATGCAACAGTACTTTGAATGCAGCAAGCAGGGTCATGAAGATTGTGACCCCTTCTTTTCTGCTCAATTCGTTGAGATTATCGGTTAAGCTCCTGTCAAAAGTTAACAATATGCTTGACCCGCGCCCGCTTTGGATAGCTGGTCGTGTAAAGTCTGGAGTAAGTTCCAGTGGTTTTAGCCCTTCGAGTTTTTGTTTCCAATAAGTAAGCTGTTTATCTAACTTATCTCCATGCAGGAACGATCGTTGCCAGATGGCATAGTCTCCGTATTGAATACCTGGTTCAGGAAGTATAATTGCTCTTTCTTCAACAGTAGCACTGTATAGCTCTACCAGCTCTCTCACCATGATCGATAAGCTCCAGCCGTCGGAGGCAATGTGGTGCATGACTATGATCAGGATGTATTCCTGTTGACCCAGCTGTATAAGCTCCGCTTTAAGCATGTAGTCAACCGAAAGATCAAATGGGCGGTCAATGTATTGGCTGATGTATTCCTTTAGCTGTTCTTTATTCCATTCGACGCCTGATATTACCCCCATCTTCCATTGCTCTTCGCTTTTTATAGACTGATAACATATTCCGTCGATTTCCTGAAAGGTAGCCCTGAGTACTTCATGTCGGCCAATAATTTTTCTTAAGCTGTTTTCAAGCGTTCCTTCTTGTAAGTCGCCTTTTAACCTGAGCGCAACAGGCATATGATATTGTACACTGCCCTGTAATTTGTCTATAAACCATAGCCGTTCTTGCGCATAAGAGAGTGGTACTTGCTCTTGACTCCCCCGGGGGAGGATTGTTTCTTTCTCGATATCAGAAGTAGCATCGGGTTGCTGACCTTGAAGAAATGCGAGTATGGTTTCCTTGTGCTCTTTTAGTGCCGTGAGCAATAAAGGATCTGGGTGACTGCCTTTGGCAACTGCATATTTGATCTTCCCTTGTTCAAGAAAGACTCTTATGCCGCTGCTCTTACAGGCTGCCAGCAATTCAGTTATTTTTATATTGATCTCCTTCTTCAACATTGCATTTTATTTACAACTCAAACACTTCAAATTCCTCTTTTACATACTCAGTATCCTGTCTGGTTATCTCTATATATTGGGCCAATTCCCTGATAGATGGATACTGGAACAAAGTGGTTACAGTAAGATGGAGGGAAAACTCATTTCTGATTTTTGAAATGACTTTAACAGCCAGCAATGAATGTCCCCCGATCTCGAAAAAGTTATCATGCATGCTGATGTTAGGTAGTTCTAATAGTTCTTCCCATATCTTAAGCAAAGCAACCTCTGTTTCATTATTAGCTCGCTCTGCTATTGAGGTTGTATGCTTTTGGTTTAAAAGAGAAAGTTTTTGTTTATCTGTTTTTCCATTAGCATTGATGGGTATTTTATCGATTGTTGTTATGGTTGCTGGAATCATGTATTCGGGCAGCCTGGACCTGAGTG
>NZ_JCACET010000007.1:0-2988 GCF_059502485.1 Paraflavitalea sp.
CTGAAGGAGGCCCTGGCGCTTGGGGCGGGGGTGCGGCTGGACGTGTCGGCGACGGCGTCGCTGCCGCCGGCGCTGGCGCAGCTTCTGGTGGCGGCCGGGCGCAGCGCCGCGGCCACGGGCCAGCCCTTCGTGCTGGTCTCGCCGCGGCCCGAGCTCGTCGACGCCTTCCAGGGGCTCGGCCTTTTCGGCGACCTCATGACCCTTTCGATGGAGTGACGAGTGCGCATCCTGGCGATCGACGACACGCGCACGCTGCGCGAACTCCTGTGCCGGACGCTGCGCGCCGCGCAGTATGACGTGGTGGAGGCCGAAAACGGCGAGGAGGGCCTGTCGCGCTTCGCCGAGGCGCGCCCCGACGTCGTCATCACCGACCTCAACATGCCCGTCCTCGACGGCATCGAGTTCACCCGCGCCGTGCGCTCGCGCTCCGACGGCGGCGAGGTCCCCATCATCATCCTGACCACCGAAAGCGCCGCCGAGATCAAGGCGGAAGGCCGCAAGGCCGGCGCCACCGCCTGGATGGTCAAGCCCTTCGATCCGCAGAAGCTGCTCGACATGCTGGGCCGCCTGCGCCGCTAGAGCGGGCCCCCGCCCGCGCCGCGGGGCCACCGGTCCGGCCCCGCCGCAACCCCTTTGATCCCGGACCGCACGCCACGACCAGAGGTCGCCCCGCATGGACGCGCTCGCCGAAATCCGCAACATCTACTTCGACGAATGCGACGAGTTCATCGGCCTGCTCGAAGGCCACCTCGCCGCACTCGGGGAAGGCGGCGCCACGGCCGAGGACATCAACGGCGCGTTTCGCGCCGTCCACTCCATCAAGGGCGGCGCCGGCGCCTTCGGGCTGGCCGACCTCGTCGAGTTCGCCCACCTCTTCGAAGCCTGCCTCGACGCGCTGCGCTCGGGCCGGCTGGCCGTCGAGGACACCCCCATCGACGTCATGCTGCAGGCCGGCGACGTGCTCGGCGCCCTCGTCGCCGCCGCCCGCGAGGACGCCCCTCCCGGATCGTGCCCCGTCGACCCCGCCCTCATCGCCGCCCTGCAGGGGCTGGCCGGCGGCAAGGCCACCAGCAAGCCCAAGGCCAACTCCAAGGCCCAGGTCGCCGCCCAGGTCGAGGCCACCGTCGGCGCCGCCAAGGCCGCCGAAGCCAGGGCAGCGGAAGCGCAAGCCGCCTCCCCCGCCCTCTCATCTCCTGCAACCTCCTCCCCCGCCCCTGCCTCCCGCGCCGGCGTGCCGGACGGCATCCCCGACGACCTCGCCGACCTCTTCGCCATCCCCGAGCTCGAGGAGAACGGCGCAGACGCCGCCGCCCCGGCGCCGGAGGAAGAGGCCGCGCCGGGAACCCGCCGCGTCTCCATCCGCCTGCTGCCCGACCGCGACCTCTTCCGCCGCGCCCTCGACCCGCGGCTCGCCGTCGCCGCGCTGGCGGCGCTGGGCTCCGTCGAGATCGCCTGCGACAGCTCCGCCGTCCCGCCTCTGGCCGAGCTCGACCCCGTCGACTGCCATCTCTCCTGGACGCTGAAGCTCGACACCGCGGCGCCGATGGAGGCCATCCACGACGCCCTCGACAGCCTGCTCGCCGACGACGAGATGACCATCGTGGAAGGCGACCTGCCCGAGGACATGCCGGCCGCCGAGGCGCCCTCCGCCGTGCAGGCGGCGCTGACCGCAGCCATGGCCGAAGCCGCCCCCGCCGGCCAGGCCGAGCCCGGCGAGCCCGCCGCCGAGGCCGAGGCGCAAGCCCAGGCCGCCACGCCCGCCTCCGTCTCCCCCGCCGCCGCCTCGCCCGCCGCTCCCCCGGCCGGGCCGCAGCGGCGCACCGGCGGCGGCACCATCCGCGTCGACCTCGACCGCATCGACAGGCTGATGAACCTCGTCGGCGAGATCGTCATCACCCAGTCCATGCTGTCGGAGCGCGCCTCGGCGCTCGCCAAGCGCGAGGCCACCGCCTTCGTCGACGCCCTGTTCTCGCTCGGGCGCCAGACCCGCGAACTGCAGGACAACGTCATGGCCGTGCGGGCCCAGCCGGTGAAGGTCGTCTTCCAGCGCCTGCCCCGCCTGGTGCGCGAACTGGAACGCACGCTCGGCAAGAAGGCCCATCTCGTCCTCGCCGGCGAGGACACCGAGGTCGACAAGACCATCGTGGAGGAGCTCGCCGACCCGCTCATCCACATGATCCGCAACGCCATGGACCACGGCCTGGAGACCCCCGACGAGCGCCTGGAGGCCGGCAAGAACGCCGACGGCACCATCCGCGTCTCGGCCGAGCACCGCGGCTCGCGCATCCTCATCTGCGTGCAGGACGACGGGCGCGGCATCAACCGCGAGCGCCTCATCGCCAAGGCCCGCTCGCGCGGCCTGATCGCCGCCAACGCCCCCGACCCCTCGCCCGAGGACGCCGACAACCTCATCTTCCACCCCGGCCTGTCCACCGCCCAGACCGTCACCGACGTGTCGGGACGCGGCGTCGGCATGGACGTGGTGCGCTCCAACGTCGAGGCGCTGGGCGGGCGCATCACCGTGGAATCCACCCCCGGGCGCGGCTGCAAGTTCACGCTCGGCCTGCCGCTGACGCTCGCCGTCCTCGACGGCATGATCGTGCGCGCCGGCACCGAGCGCTTCGTCTTCCCGCTGTCCAACATCGTGGAGACCATGCAGCTCGACCCCAAGACCGTCGAGACGCTGCCCGGCAACCGCCAGATCCTGCAGCTGCGGGGCGAAATCGCCCCCCTGCTCAAGCTGCGCGACCTGCTCGGCATCCGCGCCATCGGAACCGAGCCCAACATCGTCATCGTCGAGACCGAAAGCGTGCCGCGCCTCGCCATCGCCGTCGACGAAATCGTCGGACAGCAGCAGGTCGTCGTCAAAAACCTCGAATCCTCCTTCCGCCGCGTCGAGGGCGTCTCCGCCGCAACCATCCTCGGCGACGGCCTCGTCGCTCTCATCCTCGACGTCGACGCCCTCCCGGGACTGTCACAGCAGAGGAA